>NZ_JBPJSQ010000014.1:0-43262 GCF_051192575.1 Aestuariimicrobium soli | reverse complement strand
TCCTGGGTGGTCTCAATCGGTCAGTGCAACGGTGAGTAGTTGTTGCAGTTTCTCACGTGGGGTGAGGGCGTTGAGAGTTTCGCGGGGTCGGTCGTTGAGGAGGTTCTGGACGTGGAGGATCTCGGCGTCGGTGATCTGGGCGAAGTCGGTGGGTTTTGGCCAGAAGTCGCGGATCAGGCCGTTGGTGTTCTCGTTGCTGCCTCGTTGCCACGGGCTGTGGGGGTCGCAGAAGTAGACCTGGGTGTGGGTGGCGAGGCTGAACGTGGGGTGCTCGGCCATCTCGGATCCTTGGTCCCAGGTGAGTGACTTCATCTGCATCTGCGCTGGCAGGGTGGCGGCCATGGCGATCAACGCGTCGACAACGGTGGTGCTGTCGTGTTGGTCGGGCAGCCGATGGAGCAGGACGAACCGTGAGGCGCGTTCGACCAAGGTGATGATGGCGGTCTGGTTGCGTGCTCCGAGGACCAAGTCACCCTCCCAGTGGCCCGGGATCGCTCGATCGGCTGCCTCGGCCGGTCGTGTGGAGATGTGATGACCCTGCAGCCATGGTCGTCCCGTCCGGGGCGGTAGCTTCGAGTGGGGGATGCGGTGGGTCCGTCCGGATCGCAGTGCCTTGTCGATCCTCAGTTCCTCGCGCAGGGAACCCCTGCCCTGGACGTAGAGGGCCTGGTAGATCGTCTCGTGGCTCACGGAACCATCTTTGCCATGCTGCGCCGCCAGACGGATCGACACCTGCCGGGGCGACCAGTGAGAGTTCAACCCCTCGACGACCCGTTGCCGCAGCACGGGATCGTCCAACCTTGACCGTTTCGGACGTCCCCGACGGCCCGCGGCCGCGGTCTCGGCAGCCTCAGCCCGATACCCGGTCGGTGTCGAGTTGCGGGCGATCTCTCGGCTGACCGTCGACGCCGACACCCCCAGCTGGCCGGCGATGCGCCGTAACGACCACCGCTGGACCAACCCGACATGGATCAACGTCCGATCCGCCAACGACAACCGGGCCCCGTGTGACGGCGCCGGGTGCGGCAGCACCGGCCGTACAACCTCGACCTCAACAACCAGACCGCCATGACGACCACGCTTCAGATCCATGCCAGCAGCATGCAACCAACCAGCAGCCGTCCCCGCGCTCACACCCACCTGATCCGCGGCCCTCTGCGCCGAGTACCCCGACGCCGCCAACCACAGCACCCACTCCCGCATCCACCCCGGGTAACCCGGATTCCCACGACGCATGCAACACCTCCGAACAACGTGTTGCACTGACACCCTGACTCCACCCTGGGGGTCGCACTCTTGGGTGCGAGTTTGCGGGTGGGGTGGCCGCGTCGAGACCCCCGGGCGAGACGGCCTGCCGGCGCTCCCTGGCAACACCGCGAGGGGGACCGCGGCTCAGCGGCCCAGGGTCGACTCCCGGGCCTCGAGGGTCCACGGCACGTGCACCCGCGCCCCCTGATTCGGCGGGATCCCGCCCGTGATTCGCCCGATCAGCTCGTCCAGCACCGCCGCCACCAGAGCGTCGAGGTCGGGAGCGATCGTGGTCAGCCGGGGCGTCGAATAGCGGCCCTCGGTGATGTTGTCGAAACCGGCGACGGCGACATCGTCCGGCACCCTCAACCCGGCGTCGTGGCAGGCACGGATGGCCCCAATCGCCATCAGGTCGTTGAAGCAGTACACGGCGTCGGGCGGTTCGGGCAGGTCGAGCAGGGTGCGCATCGCGGCGTACCCGTCCCCGCGGGAGTACTCGCGCACCCCGACCACCAGCGCGTCGTCGTAGGGCAGCCCCGCCTCGGCGAGCGCCTGTCGGTAGCCCTGCAGACGAACGGACGACGTCGCCTGCCCGTCCGGGGCGATCACTTCGCGACCGATCGCCGCGATCCGACGCCGGCCCAGGCCTATCAGGTGCTCGGTCATGGCGTGGGAGGCCGGCACCGAGTCGACGCTCACCAGCGGCACCCCGGCGGGGACGGCTCGTTCGCCGAGCAGCGCCATCGGGGTCTGGGTGGCGCGCTCCTCGATGGTGGCCGCATCGACCACCAGCGGTGAGAACACGATGCCGTCGACGGCCAGCCGCGGCAGCCCGCGCAGGATCGTCTCTTCGGAGTTGCGTGACCCGTGCGTGGTCTCGAACAGGGTGAAGTAGCCGCGCTCCGAGGCGGCGGCGGAGAACTTGGCACCGAGGTCGGCGAAGTAGGGCGATTCGATCTCGGGAACGACCAGCGCGAGGAAGCCCGATCGTCCGTTCTTCAACTGCCGGGCCGACAGGTTCGGACGATAACCCAGCTCGGCGATGGCCGCCTCGACGCGGGCGCGGGTGGTGTCGCGGATGTGGGGGTGGTCGTTGACGACGTTGGAGACCGTCTTCACCGAGACGCCTGCCAGTTCGGCCACGTCACGCAATCGCGCCGCCATGGTGCTGACTGTATCCCTTCGCGGAATTGTCGCGATCATCTGACAGTGGCCGCTCGAACCGGCAGACTGGTCGTGCTTTACAACGTTGTAAACAACCCACCCCCCCGAAGGACTCGTCATGCAGCCACCCGTCCTGTTCACCCCGAAGAAGGGCCTCGCCGCCCTCGCGCTGTCGTTCTGCCTGGGCGTGGCGGCGCTGGGCTCGTCCGTGCCCGGAGCCGTCGCCGACACCACCGCGCGCACCTCCGCAGGCACGTACACCAACGCCGTGTCGGACTCGTTCGCCGACACCTACGCCGACCCGATGCTGATCCAGGGCAAGGACGGCTGGTACTACGCCTACGCCACCGCCGACCCGCTGAAGGCCGGCTCGCCCTCGGGCATCGGGCACATCGCCCGCACCCGCGATTTCGCCAGCTGGGAGTACGTCGGCGAGATCTTCTCCGACGCCAACTGGCCCAGCTGGGCCGAGCGGTCGTCCTTCCTGTGGGCGCCCGACGTGCGCTACATCGGCGGCCAGTACGTCATGTACTTCACGGTCACCGACACCCGCGCCGAGGCTGGCTCGTGGGACCCTGCGATCGGAGTCGCCACCGCCCCCACTCCCGCGGGCCCCTGGACCCCCACGGACGCTCCGGTGGTCGCGCCGCGCTGGAACCCCGACTCGAAGAACTGGTTCAACACCATCGACCCGGCCGGATTCACCGACACCAACGGCGACAACTACCTCTACTTCGGCAACTACTACGGCGGCACCCACGTGACCCGGCTCTCGGCCGACGGCCTCACCGCGGTCGGCGAGACCACCCAGGTGGGCGCCAATGATCGGTACGAGGGCAGTTGGGTGACCGAGCACGACGGCTGGTACTACCTGATGGGTTCGTCGGCGAACTGCTGCGCCGGACCGGCCACCGGTTACTCGGTCTTCGCCGGACGATCGCGCTCCCCGATGGGGCCCTTCGTCGACGCTGACGGCCTCGAGCTGACCGCGTCGAACACCGGCGGCACCCTGGTGGTGACCCAGAACGGCAACCGGTTCATCGGCCCCGGCCACAACGGGTCGTTCCGCGACCTGGCCGGGCGCGACTTCCTCGTCTACCACGGCCTTCCCCGCGACGATCCGTGGCTGACCAACCCGACCGGCATCAACCAGCGGCCGATGCTGATCGACCGCATCGACTGGGTCGACGGCTGGCCGCGCGTCAACGCCGGCGGCGGCCCCTCCGACACGGCGCAGCCGCTGCCGGTGACCGGGTCGATGCTGCGCGGCCAGGTGGACGACCCCACCACCACGCTCTCGGGTGCCACCCGGGGCACCGATGCGTTGGGTGGTGCGGTCGCCGTGGTGAACGGACGGGCCACCAGCCTCGACCGACTGCCCGGCGGCAATCTCGAGCTGCGGCTCGACCTCAAGGGCACCGAGCCGCCGCTGTCGGTGACCGTGGGCAAGCCGGGCAAGCAGTCGACGGTCACCGTGTCGGCCTCCTCGTTGACCGTGCAGACGCCCGGGCAGGCGGGGTCGTCCGATGATCTGGCGCCGGCCGATCACTGGCGCACGCTGCGGATCACCCTCGACAAGAAGGTGCTCACGGCCGAGGTGGCCGATTCCGACCTCGGCGACCCGCGCGCCCGTGTGGTGGTGGCCGATCAGGCCATCGACTCCGCCGCGGCGCCGCTGGTGCTCGGGGGTGCCGGCATGGTCGACAACCTCTCGGTGAACCGGCTCGCCGTCGAGGCCACGACGTTGACCCCGCAACCGGTGGCCGCCGGCGAGCCGCTGCTCTCGGAGCAGTTCTCGGGCTCCGGCGACGGCACGGCGGTCGGCCCGCAGTGGTCGTGGGTACGTCCCGATGCCGCGGTGAGCGTCGGTGACGGGGCACTCAACTTCCCGTTGAGGGCCGTCGACGTGGCGGGCACCACCAACAACGGCGCCCTGCTGCTGACCACGCCGCCGACCTCGACGGACTGGATCTTCGAGACCAAGGTGAACCTCGACCTGGGCGAGAACGAGTTCCGCAACTACCAGCAGGCGGGCATCATCGTGCGCCGCAGTGACGACGACTTCGCCCGGCTGGGCACGGTCTCGATCTGGGGCACCCGCACCATCGAGTACGGGCGCGAGCTGGCCGTCGCTCCCGGTGATCCGCGGCTGATCTACGGCGGCGCCATCGTCTCTTCGACGGCCCCGACCATCTGGCTGCGTGTCGCGCACCACCAGAACGCGGCCGGCGAGCACCTGTACCGGGCGGCCACCTCGAAGGACGGCCTGACCTGGACGTGGGGGGCCACCTGGACCCTGGCCGCCGGCGACACGCCGCAGATCGGGCTGTATGCGGGCGGCGGATCGCAGCACCAGGCGGTGGCGCGTTTCGACTACGCGACCATCACCGCGGCCTCGGCCGCCCCCGGCACGTGGCCTCGGTGACCACCTGCGCGCACTCCTCGGGGCGGGTCGGCCGTGGGCTGACCCGCCCCGCGGGGCGCCCCCTCAGGGGAGCCCGCGCAGCGTTGGCGGTGCTGGTCGCGCTCACGGTCGCGGCCTGTTCGCCCTCGTCCCAGCCCTCCCCAGACACCCCCACCACCACCGATTCCACCCAGACCCAGACCAACGCCACCCAGTCCCAGGAGACCCCCATGGGCTTCACGAATCCCGTCTACGCGTTCAACTTCCCCGACCCGCAGGTGCTGCGCGACGGTGACCACTGGGTCGCGATCGCCACCAACGGCGCCGGCAGCAATGTGCAGACCCTCACCAGTGATGACCTCGTCACCTGGGAACAGGCGGACGATGCCCTGCCCCGGGTGGCCGAATGGTCGACCCCCGGCAAGGTGTGGGCGCCCGAGATCATTGCCTGGCCCGAGGCTCTGGGCGGCGGGTACCGGATGTACTACACCACCCGTGCCCCCGTGTCCCCGTCGTCCTCGACAGAGCCGGTGCAGTGCGTATCGGTGGCATCGTCCGACACGCTGGCCGGCCCCTACACCGACACCTCGTCCGCCCCGATCGTCTGCGAGACCGACGAGGGCGGCTCCATCGACGCGTCGCCGTTCGTGGACGACGACGGCACCGCCTGGCTCTACTGGAAGAACGACGGCAATGCCATCGACGCCGACACCTGGATGAAGGTGCAGCGGCTCTCCGACGACGGGCGTTCGCTGGTGGGGGAGCCGACGAAGCTGTTCAAGCAGGACCAGGCCTGGGAGGGTCCGCTGGTCGAGGGCCCGGCCGTCGTCAAGGTCGACGGCGTCTACCACCTGTTCTACTCCGGCAACGGCTTCTGGACCGACCAGTACGGTGTCGGGCACGCCGTCGCCGATGCCCCCACCGGGCCGTTCACGAAGGACCCCGCGCCGCTGCTCACCTCGAACGACGTCGCCGCCGGCCCGGGGCACAACCAGCTGTTCAAGGTCGGCGACCAGTGGTGGACGGCCTACCACGCCTGGCCGCCGGGAGCGGTGGGCGACGCCGCCCAGGGGCGCCAGCTGTGGCTGGGGAGGGTGACGTTCGACGGGCGCAAGGCCGCCATCGAGCCCCCGACCGCCACCATGCCGGTCGTGCCGGGTCACTGAAATCTGGGTCACTGAAGTCTGGGTCAGTGAAGTCTGGGTCAGTGAGGGCTCCCGTCGCGGAAGACCCGACTGAGTTCTCCACAACCACCCACCCGGTTGTCCACACCCCCTGTGGACAACCGGGCACGTATCAGGCCAGTGCGCGTGCTCTCCTCCTCTGCAGGCAACCACCCTGCGAGGAGCAGCCATGTTCACCGTCATCGCCACCCTTCCGACCATCACCGCCACCGCCGTCGACCACGCCCGTGACCTCGTCTGGGTCGCCCAGTCCGACGGCACCCTCGGCACCCTCACCCTCGACGGCGTGCACACCCCTCACCAACAGCTGGCCAGCCCGGCCACCGGTCTGGCGCTGGGCCGCACCCTGATCGCGTGCACCGCCGCCGGCGAGGTGCTCACCCTCGACCCGGACGATCCCGCCGCCCCCGCCACCACCCTCGCCGACACCCGCGACTCGTACGGGCAGGCGGCCGTCAGCCGTCGAGGCCGGCAGGCCCTGCTGGTGACGCCGACGCGAGTGCCGCTCCTTCGTCCGCGTGTGGGACGGGTGCTCATCCCGCCGTTCCGGCTGTCGTCATCGGGCACCCTCACCCAGGTCGACCTGGCCACTGGCGCCACCACCGACCTGCTCGTGGGCGGCACCACGGGAGTGGCGCAGTCGTCCGTCACCACGTTCGTGGCCCGCAACCCGCTGCGCATCGGCGGCGGAGTGGTGGGTCAGCTGGTCGGCGGCACCGTGTCGGCGCTCACCGGCGCCCTGCCGCGGGTCGGACGCCTGGGTGTCTCCGCCAGTGGTGACGTGCTCTACGTGGCCCACCCGGCGACGGCCGAGCTGTCGTCCATCACCCCGGCGACCGGGGCGGTCGAGACGCGGCCGACCGCGGCGCTGCCGGGCACTCTGCTCGAGGCCCACGGGCTGCGCGACGGGCGCGTGCTGGTGGTCACCAGCGAGATCGTCGCCGTGGTCGACCAGCTGGCCGACCTGCACCGCGACCCCGTCGTCAACCCGCCCGCCGAGGCCCTGTTCGTGGGGTCGTGGGTGCCGCTGACGTTCGACCTGGGCACCACCGCCCTCACCCCGCACGACGTGCGCTTCGAGGTGCCCGACGGTCCCGAGGCGGGCATCGTGTCGCACGCCCGGCAGGACGGTGCGGCCGAGCCGACCCCGCTGCTGGTCGCCGGAGGGGCTCTGGGTGTGCACAAGGTGGTGATGGTCGAGGTGGCCACCGGCACCGAGCTGGCCTACACCGAGTTCGAGGTCACCGACCACTGGAAGCATGCTGACATCGGGCCCTCGGGGTTCGTGCCCCACGCCACCACCTTCTCGGGCGATTCCGGGTGGGGCGGTGGCCCCGGCACTCCGCAGAACGTGCGCACCGTTCCCCACACGGGGGAGTGGCGCTCGCTGGTGCTGATGGTCGACACGTCGAGTGGACGATGGCCCACCGCCGACCCCGCCCTGGCAAATGACCGAACCAGCATTCTGCAGCACGTGACCACGGGCTTCGCCACCGCCGGTGCCAACCGATCGGCCCGCGACTACTACGAGGAGAACTCGAACTTCGTCGCCGGCACCTCGGGGTTGACGCTGACGGTGCGCAACAACCAGACCTTCGGCCCGATCAGCCTGCCGGGCAGCTGGACCGACTACTTCGCCCAGACCGTCAAGGACGGGGTGGTCACCGACGACCGCTGGGGGTCGATCGGCACCACGCTGCAGACGGTGGTCAGTCGCGGCCTGACCGCGGGGGTGATCACCCGAGCCGACCTGTTCGCCGTCGACGTGATCATCGTCGTGGTGGCGTCGCCCGATGCCGCCGGTGGCCCGCCCGCCAGGTTCGTCTGGCCCCATGCCAACGACTCCGCCACCCTGCTGTGTGGCGCCAACGTGATGACCGACTGGCGCAACCTGGCGTTCACGTACGTGCCGCTCGACTTCGCGGCCCACGACGGACGACAGATGCACACCACGCTGTCGCACGAACTGGGCCACACGCTGGGGTTGCCCGACCTCTACTCGTTCCCGGAGTACTCGGCCGACGTCGACGGCCGGCTCACGACTGACTGGGACATGATGGCCGGTTCCCGGGACCGCCTGCCGCACTACACGATCTCGAACAAGATGCGCATGGGCTGGGTCGACCCGGCCCACCTGAAGCTCTACAACTTCTCGGGGTCGAGCGCGGTGGCCGAGAACACCACGCTGCACGCCGCCGAGCTGGGCGCGCCGCCCGCCGGTCGCTCCCGGGCCATCGAGATCAGGTTGGGCGATGGCTGGAACTACTACGTGGAATACCGGGCCATCCAGCCCGGCGCCGACACCGACGCCCTAGTCACCGACCGGCGGGTGGTGATCACCGACGTCACGTCTGAGACCTTCGCCGCGCCCATGGCTCGTCCGCCGATCATCTTCGTGCGCAACGACCTCGACGGCGACGGACGACTGCTCGGCACCGGTGGCGACTACGACGAGAAGGACCCCGGCACGCAGATGGACCTCAAGATCGAGGTGGTCTCGACCGCCGCCGACAACGCGGTGGTGCGGGTGAGTTACGGCTCGAACGGCAAGCCCGAGCCGGGGATTCGTCCGTGGACGGGAGGGCCCACCTGGCAGAGCCCCGACATCGAGGTGCGCAACGCCAAGTCGGCCGCCGACCCGGCCCACTTCACCAACGTGCCGTGGCTCGGTCACGACAACACGCTGGTGGCGAAGGTGCGCAACTCGGGCGACCTGTTGGCGCGCGGGGTGACGGTGGACTTCTTCGTCACGGAGTACACCACCGGCGACGGTCCGTGGCAGTTGTTGGGCACCGATGTGCGCGACATCGGCCCCGGCGCCACCACCGAGTTCAGCGCGGGCTGGGCGCCGTCGTCGGCGTCGGGTCGGCACTACTGCGTGATCGTGCGCATTCGGCTCTACCAGGACCCCGGCAACCTCGCCGTCGTCGACAACAACATCTTCAACAACGAGGCACGCTCGAACTACACCCGGTTCATCTCGGCCTCGGCCTCACCGTCGGGGCGCGTGGGCGCCGAGGTGCTGCTCGCCAACCCGTTCGCGGACGAGGCCCTGGTGCACGCCCGCGTGGAGCAGACGCACCCGCAGCACCGGTTGTTCGTCGACCACACGTGGGTGACGGTGCCCGGTAAGGGGCAGGCGCCGATCAGGGTCTGGGACGAGGCGCTGTGGGGCCACCCGGAGTGGTGGATCGGCATCGACAGCCCCGAGGAGAAGAAGCGCCGGCGCACGCCCTCGTACCTGTGGGAGGTGCCCAACCAGGTGAGCGTCTCGGGCTGGGCGGAGCGCCCCTTCGAGGCCGACTGTGGTGCCCGCACGCTGACCGGTGGCGTGGGCATGCGGGTCGATGCCGGCCGCGAGACGCGCATCGACGTGGGTCGCCTCAACTCCAGTTACGTGACCGGGCAGGTGGTGTTCACCGACGACAAGTCGGGAGTCACCTCGGGCGGCACGGTGCTGGTCGAGGTGGTCGGACCCGACGGCAAGACCTTCACGGTCACCACCCAGGTGGGCGATGACGGACACTTCGGCGTCGACTTCAACAACGAGTTCGGCGACGAGACCACGTTCTTCATCGTGCACTACCTGGGGTCGTACGGGGCTGCGGCCTGTGAGACGGGTGAGGTGCCCATTCGCTGACGACAGGGCCGCTGACGCGCTCGTTGCCTTCGCGACGGTCGCCGGGTTCTCTCAGAACTCGGCGACCGCCTGCGGTGTGGTGGTCGGCTGGTCGGACCCGCCGGCGGGCTCGTCGGTGATGGCGATCGCCTGGGCACCCGCCAGGCCGGTGATCCAGACCTCCACCCGGCCCCCCGAGCTCACCAGTCCGGCCGGACGAGGGGTGCCGTCGTGCATCGTCCACAGTTGCCAGACGCGGCCCTGGCGGGGATCGGCCAGGTCGCTGGCGACCAGCATTCCGGCGGCTCGCTGCTGGGAGACGAGATAGGTGAGCTGCGAACCGTCGGTGAGGGCAGCCCGGTGCACGCGCAGGTCGGGCGCCGCCAGCAACTCGGCCCGTTGGCGCTCGGCCTGCTGGGCCCGAATCTGCTGCTGGTGTTCCTGGTGGCGCAGTGAGACCACGCCGGTCCCCAACGCGATGGCGGCCACGAGGGCGGCCGCGGCCACCCACCATCCGAGCCGGGTGAGGCGTCCGACCGGTGAGGGCCGATCCGTGATCGCGCGTGGCTCGGCGGCAGGCAGGATCGGTTCGTCCGCGATGCCCGCGAGCACCGAGGCACGCAGGGTTGAGGGCGCGGCGGTCGCCCCGTCGGCGGCCAGCAGGGCGAGGGTCTCGCCGAACTCGGCCACCTCACGAGTGCAGGGCTCGCAGCCCCGCAGGTGGAGTTCGAAGGCGGCGCGCTCGTCCGCGTCGAGGGCGTTGACGGCGTAGGCGCCGGCGTTGGCGTGCGGGTCGTTCATGTCTGCACCCCCAGGACGTCGCGCAGCCGGGCGAGGCCGTCGCGGATGCGACTCTTGGTGGTGCCCAACGGAAGTCCCAGCCGGTCGGCGATCTGGGTCTGGCTCCAGCCGCGGTAGTAGGCCAGGGTGACCGCCTCCCGCTGCACCGGGGTGAGGGCGGTCAGCCCTTCACGCACCTGCTCGGCGTCGAGCCCGCGCTCCACCGTGGTCCACACCTCGTCATTCTGCTCGGCATCGGTCAGGCGATGCCAGCGCTGGTCGCGGTCGGTCTGCTTCTGCACCGATCGCACCCGGTCGACGGCGCGTCGGTGGGCGATCGTGCACATCCAGGCCATCACCGATCCCGCCTCACTTCGATAGCGCGCCGACTGGCGCCAGACTTCCAGATACACCTCCTGCACGACCTCGGCCGCCAGGTCGGGGCCGCGCAGCACACGAAGAACCAGACCGTACACACGGGCACTGGTGCGGTCGTACAACTCACCGAAGGCCTGCTCGTCACCACCACTGGCCCGGGTCAACAGGTCGAGCAGCACGGCGGGCTCATCCGCCGACAGGGGTGCGCGAGGGGCGGGGTCCGGCACGCTCACCACCTTGGCGCTCGGGCCGGAACCACGTCGTGGCCCCGGCGGGGGTTGTTGGGCCGAACTCTCTCATCGAGGCGAGTGGCTCATCGTGTCGAGGTGAGGTCTGCCCAGACGATCACGTTGGAATCGTAGCTACTGGTCGCGCGATCGTAGGCACCCCCGCACGTGATCAGGATCAGCCGTGGTGCCGGGTCGGGGGAGTAGACCTCGCCGTTGGGGAACGCCGACTTGGCGAAGGTGCCGACCTTGCGCACCGTGAAGGTGGCGGTGGTGCCGTCCTTCCGGGCCACCTGCACCCGACTGCCCACCGTCAGCTGACCGAGCTTGTAGAACACGGTTGGGCGACGGTTCCAGGTGACATGGCCGACCACCACCGACGTGCCCGGCCCTCCGGGGGTGTGCGCCCCGGTGAACCAGCCCGCCAGATCGGGGTTCGAGGGAGTTTCCATGGCGCCCCCGTCGAGACCGAGGTCGACCAGGGCCGACCGCACCCCGATGCTGGGTATGTCGAGGCGCGTGGGTGCCGACTCGGTCAGCGTGCGCTTCGCGGGTGCGGGCTTCGTGGGTGCGCTCGGCGACGGTGACCTCTCGGACGAGGTGGCCGGGTCGGGCATCGGCGAAGTGTTCGACGTGCTCGGCGTGGGAGCGGACGACGAGACGCTGCTCGGCGCCATCGCCACCGGAGGCCCGGGTTGTTGACCGGCCAGAGCGATCGCGATCGCGACCGCCCCGGCCAGCCCGAGGGCCGCCCCCACCAACGCGAGCCGGGTCACGGGGCCTCGTCCTGATCGGCTCCTCAAGACGACGAGGATCCGTTCTTGGCCTTGGCCGACCGGCGCGCCACCAGGGCGGTGGTGCCGGCACCGGCCAACAGCACGCCACCGAGGGCGATCAGGCCGGTGTTCTCGACGCCGGCACCCGCCTCACCACCGGTGTTGACCCCGCTGGGCACGACCATGCCGCAGGTGGCGACATCGGTCGCCTCTTCGGGAATGCCCGCGGCCCCGAGCGACTTGGCGAAGCTCGACTCACCCAGCCCGTCGAGGTCGTACTTGTCGTTGCCGTTGGCGTCGATGCCGTGTTGCACCATGTGCAGCATCGTCAGGTGCTCCAGGGTTCCCTGGGGCAACTCGGCGGCGGTCAGCGTGCGGGTGTAGGAGAGGTTGCCGTTGGCGTCGGCCACCGGCATCCGGTCGACGGCGAGGCCGCTCTTGGGAGAGGTGTCGCCCTTGGTGGTCAGCGAGATGTGGATGCCGCCGTACTGGGGCAGTCCCTCTTCGACGCTGAGGTAGCCGTTGTTGTTCGTGTCGGCGTCAGGGCCGGGGCAGGTGAAGTGGTGGCCCGACACGTCACCGTGAATGTGCTGGGCGTGCGGCATGCCCGGGGTCATGCCCTGGGCCTTGACCGACACCGTCAGCCCACCGTCCGAGGTGGGGGTCAGGGTGGCGGTGCCGCTGGCATCGCTGCCCAAGGTGGCGTCGAGCCGGATCGTCACCGCCTCGTGAGGGTGCCCGGGGTGGGCCTGGGCCGGGGTGCCGAGTGCTGCCAGCGGCAGCGCGATCACGGCTCCCACGGCGAGCCCGGCCATCGTGGTCGTGGTCTTCGGTGACCTGAGAACAGACATGTTGGTTTCCCTCCATCGTGGCCGCGGGACTCCGCGACGCGTCTGGTGGGGATTCGGAGCCGGGGGACGATCGGATGGGTGGGGTAGGTGACGTTCTCGAATGGTCGGGCTGTGGACAACTCGGGCGTGTCGCTCCGAGTTGTCCACAGCCTGCGTGAAGTCGTTCACGAATGACCCCGTCGCTCCGTAGGTTTCCCGGCATGAGCCAGGTCGACGAGCGCCAGCGGACGACGGCGGAGCCGTTCGTGCCCTCCGGCGGGGTCGTCGCGCGCTCGACGCAGGCGGCCCTGCGCCCGCGCCGCAGCCCTCGGCTGGTGATCATCGGACTTCTGGTCGCCTGCCTCGGGGCGTTGGGTGCCGCCGTCGCCTGGACCCAGACCACCCGAGCCGAACCGGTGGTGGTGCTGGTCGCCGACGTGGCCCGCGGTGAGATCGTCGAGGCGGCCGACCTGGGGGTCGCCAACGTCGGCACCCCGCCGGGGGTGGAGTCGTTCCCGGCCGAGAGGCTGCAGGAGCTGATCGGCAAGCACGCACTGGTCGACCTGCCCGCTGGCGTGCTGGTCGGCGCCGGCTCCATCGGTGACCCTGTGACCCCGGCGGGCACCAGTCAACTGGGTCTCAAGCTCGCGGCCGGACGACTGCCCACCTCTCCGCTGCCGGCTGGCACCACCGTGCTGCTGGTGCCCGTGGCCGCTCCCGGAGCCGAGAAGTCGACCTCGCAACTCGGCGACGCCATTCCCGCCACCGTCGTCGCCCAACCCCAGCAACTGCCCGACGGGGCCACCTGGGTGCTCGACGTGTCGGTGGCCGATGGCCAGGCCGTGACCGTCGCCCGCCTCGCCGCCACCGACGCACTGGTGGTGGTCAGGCAGGGGGAACGCTGATGGCCGTCATCGTCCTCAGCTCCGTCGTCGGCTCGCCCGGGGCGACCACCTCGTCCCTGCTGATGGCCCTGCAGTGGCCGCGTGACGTGCTGCTGGTCGACGCCGACCGGGTGCCGACGCAGGCCATCGAGTCCGGATTCCTGCGCGACCGCGACCACGCGTCGCGCGGACTGATCGCCCTCGCCCAGCACCGCGGCCGGGCCACGCTCGCGCGGGCTCTGTGGGAGCAGTCCGTGCCGCTCGTCGAGGAGACCGCCCCCACCCGGCGGTTCCTCAGCGGGTTCAGTCACCCCGGTGCCGCCGACCTGTTCGCCCCCGTCTGGGACGACTTCGGTGCCACGGTGGCCGAGCTCGAGGCGGCCGGGGTCGATGTGATCATCGACGCGGGGCGGGTGGGTGCCGGGCTGCCCACGGCGCTGGTGCGGCACGCCGACTCGGTGCTGGTCGCCACCCGGACGAGCCTGCGGGCCCTGGCAGCCCTTCGGCTCAGCCTGCCGATGGTCGTGGAGCAGGTCGGTGAGCACGCTCCGCAGGCCGAATGCGGGCTGCTGCTCATCGGCGCCGGGCAGCCATACAGTGCCGACGAGGTCGGTGAGCATTTCGGCGTGCCGATCCTCGGAACGCTCCCGCACGACCCGCCCGCGGCGGCCCATCTGATCGATGGTGCGCCCGCCCGGCGCCGGTTCGAACGCTCCGCCCTCGTGCGCGGCGGGATCGCCCTGGCCCAGCGGCTCGCCCACCGGGTGGGGCGTCGTTCGCGCGTGCAGGCGGTGGCCCCATGAGCCCGGAACGCGGCGAGTCGCCGCTGCGGGAGTCGACCACGGTGGCGCTGGGTCGTGCCCTTCGTCGCCTCGAGCAACCACCGACCTCGCCCACGACGCCGCCGTCGGTGAGGCTGCCCCGCGCCGAGCCGAGGCCGGCCGATGCCCCCGCCTCCCCGGTGCCCCCGGCGCGAGCTGCAGGGTCGTCCGGGCCCGTCAACCGGTCCGAGGCGGTCAACTGGTCCGAGACGGTCGAACTGCGGCGGCGGGCCTCCGACGAGATCACCCGGCTGCTCGAGGCCGACCGGCGGGACCCCTCCCACACCCTGGCGGAGGACGATCGGCGAGCTCGCGGCAGGTCGGTGATCCGACAGGTGGTGCACCGGCGCGCCGAGGAACTGGCCGCCTCGGGCCGCGAACTGTGGGATGCCGACCGTGAGCAGGCGCACGTGCAGGCGGTGCACGACGCCATCTACGGCTACGGACGACTCCAGCCCGTCTTTGAGCTGCCCGAGGCCGAGAACATCGAGATCCACGGTTACGACTCCGTCGTCGCCCAGTACGGCGACGGCCACCGTGAGAACCTCGCACCGGTGGCCGACTCCGACGAGGAGTTGGTCGAGGCCATTCGATTCCTGGGTGAGGTGGCCTCGCCCCCTCGTCCGTTCGACGATGCCCACCCGATGATGACCATCGCGGTGGGCGACCGGTTCCGGCTGCACGCCATCGGCTTCGGGCTGAGCCATCGACCCTCGGTGATCATCCGTCAGCACATCCTCACCGACATCACCCTCGCCGATCTCGCGGCCGGTGGGCTGATGCCCGAGCACGTGGCCAGGCTGTTGCGGGCGGCGGTGCGGGCCAGGCTGTCGATGGTGGTCTCGGGCGATCAGGGCGCGGGCAAGACGACCCTGCTGCGCGGACTGATCGATGCCATCCCCGCGACGGAACGGTTCGGCACCATCGAGACCGACTACGAGCTGCTGACCCACCTGCAGCCGAGGCGACGCAACATGCTGGCCCTGCAGGCGAGGGTGGGGCTGGGCGAGACCCAGGACGGGCGTGCCCTCGGCTCCTGGAGCGTGGCCGACCTGATTCCCGAGGCGCTCCGCCAGAACCTGGCCCGACTGGTCGTCGGCGAGGTGAGGGGCAGCGAGGCGGGCGCCATGTTCGAGGCCATGATGTCGGGTGCCGGCACCTTGAGCACGACCCACGCCCACTCGGCGGCGTCGACCATCGACCGGCTGGCCAGTCGCGTGGCCCAGGGCGGGTCGGTGACGATTCCCGAGGCCTACCGGCAGATCGCGCACAACATCTCGCTGATCATTCACGTCTCCCTGGTCGACGACACCTGGCGGGGAGGCGTGCGGCGTCGCCACATCTCCGAGATTCGCGCCCTGACGGGGGCCATCGAGGGTGACCGTCCGTTGACGCACCTGGTCTACCGGGCCGCCGGCGACGGTGAACCCGAGGTGTTCCACCCCGAGCCGGAACTGGTCGCGAGGCTGACCCCGTTCGACACCGACTGGGTCGGTGGGCTGCGGCCAGACCTGGGCACCATGCGAGGCCGCGCATGTACGGGCTGATGGTGATCGTGGCCGGGGCGCTGCTGGCGGGTGGCCTCGCCCTGGTCGTCATGGGCCTGCTGAGGGTGCACGTGCCGGCCCCCGACTCGTCGCCGGGACGACTCACCGCCGGTCTGGCTCGCCTGCGATCGCTGCCCCGCTCGACCTGGCTGCGACTGGGGCTCGGTCTGCTGCTCGGGCTTGTGGCCGGCGTGCTGACCGGCTGGCCGATCATGATCGTCCTCGGCCCGGCGGCAGTGGTGGGTGTGCCCTGGCTGCTCGGGGCCCCGCCGAATCGTGAGCTCGAGCTGCTGGTCGCCCTCGAACGCTGGACGAGGGGGCTGGCGTCGTCGGTTCCCACCGGCAAGTCGATCGCCGATGCCGTGCGAGCCACCCGCCGCCAGGCTCCGCCCGCGATCGCCCCGGCGGTCACCACGGCGGTGTTGCGCATGGATGCTCGCTGGAGTGCCGCCGATGCCCTGCGGGCGATCGCCGACGACCTCGACTCGCCCCACGCGGACGCCTGCCTGGCCGCCCTGGCGCTGGCCAGCCAACGAGGCGGCACCGGCGCGACCGTCACCCTGCACGCCCTGGCCGAGTCGCTCCAGGCGAGACTTCGAGCCCTCCGCGAGATCGAGGCGGAACGCGCCAAGCCGCGCGTGGTGGTGCGGCAGGTCACCCTGATCACGATGGTGGTGATCGCCGCCGCGCTGTTGTTGGGCGGCAGCTACTTCGACCCGTACTCGTCACCGGTCGGCCAGCTGCTGCTCGCACTGCTGCTGCTCGCCTACGTCGGCTCATTGGTGATGTTGCGACGGCGGACGATGCCCCGCCAGCGCGATCGCATTCTCGTGGGGGAGCCCGGGCGATGAGTGGGTGGGGGCAAGTGCCGTGGCTGGCGATCGCGGGATCGGGAGCGCTGCTCGCGCTCGGGTTGTGTCTGGTGGTGGCGGGGACGGTTCGTCGTCCGGTGCGCCTGGGTGACGCACTCGACCACCTCGACGGCCAGGTTGCGAGCCCGCGGATGGCCCTGCCCGTCGACAGTGATCGCGGTGATCGACTGGGCCACTGGGTGCTCACGCGGTTGCGGCTGCCCATCAGTCCGCGCACCGCGCGCATGCTCACGCTCAAGAACCGCACCCTCAGCGACTTCGCCGCCGAGAAGGCGATCATGGCGGCCCTCGGCTTCCTCACGCCGGTGGTCTTCGGGGCGGTGGCCTTCGCGCTGCGCCTGGGCATCGGCTGGGCCCCCTTCGGCGTCGGCGTGGCCGGCGCGGTGCTGGGGTGGTTCGTGCCCGACCTGCGGCTCCGCAACCAGGCGGCGGCGACCTCGTCCGACACCGGCGAAGCCATCTGCACGTTCGTCGACCTGGTGACGCTGGAGCGGCTGGCCAACCAGTCGTCGACCCAGGCGCTGCACCGTGCGGCGTCGGTCTCGCAGGCGCCGTTGTTCCGCGAACTGCAGTTGGCGCTCGAACGCACCATGCTCGAGCAGCGGCCCGCGTGGCAGGCGCTCGCCCAGGTGGGAACCGACCTCGGCCTGCAACAACTGGTCGATCTGGCCGAGGTGATGCGCCTCGACGAGCAGGGCGCCGCCCTCAGTGGTGTGCTGCGTGCCCGGTCGGCCGAACTGCGTGACAGGCAGCTGATGCACGACAAGGTCGCCGCGCAGGAGGTGTCGGAGTCGTTGACCATCTGGATGGTGATCCCGGCGATGATCTTCGGCCTCATCTTCCTGATCCCACCCCTCATCCGACTCGTCGGCGGCAGTTGACCGTTCGCCGTTTGCTGACACCTCATCCATCCCGCGGCGCGCCGACCGGCCCACCGCACAACATCGAGAGGAACTCCCATGAACCGTCTGATCCACACGGCGATCGGCCTGGTGGCCCTGCTGGTCGTCGGCCCGCCCAACGGCCGGCGCGCTCCGCGCTCCCGAGCCGAGCGCGGGCTGTCGCAGTCCACCGAGAACGCCATCCTGCTGGCCGGAGCGGTCGCCGTCGCGGGCATCGTCGTCGCCGTGATCACCGTCTACGTGCGCAACAACCTGCCGCGGTGATCCCGTGACCGCTCCCGCCATCAGCCGCCGGTCCCGTGACCGGGGTGTCTCGGCATCGGTGCAGTGGACGCTGCTCGCCCCGGTGGTGATGCTCGCCGTGCTGGGCATGATCCAGGCGGGAGTGGTGCTGCACGCCCGCACCACGGTGCGGCAAGCGGCGATGGCGGCGGCCGAGGCGGAGTCCCTGCTGGGCGCGCAGGTGGGCGACGGCCGTGCCGTCGCCCAGCGAGTCATCGCGCCCGTCGGTCTGCAGCAGGTGTCGACGACCATCGTCCGCGGGCGCGGCACCGTCGAGGTCACGATCACCGGACGAGCCCCCCTGTTCTTCGACCTCGGTCTCGGGCGGGTCGAGGGACATGCCGTGATGCCGCTGGAGGGGCCATGACGCGGCGGGCGAGAACGACGAACCAACGCGGGGTGTCGCTGGCGACCGAGGCCGTACTGATCATTCCCGTGATCGTGATGGTGCTGACCGCGATGGTGGCGGGGTGGCGCATCTGGTCGGTACGCACCGACGTGCGACACGCCTCCCAGGCGTCCGCGCGGGCCGCAAGCCTGCAGGCCTCGGGCACGATCGCCCGACAACGGGCCCTCGAGGTGGCCGGCTCGCAGTTGCGAGGGGTGCCGTGCCGCTCGAGCCGGGTCGACGTCGACACCACCGGGTTCGCCCGTCTGGGCGACGCGAGCGTGCGGGTGCACATCGCGTGCACGGTCGGCCTGGACGACCTGCTGCTTCCCGGCATGCCGGGAACGGTCGATGCGAGCGCGACCGGGTCGTCCGTGCTGGATCGGTTCAGGGAGAGGCGACCATGACCACCACGACAACGGAGCTGACATGACGAGTCTGGCGAGGGGCCTGCGGGCGCTGGGAGCCGGCCTGCTGCTGACGCTGCTGATCGCGGGGGTGCCGGTGGCACTTCTGGCGTGGGGCGACGTCTCGGTGCTGGCGCCGTCCCGGTGGTCCCAACTCGTGCAGCAACCGGTGACCTCGACGCTGGTGGTCGCGGTGGTGACCGTGGTGGCGTGGGTCTGCTGGGCCCTGCTGACGGTCAGCGTCGTGGCCGAGGTGATGGCGGTGCTGACCGCCGGCCGGGTGCGCCTCAGGATTCCCGGAGCCGGATCGTTGCAACCGCTGGCCTCGGTGCTGGTGGCCGCCGTCGTGATCGGACTGGCTTCGAGTCACCCGGGCACGGGTGGGTCGGGCTCGTCCGCGGCCGGCGGGGGACAACCGGCCGCTTCCGCCACGGCCACGGCTGGCGCGGGCGCTGCGGCGTCGTCGGGCGAGCAGCGACTCGCCCCCACGGGCACCCATGTGGTTGCGCCGGGCGACGAACTGTGGACGATCGCCGAGCACCACTATGGCGACGGCCAGCGGTGGCGCGAGATTGCGCGAGCGAACGGACTGACGGCCGACAGCGCGCTCGTGGTGGGCGGCTCGCTCACCCTGCCCGACCTGCCCGCGGCACCGGCCCCGTTGTCGGCTCCGGGGGTGGGGGAGTCCCAGCCCGGACTCACGACCGTGGTGGTCGTCGCCGGTGACACCCTGTGGTCGCTGGCCGAGCGACACCTCGGCGACCCCGAGCGCTGGCCCGAGATCGCCGACCTCAATCCCGGTCTGGTCACCGACCCCGACCAGATCGATGTCGGCTGGGTGCTCAGCCTGCCCGCGGGCTCCGTGGGTCGGTCGGTCGACTCGCCGACCGAGGAACGCCCCGGAACCCCCCAGGCCCAGCCCACGACGCCGGGTAGTGACGAGACCGGCTCGACGTCCACGTCGCCTCGGCCGAGCGAGGTCCCCTCGAGCCAGGCCCCCACCACCGAGGCGTCCCCGGTTCAGGCGACCCCGGCCCAGACGACCTCAGCCCAGACGACCTCGAGCACCACGGAGTCGTCGTCCAGCACCCCCACCAGCCCCGTCACGGCCAACCCGCTGCGCCGCCTGGCGGGCGGTCTCACCGCGAGTCTGGCTGCCGCGGTCACCGCCGGGCTGCTGGTGCGGCGGCGGCTGCAGCACGACCAACGCGACCTCGGGCGCCGCCCCGTGCCCGCCAGTGAGGCCAGCCGCCGACTGGAGTCGGTCTGGGCGACCATGGCCGATGGCGCGGCCGACCCCGACGGAGTCACCGCGACCACGGTGGTCGTCGGTGACCGCGATGAGGGCCAGCCCGTCACCGTCGAGTTGAGTGGCATCACTGTGCTGCGGGGCGACGCCGCCCACACCGTGCAGCTGCTCGGGGCGGTCTGCACCTCGTTGGTGTCGGCCGAGTGGAGCGCCGGCACCGATGTCGTGGTGGTGGGTCGCGGCCTGGCCTGGGCGGTCGGTCTCGACTCGCCGATGCTGCGCCACACCCCCGATGCCACGGTCGAGCTTGCCCGGGCCGCTCGCCGCGCCCGTGATCGGCGCCTCGCCGGGGCCGACCTCGACCCCGACAGCCATGAGGTGCTGCTGTTCTCTGACCCCCTCACCGCCGATGAGCGTGACCTGCTGATCGACCTGATGGACGAGACCCCCGGCATGGCGGCCGTCGTGCTGGACGATGCCGGCACCACCCCGTGGACCGCGGGCGGGTGCGTCGTCCGACTGGAGGACGAGACCACCGCCCGCGTGGACGACGGGCCGGACTTCCAGCCCAGTCTCATCGGCGAGCCCGCGCGGCGTGCCCTCGTGGAACTGCACGCCACCACCACCAGCGACCAGACCACGCGGGCCCCGTGGTGGGCGGACGACCCGCCGGCCCGGATCTCCACCATCCACAACCCGCCCGAGATCCTGGAGGAGGCCAGCATGACCACCGTCGACGCACACCGCGACCACCCGACGCTGCTGCTGCTCGGCCCCATCGAGCTCACCGGGGCGCGCGGTACCCAACCGGCGCGGGCGGTCAAGCAGTGCCAGGAGTACTGCGGCTGGCTGCTCGAGAACCCCGGCAGCCTCAGCAGCCGCATGAGTCAGGCGCTGTTCGTGGCCGAGCCGACGCGACGGTCGAACATGAGCCGGTTGCGCGTCTGGTTGGGTGAGGACGATTCCGGCCGCCAGTACCTGCCCGAGGCCTACACCGGGCGCATCGAACTGCATCCGGCGGTCTCGAGCGACTGGGACGAACTGCAGAACCTGGTGCAGGCCGGGGTGAACCGCACGCCGAGCCAGGTGCTGGTGCAGGCCCTCGGGTTGGTGCGCGGCGAACCGCTCGCCGACGCGGCACCGGGGCAGTGGCACTGGGCCGAACAGTGGCGCCGCGACATGATCGGGACGATCCGCGACATCGCCCTGGTGGTGGCCGATCGCAGCCTCGATTCGGGCGATCTCGACGTGGCCCGGTGGTCCCTGCGGCGTGGGCTGGTGTGTGCGCCGACGGACGAACTGCTGATCACCACGCTGATCCGCACCGAACACCGTGCCGGCAACCAGACCGAGGCGGAGCGCTACGTGATGCACCTGACCAAGCACGCCCGCACCAGTGGCCATGACCTGCGCGCCGACACCGTGGAACTCATCCAGCAGGTGATCGAGGGACGACTGCGCAACCGCAACGCCTGACTCGCCTGACTGGGAGTCGGTCAGCGGGTGGTGACCACCCCGTCGCTGTCCTCGCGCACGTGCCCCGACCCGTGCTGGCCGTGGTTGAAGGCCTCATCGCCACCGCGGCGACTCGTCCGCCACCAGAAGAACGCCGCGAGCACCAGGTACGCCACTCCCGTGGCGATGAACGCTGCGTGACTGAAACCGTCGGCCGGCAGCACCCAGATCGCCAGCGCCGCCGCCACCACGATCGCGGCGTTGAAGATCATGTCGTAGATCACGAAGACCCGACCCTTGTAGTGGTCGTCGACGTGAATCTGGCAGACGGTGTCGACCACGATCTTGATGGACTGGGCGAACAGCCCGATGCCGAAGGCGGCGATCAGCAGCGGCACCCGGTGGAAGATCGACCCCGGAATGGCCTGCACCAAACCGCTCGCGACCAGCAGCACCAGCATCGTCCGGCGTAGCCCGAACCGGTGTGCCAGCGGCGGCACCAACGCCGCCGACAGCACGAACCCGACGCCCGTCAGCGCCCCCCACAGCCCGATGTCGGCCATCGCCTTGTTCACCTGCGAGACGGTGTGGAAGTAGTTGCGGTAGCCCAGGATCACGCCCACCGAGATCAGGCCGAAGCAGACCCGGGCGCCGAAGATGGTCGCCAGCGACACCCCCGTCGGGCCCTGCTGGCCGATGTGCACGAGGGCGTCGCGCAGCTCGGCGAGCACCTTGCGGGCCGACTGCCACGGAGTCATCCGGGCGCGGGGAAGACCCGGTTCGGGGCCGAGTTCGTGCTTCCCGAAGCCGAAGGCCAGGGTCACGGAGGTGCAGAACATCAGTGCGGCCACCACGAACACCACGGCGTCGGCCTGATGGGTGGCCAGGTACCGCGGCGCCAGCGCGAGCCGCAGCCCACCGGCGATGGCACCGCCGATGAGCACGCCGGTCGGGCCGATGGTCGGCATGATGGACGAGGCCGTCAGGTACTCCGACTTGTTCACGGTGTAGGGCAGGCCGGCCGTCAACCCGGCCAGCAGGAACCGGTTGGCGCTCATCGCCACCAGCAGCAGCCCAAACATCACGGCCTGCACCTCGAGCGAGCGGTTCCCGGTGAACACCAGGGCGGCCAACGCCAGCGCGATCACGGCGCGCAGGGCGTCGGTCCACACCACCACCCGCTGCCGCGACCAGCGGTCGAGCACCACCGAGACGAAGGGGCCGAGGAACGAGAACGGCAGCAGGGTGATCGCCAGCACGGTCGCGATGGCCACGGCATTCGGTTGGGACTGCGGGCTGAACAGCACGTAGCTGGCCATGCCCACTTGCAAGGTGCCGTCGGAGGCCTGCGTGGCGATCCGCACGGCGAGCAACCGCTTGAACTTGGGGTGCCGCGCCATGCGTTTGATGCTGCGCCAGAACTGCACGAAGGTCCTTCGGGATCGGCGACGGGACTCGCGGGCGGCTGTGGTCAGCGGCCGACGGCGCCAGCCTAGCCGCCGGGCGCGCCACCCCGGCGTCGCCTGCACAGGGGCGCTCGGGCTCGTCCGGGATGAACCGGGGTTGGCGGCCCGGCCCTGCTCCCACGGTCATAGCCTCTCTCGGCCCCTCGCCTCGGGCATTGGCACGAGCGGTCCCCACCCCACACCGTTATGGATCGCTCTTCGGCCGCAACCAGCCCGCCCGGCCCGCTGCAGCGCCCCCCAGCACCTGCCGCCAGCGCCACCCCGCCCGCTGCCGACCCACCCCGGCCACCTCCCACCCAGCCCGCGCGGTGACTACGCTCGAGGCATGAACCAGCGCCGCGAGGATGCGAAACTCCGCTTCGAGTTGAGCCAGGGTCAGGCCCGCAACGAGGCCGTGGCCGCGCAGAAGCTCATCGACGAGTTCGTGGACACCTGCCGCGCCCGAGGTATCGCTCCCGAGCCGCTGAAGGCCCGCCTGATGACCGGGCAGGTGGTGAAGACCGACCAGAGCGGCTGGTACATCCGCGCCAACAAGTCGCTGGCGATCGGCGAGGGTGGCGAGTTCTACCAGCTCACCGTGCCCGGGTCGCTGATGGATCGCCTGCGCGGGGTGCGGTTGCAGCCCACCCAACCGGTCTTGGTCGTCAATCGCGGCGGACGAGACGGCGATGCCGGCGACCTGGCCGACTTCCTGGCCTGGCGACTGGCCAACTGACCGTCTGGGACATCCGACATCGTCGGGTCGGTGCGGAAGAGGCATGGCCCAGGACATGCACCGGGGGACTGCTGGTCACCCCCAACAGCCCCCCGGGCGTCTGTGCAGCCTGTCAAGGAGCCACCTGCACCGTGTCTCACTTCAAGCTTGTGACAATGATGCATGCGGTCTCAGCTTCCGTCAAGGAATGCGGCGGCGTTGCCCGCCGCGAGTTGACCGGTTCTGCGAATGCGACAAGCCACTTCCCTCACGGTCAGGGCGTTCACGCGGCGAAGCCGTGACTGAATATTCTCAGCCACGGCCTCGCCGGGGGGCGACCTGTCAGTTCCGGACCGCCGAGCGGGTGCGCCGCAGCGCGAGGGCTCCGACGAGCGCGACCATCACGGCCGATGCGACGATCGGCAGCGTGTTGCTGGTGGGCTCGTCGGCGACACCGGTGTGGGGCAGTCCAACGCCCGACAGCCTCACCTGCTGCACGGCCAGCGCGAGGCTCTTGCCCTCGGCCGAACCCCACGCGTAGACGATGGTGTTGTGACCCTGGCTGAGCTTCACGTCGGCCGGGCCGATGGCCACGGTGTCGGTGCCGGCAAGCACGACGTCGGCTGAAACGGTGCCGGGCATGAGGTCAAGGGCAGCCTGCTTCGGGTTGACCAAACCGGGGACGACGACCTTGCCGCCAGCACGAACGTCCACCGCCGGGGCTGCCGCGACGTGGCGCACCGTCAGCCGGGCACCCTTCGACGAGGCGCTGGTGTCATTGGCGAAGGCGGTGAGCACCGGCTTGCCCATGGCATCCAGGTGGGCGACGAGGGTGAGGTTGGCGCCCCCGGGAACCTTCAGGCCCTTGGCCTCGATCACGGCGGCCGCGGTGGCGGGATCGCCGGCCTTGACGATCTTGATGTCGTAGCTGCCGGCGGGCAACGCCATCGGTTGGGTGAGCGTGCCGGGAGTGAACTTGGTGAGCAGCGGCTTGCCGTTGGCCCACACGTCGACGGTGGCGCCGGGCACGGCGTGCAGCACGCTGACCTGGGAGGTCTGGGGTGCCGCGTGTGCCGCGGGTGAGGTGAGTGCCATCCCCAGGATGGCGAGCAGGGTGGCGCTGAGGGCCGCCACTACTCGACGAATGGTGCGCATGGGAGTCTCCTTGGAAGGTGGTGCGTCTGGGTCGGTGGTGCGAGGCGAATGGTCATCCTCGACCCCCCTCCTCGTGAGCTCCATACTGCGCAAAGCTCGACAAAGAATCTAGACAGACTGCTGTTTTGTCTAGCTTTTTGTCCCGGTGTCCCTAGGCTGCGTAGTGGGCCGGGGCTCAGCCGGCGAAAGGACGATCATGGACGCACCGCACGCCATCGGCGACGTGGCCCGGTTGACGGGCTTGCCGATCGCCACCTTGCGGGCCTGGGAGACGCGCTACCGCGTGGTCGAGCCGCACCGCCACGACAATGGCATCCGTCGCTATGACGACGAGCAGGTCGCCCGGCTGCGTCGAATGCGGGACCTGGTGGAGGCCGGCATCCCTCCCCGCAAGGCGGCCCAATTGCTCGACATCACGCCCGGGGCGCCACCAGTATCGGCGCTGCTCGACCACGAGGCCTTGCTGCGTTCTCCGCGCGACCCCCAGGCCTTGGAGGCACTCATCGACCGACAGTTCGCCCAGGGCAAGGTCGAGACGGTGATCGACCAGTGGCTGATGCCATCGCTGCGAAGGGTGGGAGAGGCCTGGTCGTCCGGTGAGCTCGACGTCGCCACCGAGCACCTCATCAGTGCGGCCGTCATGCACCGCCTGGCCGCCTTCTACGCCGCCACCCGCGCCTCGGGCCCCAGGGTGGCGGTGGGACTGCCCGCCAAGGCGCGCCATGAACTGCCCGCGCTGGCGCTCGCCCTGTGCCTGCGCCGCCTCGAGGTCAACGTCATCTACCTCGGGGCCGACGTGCCCGCGCAGAGTTGGCAGGTGGTGGCCCACCGCTATCGTCCCGCCGCCGCCGTGGTAGGGGTCGCGACAGTCGCCGACGTCGACTCGGGCCAGCAGGCGGTGCGTGCGTGCCACGCAGCCGGGCTGCGGCACGTCTTCGTCGGTGGACGAGCCGCGTCCGGGGTGGACGCGGCGATCACCCTGCCCGGCACCCTGTCGGATGCGGCCGCCGCCATAGCGGCGACGGTGGCCAAGGCCTGAGCCCTGACCACCGCCTGCTGCTGTCCCTGATCGGACGAACCCGATCAGTCGGACCCGATCAGTCCGCCGCCAGCGCCTCCGTCGGAGCAGCGTTGGCGGCGCGTCGTCCGGGAAGGATCGAGGCCAGCGAGGCCGCGATCACCGCGATCGCCACCAGGGCCACCGTCTGCCACGGATCGATGGAGAACTTCAGTTGGGCGGCGTCGAGGCCGGTGCCGCGGAAGATGGCGCCCACCCCGAGCCACGCGAAGAACGAGCCCGCCACGATGCCCACCACGACGCCGACCAGGGCGAGGGCCACCGCCTCGAGCCACAGCATCAGTCGCAGCTTCGACTTGTGCATGCCCAGGGCCCGCAGCAGCGCCGACTCGCGGGTGCGCTCGATCACCGAGAGCCCCAACGTGTTGGCCACGCCGACGAGCGCGATCAGCACCGCGACGCCGAGCAGGGCCGTGGCGATCGCCAGCATGATGTTGAGCGCCTGGTTGATGATGTAGGCCTCGGTGGCCCCACCCGAGATCATCAGGTAGTTGCCCTCGGTCTGGGGGAGCGACTCCAACTGCAGCAGGGTGCGGGCGAAGTCGTCTCGGTTGGTGAGCTTCACCCAGTACGAGCTCGGTTTGGCGTCGGGAACCAGCTTCGCCAGCACGGCCTCGTTCACGACGATCCCCTGCGACGGCGCGGCATTGTTCTTCACCAGCTTCACCGTGACCGTGGTCGTGCCCGACTTCAGGGTGATGGTGTCGCCGCCGAGTGCCTGCTTGGCGTAGGTGACCGTCTCGCCATTGGCCAGGGCGCTGCCGTCGGGCAGGTTGGCGGGCAGGGTCGGTGCCACGGCTCGGGCATCGGCGGTCAGGCCGCTGACGTAGAACTGGTTGCCGTCACTGGTCTCGACCATGCCACCGGGCAGCACGGCCTTGCGCTCGACCCCGGGCAGGGCGTCCAGCTTGGCGATCACCTCGCTGGTCAGCCCGGCCTCACCGGTGGCGGTCACCTGCAGATCGACCGGGTAGCGCTCGTCGATCTGCTGCAGCACGGTCGTCCGCACGCTCGAGGTCGCGACCTGCAGGGTCACGATCAGACCCATCGCGAGCATCAGCGCCACCGCCGTCGCGGCCGCCCGGTTGGGGTTGCGGGAGGCGTTCATGGTGGCCATGCGCGCGGTCGGGCCGGTCAGCCCGGTCACCTTGCCGACCAGCCGGATCAGCCCGGACACATACAGCGGCGCGGCGGCCAGCACGGCGATCGCGATGAAGGCGGCGGCGATCACCGCGAAACCGATGGTGGCCAGCGCCTTGGTCTGGTCACCGTCGCGGTTGATGCCCTGCATCAGCGACATCACCATGAACGCGATCCCGATGGCGAACAGCACGCCGCAGATGATGCCCCGCACCAGCGAGACCTTCTTGGCGGCGTCGGCATTGAGCACCGGCTGCAAGGCCTCGAGGGGCTTCACGCGCGAGGTCTTCCACACCGGCGCCAGCGCCGCGAGCACCGTGATCAGCACGCCGACCCCGATCTCGATGGCGATCTCGCCGATGGGGAACTCCATGCCCCAGAAGATCGAGCCGGTGTAGGTGGCGCCGGCCGCGGCCAGGCCGGCCCCGACCAGCACGCCGACGACCGAGCCGATCAACCCGGTGAGCACCGCCTCGACGAGCAGCTGCCCGCGAATCTGACCCGTGCTGGCACCCACCGCCCGCAGGAGGCCGATCTGGCGCCGCCGTTGGGTGATCAGGATCGTGAACGTGTTCGAGATGATGATCATGCCGACCACGAGCGCGATGCCGGCGAACACCATCAGGAAGGTGCGGATCGCGTCGACGCCCTGGGTCAGTTCCTGCAACTGCTCGTCCATGAACGCCTGCTTCGAGACGACCCCGTCGCGCAGTTCGGTGGGCACCGCGGCCTTCACGGCGGTCGTCAGGGTGTCGGCGGACGTGCCGGGCTCGGCCTTGACCAGCACCATGCTCGGGTAGGCACCGGACGCCTGAGCGGCCGCCTTCGACACGTAGCCCGCTGGGTTCAGCAGGCTCTTGGGATCGTCCGTGATGCCGACGAGCGTGAGCTCGACCTGCCCGTTGAACGTGACGGTGTCACCCACCGACAGGCCGAGTTTGCGCGCGATGTCGGGCGGCAGGGCGAGCTCGGTGGCCGACTCGGGCCAGCGGCCGTCGGTGACGCTCGCCCAGCGGAAGTCGTCACCGGTCAGCACGAACAACTGCAGGAAGACCACCTGGTTGCCGTTGTCGAGGGTGCCGCCGGTCGAACTGACCGCCTCGGCCGCCTTGACGCCGGGCACCTTCGCGAGGGTGGCGGCGAAGGCGTCCGCGTTCTTCTGCTGGTCGACGGTGGCGGGGTCGTCGGTGGGGGCCGGCTCGGGCAACTGCCGGACGATGACGTCGCTGGCGACCACCTGCCGGTTGAGCTGACCCGCGAGGCCCTTCTTCTCGGTGCCCAGGTAGATCGAGGTGCCGGCCATGAAGGCCACCGAGATGGCGATCGCGACCAGCGTGGCGAGCATGCGCCCGGGATGCTGCCGGATCTCGGCGAGTGCGTTGCGCAACATCAGCGCTCCAGCGAGGCGAGTGCGTGGGTGACCTGGTCGACGTCGGGGTCGGCGAGGTCGTCGACGATGTGCCCGTCGAGCAGCACCAGCACGCGATCGGCGTAGGCGGCGGCCTTCGGGTCGTGGGTGACCATGATGATCGACTGGCCCAGATCGTCCACCGAACGGCGCAGGTAGTCGAGCAGCGCGGTGCCGGTCTTCGAGTCGAGGGCGCCGGTCGGTTCGTCGGCGAAGATCACGTCGGGACGAGTCACCATGGCGCGGGCGATGGCGACGCGCTGCTGCTGGCCACCCGAGAGTTCGGACGGGCGGTGGGCCAGGCGCTCGGTGAGGCCCAGCGACTGCGTGAGCTGGGTGAAGTAGGCCTCGTCGGGGCGCTTGCCGGCCAGGTCGAGCGGCAGCACGATGTTCTGGCGCGCGGTCAGCGTCGGCAGCAGGTTGAAGCTCTGGAAGACGAACCCGAGCCGGTCACGGCGCACGTTGGTGAGCTTCGAGTCGGGCAGACGGTTGAGCTCCTCGCCCGCGAGGAAGACCTGGCCGTCGGTGATGCGGTCCAGGCCGGCGAGGCAGTGCATCAGGGTCGACTTGCCCGAACCCGACGGGCCCATGATCGCGGTGAACGAGCCGCGCCGAAAGCTCACCGACACCCGGTCGAGAGCGACCACCTGCGTCTTGTCGGAGCCGTAGACCTTCACCAGCTCGCGCGCCTCGGCGACGATGTCATCGCCGGTGGCAACGGCGGTGCCCCGCAGACCGTCACCACGAGGGACGATGCCGTGCTGAGGCTCGGCGGCGGCTGACTGCTGGGGCTCGTCGACGGTCTCGGTCATCGCCCGACGGGGATTCTGGTCGGTCGGATGCTGCTGGGTCACGATGGGCCTCTCTGTCGGAGCTCGAACGGTGGTGCGGAGCACTCGCCAGCCTAGGAGGCGACGGTGGCGCGCGGCCCCCCGCCACGGGTGTGAATCGCGTGGTTCGGGGTCAGACCGGGGTCTGAACGAGGAACCGGGGACGGGTCGGGCCGGCACGGGTCGGCTGAGAAAGGCGCCGGACAATCTCAGCCGATTCCCATGCGCAACTCGGCAACGACGACGGCCCCCGGGGAGTGATGCAGGTGAACCTCAGTTTCACAGGCCTCACCCACCCAGCCCAGGAGTTCCCCATGGTCATCGCCCGCCCCGCCCTCACCCGCACCTCGGTCACCCGCACTTCGGTCACCCGTACGGGCGCCGCCGTCGCCGCGGTCGCGGCCATCGCCCTCACCGGGCTGTCGTCGTCGTCCTCGTCCGCCGTCACCACCCCGGGCTGGATCTCCCACCCCGAGGGCTGGACCGCGGCCACGCTCTCGTCCGTCGACTCGCAGGGCCGACCCACCGGCGCCAGCACGCTGGTGATGGCGTCACCGACGGCGGTGCAGACCTCGCTGGGCACGGTGCCGACGGGTGCCAACGTCGGTGACCTGTCGAACGACGGACGACGGGTCGTGCTCACCGCGGCCACCAGCGGCGGCTCGACGCGGGTGATCATCGTCGACACCCTCACCCGCCAGCAGACCTCGTGGAGTGTTCCCGGTCTGAACACCGTGCGGTTCACCAATCCCAGTGGCCTCAATCTGCTGGTCGCGACCGACACGTCGTGGCAGCGGCGCGACCTGCAGGGACGACTCCAAGCCACCTTCCCCGGTGCCTCGCCGCTCGAGAGCCTGGTGCAGACCCGCGACGGCGTGCTGGTGGTGGGGCGGTCGTCCGCCGGGAAGATCACCGTGAGCTCGAACGCCACCGGGCGGCTGATGCGCACCTCGGCGACCCCCGCCGGCCAGTACTGCCAACCCGGGTACTCGCTGTCGAACGTGTCGGTGACCGTCAGCTGCATCGGCGCCAATGCGGCCACCGTCTACCGCTACGACACCAACACCGGACGATTCACCTCCCTCAGCGGGTCGCTCCCGCGCGCACCGTACGGCTACATCGGGGCCCGCCAGACCGCGAAGGGGCTGGCCGTGGCGAAGACCCCCACCTGTGGGGCGGCCCAGTGGGGCTTCGTCTCGGGCACCCGCTGGACGGCGATCCCCAACCAAGGGGGCGAGCGCAGCTTGGTCGACTTCTACGCCGGAGCCACGCGCGCCGTGGTGCGGGTCGGGGGATGCGGTGACCAGGGCTTCTTGGTGACCCAGTCGACCGCCACCGGGGGGTCTCAGGTGGTGGTGGCGGGTGGTACCAAGAACCCGGGCAAGCAGTTGACCGGGTTCGCGACGGCCGCCCGCGACAACTGAGGTTCTCGTACTGGGTGATCGGCGACACCTGGTTCACTCGGGGCAGCTGGCTCAGCTGACGTCGACCGGCACCCCGCCGTTGCGCATCGACCACGCGGCCGCCACGCCCGTCGCCACGGCGTGGCGTGCCGCGATCGACGGCACGCGGGTCTCGTCGATGCGGCCGAAGGCGTAGTCCAGGAACTCCGAGATGATCTTCTCGTCGGCATCAAGGTGACCGCCGGCGTCACCGGTGATCGGGAACTCCTCGTCGGGTTCGTAGGCGCTGTTGACGCGGCGGTTCCACAGCCGGACGACCCCACCCTCGCCGTCGCCCTGGTTCTCGATGCGTCCGAGATCGCCGATCACGGTGTAGTCGCGCCAGTAGTCGGGCGTGAAATGGCACTGCTGGTAGCTGGCCAGGATGCCGCCGGCCAACTGCAGGTTCACCTGGGCGAGGTCTTCCATGTCGAGCTCGGCGTTCAGGCCGGTGAGTTCGCGCGGCGGCCAGTTGGTCATGGGGCGGCGGTTCACCCAGTCCAGGCCCTGCGAAGGATTCCGATCGGTGGTGTCGCCGTAGACGGCCAGTCGTCCGAATGCCTGCACCCGCTCGGTGTAGGCACCCGCCAGGTGGTGGATGACATCGAGGTCGTGGGCGCCCTTCTGCAGCAGCAGGGTGTTGCCGTAGCGCTGCTCGGCGTGCCAGTCGCGGAAGTAGGCATCGCCGCCGAACCCCACGAAGTGGCGGCACCAGATCGCCTGCACTCGTCCGATGCGACCCTCGTCGATTAACCGCTTCATGATGGTGACGACCCCCATGAAGCGCATGTTGTGGCCCACGAACAACCGGGTGCCTGTCTCATCGGCGAGCCGCAGCAAGTCGTCGGCGTCCTCGGTGGTGATGGCCATCGGCTTCTCGAGGTAGGTGGTGACGCCGGCGCGCAGCAACTCGCGGGCCTGTTCGGCGTGCACCGCGTCGGGCGAGGTCACCAGGGCGCCGTCGAGCTGCTCGGCGCCCTCGTGCTGCTGGGAGAGGGCGTGGCGGGCGGCCAGCAGGTCGGCGACCGTGTCGTGCAGGCGCACATCGTCGCCGAACATGGCGCGAGCGCGCTCCCGGCCCGAAGGGAAGGGGTCGACCACGTCGGTCACCCGCGACGTGGGATCGACCTTGCTGATCACCTGACCGAGGTACGAGCGGTCGCCCGCCCCGATGATGGCGAACTGTCCCATGGTGACTCCTTCTTCGTGCCTGCGGGTTCCTCGCCGGCTGGGCGTGCTGGCATCACCCGATCACGGGCGCAGCCGGGCGGCAAGGGCAGGTCACGAGGTGAGCACCGCAGCCCGGCGATCTGGACCCGTGCCCTCAGCGCGCCAGGCCCACCTCGAAGGCGAACAGCACCAGCCCCACCCGGTCGCGGCACTGCAACTTGCTGAGCAGTCGCCCGATGTGGGTCTTCACCGTGCCCTCGGCCATGTACAGCCGCTGCCCGATCTCGGTGTTGCTGGCCCCCTTGGCGATCTCGACCAGCACCTCGCGCTCTCGTTCGGTGAGCAGGTCGAGCCGCTCGTCGGTCTGCCCGGGGGACGACGGCAACCCCGGCACCACCTGCTCCAGCAGGCGTCGGGTTGCGCTGGGTGCCACCACGGCGTCACCGGCGGCGACATTGCGGATGGCGTTGAGCAGGTCGTGCGGGTGCGCATCCTTCAGCAGGAACCCCGACGCCCCGGCCTTCAACGCGGAGAACACGTACTCGTCCAGATCGAAGGTGGTGAGCACCAACACCCGGGTGGGCAGGGGCGAGGCGGCGATGCGCTTGGTGGCCTCGACGCCGTCGAGCTGGGGCATGCGGATGTCCATCAGCACGACGTCGACCGGGGTGGTGCGCAGCAGTTGCAGCGCCTCGAGGCCATTGTTGGCCTCACCCACCACCTCCATGTCGTCCTCGGACTCGATGAGCATGCGGAACCCGCTGCGCACGAGCGCCTGGTCGTCGGCGAGCAGCACGCGGATGGGTGCGGTCATCGTGTCCTCCGAAGAATGGATGGGGGGATCGTGGTCATCATGACACCAGCCGGTGCCCGGGCAGGGGGAACTGGGCGCGCACCAGGAAGCCGCCGCTCGAACGCGGGCGGGCCAGCAGTCGTCCGCCCATCGACTGCACGCGCTCGTGCATGCCGCGCAGGCCGTGCCCCTTGCCGTCCGAGGGGGTCGAACCGGGGCCGTCGTCGGTCACCTGCACGACGATCATGGTCGGCAGATAGGTGAGCGTGACCTCGGCGTGGGCATCGGCGCCGGCGTGCTTGAGCACGTTGGTGACCGCCTCCTGGGCGACCCGGTAGACGGTCAGCCCGAGGGTGTCGGGCACCACCGGGGCCTCGCCGGTGACGGTCAACGAGATGCGGTCGCCGGCCCGCTCCACCATCTCGGCGATGTCGGCCAGCCCGGGGGTGGGGGCATATTCGGCGTCGCCCTCGTCGGTGCCGCGCAGCACCCCGACGATGCGCCGCATCTCGCCGAGGGCATCTCGTCCGGTCGACGCGATCGTGTCGAGCACCTCGGCGGCCTTCTCGGGCCGCTTGGCGGCGATCGCGCGGCCACCCTCGGCCTGCACGATCATCACCGACAGTGAGTGGGCGACGATGTCGTGCAGTTCGCGGGCGATCTGGGCGCGGGCGCGGGCCTCGGCCATGCGTCCGGCGGCCTCGCGCTGGTGCAGGGCGGCCTGGTAGCGCTGCAGTTCGGCCTGCTCGGCCTGCTGCTTGGTGAGCGCCGACTCGCGAATGCGGCGCCCGATCGCGTAGGGGGTGATCACCAAGCCCGCGCAGACCATCACGGTGATGCCGTACAGAATGGCGACGCTCAGCAGCCCGACGCCGCCGTAGTCAAGGGGGTTGTCGTAGCCGACCAACCCGGGCATCCAGGTGAACGGGCCGAGCAGCGATGCCGCCGCGCCCAACGGCAGCACCCGACGCGACCGGCTGCCGTCGGTCCAACGCGCGAAGGAGTAGCAGGCCAGCGGGATGATCATCACCGAGGTCGTGGGGTAGCGCAGCACCAGCAGTTGCAGCACCCCGGCGAGCGTGACGATGCCCAGCATCAGGGTCGGACGACTGCGCCGCCACACCATCGCCGCGCACATCATGGCGGTGGTGACCCCGGCCAACAACAGCTCGTAGCCCGCGTGGCTGGTGAGCCCGAACAGCACGTAGGGGCCGCAGAGCACCCCGAACAGCACGACGGCGAGCACGATGTCGGCGTCGCGCGAGCGCGGCCGATCGCCGAGGAGCCCATCGGGGCGATGCGGGACAGACATGGTTGTTCCAGCCTAGGCGGCGGGGCCGGTGCCCACATCGGACGAGGGTCGCGACGTGCGCACGGCTGGTGTGCCACCACGGCAGGGGGTGGGGCCGGGGCTCCCGGTTGTTCCCACGGCGGCGCCGAGGGGGCGTTCAGCCGGTAGCGTGACCGAGTGCAGGGTGGCGAGGTGGTGGGCGAGGAGGTGGCGATGACCCCGAATGCGTATCGCGCTGCCGCCACGCTGCTCGCGATGGGCGAATCGGACGAGTGGGTGCGCCGCCTGATGACGATGCTCGACGAGCGCCGCGACCTGGCCGACCACCGCCTGCTGGTGCTGCTGAAGTTGCGCATCGAGGCCGGCGCCCTGCTCCCGGACGACCTGCGCACCGCCATCGACAAGTGCTTGGCCGGCTTCAAGTACTCCTTCACCGAGCCCGGCGACGACTCCATGTGTTCGTGGAGCGAGAACCACCAGGTGCTGTTCGGCGCGGGTGAGTACCTGGCCGGCCGGCTGCTCGGTGACCGATTGTTCACCAACGACGGACGATCCGGCACTGCGCACGCCGAGGCGGCCCGGCGGCGCCTGCTCGACTGGCTCGAGGACCGCTTCCGCTGGGGATTCTCCGAATGGCTGTCGGCGACCTACTACGAGCTCGACGCCGTGGCGCTCACCCTGCTGGTCGACCACGCGGACGAGGAGCTGGCCCACCGCGCGAGCATGGTGCTCGACCTGTTGATGCTCGACCTCGCCCTGCACCACTTCGACGGACGCCTGCACGGCTCCCAGGGGCGGGCCTACCGACGGCAGAAGGTCGACCCCACGGTGCAGGAGGTCTCGGCCATCGTCGCGGACGCCTTCGGTGAACCGCAGCCGTTCCGCGTCGACCAGCTCTCGGGCATCTTCTGCTCGCGCCGGCGCTATCGGGTTCCGCAGGCGGTGATCGACATCGCCCTGCAGGGGGGCGCCCATCGCATTCACGTCAGCCACGGCCGCAGCATCGACGAGACCATCGTCCAGACCGAGGAGCGGCACCGGGCCCGCACGCCGGCGATCTCATCGGCCCAATTGGCCGTCGAACGAGTGCGGGCGTGCTGGTCGATGCAGGCCATCACCGATCCCGAGATCATCGGCGACACCATCGCGGTGATCAACCGGCTGGGAATGTGGGAGAACAGCTTCTTCGCGGGCCTTCGTCCGTTTCGGAAGTTCAATCCGGGCATGGCGCCGCTACTGGTGCGGGGCATCAACCCGGTGACCATCGGCATGCAGTTGGGGCGGGTCGACGTGACCACCTTCCGCACCCCCAACCTGCTGTTGTCGAGCGCCCAGCACTACCGTCCGCGCGATTTCGGCGACCAACAGCATCTGTGGGAGGCCGCGCTGCCGGGAGGCATCGTGGTGTTCTCCACCAACCCCGGTTCGGTCGGGGCCAAGGCCGAGTCGCGCCCGGCCACCCCCTCGGACTGGATCGGCAACGGCATCAACCCCGACATCGCCCAGTCCGACAACGTGGTGCTGGTGCTGCACGACCTACGCGCCCGCAAGGGCTACCTCGAGGGGCGCCGGCCGGAGCTGTCGCACCTGCACTTCCCGATCGTTGCCTTCGACGAGACCACGCTCACCGACCGCGCGCTGCTCGGCCGCAAGGGCGATTCCTACCTGGCGGTGCTCACCGCGCACCCCTACGAGGTGGTCAGCGACTACGAGGTGCTGCAGCGGGGGCCGGTCACCGCCTGGGGGGTCGTGCTCGCCGACCGCAGCGAGTTCCCCAACTTCGCGCAGTTCGTCGCGGCGGCCACGCAGTGGAGTCTCGATCTCGGACGAGCCGGGCTCGTGCTGTCGGCGCGCCACGTGGCGGGGTTCGGCAGTTCTTCCGCGCGGCACGTCTATGAATTGGGCTGGCACTCGGAGTTCCGCGTGAACGGGGTGACCCATGCCAGCGACCACCCGCGCTATGAGACGGAGTGGGTCGACATGCCCCGTGGGGGCACCCATTGCGTGGTGCGCGGAACCTCGTCCACCCTCACGCTCGACTGGATGGCGGGTACGAGGGACGAGCACTGAGCCCTGATCAAGCGGGGTGGTCTCACTCCAGGGGGTCGGTGGCCTCGGCCCAGAGGGCGGCCTCCTGCTCGGCCTCGCGCACCCGGCGCTTCGCCGCGAGGAAGCCGAGAGCGACCAGGATCGCGGCGATCAGCAGCAGCGTCTTGTTCATGCGCCCAGCCTACGTCGTCCGGTCTGCGTGGTCGGAGCCGGGGCAGTCGGGGGTGAGGGACGAGCCGCGGCTCAGTAGCCCAGCAGCTCCTTGCGGCGCGGCAGCCAGGCAATGGCGTCGCGCACACCGTCGGCCTCGGTGAACTGCGGCTTCCAGTCCAGCAACTCCGTCGCCCGGTTCGAGATCGTGTAGGCGCCGGCCACGTCGCCCGGACGAGCCGGCCCGAACTCGACGTCGAGCGGCTCACCGGTGCCCGCCTCGAAGGCCCGCACCAGTTCCTTGACGGTGACCCCGTTGCCGGTGCCGACATTGATCACCTGGTAGTTGTCGTCGCGGGTGATCTCGTCCAACTTCTCCACGGCGGCGACGTGCGCCTGCGCGAGGTCCCAGACGTGGATGTAGTCGCGAATGCCCGAGCCGTCGCGGGTGGGCCAGTCGACCCCGGTGACGGTGAAGGTGGCGTGGTTGACCCAGGCCTCGATCATCTTGCCGAGCACGTGGCTGGGCTTCTCGATCTGTTGACCGGTGCGCAGCTGCGGGTCGGTGCCGATCGGGTTGAAGTAGCGCAGGCTGAGCACGTGCAGGTCGCTGGCGTGGGCGACGTCGCGCAGGATCATCTCGACCATGAACTTGGTGGTCGCGTACGGCGACTGCGGGTCGAGGGCCGAGGTCTCGGTGACCTGGAAGTTCTCGTCCGTGGCGTAGATCGAGGCCGACGACGAGAACAGGATGCGGTTCACCCCGTGGTCGCGCATGGCGGTCAGCAGGTCGAGGGTCTTGCCGACGTTGTTCTCGTAGTAGGCCAGCGGCTGGGCCACCGACTCGGGCACCAGGATCTTCGCGGCGCAGTGGATGACGGCGTCGATCTGCTGCTCGGTGAACACGCGGTCGAGCAGCTCCCGGTCGGCGAAATCGCCCTGGTAGAGGGTGCGATCCAGCAGGAACTCGGGTCGTCCGGTCGAGAAGTCGTCGAGCACCACGACCTCGTGGCCGGCGTCTTCGCAGGCCGAGCCGACGGTGGATCCGATGTAGCCGGCGCCGCCGGTGATCAGAATGCGCATGGCTTCACCCTAGTGGGACGACTGCCGGGGTATGGCAGTACCTGTCTGGCGCGATCAGCCCCGATTAGCGTTGGCGCTCGTGAGCTCCCCTGACCGCGTACCCAACCGCATCACCGCCTCCGCCGCCGCCGGCCTGTGGGGGCTGCACTTCGCCTTCCTGACCCCGGCGCTGGCGTTCATCCTGGTGGCCCTGCTGGACATGTCCGCGGCCGAGATGGGCTGGACGCTGGCGATCTACAACGCCGGCGGCTTCGTGGCTGCGCTGGTGCTGCCCGCCTTGGCCGACCGGCAGCGCAACTACCTGCGCTGGCTCGCCGTCGCCAGTGTGCTCACCCTGGGGTTGGTGGCGGTGCTCGCGAGCACGACCCGGCTGCCGCTGGTGGTGGCGGGGCTGGTCTGTTTCGGTGGGCCCGCCGGCGTGGGCATGTCGATGCTCTACGGGCACCTGCGTGCCTCGGGGTTGCCCACCGCCGACGTGGTCAAGACCCGCACCGTGAACTCGCTCGCGTGGGTGATCGGACCCCCGCTCGCCACGGGGTTGATCAGCGGTTTCGGCAACAAGGCGGTGCTCTGGGCAGTGGCGGCGGTGGCCGTGGGCAACCTCGTCCTCACCTGGTTGATGGCCCGCGAGCACATGCAGCTGAAGGCCGCCGGGATGAAGCCGGTCGCCCACGACGACCAGCTGTCGTTGCCCCGCCTGGTGGTGGTGCTCGTGGTGGCCGCCTTCGTGCTGCTCGGCGCCGTCAGCGCCACCGTCACCTCGGTGATCAACCTGTTCGTGGTCGAGTCGTTGCACCTGCCGCTGTGGTGGGCGGGTCTGGCGCTGGGTTTGGCCGCCGGGCTCGAGATTCCGGGTCTGTTGGTGGTCGGACGACTGGTCACCCGCTTCTCGAGTCTGGCCCTGGTTGCCTCCGGAGCCGTGGCCGGGATGCTCTACGCGCTGGTCATGTGGATGGCCACCGGCCCCGTGGTGCTGCTGGCGGCCCAGGTGTTGAACGCGTGGTTCGTGTCGACGATCTCGGGGGTGGGGATCACCCTGTTCCAGCAGATGATTCCCCGCCCGGGTCTGGCGGCTGGTCTGAACACCAACACCCGGCGCGTGGGCAACATCATCTCGGGCGGACTGCTGGGGTTGGCCGGCGGCACCCTGGGCGACTACCGCTGGGTGTTCCCACTGTGCCTGGTACTGATGGTGCTCGCGCTGGGGTTCACGCTGCTGGCGGCGCGGCGCAGTGGACGCGTGGCCGCTGCTTGAGGGGCTTTCCACCTCTCCCGGGGGTGGGCATCCAGCTCTCTGGCGGGGGTCCCCAGCTTTCCGCGCCCCATAACGGTGTCACCGTGGGGGGGCTTGTTCCGGGGGGGGAAAAAAACTCGCACCGTGACACCGTTACGGATCGGGGAGCCGCCGCAACCACACCCGCGCGGGCCGCCACCGGCAAGTGTTGGCAACCCATGGGGGCCTCGGACACCCCTGCCTAGGGTGGCTGGAAAGCCCACCCCCACCATGCGTGGGTCTCTTGCACCGCAGCGGACAGGCAGCAGTTCACATGACCAGAGCAGCACTCGTCGGCGTCGGAGATGTCTCCGTCGTCCATCTCGAAGCCATCGCGTCCATCGAGGGCGCCGAACTGGTGGCCCTCGTCGAGAGCGATCCCGAGCGCGCCGAGTCCGCCCGCGAGCACGGTGTGCCGGTGTTCAGCGACCACCTCGAGATGTACCGCGAGATTCATCCCGACGTCGTGCACGTCACCACCCCGCACCACCAGCACGCCCCGGTGGCCATCGACCTGCTCGACGCCGGCGCCAACGTGCTGCTCGAGAAGCCGCTGGCCAACTCCCGCTCGGCCGCCGACGCCCTCGTCGCCGCCGCCGACCGGGCCCACGGCAAGCTGGCCGTCTGCCTGCAGAACCGCTACAACGCCTCGTCGGTGCAGCTGAAGAAGCTGATCGACGAGGGTGCGCTCGGCGAGATCAAGGGTGCTTGGGCCAACGTGGTCTGGACCCGCACCGCCGACTACTACGCCCGTCGCCCCTGGCGCGGCAAGCTCGCCGAGGCCGGCTCGGGCGTGCTCATCAACCAGTCCATCCACACCCTCGACCTGGTGCAGTGGTTCCTCGGCGGTGTCACCGAGGTCACCGGCGACGGCACCACCACCAAGTTCGCCGACGTCATCGAGGTCGAAGACACCGCCACCGCCTACATCAAGCACCCGAGCGGGGCCGAGTCGACCTTCTTCGCGACGCTCAACACGCCGGTGCATCGTCCGGTCGAGATCGAGGTCTGGGGCACCGACGCGCACGCGCGCATCTCGGAGGGCCTGACCGTCACGCACTTCGACAGCGGACGAACCGAGTTCACCCCCGACCAGGTCTCGCCGACGGCCGGCAAGGCGTACTGGGGCTTCAGCCACGAACTGCTCATCCGCGACTTCTACTCCCAGCTCGGCTCCGACGAGCCGTTCTGGATCTCTGCCCGCGAGGCCGACGTGACCATGCGCATGATCGGCGACATCTTCCGCTCCGGCGGCCACCTCGATCACCCGATGGTCGCGGGCTGAGCCCTCGTCCGTCACACCACGCACACCCCGATCTCCCACATCCCGAGCACCTCTACGGAAGGAACCCCATGACCGACACCACCACCGAGCAGGCCACCAGCACCGAGGGCCCCAGCAACGAGGGCACGGTGCGACTGGGCATCATTGGCCTCGGCACCGAGGGCTCGATGTACGCCAACCTCATCAGCGACGGCCAGGTGCCCAACATGAGCATCGGCGCCATCGCCGACGTCGACGAGTCGAAGAAGGAGCGCGCCGACGAGCTGGGCGTGCCGTTCTTCACCAACTACGAAGAGCTGATCGCCTCGGGCGCCGTCGACGCCGTCGTGACCACCGTGCCGCACTACCTGCACCCCGAGATGGGCATCAAGGCCCTCGACGCCGGGCTGCACGCGCTGCTCGAGAAGCCGGTCGCCGTCTACACCAAGCAGGCCCGCGAGGTCATCGACCACGCCGCCGGCAAGCCCGAGCAGACCTTCGGGGTGTTCTTCAACCAGCGCACCAACCCGCTCTACAAGGACCTGAAGGCGCTGCTCGACTCCGGTGAGCTGGGCGCGCTGCGCCACACCTCGTGGATCATCACCACCTGGTGGCGTCCGCAGGGCTACTACAACCAGTCCGCCTGGCGCGCGACCTGGGGCGGCGAGGGTGGCGGCGTGCTCGTCAACCAGGCTCCCCACCAGCTCGACCTGTGGCAGTGGCTCTGTGGTGTGCCGAAGAGCGTCTTCGCCAAGGTCGCCTACGGTTTCAAGCGCGACATCGCGGTCGAGGACGAGGTCAACGCCCTCGTCGACTTCGGCAACGGTGCGACCGGAACCTTCATCACGGCCACCCATGACCTCGCCGGCACCGACCGTCTCGAGATCCTGTGCGACCAGGGCAAGATCGTCGTCGACAACTCCCGCACCGTCACCATCACCCGCTTCGCCAAGCCCGAGCAGCAGCTCAGCCAGGAGATGTCGATGGAAGAGGTGCGCGAGCTCTTCCGCGGCAAGCTCGACTCGGGCTCGCTGTTGACCACCGAGACCAAGGAGTACACCTCGGCGTTCGGGCAGCAGCACTCGACGGTGCTGAAGAACTTCGCGGCCGCCGTGCTCGACGGTGAGGAGCTGATCGCTCCCGGTGCCGACGGCATCCACGGCGTGCGCCTGGCCAACGCCATCCACCTGTCCAGCTGGCAGGGGCGCGAGGTCTCGATCGACGACTTCGACGAGGACGCCTACCTGACCGAGCTCAACGCGCGCATCTCGGCCGAGGGCGGCGACTGGCCGTCCCGCTCCTGAGCGACCGACTCCACGAACAACGACACGACGCAAGAGAAGAGGACACACATGGCAGTCATTGGTGTGCAGATGATGATGGTCAAGGAGCAGGTCGCGGAGCAGGGCATGTTCGCGGTGCTGCAGCGGATCGCCGACCTGGGATTCCAGGCCGTCGAGGTCTCGCAGATTCCCATGGACGAGCAGAACACCGCCGACCTCGAGCGCGGCGTCGCCGAGCTCGGGCTGAAGGTGGGCGCCCTCTCGGTGGCGCTCAAGGGTGGCCCCACCGCCACCGGCGACAACCTCGAGGAGCACTTCGACAAGATCGTGTCGGACTGCAAGCGGCTGGGCGTCATCCACGTGCGCATCGGCATGATGCCGTTCACCGCGATGGCCTCGAAGCAGGCCTGCGAGGAGTGGGCCGCCGAGTGTGAGCAGGCCGCCCAGCGGTTGCTCGCCGAGGGGGTGCAGTTGTGCTACCACAACCACCACGTCGACCTGGCGAAGTTCGACGGCGAGACGCTGTTCGACATCGTCCGTCGTGTGGCCCCGAGCCTGCACTTCGAGGTCGACCTGCACTGGGTGCAGCGCGGCGGCATGAACCCCGTCGACATGCTCGAGAAGTACACGGGCGTCTGCGACCTGATCCACCTCAAGGACTACCGGATTCGCACCCTGCCCCCGGAGTCGCTGGAGCTGCTGGCCGACCCCGACAAGCGCGGTGAGTTCTTCAACATCTTCCGCAACGACGTCGTGCAGTTCGCCGAGGTCGGTCAGGGGACGATGAACTGGCCCGCGATCATTCCGGCCGCGGAGAAGTCGGGCGCGAGCTACTTCTTCGTCGAGCAGGACGAGACCTACGGCCGCGACCCGTTCGACTGCCTGAAGGACTCCAAGGAGTACCTGGCCTCCATCGGCTACTGATCGGCCGGGGTTCGTCCGCCCCCATCAGTGCGCAAACTCCTACGAAAGAGTGCGACCCCCAGGAAATTTCCTGGGTGGTCTCAATCGGTCAGTGCAACGGTGAGTAGTTGTTGCAGTTTCTCACGTGGGGTGAGGGCGTTGAGAGTTTCGCGGGGTCGGTCGTTGAGGAGGTTCTGGACGTGGAGGATCTCGGCGTCGGTGATCTGGGCGAAGTCGGTGGGTTTTGGCCAGAAGTCGCGGATCAGGCCGTTGGTGTTCTCGTTGCTGCCTCGTTGCCACGGGCTGTGGGGGTCGCAGAAGTAGACCTGGGTGTGGGTGGCGAGGCTGAACGTGGGGTGCTCGGCCATCTCGGATCCTTGGTCCCAGGTGAGTGACTTCATCTGCATCTGCGCTGGCAGGGTGGCGGCCATGGCGATCAACGCGTCGACAACGGTGGTGCTGTCGTGTTGGTCGGGCAGCCGATGGAGCAGGACGAACCGTGAGGCGCGTTCGACCAAGGTGATGATGGCGGTCTGGTTGCGTGCTCCGAGGACCAAGTCACCCTCCCAGTGGCCCGGGATCGCTCGATCGGCTGCCTCGGCCGGTCGTGTGGAGATGTGATGACCCTGCAGCCATGGTCGTCCCGTCCGGGGCGGTAGCTTCGAGTGGGGGATGCGGTGGGTCCGTCCGGATCGCAGTGCCTTGTCGATCCTCAGTTCCTCGCGCAGGGAACCCCTGCCCTGGACGTAGAGGGCCTGGTAGATCGTCTCGTGGCTCACGGAACCATCTTTGCCATGCTGCGCCGCCAGACGGATCGACACCTGCCGGGGCGACCAGTGAGAGTTCAACCCCTCGACGACCCGTTGCCGCAGCACGGGATCGTCCAACCTTGACCGTTTCGGACGTCCCCGACGGCCCGCGGCCGCGGTCTCGGCAGCCTCAGCCCGATACCCGGTCGGTGTCGAGTTGCGGGCGATCTCTCGGCTGACCGTCGACGCCGACACCCCCAGCTGGCCGGCGATGCGCCGTAACGACCACCGCTGGACCAACCCGACATGGATCAACGTCCGATCCGCCAACGACAACCGGGCCCCGTGTGACGGCGCCGGGTGCGGCAGCACCGGCCGTACAACCTCGACCTCAACAACCAGACCGCCATGACGACCACGCTTCAGATCCATGCCAGCAGCATGCAACCAACCAGCAGCCGTCCCCGCGCTCACACCCACCTGATCCGCGGCCCTCTGCGCCGAGTACCCCGACGCCGCCAACCACAGCACCCACTCCCGCATCCACCCCGGGTAACCCGGATTCCCACGACGCATGCAACACCTCCGAACAACGTGTTGCACTGACACCCTGACTCCACCCTG
>NZ_JBPJSQ010000013.1:0-74928 GCF_051192575.1 Aestuariimicrobium soli | reverse complement strand
CAGGGTGGAGTCAGGGTGTCAGTGCAACACGTTGTTCGGAGGTGTTGCATGCGTCGTGGGAATCCGGGTTACCCGGGGTGGATGCGGGAGTGGGTGCTGTGGTTGGCGGCGTCGGGGTACTCGGCGCAGAGGGCCGCGGATCAGGTGGGTGTGAGCGCGGGGACGGCTGCTGGTTGGTTGCATGCTGCTGGCATGGATCTGAAGCGTGGTCGTCATGGCGGTCTGGTTGTTGAGGTCGAGGTTGTACGGCCGGTGCTGCCGCACCCGGCGCCGTCACACGGGGCCCGGTTGTCGTTGGCGGATCGGACGTTGATCCATGTCGGGTTGGTCCAGCGGTGGTCGTTACGGCGCATCGCCGGCCAGCTGGGGGTGTCGGCGTCGACGGTCAGCCGAGAGATCGCCCGCAACTCGACACCGACCGGGTATCGGGCTGAGGCTGCCGAGACCGCGGCCGCGGGCCGTCGGGGACGTCCGAAACGGTCAAGGTTGGACGATCCCGTGCTGCGGCAACGGGTCGTCGAGGGGTTGAACTCTCACTGGTCGCCCCGGCAGGTGTCGATCCGTCTGGCGGCGCAGCATGGCAAAGATGGTTCCGTGAGCCACGAGACGATCTACCAGGCCCTCTACGTCCAGGGCAGGGGTTCCCTGCGCGAGGAACTGAGGATCGACAAGGCACTGCGATCCGGACGGACCCACCGCATCCCCCACTCGAAGCTACCGCCCCGGACGGGACGACCATGGCTGCAGGGTCATCACATCTCCACACGACCGGCCGAGGCAGCCGATCGAGCGATCCCGGGCCACTGGGAGGGTGACTTGGTCCTCGGAGCACGCAACCAGACCGCCATCATCACCTTGGTCGAACGCGCCTCACGGTTCGTCCTGCTCCATCGGCTGCCCGACCAACACGACAGCACCACCGTTGTCGACGCGTTGATCGCCATGGCCGCCACCCTGCCAGCGCAGATGCAGATGAAGTCACTCACCTGGGACCAAGGATCCGAGATGGCCGAGCACCCCACGTTCAGCCTCGCCACCCACACCCAGGTCTACTTCTGCGACCCCCACAGCCCGTGGCAACGAGGCAGCAACGAGAACACCAACGGCCTGATCCGCGACTTCTGGCCAAAACCCACCGACTTCGCCCAGATCACCGACGCCGAGATCCTCCACGTCCAGAACCTCCTCAACGACCGACCCCGCGAAACTCTCAACGCCCTCACCCCACGTGAGAAACTGCAACAACTACTCACCGTTGCACTGACCGATTGAGACCACCCAGGAACCTTCCTGGGGGTGGCACCGTTTCTTGAGAGTCTGCGGTTGGCTACCTGGGGGTTTGCGGTTGGCTATCTGGGGCCTGCGGTTGGCTACCTGGGTCTGCGGTTGGCTTCGGGGCGGCTGCGGTTGGCCCGGTCACTCCGCGGCGTAGGGCTCGTCGTTGTAGTGCCGCTGCAGTCGGGCCAGCTCGCGCTCCAACTCGGCCCGCACGTGGGCGTAGGCGGGGTCGTCCGCGACGTTGATGAGCTCCTGGGGGTCCCGTTCGAGGTCGATCAGCTCCCACTCGGGCGGGAAGACCTTGTCGCTGGCCCCCTTCACCCCCAGACCGGCGGCGTAGTAGTAGACCAGCTTGTGGGTGCGCGTGCGCACGCCGTAGTGACTCCAGGCGCCGTGGCTGGGGTCGTCGTGCTCCCAGTAGCGGTAGTACACCGAGTCGGAGTGCCCGGTCTCGGCCGCCGGATCGGACAACAGCGGCAGGAAGCTCTCCCCCTGCTGCTGCGGCAGTTCCTCAGTGCCCACGCCGGCCAGCGCCAGGAAGGTCGCCGCGAAGTCGACATTGGTGAGCGACTGCGAGACCCGGGTGCCCGGAGCGATCGCCCGCGGCCACCGCGCCAGGAAGGGCATCTGCAGCGACTCGTCGTAGATGAACCGCTTGTCGTACCAGCCGTGGTCGCCCAGGAAGAAGCCCTGGTCAGAGGTGTAGATCACCAGCGTGTCGTCGGCCACGCCCGCGGCCTCGAGGGTCTCGAGCACTCGTCCGACCGACTCGTCGATCGCCTGGATGCACCCCAGGTAGTCGCGCATGTAGCGCTGGTAGTTCCAGCGGGTGCGCTCGACACGATGCTCCTCACCGAGCAGCTCGTCGGGCACCTGCTCCTTCACATCGGTGACCGTCAGGTCGTCCGAGACGCGCATCTTGGCGACCTTGACGGCGGTCGGCTTGGTCTCGTAGTCGTCGAACAGGGTGTCCGGTTCGGGGATGGTGCCCAGCGGGTACGCGTCGGCGTGGCGCGGGTGGGGCTGCCACGGGCGGTGCGGTGCCTTGTGGTGCAGCAGCAGGCAGAACGGCTCGTCGCCCCGCGCCCCGATCCAGTCGCAGGCCCGGTCGGTGATCAGGTCGGTGGCGTAGCCCTCGACCGTGGACGACCCCTCGGCCGTGATCAGCTCCGGGTCGAAGTACTCCCCCTGGCCCCGGAAGATCGCCCAGTCGTCGAAGCCCTGCGGCAGGTTCTCGTCGGCCTCGCCCAGGTGCCACTTGCCGAACAGGGCCGTCGCATACCCGTGGCGCTGCAGCACCTGCGGGAAGGTCGGCAGCCGGTAGTCGAAGTCCTCATAGATCGACCGCACCCCGTTGAGGTGGGAGTAGGTGCCGGTCAGGATCGTCGCCCGCGACGGCGCGCACACCGAGTTGGTGCAGTACACCGACTCGAACAGGGCCCCCTCGGTCGCGAGCCGGTCGAGCTGCGGCGTGCGATTGATGCGCGACCCGTAGGCGCCGATGGCGTGAGCCGCGTGGTCGTCCGACATGATGAAGACGAGGTTCGGACGGGAAACGGCATGCGACTCTGCAGACATGGCCTCTAGCCTGTCACCGATGAGCACACCGATGCACGATGACCAGATCGCACTGTCACCCGCGGCGATCGAGCGGCTCGTGCGCGACCAGTACCCCGCCCTGAACGGCCCGATCCGCATCGTCGGCGGCACCGGCACCGTGAACCTGATCGCCCGCGTCGGCGACGACGTCACGGCGCGTTTTCCGCTCCGCCACGAACCACCGGACGAGGTGCTCGCCCAGCTCGAGCAGGAGCAGCGGGCGCTGGCCGAGTTGGCAGCCGTCTCGCCCGTGCCGACCCCTCGTCCGCTGGGCATCGGACGACCGGCCCACGGCTACCCACTGCCCTGGTCGCTGCAGACCTGGCTCGACGGCGACGACGGCTGGTCCGCCGAACGGCTCGGCGGGGGCACCTCGGGTGAGGCCTTCGCCGACGACCTGGCCACCCTGATCGCCGCCCTGCGCGCGGCCGACACCGGCGGGCGGGTGTTCGCGGGCACGAATCGCGGCGGCTCACTGGCGACCCACGACGGCTGGGTGCGCACCTGCCTGGCCGAGACCGCCGCCCTCGTCGACGCGCCCACCCTCGCCGGGCTGACCGCCCTGTGGGAGCAGTTCCTCGCCCTGCCCGAGGCCCCCGGGCCCGACGTGATGACCCACGGCGACCTGATCCCCGGCAACGTTCTCGTCCGCCCCGACGACACCGGTGCACCCCGCCTGGTGGGGGTGCTCGACGGGGGCGGCTTCGGCCCGGCCGACCGGTCGCTCGACCTGGTCGCCGCGTGGCACCTGCTCGAGGAGGGCCCCCGGGTGCGCCTGCGCGAGCGGCTCGGCAGCGACGAGCTCGAGTGGCAGCGGGGACGAGCCTGGGCGTTCGAGCAGGCGATGGGGCTGTTCTGGTACTACCGCACCTCGAACCCGCTGATGAGTCGGCTGGGTGAGCGCACCCTGAGTCGACTGCTGGGGCGTCGCCTGCCGGGACGATGATCTCGACACGTCGCTCGTTCCTCGCTCCTCCTCGATCAGCGGGGGTTGGGGACGCTCGTCCCTCGCTCCTCCTCGATCGGCGGACAGGTGCGGACGCTCGTGCCGTCGGCAACGCAGAACCCCCGGGACTCGGTGAGTCCCGGGGGTTCTGTGTCAGAGGTTCAACCTCGGCCGATCAGCCTCACTTGACCGGAACCAGCAGGGCCTCGCCCTGACCGGCGCCGTTCTCGTAGGCCACGACCATCACACCGGCCGGCTTGGTGGCCTTCGCCGCCGCCGGGTCGATGGCGACCTTGACGTCACTCTTCGCACCGGAGTTCAACTCGACGAAGGCGCCATCCGAGATGGCCTTCTTCCACGGGTTGTAGGTGGCCGCGCCATTCATCTCGTCGCTGACCGCGCTGTCCTCGATGGAGTAGCTCGCCACCGAGTACGCGAAGGCACCCGTCGACGAGGTCACCCCGAGGTCGCTGGCGTAGACCGGCAGCAACACCGTGGACGAGTCGGTCGGCGCCTGGGCGAGGAAGCCGGCAGCGCTGAGGCCGCGGGTGGCGACGTCGTAGACGAACACCTCCGTGAGGCCGTTGGGATCGTCCGCCCGGATCAGGCCCGAGTCGACCGAGAAGACGATCTTGTCGGCCTGGCCGTCACCGTTGGTGTCGAGGACGACGTCGTACTCCACGGTGGCCGCGTTCGAGGAACGGGTCCAGGAGTTGACGGCGAACACCAGCAGCTGGTCGTCACCGTCGGCGAACGACTGCACGCCGGCGGCGCGCAGGTCGACCCCGCCGTAGACCTTGGACGAGTCCTGCTTGTCGGTCAGGCCCAGGGTGTAGAAGTCGGCGCTTCCGGCCGCGGACTTACCGTTCTTCACCGAGACGGTCGCGCTGGTCTTGTTCAGGTCGAGCTGACCCTTGAGCGAGGCCGACATGTCGCTGGTCGAACGCGGCACCAGCAGGTACGGCACCGCGAGGGTGTCGTCACCCGAGGTGGCCAGGATGCGTCCCGACACCTCGTGGAAGGCCCACTGGTCGTCCCCACCGGTCGAGGCCGGAATGTCGGACGCCTTCACCGAGAGGGTGACATCGACCTTCACGGTCTTGCCCGGCGCGACGGTGACCTTCGAGGGCGAGATGCCCACGGTGGCCTTCTGCGACTGCGGCGAGGCCGCCGACGACAGCGAGAAGGTGCGCGGCGCGGTGCCCTTGTTGGTCAGGCTGACGGTCTTCGTCTGCGAGTAGTTCTTGCCGAACTCGGCGAAGCCGAAGCTCAGCGAGGGCTCGGTCGACTTCTCGCCGTTGGCCCGCCAGGCGTCGCCGGAGGCGAACACGGAGGTGCTCAGCAGCTGCTTGATGTCGACCAGTCCGTTGCCCTCGCGGGTGAGTCGGTAGTCGGTCAGCTGATCGGCGTCGGAGGTGGTGACCAGGGCATTGGTGATGTCCTGACCGCTCCAGGTCGGGTGCGCCTGCACCGCGAGCGCGGCCACACCGGCCGTGTGCGGGGCAGCCATCGAGGTGCCCGACAGGGTCGCGGCGCCGTTGCCGGTGCCCACTCCCGCCGAGACGATCGAGACACCCGGCGCCGAGACGCTGGGCTTCAGGGCGGACGAACCGTTGGCGGCTCCACCCGACGAGAACGAGGCGGCCTGACGGAAGCCCGGGTTCTGGATCTGGGCGGCCTCCATGGCGAGCGCCTGACCGGCGTTGCTGGCCAGCAGCGGACCATTGGTCGACTTCACGCCGAGGAACGGAATCGTCACCGTGTAGGGGGTGCCGTCATCGGGGTTCTCGGTGATGGGTCCCTCGAAGGGGGGCAGCGAGCCGTCGGTGTTCACCATGATCACGGCGTCGGCCCCGGCCTGCTGGCCGAAGATCGCCTTGGCGACGCGGGCGCAGGTGCCGCGGCTCACGACCGCAACCTGGGCGGGTGCCGCCGGATCGGCCGAGACGCCGGCCAAGGTGTAGTCGGAAGCCGCACAACCCAGCGCCTCGTTGGCCGAGGTCGCGGGATCGTCCTTCAGCACGACGATGTTCATCCGCGTCGAAGGCAGGGTGGCCCCGTTGGCGTTGACGGCCTCGATGGTCTGGCCGGCGACGGTGAGCTTGGCTCCGGGGAACGAAGCGGTCGAGTCGATGGCGGCCACCGAGATGACGCCCTTGCCGGTCGACGGGGAGCCGACCATGTAGGGGTTGCCACCGGAGTTGCCGGCCGAGGTGACGACCACGACACCGGCAGCGGCGGCGTTCGACGCGGCCTCGGCCGAGGCGTCGTCACCGCGACCGTAGGTCGAGCCGAGCGACATGTTGATCACGTCCATGTCGTTGGCAACGGCCCAGTCGATGGCCTCGACGGTCACATCGGTGGAGCCCTCGCAGCCGAACACGCGGACGCCGTACAGGTCGGCCTCGGGAGCGACACCCGGCCCGACCTTCCAGGTCTTCGAGGTGGTGGAGGTGTCGTAGGGGCCGGCGTAGCTGGTGCCATCGGCGTTCACGCCGCCACCGGCCGCGCTTCCGGCCACGTGCGAGCCGTGCCCGTTGCAGTCGAGCGGGTTGGCATCGGGCTTGGGCACCGAGCCAGCCACGTTGGCGTTGTAGTCGTCACCGACCAGGTCGATGCCGCCCTTGACGCGGGGGGCATCCGGGCCGAACCAGGCCGGGTTGGCGGCCTCGGTCTCGGCGGCGTGGGCCGTGTCGTAGGCGGCCTGGGTGCCGGGCCCGCCGAAGTCGGCGTGGGTGTAGTCGATACCGGTGTCGATGATGGCGACCTTGACGCCCTTGCCGGTCTTGCCGGTCGACTCCCACGCCTGCGGGGCGCCGAGGAAGGGCACCGAGGTGGCGTTGTCGATGGTGTAGGTGGTCACCGACTTGATGCTCTTGACGCCCGGCAGTGCGGCGAGGCTGGCCACGTCGGAACGCTTCACCTGCACCTTGACGCCGTTGAAGGCGGACTGCATCTGGGCCTCGACGCGACCGCCCTTGGCCTTGACGGCCTTGACGACGCCTTCCTGGCCTGACTTGAGCGAGGCCCGCAGCTGGGCCTTCTCGCTCTTCGAGAGCGTTCCCTGCTGGGACTCGACGACGGCCACCGGGTCGCTGGTCATCTGCACGATGACCTTGACCTTGGCGTCGGGGTTCGCAGCACCGGGACGGAACTCGGAGGGCACCTTGGTGCCCCCCGCCACAGTCTCGAAATGCTTGGTGTTGTTGACGGGCTCGGCATGCGCGGTGGTCGGGAAGACCAACGCGAGCACACCGACACCGAGCAGCACGGGGAGTTTCTTGCGCACGGGGTCACCTTTCGGTGGGTCGGCTTTGACGGAATCGATGGGCCGAACCTAGGCCAGCGCTTCGCCCCGTGTCCACGATTCGGGCAGATTTGTCGGCAGCTGTTACCAGTCCGTCACAACCGCCGGACGACCCGCCCAGGCCGCGCCAGCGCTCACTCGGCCGCGAGCCGCTCCACGAACGAGCTCAGGTTCGTGCGCAACCTGAAGATTCTCTCGTCCTCCGTGATGGTCTCGTGCGGTTGCACCCGCGCCGGCTTCTTCAGGCCACGCACGTAGAGCGAGCAGGCCAGGTCGGCGCACAGGTAGTTGCCGCGGGTGTTCCCGGCCCGACCACTCGCACCCGGGCGCGCGGCCGTCATCAGCGCCACGTCGGAGCTGGAGTGCACGGTGGTGCACAGCGAGCACATGCTCTGCCGCTTCACGCCGGTCCCCTTGGCCTGCCGCAGCACGAAGCCGATGGGGGACGACTCGCCCGTCTCGAGGGAGACCCGTTCGGTGACCAGGTACGCGGTGCCGCTGCCACTGGGGTCGAGCCAGCCCAGCAGGTCGAGTCGCGACCACGGAGTGGTGTCGAGGTCGGGGAGCGTCAGCCGCTGAGCGACGCCCTTGGAGCAGTTCACGAACGAGCCCCGGATCTCGTCGGCCGACAACTTCTTCATGCCTCCAAGGCTTCCACACCCGACAAGGGCGGGGCACCCCCATTCCCGGGCCGCCGGGCTCCTCAGGCGAAGCGGGGGCGGTCGAAGTTGCCCTGCCCGCGATACATCTCCAGCGACTCCCGCAGCGCCTTCAGGAAGTAGGGAGGGAACTCCATGCCCTTCTCGTTGGCCCACAGCAGCCGGGCCTCGAGTCGTCCGAGCTCACGGGCGTAGACCTCGAGCTCCTCGTCGTAGCTGAGGCCGACGATCACCCCACCCATGTCGGCCTTGTACTTCTTGACGTAGTCGACGCCGACCAGCGTGAAGCTCTTCGACCGCAGTTGCTGGGCGACGAACAACTGCCAGGGGGCCAGCACCTCGTCCTGGATCATCTTGGTGGCCGACATCTGGTAGAAGGCGAAGTGACCGGGCTCCTGCTGCTTGATGGGGTGGATGACGGTCTTCGCGATCGCGTGCTCACCCATCTGCTCGAGCTCCTTGATGAGGGACGAGTAGGCCAGCACGGCCTGGCGCTCGGTGGAGGCGCCGGTGAGGTAGTAGAGGAAGCGACTGATCTCGAGCATCGGTTCCAGATGGGCCATCGCCCCCAGCAGCTTCATGCGCAGCGGAACCGTCATGAACGCGTTCGCCGGCGGCAGCCCCAGGTCGACCTGCAACTGGTCGAGCAGGTACCCGTGGGCCATCTCCTGGCCGTACCAGATGTCCTGGTAGAACAGGCGGTCGACCTCCGAGACCTCGGGAAGGATCGTCAACAGCTCGAGCACGTTGCGGTCGACCTCGAGCTCGACGCGGGCGAGGTAGTCGATGACCCCGGCGAAGCGCTCGCGCACGAGGTCGGGGCGGTAAATCGTCCGGTCGGCGGATTCGAGGGCGATCGGGGGATGGTTGTCGCCCAGGCGCAGCACGTGATCCATCAGGGTCTGCTCAGTGATCAACTTGGCCACGTACCCCACTGTGCCAGCTACCCGGGCACGCACCCCAACTTCCGGGTGCATCGCCCGAGCCCACACCCGACCGGGTTCCGCGATCGGCGAACGCGCACCGTCCGATTCAGCGTCCATCACCGCTCAGCGGGAGTTTTCGCCCTGCTGGCCCCCACGGTAGGGTCGACCTCACTGGACCACCGTCTGCGCACAGCAGCTGGCGTGCGATATCCCCGTGGTCAACGGTTCAAGGAGGAAGCGGAAGCGATGACTTCATCGGCAACCCTGAAGTACGACGGCGGCGAGCTCGAGCTCGGCGGCATCGACGCGACGGTGGGCAGCAGCGCCTACGACGTCTCGAAAGTGCTGGCCACCACCGGGAGCACCACCCTCGACGTGGGTTACGTCAACACGGCGTCGTGCAAGTCGGCGATCACCTTCATCGACGGTGACGAGGGCATCCTGCGCTACCGCGGTTACCCCATCGAGCAGCTGGCCGAGAAGTCCACGTTCCTCGAGGTCTCGTACCTGCTGATCTACGGCGAGCTGCCGACCCAGGAGCAGCTCGACACCTTCGCCGGCAAGATCTCGCGCCGCATGCTGCTGGACGAGCGCATGCGCGAGCTGTTCCGCTGCTTCCCTCGCGGCGCCCACCCCATGCAGGTGCTGGCGGCCGGCGTGATGGCGCTCGGCTCGTTCAACAGCGACACCCTCTCGGTCGACGACCCCGAGCAGATCGAGGCCGCGAGCCTGCGGTTGATGGGTTCGACCCCGACGCTGGCTGCCTACGCCTACAAGAGCTCGGTGGGTGAGCCGTTCCTCTACCCCCAGACCAAGCTGGGCTACGTCGAGAACTACCTGCGCCTGTCGTTCGGCACCCCGCAGGAGGACTACGAGATCGACCCCGCCGTCGTGCGCGCGTTCGAGACCCTGTTCATCCTGCACGCCGACCACGAGCAGAACTGTTCGACCTCGACGGTGCGCATGGTCGGCTCGGCCGACGCCTCGATCTACGCGTCGGTCTCGGCCGGCGTGAACGCTCTGTCGGGCCCGCTGCACGGCGGCGCCAACCAGGCCGTGCTCGAGATGCTCACCCAGCTGCGCACCGAGGGCCTCGACGCCAAGACCTTCGTCTCGCAGGTCAAGGACAAGAAGTCGGGCGTGAAGCTGATGGGCTTCGGGCACCGTGTCTACAAGAACTACGACCCGCGCGCCAAGATCATCAAGGGTCACGCCGACGAGATCCTCAAGGCCTCGGGCAAGTCGAACGCCCTGCTCGACATGGCCATGGAGCTCGAGGAGACCGCGCTGAACGATGAGTACTTCATCAGCCGCCGTCTCTACCCCAACGTCGACTTCTACACGGGTCTGATCTACGAGGCGATGGGCTTCCCCGCCAACTACTTCACCGCCCTGTTCGCCATGGGCCGCATGCCCGGCTGGATCGCCCAGTGGCGCGAGGAGCGCAACGACCCGGCTCGCAAGATCGGCCGTCCGCGGCAGGTCTACGTCGGCGAGGTCGAGCGCGACTACGTGCCGATGGACCAGCGCTGAGCCGCACTCCCCCAGCACGGACGAACCCCCGGTGCACCCCAGCGGTGCCCGGGGGTTCGTCCGTTTTCTGGGCAATCAGCTTTCTGGGTAATCCGTTTCTTGGGCAATCCGTTTCTTGGGCAATCAGCGCCACAACCCGCACGCGGGCTACGTCGGACGCCTTGTTGAGGGGGTGCACGAAGCCCGCGTGCCGGTTGTGGCGGTCATGGGCGGTTGGGACGACCCTCAGGTGCGGAACCCGGGGGTGGCCCACAGGTCGCCGCCCTCGCCGATCGCCAAGACCTCGATCTGGTGCTCGGCCGTGACGGCTCGTAGCGTCGCCCGGCCGCCGGCGAGAATGGCCGTGGCCAACACGTCGGCCGTGACGATGTCGGTGGCGTGCACGCTGACCTGCCGAAACCGGTGCACGATGCCCGGGTCGTGCCCCTGCGCATGGCTGGCGTGGAAGGCCGGGTCACGGTCGGCCGGCAGTCGCCAGATGTGCTCCCCGCGCAGCGCCGTGCCCGAGGTCGCCACGGCCGGCAGGTCACCGCTGAGCTCGACCTGACTGATCAGTTCCTGCTGGTCGTCGGGGTCGACGATGCCAGCCACCCAGGGGCGGTGCTCGTCCTGGCGCCCGTGCGCGAGCACGTCACCGCCCACGTTGAGGCACCAGTCGCCGACGGCGCGCAGCAGTTCGGCCGTGGCATCCATGGCCAGGGCCTTGACCACCCCGTGCAGGTCGATGGTGCCGTCGAGGCGGAACGGGTTGAAGGCACCGTCGGTCAGGGTTCCCCAGTCGTGGGCGACCCAGTACGCCGACCGGTACTCGGGCGAGGCGTCGGCGAAGGCCAGCTCGCGCCGGCTCACCCTGCTCGCCTCCGACGTGGGCCGGTAGAGACTGAAGCGCTCGTCCAGGGTCGTGAACGTCGCGCGCACCTCGTCGACGAGGTCGGGTGCCAGCCCGCCCTGCACCGCCAGCGAACAGACGGTGCCCATGGTCGGGAAGACCAGCCGCTCGGTGTCGTGCGCCGCGGTCGTCATGCGCGGGCCTCGTCCAGCGCGCTCTGCAGTGACTGCAGGTAGGCCTCGCTGGTGTAGGTGCCCCCCGAGACCGTGTTCACCTGCGCGGAGTTGGCGGCCAGCACCTCCTGACGCAGCACCGGAACGGCCTCGTCGTTGATGCGTTCGGAGTGGTGGTCACCGTCGGAGACAACGTCTTCGCTGAGGGAGGCGATGGCGCCGTTGGTGACCACCACGGTGACGGTCACCGAGCCGTAGCGGTGGGTGACGGTCTGCCCGGTCCAGGTGCCGTCCTTCAGGGACGAGCCCTGGCTGGTCTGGGTCTGACCGCTCTGGGTCTGAGTGGTCTGGGTCTGTGTGGTCTGGGGCTGGCTCGGGGTGACCGACGAGGTGGACGACGTGGCGCCCAGGCTCCAGCCCCAGGCGAGCACGCCGGCCCCGGCGGTGAGGGCGGCGAGGGTTGAACGAGTGCTCACCAGGAGAACCTTTCGTGATGGATGTGGGCAGGGTCGAGGCCGATGAGGGTGGCCTCGTCGATGAGGGCCTGCGTCCAGCCGGGTGGGCCGCAGACGTAGAGGTCGGAGTCGGGCAGCCACGGGGCGAGCGAGCCGAGGTGCCCGGCCGGAGTCCCCACCGGCGCCCACGATGGCGTCCACGATGGTCCGCGGGGGCCGACGAGCACCTCCAGCCGGGCACCCTTGGCGCGGCAGAGGGCGGCGATCTCGTCCAGATGCACCAGGTCGTCGGGCCGCGAGCCGCGGGCCAGCACGAGGCTTCGTCCGGGCTCGACGTCGAGGGCCTCGAGCAGTGACTTGAGGGGGGCCAGGCCGACCCCGGCGCCGGCGAGCACCACGGCACGGCGGGTGCGCACGCGGGGGGTGAATCGTCCGAAGGGACCCTCGACGCTCACCCGGGTGCCGATCGGCACGCGTTGCAGCGCGCTGGTGCCACGACCCAGGGCCCGCACGGTGATGCTCAGCGAGTGCCCGTTCGGTGCGGACGACAGCGAGAACGGGTGGGGATGCCACCACAGCCCCGGCGCCCAGAAGCGCCACCCCAGGAACTGGCCGGGAGCGGCGCCCAACCGGTCGAGATGTCGTCCGGTCATCGTGATCTCGACGGCGTCGCGACTGACCGGGCGCACGCGGACGACCCGGAGCCCCTGCTCGAACGAGGCCACCAAAGGGCGCACCACCCGGAACGCGACGACGGCGGCGGCCGTCGCCGAGAGCAGCACCACCCAGTAGTCCCTGGCCAGCCCGGACGACAGCAGTCCTCCGGTGGTGAACTGGTGCGGCACCGCGAGCCCGATGGCCGCGTAGCTCGCCAGATGGATCAGGTGCCAGACCTCACGCGGCAGCACCGCGCGCGCCGCCGCCACCGAGGTGAGCCCGACGACCAGGGCCAGGCCGGTGCCGGCGATGGCGAGCGCCACGTCGGTGGTGCCCCACAGGTCGGCCAGGCCGGCGAGCCAGCCGCCGTCGGTGGCGGCCCACGCCGAGACCAGCAGCACGACGTGGGCGCCCAGGGCAGCGAATGTGGCGAGCCCCAGCTCGCGGTGCAGGCGCAGCGCGCCGTCGTGCCCGATGGCCCGGTCGACGACCGGAATACGGGCGGCGAGCGCGACCATCATCACGAACAGCGTCATCGCGACCAGCCCGGCGATCGCGCCCAGACTGGTCAGCGCGCGGGGAACGGTGTCCCAGCCGTACGCGGTGCGGCCGGCCAGGAAGACGGCGACCGCGGCAGCCAGCAGCACCCAGCCCACGGCCCGGACGATGCCCTCGCCCACGGTGGCGCCTGACGACGGGGGGCGTGGGCTGACCCGCGGTTTGACGGCGGGGTGCTGGGAGATGAGGACGGCCATGGCACCAGTGCAGGCGTGGCGGCTGTGCGTCGGCTGTGGGCCAACCCTGAGCGGGCTGCGAGTCTGCACCGGCGGGAATGCAGGAACCCGAACCGAAGACTTTTGGGGGGATGCGCAAAATGGGGGGATGCGCGTGTCTTCGATCCGGGTTCGACAACCATGTTAGGTGACTGTCGAGGGCACCTGTCACCCCTCTGGGCGTGCCGAATCCCTGAAACTTCGTGAAAGAGACGCGACAAGCCTCAATGCTGATGTGAAGTTTTCCACTCCTGCGGATTCAACCGTGACCTGCCCGTGACCTGCCCCTCGGTGGGTTCGTCAGAGGGGTCGCGCCAGCAGCTCAGCCGAGGCGGTATCCGCGTCCCCGCTCGGTGACGATCAGGCGCGGGCCGAGGGCCTCCAGCCGCCGGCGCAGCGACGACATGTGCACCTCGACGAGGTTGTCGCCGTAGCCGTCGTAGCCCCAGACGGCCGACATCAGCTCGCCCTTGGAGACGGGCACACCGGGCGTGAGGGCCAGTCGTCCGAGAAGCTTGCGCTCCGTCGCCGTCAGCGCCACCACCGTGCCCGCCCGGGTCACCCGGAAGCCGCCGTTCTCGATGGTGAGGTCGCCGACCGTGACCGACGGTGCCGCCGGGCCGGCCAGCAGGGCCGCCACGTGCGCGGCCACATCGGGGGCGGTGTAGGGGCGGGCCAGGTGGTCGTCCGCCGACAGGGGCTCCAACGAGGTGCGATCCGACTTCTTGGTCAGCAACAGCACCCGCCCCGTGCCCCGGGCGGTCTGCACGGCCGGCGATTCGCCCGACCCGACGAGGCCCGCGTCGAGCACGACGACCTGCGGCCGCAACTGCGCGACGGCATGGTCGAGCCCGGCCACGTCGGCCAGTCCGTGCGCCTGGTGCCCCTGGGCACGCAGTTGCTCGACGATCGCCCGCCTGTTGGGCGCCGTCTCCCCCACGACAAGAACCCTCCCCACGGCTCCATACTGCCCGGTCGCAGGCCGCGACCACCAGAGTCTGTTTCTGCTCCCCGGTCACGCACCCGAACCCCCGAGTGACCGCCACCACCCGCACGTCGGCTTCGTGCGAGGCCCAACAAGGGGGGTCGAGCGAGTCCGCGTGCGGGTTGTGGCGGTGATGGCGCGGCTGTGGCGCCGGGGCGTCGGAGGCGGCGACTATCCTCGGCAACGACGAGAGGATGCCCCCCATGCCCGACTTCCCCATCGGTCGCACCGCCAGCACCGCCGCCAGCCGCGGCACCTGCTCGGTGCCGGCGGTCGCGCTGGCGCTCGTCGTGGCCCTGGTACTGGCCGGGTGCAGCAAGCTGCCGTCACCCCTGCCCCAGCCGAGCCCGACCGCCGCCCAGGAGACGCCCTACCAGGGTCCGGTGGCCGACACCACGGTGACCGCCCTCGTGCAGGGTCTGGTCGCGGGCAACCTCGACAAGGTGCCGTTCATCGGTGACGCCGCCTCGGCCACGCAGGCCAGAACCGACTACACCACCATCATGTCGGGCATGGACGGGCTCACCCCCTCGATCACCAGCACCCCGGTGCGCTACCTGCCCAATGGCGTGGCCGAGGTCGACCTTGCCCAGACGTTCACCTTCGAGTCCCAGAAGTGGCAGTTCACCACCACGGCCAAGCTCAACCTCAGCGGTGACCGCTGGTTCGTCGACTGGGACCCCACCATCGTCCACCCCGATCTGGACGAGCGGAACCGGCTGCGGCACACCCGCACCGTGCCCGTGCGGGCCGCCATCGTCGGCGCCGGCAACCAGGCCCTGATGGAGGAGCGCGAACTCTTCCGGGTGGGCATCGACAAGCAGAACGCCACCCCCGCCCAATGGGACTCCTCGGCCCGCGCCCTGGCCAGGCTGGTCAACGCCGACCCCGCCGCCTTCGCCAAGCGCGTCAAGGCCGCCGGGGCGAAGGCCTTCGTCGCCGTCGTCACCCTGCGTCAGACCGACATCCCGGCCGGCATGACGTCGATCCCGGGAGCGTCCGTGGTGGCAGCCAAGGGCGTGGTCGCTCCGAACCCGACCTTCGCCCGCTCGATCCTGGGTGTGGTGGGCGAGGCCACCCCCGAGCAGATCGCGGCCAGCAAGGGTCTGCTGCAGGTGGGCGACCTGGTCGGCCAGAGCGGGCTGCAGAAGCGCTACGACAAGCAACTGCGTGGGTCGGTGGGGCATGTCATCGCGCTGGTTCCCCGCCGCGACCTGCCCAGCCCGGCACCGTCGGACAACCCGGACGTCGAGAGCACCCTGTTCGAGCAGAAGGAGGTGGCCGGCAAACCCCTGCAGGTCTCCCTCGACCTCGACAAGCAGATGAAGGCCGAGGAGGTGCTCGCCAAGGTCGGCCCGATCGCCTCCATCGTGGTGGTCAAGCCCTCGACCGGCGAAATCGTCGCGGCCGCCAACTCACCCGCCGCCGGTGAGAATCCCGACGCGACGTTCGGACGATATGCCCCCGGCTCGACCTTCAAGGTGGTGACGGCGCTGGCCCTGCTGCGCAAGGGGTACTCGGCGGGCACGACGGTGAACTGTTCACCCACGGTGACGGTCAACGGGCGCGTCTTCAAGAACTACTCCGACTTCCCGGCCTCGCGGGTGGGCACCATGAGCCTGCAGGACGCGCTGGCCTTGTCGTGCAACACCGCGCTGATCAGGGAATACGCCAAGCTTGGCCCGAACGACCTCGCCCAGGCGGCGGCCAGTCTCGGCATCGGTCAGGACTACGACGCGGGCTACGCCTCGTTCTTCGGTTCGGTGCCGGTGGCCCCGAACCTGACCACGAAGGCCGCGAACATGATCGGCCAGGGCCAGGTCGAGGCCTCGCCGATGGCGATGGCCGGACTGGCGGCCACGGTTGCCTCGGGCCGCACGACCATTCCGTGGCTGGTGGCCAGCAGCAAGCCCACCTCGAAGGCCGCCCCGTTGACGGCGGGCGAGGCCGCCCAGCTGAGCCAGATGATGCGCGCCGTCGTCAGTCGGGGCACCGCCCAAGGGCTCGCGGGGACGATGGTGGGCGCCAAGTCGGGCACCGCCGAGTACGGCACCGCGAATCCCCCGAAGACGCACGCCTGGATGATCGCCTTCAGCTCGCACGACCTGGCCATCGCCGTGATGGTGGCCGACGGTGAGTCGGGGTCGAAGTCGGCGATGCCGCTGATCAAGGCCTACCTGGCGCCCTGACGTGCTGGGTGTCCTGACGAGCTGGCCCGATACGACCCCCGATGGGCCCGTCGTGGTGTGGCACCCTGTGCGAGTGCCGATCACGACCCTGCCTCTCGTCCGCGAACGCCTCGCCGCCGCGGAGCGCATCTGTGTGCTCACCGGGGCCGGCATCTCCACCGCCGCCGGCATCCCCGATTTCCGCGGGCCGCAGGGCCTGTGGACGCTCGATCCCGCGGCCGAACTGGTCTCGGACCTGCACCACTACCTGGACGACCCCGACGTCCGCCGCTCGGCGTGGCGGCGGCGAGCGGCGCAGTTCGCCGAGGTGCACCACCCGACGCCCGCGCACCTGGCGCTGGTCGAGCTCGAACGGCAGGGGCGGCTGACCGGAGTGGTGACGCAGAACACCGACGGCCTGCACCTCGACGCGGGCCACTCGTCCGCCCTGGTGCACGAACTGCACGGCTCGGCGCGCACCTGCCGGTGCGAGACCTGCGGTCACGAGCAGCCGATGGACGAGGTGCTCGCCCGCGTCGCGGCCGGTGAGGACGATCCCACCTGCCTCGAGCCCGACCGGCACGGCACCTGCGACGGCATCCTGCGGGCGACGGTGATCCTGTTCGGTGAGCAGTTGGTGCCCGAGGTGCTGCAGGCCGGGCTCAACGCCGTCGAGCGCTGCGACGTGCTGGTGGCCATCGGCTCGACGCTGGCCGTGAACCCGGCGGCGGCGCTGGTGCCGTTCGCGATCGGCCACGGTGCTCGGGTGGTGATCGTCAACAATGCCGAGACCGAGCACGACGACCTCGCCCACGACGTGCTGCGCGGCGACATCCAAGAGCTGGTGCCCGCGCTGGTCGGGTGAGGTTGAATGGCTGGCGTGGTGTTCAACGTGGTGCTCGAGGCCTGGTGGCAGGTCTCGACCGAGAAACTGATCCAGGCGGCGGTGGTGATCGTCGCCGCCGTGGTGGTGCGCGCCATCGCCGTGTTCGCCGTGCGCAAGTCGATCACCGGCATGGTGGCCCGCACGCAGGCCCGGCTCGACGCCGAACCGGGGCGTCGATCCCTGGTGCCGTCGGTGTGGACGAACGCCCGCCAGCTGGCCCGCACCAAGACCCTCGGATCCCTGCTCAGCTCGACCATCACCGTGGTGGTGGTGACGGTGGCGGCCCTGACGCTGCTCAACGTCTTCGGGGTGCCGATGGGTCCGCTGTTGACCTCGGCCGGTGTCGGTGGCGTGGCCCTCGCGTTCGGCGCGCAGTCGCTGGTGAAGGACTACATCACGGGCATCTTCCTGATGGCCGAGGACCAGTTCGGCGTCGGCGACGTCGTCAACCTCGGTGCGGTCACCGGCACCGTCGAGGAGGTCACCCTGAGGGTCACCCGGGTGCGCGACGGCAACGGGCAGGTCTGGTACCTGCGCAACGGCGAGATCACCACCGTCGGCAACGTCTCCCAGGGGCATTCCAATGCGCTGGTCGACGTCGCGGTGCACTACACGGCCAGCGCCGAGCAGGTGATCGCCATCGTCCAAGGGGTGGTGGATGCCTTCAACGACGACGAGACCTGGTCGAAGCACCTGCTCGAGAAGCCCACCGTGCTCGGGGTCGAATCGATCCAGGGCGAGACCATGACGATCCGCGTCAGCGCGAAGTGCCTGCCCAACGAGCAGTGGGGCGTGCAGCGCGAGCTGCGGGAGCGGGCGAAGCGAGCATTGGACGAGGCCGGCATCCGCGGCCCCGGGCTGAGCTGGCCCCGCCACTGAGCCCGAACCGTGCTGGGCCTACAGGCGCGGGGCGGACAGGCACCAGTTGGGCTGGCACCATGGAGTGCGTGAACGACACTCCCGACGCGGCCTCCACCGACGACCTGGCCCCCGACGAACACACACCGGACGCATTCACACCGGACGACCCCACCCTGCGCTCCCTCGGCACGAGCGCGGACGAGGTGGTCGCCCTGGTCGACCGACTCGAGAGCGAGGGCATCACTTACCAGGTGAACGGCGGCTGGGGGGTCGACGCCCTCGTCGGCGAACAGACCCGCGAGCACTCCGACGTGGACGTCTTCGTCGACGGTGAGGCCTTCGAGTCGGTGTCCGACTGGCTGCTGGCCCGCGGATACACCGAGGAACAGGACTTCCTGCCCGTGGCCGTCTGGTACGTGCAGGCCACCGACGAGCGCATCAACCGCGTCGACCTGCACCCGATGGTGCTCGACGACGACGGCAACGGCTATCAGTCCGGCGAGAAGGAGCAGTACTTCCATCATCCGGCCGACGCCCGCACCACGGGCACCATCGCCGGACGCAGCGTCGTCGTCGGCAACCGTGACCACCTGATCAGCCTGCACCAGGGCTACCTGCCCCAGGCCAGTGACCTGCACAACCTGATGCAGCTCGAGAAGCTGCGCGGTCACGACGTCGGACGAGTGGAGTTGCCCCCCTCCGAGTGAGTCGCCCCCGCCATCGCTGGTCGAGTAGGAGCGAGGAACGAGCGACGTGTCGAGACCACCTCACACACCCGCCCATGGCCTCGACACGGTCGCAGGGCGACCTACTCGACCTACGCAACTAGCCCAGCCGTCGCTGATCCAGGAGGGTCTGCACCGCCTGGGCCGTTGCCTGCTCCAGCAGTGGACCGGCCTCGGCGATGCACCGCTCCACCGAGGGCTCAAGGTCGGTCAACGCCACCGCCTGGGCGAGCCCCGCCGACCTCACCTGCTCGTCGGTCAGCAGCCGTCGTCCGCTGACCGCGACCACCGGCACCCCGTGACGCCCCGCCAGCTCAGCGACCCCGATCGGCGCCTTCCCGGCCAGTGACTGCTCGTCGAGCGACCCCTCGCCGGTGATCACCACCTGGGCGCCGGCCACCCATTCATCGGACGACGACCAGTCCAGCACCACGTCGATACCCCGGCGCACCTCGCCCCCGAGCGTCACCAGCGCCCATCCGACGCCACCGGCGGCCCCGGCTCCCGGAACCGCCCGCGACCCGGGAGCGCCGAGGGCGGGTTCCACCAGATCGGCGAGGCCGGCCAACACCCGGTCGGCCACCTCCACCTCGGACGGGGCCAGGCCCTTCTGCGGGCCGAACACCGCCGCGGCGCCGTTCGCCCCGAGCAGCGGATGCTGCACGTCCGAGGCGATCACCAACCGCACTGCCCCGTTGAGCAGCCGGGGGTGCAGACCGGTGACGTCGACCCCGGCCACGGCCGCCACCCCCACCACCCCGGGCGCCACCTCGGCTCCGGATTCGTCCGTGAGACGCACCCCCAGAGCCTGCAGCAGTCCGGCGCCGCCGTCGGTCGAGGCCGAACCCCCCAGACCCACCACCAGCTCGGTGCAGCCGGCATCGAGTGCCGCCGCCATCACCTCACCCAGCCCGCGGCTCGACGCGGTCATGCCCGGCAGGCCCGCCCCGTCAGCGTCCCCTGCGTCCCCACCACCACGGGCGGCCGGCAGCCGTAGCAGCCCACACGCGTCGGCCAGTTCCACCACCGCCACCGCACCGCCCTGCCCCGCGGCACCCCCCTGGCCCAAAGCGACATCACGCCGGCAGAACCCCGATTCGACCGGTTCCCCCGTCGGCCCCGTGCAGGTCACCGGGTTCCACGTGAAACCGGCCGCCCGGGCCGCGTCGAGGGTGCCGTCGCCGCCGTCGGCCACCGGCAGCTGCACCACCTCGGCGTCCGGGAGCACCCCGAGAACCCCGCGAGCCACCGCCTCATTGGCCTCGACCCCGGTCAGGGATCCCTTGAACTTGTCGACCGCCACCACCACGCGCATGCGCCCATTCTCGTGCCACGGGCCCCCCGGACTAGAATCGTCCCCCGTGTCCCACACCTCGCTCGCACCCGACCAGCAGGGCGCCATCGACGACCTGATCGCCCGCACCGGGGTGATCGGGCGGCTCGGTGCGCTGTTCGCCGCCGCCGGCCACGAGCTCTACCTGGTCGGTGGGTCCGTGCGCGACGTGCTGCTCGGCCACCTGGTCAACGACCTCGACTTCACCACCTCGGCTCGTCCGGCGGCGACCGAGAAGCTGTTGAAGAAGGTCGCCGACCACGTCTGGGACGTGGGGCGCGAGTTCGGCACCATCACCGCTCGAATCGCCGACGAGACGGCACCTGGGGGCCACTGGCTGATCGAGGTGACCACCTTCCGCGCCGACGCCTACCGGTCGGACTCACGCAAGCCCGAGGTGCAGTTCGGTGACTCCATCGCCGACGACCTGGTGCGCCGCGACTTCACCGTCAACGCGATGGCGCTCGACGTCTCCCGCTCACCCATCCGCGCCGCGGAGGCGTTCGTCGACCCGCACGACGGGCTCTCCGACCTCGCGGCCCGCCGCCTGATGACGCCGTTCCCCCCCGAACGTTCCTTCTCGGACGACCCCCTGCGCATGATGCGCGCGGCCCGATTCGCCAGCCAGCTGGGATTCACCCCGGCCGACGAGGTCACCGCCGCCATGACGGCGATGGCCGACCGCATCGAGATCATCTCGGCCGAGCGGGTGCGAGACGAGCTCTCGCGGCTGCTGCTCACCGACCATCCGGCCCTCGGGCTCGACCTGCTGTGCACCACCGGCATCGCCGACCACGTGCTGCCCGAGCTGCCCGCCCTGCGCCTCGAGGTCGACGAACACCACCGCCACAAGGACGTCTACCAGCACTCGCTGATCGTGCTGCAGCAGGCCATCGACCTCGAGCAGCAGCGCGGCCACCAGCCCGACCTGATCAACCGGCTCGCCGCACTGCTGCACGACATCGGCAAGCCCGCCACCCGCCGGTTCGAGAACGATGGCCGCGTCTCGTTCCACCACCACGACGTGGTCGGCGCCAAGCTCGTCCGCAAACGACTCAAGGCGCTGCGATTCTCCGCCGACCAGGTGAAGGCCGTGTCGACCCTGGTCGAACTGCACCTGCGCTTCCACGGCTACTCCGACGGGCTGTCGGCCGAGCAGGGCGGGTGGACCGACTCGGCCGTACGCCGCTACGTGCGCGATGCCGGCGACCAGCTCGAACGCCTGCACATGCTCACCCGGTCGGACTGCACCACCCGCAACCAGCGCAAGGCCCAGCGCCTGCGTCGAGCCTACGACGACCTGGAGGCACGCATCGCCGACCTGGCCTCGAAGGAGGAGCTCGACGCGATGCGGCCCGACCTCGACGGCACCCAGATCATGGAGCTGCTCGACCTCGAGCCTGGCCCGCTCGTCGGGCAGGCCTACCGCCACCTGCTCGAGCTGCGGGTCGAGCACGGCCCCTTGGGGGTTGAGCGCGCCACCGCGGAACTGCGAGCCTGGTGGCGGTCGCAGCAGCAACTAGGCTGAACGGGTGAGGAGCCACAACAGCGCCGTCGGCCGTCTGGTGACGCTGCTGGCTGCCTGCCTCGTGGCCCTGACCGGCGTGCTCGCCACCCCGCTGACCGCGCGAGCGGACGACCCGACCGAGGTCGACATCACCCTCACCCTGGTCAGCCCCCAGGTCGTGCCCACCGACCCCAAGGCCCGCATCACCATCACCGGTGAGGTGACCAACACCTCGAAGGTGGCGATGTCGGGGGTGCAGGTGTCGTTCTGGCGCTCCCGCGACCCGATCGCCACGACCGCCGAGCTGCAGTCCGCCGCCGCCAGCCCGTGGGACGTCCCCTTCGGCGAGCGCATGGGCGTCGACGGCACCGAGCCCGAGCAGAACCTGTTCAACATCACCACCGACGACGACCCCAGCTTCGCCCCGGGCGAGAAGGCCAGTTTCACCGTCAGCGCCCGCGTCGACCAGCTCGACCTGGGCACGATCACCCCCGACGACCCGACCGGCGGCGTGCGCCTGCTCGGCGTGCACGTGCGCGCCACCCCCGCGGGGGGCACCAACCACACGGTCGGACGGGCGCGCTACTTCGCCCCCATGACGATGCCGGCCCAGGTCAAGCGCGCCTCGCTGGTGGAGTTGTCGTCGGCCCCGTCGTTGCTGCCGGACGGGTCCTTCACCGACACCCATCTCGCCAGCGAGCTGCGGGGGCGCCTGCGGCAGCTCATCCAGCGGGCCGGCCAGACCGGGGCGACGGTGCTGATCGACCCCTCGTTGTATGACGAACTCACCGCGATGAGCGCCGACGGCGGTTACCGTCTGGCCGACGGTCGCACCACCACCGACGGCAGTCAGCTGGCCCGCGAGTTCCTGCAGCGCTTCGACGCCCTGCTCACGACCGCCGAGGTGTACCGCCTGCCCTACGGCAATCCCGATCTGGCCCTGGGACATCAGGAACACCAGCCCGACATGGTGGTGCGCGCCGCCCGGGCCCTGCCGGGTGACCACGACCTGGCCCACCTGCCCCTGGCGGTGGTTCCCGCCCGCGCCGTCGACGCCAGCTTCGTCGACTACGTGACCCCGTTGGCTCCCCGCCTGCTCGTGCTGCGCACCGGCACCGGGCCGGCCCGCCAGCAGGTCGGCGACCTGATGGTGGTGCGCACCGACAGCCGTCTGGGGTCCGGCGGACCGGGGCCCGCCCCCAGCAACTCGGCCCCCCAACAGGTCGGACGAGCCCTCTCCGAACTCCTGCTCGACCCCTCGACCGAGATCGTCACCACTTCTGACCAGCTGCCCACCGCCGTGCAGCAGGCGTTGGCCCCGATCACCCAGCTGGTGGGGGTCTCGCAGCTGACGGTGTCTCCCGGCGCGATCGCGTGGCCCAAGGCCCAGGCCGGCGCCGCCGCCAGCGACGACTGGTGGGTGCGGTTGGACGACACCACCCGCCGGCTCACCCAGGCGGCCGACCTGCGCGGCAACAGTGCCGACGGCGCCGTGCAGGCCAGCGTCGCCCTGTCGCGGGCGTGCTCGTCCGCCTTCACGTCGGCGCAGCGACTGGCCTACCTGCACACCCTGCGCACGGGCATTCCGGTGCTCGCGCAGCAGGACGTGCGCATCGTCAGCGCCGAGAACTTCGTGGTCTCGGAACCGCGCACGCTGCTGCCGATCACCGTCGTCAACAACACCGACCAGCCGGTCGCCGTGCGGGTCGTGTTCACCTCCGAGAACGCTCAGCGCATCTCGCTGCCGCCCACCGAGGTGCTGACCATCGAACCCCACGCCAGTCGCTCCTACACGTTCACGGTGGACGCCCACACCAACGGCGCGTTGACGGTGCGGGCATCCCTGCAGACCTCCGGCGGCGTGCCCGTGGGGCAGGAACACCGTTTCACCCTGACCGCGAACTCGTTGGGACGAGTGGGCTGGGTCGTGATCGTCATCTCGGGCGTGGTGGTACTCGCAGCGACGGCGCTGCGCATCCGGCAGGTGCGTCGGGAGCGCGCCCTGGCCCCCGCACGCGGCACCGCCGCCACCGCCCCGAACGGCGGGGACGACTTCGTCACCCGCGACGACTTGGGAACACGCCCGCACCCGTGAACTCCCCATCGCGACCGCACCCCGACATACTGGGGGGCATGACCCCCGACGACGACGCCGCCACCCCGGGCGTCCCGCCGACGGGCGACACGCCGTCGGGTGACTCATCAGGCGGACGCGACTACCAGCCGCCGGTCTGGGACTCCTGGTCGGACACCCCGGATTCCTACCCCCCGTCGGACGAGCCCGTCACCGACGAGCCCACCCAGCCCCAGCCCGACACCCAGCAGCCCGACACCCAGCAACCCGATCAGGCGGACGACCTGGGGGCCACCCAGACCTGGACGCCCTCCTTCGACGACGGCGAGGCGACCCAGGTGTTCGCGGCCGTCACGGCGTCGAGGCGCGCTCCCGGAGACGGCGTCCGGCGGTCGTCCGAGGTGGTCGACGACCCCGACGAACTGATCCCGTCGGGGCACGTCAACCTGCTGATCGCCGACCGCTACCGGCTGGAGGAACAGCTGACGCAGCGGCGCGGCACCGCCACCTGGCGCGCCTTCGACACCAAGCTGTCGCGGCCGGTGCTGGTGCACTCCATCGCGGACGACGACCCCCGCCGCGATGCCGTGCTCGAGGCCGCCCGGAAGGCGGCCATCGCCACGGATTCCCGCTTCCTGCGGGTGCTCGACGCCGTCGCCGACGACGAGGACGACGGCACCTACGTGGTCTGCGAGTACGTGCCCGGGCAGTCACTCGAGAAGGTGTTGCGCCAGGGTCCGCTGAGCGTGATCGAGGCCGGGTGGGTCGTCCGCGAACTCGCCGATGCCCTCACACCCATGCACGCCGCCGGCCTGTTCCACCGTCGCCTCAACCCCGACACGGTGGTGGTCACCGCCACCGGCAGCGTCAAGATCGTCGGCTTCCTGATCGACGCCGCCCTCGCACCGGACGAGACCCCCGACGTCGCCTGGTCGGAACGCGAGGAGGCCGATGTGCGGGCGCTGGGGCAGTTGCTCTACGCCTGCCTGGTGACGCGCTGGCCCACCATGGACGAGACCGACCGCACTTGGTGGGGGCTTCGTCCGGCGCCCTTCGACACCAAGGGCTGGTTGACGCCGCGGCAGGTGCGGGCGGGCGTCTCGCCGGCACTCGACCAGGTCTGCGACCAGGTGCTGCACGAACGACCGCGCCTGGGCGGCACCCCGCTGCGGTCGGCCCACCAGATCGACCAGGCCCTGTCGCGGGTGCTCGGCACCGCGGACGCCTCCGCCGATCTCGAGCACCGGGTCAGGCACCCGCAGACCCGGGTCGGCATCGACGACACCCTCAGCGACGTGGCCGACATCGCCGGCACCGGCCCGCGGCCGCCGCACACCCCGGCGACGGCCTCGTCCCCCCGGAGCGCGGACGGAGCCGGGTGGGGGTCCGACGACCGCGACGACACCGGGTTTGACGACGAGTACGACGACGACGGGTTGGATGACGCCGAGTTTGACGACCGGGGCACCGTGGTGATGGCGGCCCACGACGGGGTCTACGGGCCCGACAACCCGCGCCAGCGGCCGCGACCCCACCGCCCGTGGCTGCGACTGCTCATCGGTCTGGTCGTGCTCAGCGCCATCGTCGGCCTGGTCGCCGTCGGCCTGCGCCAGTCACGCAAGGGCGACGAGGGCGCCGCGGGTTCGCCCAGCCCGACCGCCGCGCAGAAGCTGCCGATCGCCAAGGTCGACGACTTCGACCCCGAGGCCGACGGCGGCAACACCGAGGAGAACCCCAACCTGATCGCCCTCGCGTGGGACGGCAAGCCGTCAACCGCCTGGACGACGCTCACCTACCGCGGCAACCCCAAACTGGGCGGGCTCAAGCCCGGCGTCGGTCTGGTCGTCGATCTGGGGCAGCCGGTCGCCGTCGGGGCCGTGAAGCTCACCCTGCAGGGGCAGCCGACCGCGGTGGCCCTGTACGTGCCGCAGGGGAACGCATCGTCGGTGACCACGCCCGACATGACCACGGTGGAGCGGTGGAAGCAGGTCGCCAACAACGGGTCCGCCGGCACGTCGGTCACGCTGAAGCCGGCGACGCCCGTGACCACCCGCTTCGTGCTCGTGTACCTGACCTCGCTGCCCAAGGTGGACGAGGGCCGGTACCGTGCTGCCATTGCCGAGATGGAAGTGACCACGTGACCTCCCTGCTGCACGACGACCTCGACAGCGCCAGCGACGCCGAACTGCTGGCCCTGCACGTCGAGGGGGACGAGCACGCCTTCGAGTTGCTGTTCACCCGCCATCGCGACCGGCTGTGGGCCGTGGCCCTGCGCACGATGCGCAACCCCGACGAGGCGGCCGATGCGCTGCAGGACGCGATGATCTCGGCGTTCCGCCGGGCCGATTCCTTCCGCGGTCAGGCCGCGGTCACCACCTGGCTGCACCGCATCGTGGTGAACGCCTGCCTCGACCGGATGCGCCGCAACAAGGTGCGTGCCACCCAGGCCATGCCCGAGAACCCCGACCACGACCTCAAGCTGGCCGAGTCGGGCGACCTGCAGGACGAGATCAGCCAGCAGGAGACTGCCTCCGACGTGGCCCAGGCCCTCGGCGAAATCAATGCCGACCAACGGGCCGCGCTGGTGCTGGTCGACATGCAGGGCTACTCCGTCGAGGAGGCCGCCACGATCCTGGGCTGCGCGGTGGGCACCGTGAAGTCCCGTTGTTCGCGCGGACGAGCCCGGCTCGCCCCCCTGCTGGAGCACCTGCGCCATGGTGGATGAACCCCTGGCGATGCCGGACGAGGACACCCCCTCGCCGCCCCCGGCCCCGGTGGTCACCCGCACCGAATTGCTCGAGGCCGACCCCCTGCCGCCCCTGAAGAGCCCCCGCGAGCGGCTGATCCGCGGTCTGGTGATCGTGGTCGCCTTCGCCGTGATCGGCCTGATCGGCGGACGAGACACCTGGTGGCTGGTGCTGGCCGGCGTGATCGTGTGGGCCGTCTACGCGGCCTCGGTCTGGTGGGACGCGCGAGCGTTCATGCAGGCGAAGGGCCGCGTCCTGGCCGTGCGGAACCATGTGCGCATGCACGAGGTCGACGCCGCCGACGTCGTGAAGGTGCGCTACCAGTTCAACGGCCGTCGTCCGGACTTCACGATCCAGACCCGCGCCGGGAAGTCGATCTGGGTGCCGTGTTCGCGCCTGGAGCGGGGGCACTCGACACTGTTCGCGTGGACCGGTTGGTTCGCCCCCGAGACCGAGTACGACACCAAGGCCCAGCGCTACTTCGACCACCTGCTCGACGAGAAGCTGATCTGACATGGATGGAAACCGACGGGGGTGGGAACCGACGGGGGTGCGGGCGTCGTCCAACAGGACGTGCCGCTGGTCCATCACGGTCCAGCACCGTCCGTTGTCCTTCCCCGATCCCGGGGTTCCGCAGAACCCGGGGCGCGTACTGTCTGGAGAATCATGAACGCCACCTCTGACTGGGTCAGCGAGGTGCTCCGCGAGGAGCCAGACCTGACCATGCCACCCGATGTCACGGCCCGCATCACGGCCGCCCTGCGCTCCGAGGTCGCCCATCGCAATGCTGGCGAGCTGGCCGCGGAGGCGAAGCAGGCCTTCGACGAGGTCGAGCGGCGCTCGTCCCTGGGCAGTTTCGGGACGAATCCCCCGGCCCACTACGACAAGCCGGGCCTCGGGATCCGCGAGACCCAGGCCCACTGAGCCGGCCCTCACGCACGGGCCCTCATGCACGGGGGTACCCCGCCCTCACCGCTCCATAACGGCGTCACGGTGCGAGTTCTTGCCAGCTGGTGGCAAGAACTCGCACCGTGAGACCAAAACGGATCGCGATCAGGAAGTGCAGTTCCCGACGATCACTTCACGTCGTCATCGACCCAATCGAAGGTGCGGGTGACGGCCTTCTTCCACAGGCGGTACTGGCGGTCGCGCTCCTCGTCGTCCATCGCGGGCGTCCAGCGCTTGTCCTCGGCCCAGTTGTCGATGACGTCCTGCTCGCCCGACCAGTAGCCGACCGCGATGCCGGCGGCGTAGGCGGCGCCCAGGGCGGTGGTCTCGGCCACCACCGGACGAACCACCGGCACCCCGACCATGTCGGCCTGGAACTGCATCAGGGTCTCGTTGGCGGTCATGCCACCGTCAACCTTGAGCTCCTGCAGCTTGGCACCCGAGTCGGCCTCCATGGCGTCCAGCACCTCGCGGGTCTGGAAGGCGGTGGCCTCCAACACGGCGCGGGCGATGTGGCCACGGTTCACGTAGCGGGTCAGACCGACGATCGCGCCGCGAGCGTCCGACTTCCAGTAGGGGGCGAACAGGCCCGAGAACGCCGGCACGAAGTAGGCGCCCCCGTTGTCCTCGACGGTGGCCGCCAGTTCCTCGATCTCGGGGGCCGACGAGAACATCTTCAGGTTGTCGCGCAGCCACTGCACCAGCGAACCGGTGACGGCGATCGAGCCCTCGAGACCGTAGACGGTCTCGCCGTCACCGATCTTGTAGACGGGCACGGTCAGCAGACCATTGGTCGACGGCACGATCTCCTTGCCGGTGTTCATGATCATGAAGCAGCCGGTGCCGTAGGTGTTCTTCGCCATGCCCTTCTCGAAGCAGGCCTGGCCGAAGGTGGCCGCCTGCTGGTCGCCGAGGATGCCCGCGATCGGCACGCCGGGGAGCAGACCCTGAGGTCGTCCGTCGCCGTAGACCTCGGAACAGGACTTGATCTCGGGGAGCATGCTCATCGGGATCGTCATGTCGGCGCAGATGTCGGCGTCCCAGCTGAGGCTCTTGAGGTCCATCAGCATGGTGCGCGAGGCGTTGGTGATGTCGGTGATGTGGATGCCGCCGTCGACGCCGCCGGTCATGTTCCACACGACCCACGAGTCGATGGTGCCCATCACGAGCTTGCCGGCCTCGGCATCGGCGCGCGCACCCTCGACGTTGTCGAGGATCCACTTCACCTTGGGGCCACAGAAGTAGGTGGCCAGGGGCAGGCCCACGCGGTCGCGGTACTTGTCCTGGTTGCCGCCGCCGAGTTCCTCGACGATCTTCTGGGTGCGGGTGTCCTGCCAGACGATGGCGTTGTAGACCGGCTCACCGGTCTCCTTGTTCCACACCACGGTGGTCTCGCGCTGGTTGGTGATGCCCACGGCAGCGATCTGCTGGTGGTTCACCGAGGCCTTCGACAGGGCCATGCCCACGACCTCGCGCACGTTGTCCCAGATCTCCTTGGGGTTGTGCTCGACCCAGCCGGCACGGGGGAAGATCTGCTCGTGCTCCTTCTGCCCGGTCGCCACGATCTGGCCGGAGTGGTCGAAGACGATGGCTCGCGAGCTGGTGGTGCCCTGATCGATGGCCAGGATGTACTTGGTGTCGCTCATGGATACGGATTCCTCTTCTTTGAGTGCGTTGGTTGACAGTGCGGACGAGCTCAGGGGAGCAGCACGTGGCTGAGGCCACCGGCGATCAGACCGCCGATGATCGGGCCCACGACCGGCACCCAGGCGTAACCCCAGTCTGAACTGCCCTTGCCCTTGATGGGCAGGATCGCGTGAGCGATGCGGGGGCTGAGGTCACGGGCGGGGTTGATGGCGTACCCGGTGGGGCCACCGAGCGAGGCGCCGATGCCGACGACCAGCAGGGCGACACCGAGCGCCCCGAGCCAGCCGAGGTTGGCCGGGCCACCCTCGCCGGCGGCGGTGAACTTGCCTGCGCCGATGACGACGAAGACCAGCACGAAGGTGGCGATGATCTCGGTGATCAGGTTCCACACGGCGTTGCGGCTCTCGGGGCCGGTCGAGAAGACGCCCAGCTTCAGACCGGGATCCTCGGCGGCGTCGAACTGCTCCTTGTAGCACAGCCAGCAGAGCACGGCACCGAGGAAGGCGCCCACGAACTCACCCGCCAGGTAGGTCAGCACGGTGCCGAAGGGCATGTGGTTGCCCGACGCCAGCAGGCCGAGGGTCACGGCGGGGTTCAGGTGTCCGCCCGACTTGTAGGCGACCAGCACACCGGCGAAGACCGCGAGGCCCCAGCCGAAGTTGACCATCAGGAAGCCGGTTCCCTTGCCCTTGTTGAGGGGAAGGATGTTGTTGGCGACGACGCCGCCACCGAGAAGCAGCAGCATCGCCGTGCCGACGACCTCGGAGAGGAAAATGGTTCCCACGGGAGTTCTCCCTTCGGGTGCACAGGCACCCCTTGATTCGGACGACCGGGCTCCCGGTCGTGTGACGACACATCGCTGTGTCGTGCTGCATGCGGGGCGAGCATCGGCTCCCATGGCCGGCTCCCCCGTTGCCTGCACCACAGATGTTGCGCCCTGTCCCCCGCCCGGTGCACGATTGCAGCAGTGGCCTGCACGAACGTGCAGACCCTCCCTTGGGGTGGTGAGCGAGTTTGCCGGACGACCTGTACGCCGTGGCGCAGCTGTACTACGTGCAGGGCGAGACCATGGACGCGATCGCCCGCCAGTTCAACACCTCCCGCTCGACCATCTCGCGATTGCTGAGCCAGGCCCGGGAGTCGGGGGTCGTCGAGATCCACGTGCGCCAGCGCGAGGAATCGACCAGCACGCTCGCCTCGACGCTTCGCTCCCTGTTCGGCGTGAACGTCACGGTGGTGCCCGTGAAGGGGCAGGCGACCGAGGTCGTCCGCCTCGACAAGGTAGCCAGGGTCGCCGCTCGGGAGCTGACCGAGATCGTCCGCGAAGGTGACACGATCGGCGTCGCCTGGGGTACGACGCTGAACGCGATCGTCTCGCACCTGCACCCGCGGGAGCACTCGGGCACGACGCTCGTCCAACTCAACGGCGGCGCCAACGGGCTCACCACGGGCATTCCCTACGTGGGCTCGATCATGTCGACCATGGCCCAGCTGTGGGACTCCCAGATGGTGCTGTTCCCCGTGCCGGCGTTCTTCGACTACGCCGAGACCCGCGAGGCGATGTGGCGTGAGCGATCGGTGCAGCACGTGCGCTCGGCGCAGCGGGCCGCCGACGTGGCGGTCTTCGGGGTCGGCTCGATGAGCGCCGGGGTGCCGAGCCACGTCTATTCGGCCGGCTACCTGTCGGAGGACGACCTGCACTCCCTGCGCTCCGACCGGGTCGTGGGCGACGTCTGCACGGTGCTGCTGCGGGAGGACGGGTCGTGGCGCGACGTCGAGCTGAACCGCCGCGCCTCGGGGCTGACCCCGGCCGAACTGCAGTTCATCCCGCGGCGGTTGTGCGTGGCCTCGGGGGTCGCGAAGGCCGTGCCCCTGCTGGCTGCGCTGCGGGCACACGCCGTCACCGACGTGGTGTTGGACGACGGTGCCGCGCGCGCCCTGTTGGAGCGCCTCTGATCGCTGCGAACCGCCGTGGTGGTGTGGAACGCTCGTGCCATGAACCAGCCGTACCTGCACGCCGACGCCGCCGTCCTCAACGCCCCCCTGCAGGCGTGGTCCCACCGCGACGGGCAGCTCACCGGCGAGGGCGCCCAGGGCGTCTACATCGGGGACGAACGGGTGGTCTCGCGGCTCGTCGTCGAGGTGGACGAACGGGTGCTCGAGCCCACCACCAGCCACCTCCCGGGTGGGGCAACCGCGGAGTTCCACGCCGTGGTGCGCACCCCCGAGTACGGCGTCGACCCGGCCGTGTGGCTGCGGCGGCGGCGCGAGCTGAGCTCCGACACGCTGACCGAGACGGTGGTGGTGCGGTCGTCCGCCCTGGTCGAGACCACCCTGGGACTGGTGGTGCGGCTCGTGCCCGACACCAGCACCATGGAGCAGATCAAGCAGGGGCTGTCGGGTGCCCCGGTGGCCGCGGACGCGATCTCGTCGGTGGACGAGGGTGTGCTCGGCTGGCAGTGGCGCGACGAGCAGACCACCGCCCGGCTGACCGGCGGATTCAGCGTCGAAGGCTCGGAGCTGGTGGCCCGGACGACGCTGGTGGTGCCGGCCCGGGGTGAGGCCAGCGCCGCGTTCACATTGACGTTGGCCGACGCGGGTGCACCGTTCGGGGCGACGACGGCCGAGGCCCTGGAGGTGCCCGTGGCCGAGCGGCCGACGGCGGTCGACCGCCTGCTCGCGGTCAGCCTGCGCGACCTCAATGCCCTGAGGCTGGCCGAGCCCGACCACGCCGATGAGCCCTTCTTCGCCGCCGGTTCGCCCTGGTACTTCACGCTGTTCGGCCGAGACTCGCTGATCAGCGCGCGGCTGGTGCTCGACCACGACCCTTCGATCGCCCGGACGACGCTGCGGGTGCTGGCCCGCAGGCAGGGGAAGGCGGTCACCATCGACACCGCGGAGCAGCCGGGGAAGATCCTGCACGAGGTGCGCCGGGTGACCCTGAACCTGGGATCGGAGTCGCACGCCGAGACGGGGGGGCACGTCAGCCTGCCGCCGGAGTACTTCGGCACCATCGACGCGACGCCGTTGTGGATCCTGCTGCTGGTCGATCTGGCCGCCACCGGGGAGGACGTGCGCGAGTTCGAGCCTGCGCTGCGACGGGCCCTGGGGTGGCTGCGCGACCACGCCGACGCCGATGGCGACGGGTTCCTCGAGTACCGCGACGAGTCGGGGCATGGCCTGGCCAATCAGGGGTGGAAGGACTCCGGGGACTCGATCCGCTGGGCCGACGGCTCGCAGGCCACCTCGCCGATCGCCCTGTGCGAGGTGCAGGGCTACGCGCACGCGGCCGCCCTCGGTGCCGCCGGACTGCTCGAGACCTGGGGGGACGACGGTGCCGCCGCCGAATGGCGGGAGTGGGCCGAGGCCCTCAACGCCCGCTTCCGCCGACAGTTCTGGGTCTCGGACGACCTGGGCGCCTACCCGGCGCTGGCGCTGGATGCCGACAAGCGCCCCGTCGACGGGGTGGCCTCGAACATGGGGCATCTGCTCGGCACGGGCCTGCTGACCGCCGACGAGGCCCGCACCGTGGTGATGAGGTTGATGCACGAGTCGATGTCGTCCGGCTACGGCATTCGCACGCTGTCGACGACCAACGCCGGGTACTGGCCGCTGGGGTACCACGTCGGTTCGGTGTGGACGCACGACACTGCCGTGATCATCGACGGCATGCTGCGCGAGGGCTTCACTGACGAGGCCGCCGAGGTCGCGGAGCAGCTGCTGCGGGCGGCCGAGGGGTTCGAGTTCCGGATGCCCGAGTTGTACGGGGGTCAGCCGGCGGACGAGGTCTTCCCGCCGCACCCCTACCCGGCGAGCTGTCGTCCGCAGGCATGGGCGGCAGCGTCGGCGATCGTGGTGGCGAGGGCGCTGTCGGGTGACGAGGATGACTGAGCCACCGGGGGACACCGCTGGTCGAGTAGGAGCGAGGAACGAGCGACGTGTCGACACCACCTCGTCCACCCACCCACGACGACTGACGTGGCTGCTCGCCCTCGGCGTCGGGGTCGTCGCCTACGTGGTCACCTTCGTGGTGATGCTGCTCACCGGCAATTCGACGATGCTGCCGACCGTGCTGCTGGTCGGCGCGGCCACCGTGCCCATCGCGGTGCTGCTCTTCGCCCAGACCTCCCGCGTCGGGCCGATGGTTCCCGGCACCCTGGTGCTGGTGACCGCGGCCATCGGCGGGCTGGTGGGCATCACGCTGGCGGGCATCGCCGAATCCATCGCCGGCTCACTCCTCGGCCAGGCGTCCATCCTGCTCGTGGGTCTGATCGAGGAATCGGCCAAGCTGGTGGTGCCGCTCGTACTGCTCGCCGCCGTGGGCATCGTCCGCACCCGGGGCGGGTGGGGTCGTCGTCGGCATCGCCGCCGCCACGGGATTCGCGGTGCTCGAGACCATGGGTTACGGGTTCAACGCGCTGCTCGAGAAGAACTCCTCGGGTCAGCCGGGTGGGTTGGCGGCCCTCGACTCAACCCTGATCCTGCGGGGCATCCTCGTGCCGGCCGGCCACGTCGCCTGGACGGGCGCGATCTGCGCCGCCCTGTGGGCGGTGGCCGAGGCGAAGGCAGACGGGCGCAGCCGCGTCTGGCCGGTGCTGCGCCTGGTGCTTGTCCACCTCGCGGCGATCGTGCTGCACACCCTGTGGGACGCCAGTTCGAGCCTCATGCTGCACGTGCTCATCGGCGTGGTCAGCGTGGGTTCACTGCTCTGGCTGACCATCCACGCCCACCGCGCCGACGTGCGCCGCGCGCTCAGCCCGCCCGGGTGAACTCGAGCAGGGTGAGCCCGAGCAACGCGAGGTTCAACCCGACGATCGCCGCCGTCACCACCCAGGCGAGCACCGTGGTCGGACGAGCGTTGGCGTGCGCGCCCATCAACGCCCGATCTCCGGTGAGGCGCACCAGCGGCACGAGGGCGAACGGAATCCCGAGGCTCAGCACCACCTGACTGAGCACCAGCGCCCGGGTGGGGTCGAAGCCCGAGGCCAACACGGCCAAGGCCGGCAGCAGCGTGACCAGCCGACGCCACACCAGCGGCACCCGCACGCGTAGCAGTCCCGCCATGATGGTCGCCCCGGCGTAGGAGCCGACGGAGGTCGAGGCCAGCCCCGAGGCCAGCAGACCAATGCCGAACAGCAACGCCACGGCCGGTCCGAGGGATGCCGCGATGGCGGCGTGAGCTCCCTCGATGGTGTCGGTGCCGCTGACGCCCTGCAGGCTGTTGGCGGCCAGCACCAGCATGGCCAGGTTGATGCTGCCCGCCACGACGAGCGCCGCCACCACGTCGATGCGGGTCGCGCGCAGCAGGCGGGGAACCTCGTCCCCGGTGGGCTGGGTGAATCCGTCCCGCACGAAGTGGTCGCGGGTGAGCCCCGAGTGCAGGTAGATCGCGTGCGGCATCACGGTGGCACCGAGCATGCTGGCGGCGAGCAGCACCGACTCGGACCCGTCGAACCGCGGCACCAGCCCCGCCCCGGCCGATCGCCAGTCGACGTCGGTGACGAACAGCCCAGCCACGAACCCGAGCCCGATGACGGCCAGCAGGGCCGCCACCACGTATTCGAAGCGCCGCTGTCCGCGCGACTGCACCAGCAAGAGCCCCATCGAGACGGCCCCGACGATCACCCCACCGACCACCAGCGGCAGACCGAACAGAATCCGCAGGGCGATCGCCCCACCCACCACCTCGGCCAGATCGGTGGCGGCCGCCACCAGTTCGGCCTGACCCCAGAAGGCCAGGCGACCCGGGCGGCGCAGCCGCGACCCGATCAGGCCCGGCAGGGTGTCACCGGTGACCAGGCCGAGTTTCGCCGACAAGTACTGCACCAGCACCGCCATCAGATTGGCGGCGACGAGCACCCACAGCAGCAGGTGCCCGTGGGTCGCTCCGGCGGTCAGGTTCGCGGCGACGTTGCCGGGGTCGACGTAGGCGATGGCGGCCACGAAGGCCGGGCCGAGGGCCCACCAGAGTCCGCGCCGCGCGGGGCGATGGTCGACTGCGGTGATCGACTGCCCAGACACCCGAGCAGTGTGTCATGACCGGGCCCGCGTGCCGATGACCGTGGCGCCGGTATCAGTCCTCGACCGATGATCGTCGAGCCTCTGAGCCCGTCAGCCGGCGATGACGGCCCGGCACCGGTCCTCGTCGACGGTCACCGGCGCCCCCTCGACGCGCACCCACAGACCGGGATGGGTCGCCGAGGTCAGCGGCGCACCGAACTCGAGCGTCAACCCGTCCGGCCCCGACGTGTGGCCGACCAGCTCGGCGTTGGCCCACAGCCGCACCCCCGGGGCACTGACGGGCGACAGCTCCAGCCCCAGCGGCAGCATCCAGCCGGTGTAGGGCATCAGCCTGAGCCCCTCGCCCACCACCGGCTCGCCGTCGACCAGCGCCTCGCCGGTCATCTCGTAGCCGGAGATGTTCCACAGGTGCAGCAGCCGCGACTCGCCGGGCTCGGAGACCGTCGTGGTGCCGAACAGCCCGGGGAACTCAGACGACAGCCGCAGCCCCCGCGACACTCCGAGGCGGTCGAGGGCTCGTCCGAACCAGGACGGCAGCCCCGGCAACTCGGCGGTGAACAGCACCACCCGCCCGCGACCGAGCTCGACGTCGAGCCCACAGCAGCGCTCGGGCCCGCTCCCGGCGAGGGTGAGCAGCACCTCACCGCGGATCACCTGCAGCGGCTGGGCCCACCCGACGCGCACCTCGGCCTCCGGTGCGGCCCAGCCGTGCGAGACCACGCTCGGGTAGGTGTGCGGGCCGTCGCTGACCGGCTCACCCGGCACCACGCCCAGGGCGTCAGCCAGCACCCGGCACTCGCGCCCGGCCAGGTCGAACTCGGGCACTCGTCCGACCAGCAGCAACGAGCCACCGCGCTCGCAGTGGTCGACCAGCCACCGCTGCGTCGCCTCCGACAGATGCTGGGAGACGGCGCACATCACCGTCACGGGCCGTCCGTCGACCTCGCGGGCCCGGTCGTGCTGCACGTCGACGGCGTCGAAGCGCTGCCCGCGCATCATCGCCGGCCGCGCCAGCGCCCGCCGCGGCCCGGCACCGCGCCACCGCCGCAGGTCGTCGGTCACGCGTTGCATCACCGCCGACGACGGGTGGGCGTACTCCGTGGCGTAGGAGTCGAGCACGAACGCGAGCGACAGATCGTCCAGTTCCTCGGACGAGGTGGCCAGCCATGGCTCCAGCACCCGGGCCGTGGCGGCCGCCCGCGCGGTCGGCGCGAACGTCGGCCCCCGTTCGCCCTCGGGTGTGATCGGAGCGGCGAAGCCGTGCCGTGCGCCGGTGAAGGCGATCCGGTCGTTGCCGTCGTCCACGGGCGCGTGCAGCGGGGGATTGAACCCGCCCGCGAGAAGGTAGTAGTTGATCATCCGGTTGCCCTGGGCGAGGAACAGCCGCGTCTTCAGCTCGACCGTGTGCGGGTCGTACTGCTGGTCGATGCCGCCGCCGTAGTCTCCGGTGCCCGCCTCGAACTCCAGCGAGGTGATCGGCTGGTCGGCGTCGTGGACGGCCGCCTGGAAGGCGTTGATCACGTACAGGTCGGGGGTGGTGTTGAGCGTCAGGTCGCCCACGTAGTGGTCGGATCCCGACAGGTAGCCCGGACGACGCCCGTAGGTCTCGACCAGCTGCGAGATGCCGATCGGGAAGGGTTCACCCGAGCCGCCCGAGGTGCCGTGGATGTTGATCAGGAAGGGCACCCCGCGCACCCCCAGCTGCTCGGCCATCGAGCGCAGGGCATCGACGTAGCGGGCGAATCGTCCGCGCATGAACTCGGTGAGGTCGACTCGCAGCTGACCCGCCCACGCCTCGTCGGGGGAACGGACGGCCCTGGCCCACGCGTCGGCGTCCGACGTGGCCGGGTAGAGCTCGCCCACCCGGTCACCGTGCTTGGCCTTCACCCAAGAGCGCAGGTCGTCGAGCAGGTGATCGGTGAGGTCGGGGCTGTTGGTGACCCAGGCGAGCATGCCGATCTCGTTGTCGAGCTGCACGGCGATGACGGGTCCACCGGCGCCGGGGCCACCGGCCGTCGCCAGGCGCTCGACCAGCACCGGCATCACCGCCTCGTACCACCGCCTGGTCTCGGTCAGGAAGGCCGGCGCCAGGTAGTCGACGGTCGCACTCGGGCAGGGCTCACCGTCCCACCCCACGGGCACGATCTCGGGGTGCTCGCGGTAGACGCGGTAGGGCAGCCCCTCGTTCTTCAGCTCGGCCATCTGGAAGGGACCGGGGCGCGCGATGAACCACAGCCCCCGCTCGGCGCACAGGTCGATGAACGCCCCCAGGTCGAGCTGCGGGTCGCTGTCGCCGGCGACGTCGATCGATCCGTCGGCGAGCTCGTGCACCAGCCACGGAATGTAGCTGGCCACCGTGTTGCAGCCGGCCTCGACCAGCAGGTCGAGGCGCTGCTCCCACTCGTCACGGGGAACCCGGAAGTAGTGGATCTCACCCGCCACCACCACCCGCGGGTGGCCGTCGATGAGCAGTTGACGTCCGCTGACCTCGACCGAGGTCATGCGCCGACCTCGATCTCGAGGTGGGCCCCGTCGGTGACCAACGAGGCATCGATCGACACCCCGGGAGCGCGATACAGGTTGGCCAGCGGTTCACCCTCGATCGCCCGGCCGTCGACCGACACCGAGCGCACGCCAGCCCCGCTGCCGGACACCCGGTAGGTGACGGTGACGTGCCCGTCGGGCACCGGCACACGGGCGGTCAGGCCGTCCACCCACGGCGGCAGCACGGGGTCGAGTTCGACCCGGTCGGCGCGCCGAGTGACGCCCAGCAGGGTCTCGGTGACCAGCCGCAGGAACAGCCCCGGCCCCGAGGAGTAGATGCGCCAGCCGCCCTCGAGGTCGACCTCGCCGGCCATCAGCGCGGGGTAGCGTTCCTCGGCCTCGTAGCGGTCGGCGAAGACGGCGTCGGAGCTCGAGTAGTAGCAGGTCGTCTGCCGCGGACGAGCCTGCGGCAGCCGGCTGGTGAGCAGGGTCGGGCAGACCAGCAACATGGCCCGCCAGCACTCCTCGGCTCGTCCGACGGCGGCGAGCGCCTCGGCGTAGCGCAGGTGAGCGTGGGTGTACATCAGCCCGATCTCACGCCCCCAGAAGGTGGCTCCCTCGGCCCGCTGGAAGACCTCCATGGGCCCCCCGCGATACTGGGCCGGACGATCGAACAGGCGGGCCCCGTCGGGACCCAGCAGATGCTCGGCAATCAGGTCGAGGTGGTGGTTGGCCTGCTCGCGGTCGAGCTGCTGCGCCGAGATGGCATGGATCCACGGCAGCACCCCGTGCGTGAGCCCGGTGCGGGTGTCGCGGGGGTGCACCAGCAGTTCGACCTCGCCGCCGGGGGTGTGCCCCTCGGGGCCGAAGACGCCGTAGCCAGCCAGCTCACCGTCGACCAGCAGCACCTCGTGCAGGGCCGCCTCGGTGTCGTCGGCGATGCCCGCCGCGCGCTCGGCCAGCTCGGGCTCGCGGCCCACGGCACGCAGGCCGCCGGCCAGCTGCCGCAGGGCGTGCACCTGCAGGGTGGCCGTCCAGGTCGAGGCCATCTGGTGCGCGAGGGCAGGGTCGGCCGGCTGCAGCGAGTCGTTCCAGTCGCCGTGCCCGTAGGCGGGCAACGGTGATCCGGGCACCATCGCGGCCACGATGTAGGCCACCGCCTGCCGCAGGTGGTCGACCATCGGACGATCGTCCGTGGGCCCGGACTCCCCCGAGAACGCGACGCCCTCGTCGAGGAAGCCGGCGTCGCCGGTCAGCTGCAGGTACTCCCCCGCGGCCAGCACCGGCCAGAAGACCACGTCGCCGTGGCTCTCGAACTGGGCCCACCGCCCCGACGGGGGCAGGAAGTCGAAGGCCTGCGGCCAGTCACCACGCTCGTTCTGCGCGCGGAACAGTTCGAGCAGGGTGGCGCGCTGCGCGTCGTCCGCCGCCAACGCGGTCAACAGACCGACGGGCCCCTGACTGACGTCGCGGGTGCCCCAGCCACCGCCGGAGAACTGCTCGAGCCCGCGCGGGCTGAGGTGGTGGATCAGCGCGTTGTGGGCGAACCAGCGCAGGGTGCCGTCGAGCACCTCGACCTCGCTGTGGCCGCCGCCCGCATCATCATCGCCCGGGTCACCATCGCCCGCGTCACCGGATGCCTCGTCCAACGACAGCCCCAGGCGTGCCGAGATGGTCTGCCACAGCTCGGGCAGCGTGTGCTCGGCCCGTTCGGCCAGTTCCTCGGGCACCACGTCGAGGGTGAGCGAGAACGTGAACTCCTCGACGTCGGCGAGGTCGGCCACGAACCAGGGCTCACCGCGGCCGGCGCCGTCGTCGAACAGCAGCTCGTCGCCACCGAAGGTGGGGGCATCACCCGACACCACCTGCCACTGGGTCGTGAGGCGTCCGCGGTCGGGCTCATCGGCGAGGGCCACGGAGGCGCGGTTGCCGTCGACCTCCAGGTCGAGGGCGGCGGGGGTCTGGCCGAGGTCGTCCCCGAGCGCCACGTGGGCGGCGACGAGCACCCGGGCCACTCGTCCGCCGGTGGAGCGCACCGAGAACAGCAGGTCGTTGCGGTCGGTGGGAGCGGTGGCGGTCACCTCGATGGTGCCCTCGCCGGTCACGTAGAGCCAGCGGGCGCGGTCGGGACGAAGGGCCCACGCGCTCGGCTCGCCCAGCAGCTGGAGCCCGTCCCCCTCGCCTTCGGACCGGCCCCGGTCGACGAAGATCCTCAGCCCGTGGGCCTGCATCAACCCCAGATAGGTGCGCCGCGCCGAGATCGCCACCCCGCGGTTGACGTGCCCCTGCGAGACCTGGGAGGCGAAGACTCCCGCCATCCAGATGGTCGAGGTGAGCAGGTCGGTGTCGGGGGCGACCGCGCTGCCGGTGCGCAGCATGTGCCCGTGGGGGCGCAGCACGGCACGCTCCTTGGCGGCCAGGGTGACGGTCTCGGCCTCGGCGCCGCGGCCGATGGTGAACGACCAGAGGTCGCCGTCGGGGCCGGTCTCGACCAGCGAGCGCTCCGCCCCGAACAGGCGCTCGACCGCCTCGGGAGCAAGGTCGTCGCCGACCAGCACCCCCCGGTCAAAGACACTGCCGGCCACGATCGTCGCGTGGTCGCCGCCCAGGCTCGCCGGCGCGGGCAGGGACTCCGCGAACAGGAAGGCCGCATCGGCCAATGACCGGTCGGCGGGGCTGGTCGCCGCCTGGTGGTCGGGCACCAGCACTCCGAAGAATCCGCCGGTGGTCACCGATCCCGGAACCAGCTCGAGCGGGGCCGACGCGATCCCGACGAGGGTGTGCTCACCCTGCAGCCGGCTCGAGGGCAACCCCTCCCCCGGGACGAGGCGCGCCCGTCCGTCGACGGTGCGGGTGAGCTGGCGGGCGTCCGTCGACCACTGTTCACCGACGCCCAGCGAGCCGATCATCGCCCACGGCGCGGTGGCACCGGGCATGTTCTGACGCACCGCGAGCGCGATGCCGTGCTCGGGCAGCTCGACCGGCGTGAGGTCGAGGTACTGGCTGACGTAGTACTCGTTCGTGCGCACGGCACCGTAGGGGGCCAGGCCCACATCCTGGGTGTGCACCAGTCGCACCTGCATCGGGGCCGCGGGCCCGCCCTGCGTCTCGTCCGGGCTCAGGTGCACCCGCCAGACCCACGCCAGCACGTCGGGCGCGAAGTCGAGGTCGACCCGATAGTGCACACGCGCGTGCACACCGGAGTGCACACCATCGCCGGTGCCGGTGAACCCTGCCGTGCCCCCGACCCAGGGGTGTCCGTCGGTGGTGTGCAGCACGCCGGACGACCCCGCGCCCAGCAGGGGCACGCACTCCTCGCCCTGCTGCAACCACAGGCCGGCCAGCCCCGATTCCAGCTCCGACGCGGGTTGTTGCACGAGGCTCAGGCCGGCCACGTCGAATCGACGCAAACCACCCGAGCTGGTGAATGCTGCCCTCATGTCAGCGCTCTGCAACACAGCCTCGGCCGACGCGGTCTCGGCGGCTTCCTTGCCGCGTGTCTTGGTAGTCACCTTCTGTTGTCTACCCACCATCGTCCCTTGTCGCAAGCGCTTCTGGCATGAAAGTCAAGGAAACAATCCCGATGCTTCGATCACAAAACGTGACCTTTCATGAAAGTTCTTTCATGCCACGGGTGAAAGCCGCATTCATCTTCTCGCACCCTGTCGAAGGGGCTCGGTTCATGCTTAGCTGACCACACCGACCACCTAGGAGACCCACAATGAAGTCACGGTCAGTTCTAGCTGCGTTGTCGGTCATGGTCACGACGAGCCTCGCTGTCGCGGGGTGCTCGGGCCAGGTCAAGACGACGCAGAACGACCCCGGCAACACGACCGGACCGGTGAACTCCGCCGGCACCGACAAGATGATCGAGACGCTCACGCTGCCCGCCGAGGTGGCCGACAACGTCGCGGGCATCGAGAACTACAACCCTTGGGCGCCCAACACCACCTCGAAGAACTACTTCTACGAGCCGCTGATGATCCGCAGCTCGGTGAACTGCGAGGTCGTGCCCTGGCTGGCCACCGAGTACAAGTGGGACTCCGCCTCCCAGATCCACTTCACCATCCGTGAAGGAGTGAAGTGGTCCGACGGGCAGCCGCTGACGGCCGACGATGTCGCCTTCTCCCTCAACCTGCGCAAGCAGTACCCGGCCATCGACGACATCGGCCTGTGGAACGACACCTTCGGCGCCCACGCCGACACCGTCACCGCCGAGGGCAACACCGTCACCATCAAGTTCTCGGGCAACGCCGCGGCCAAGTTCGACTCGCTGATCACCACCAAGATCATCCCCAAGCACGTCTGGGAGAAGGTCGGCGACCCCAGCAAGTACGTCGAGAAGAAGCCCGTGGGCACCGGCCCGTTCGCGGTCAAGTCCTACAACGGACGAAAGCTGGTGCTCGAGCGCCGCGACGACTACTGGCAGGCCGACAAGGTCAAGGTGAAGAACCTGGTGCTGGAGGGCAACTACGACGCCACCAACGCCGCGCTGAAGCTGACCGCCGGCCAGCTCGACGCCTACTGGGGCGAGATCCCCAACCCCAAGGTGTCCTTCCAGGACAAGAACCCCAACCTGAACCACTTCTGGTACGCGCCGGCGGGTTCGACGGTGCTGACCCCCAACATCGAGAAGGCGCCGTTCAACGACGCCAAGTTCCGCGAGGCCTACTCGCAGGGCCTCGACAAGGACCAGATGTCGGCCAAGGCCACCTACTCGGTGATGAAGCCGGCCAGCCAGACCGGCCTGAAGCTGCCCTACGCCGAGAACCTGATGCCCGATGCCCTCAAGGGCAAGGAGACGGTGCTCGCCTACGACAAGGCCAAGGCCAACGAGATGCTCGACGCCGCCGGCTACAAGGTCGGCAGTGACGGCTTCCGTACCAACAAGGATGGCAAGCCGCTCGCCATCGAGTTCTCGGTGCAGGCCGGCTGGATCGACTACCAGGCCGCGGCAGACGTCATCGTCCGCGACCTGAAGGAGATGAAGCTCAACGCCAAGGTGGTGACCTCCCCGCCCGACGCGGTCGACCTGAAGAAGAAGCAGGGCGACTTCGACATGATGCTGGAGTACCTCAACGGTGCCTGCGAGGTGGCCCGCAACCTGGGCTCGAAGCTGGCCAGTGACCAGATCCCGACGAAGACCACCGTCTTCTCCAACGTCGAGCGCTGGAACGATCCCAAGACCGACGAGATCGTCAAGCAGTTGTCGGGTGCCACCGATCCCGCCGAGCAGAAGAAGCTCGTGGGTGAGCTGGTCGACATCATGATGACCCAGTACCCGGTGACGCCGCTGTTCTACGCACCGGCCCGCATGATCTACCGCACCGACAAGGCCGTGGGTTGGCCCTCGGAGCAGGACCCCTACGCGACCAACAGCGACATGCTGTTGATCATGACCCACCTCAAGAGCGCGAAGTGATGCGCGGGGCGGTCGGTCGTCCGTGACGGTTTCCCGAACGGACGACCGGCCGCCCATCCCACTCCCGCACCGACGCGGGCGTGAACCACGTGAAAGGGGGCGCTGGTGCGCTACTTCCTTCGCCGCTTGGGCTACTTCTTCCTCACCCTGTGGGCGGCTGTCACCCTCAACTTCCTGATCCCTCGCCTGCAACCGGGTGACCCGGCCGAGATGATGGTCAAGAAGTTGGCCGGCAAGGATGCCGAGCTCGACCCGGCCAAGGTGGCAGCCATGCGCGCCATGCTCGGGGCCCCCGACGGCAACCTGTTCCAGCAATACCTCGCCTACCTCAAGCAGCTGCTGCGCGGCGACTTCGGGGTCTCGTACACCTACTTCCCGACCCCGGCCACCGAGGTGATCTCCAAGGCCCTGCCATGGACGTTGATCCTGGTCGGGGTGACGCTGGTGATCAGCTTCCTGCTGGGCACCGTGCTGGGCGCCTTCGCCGCCTGGAAGCGCAACTCCCTGTTCGACTCGTTCACCACCCTGGGGTCGACCTTCCTGGGAACGCTGCAGTCGTTCTGGCTGGCGCTGCTGCTGCTGTTCGTCTTCGGCTACATCCTCGGCTGGTTCCCCACCTCGGGCGGCTACGACGAGTCGACGCCCGGGCCCAACTGGGCGTTCGTCAAGGAGGCCGTCACCCACTCGGTGCTGCCGGCGGTCGTGCTGCTGATCCTCGGCCCCATCGGCTGGATCATGCAGATGCGCGGCACCATGATCATGAACCTCGGTGAGGACTACATCAGGCTCGCCCGCGCGAAGGGCGTGCCCGACAACCAGATCGCCATCCGGTACGCGGCTCGCAACGCGCTGCTGCCGTCGATCACCGGCCTGGCCATGGCCGTCGGCGGCATTCTGGGTGGCCAGATCCTCGTCGAGCAGACCTTCGACTACCCAGGCATGGGCCGACTGATGGGCCAGGCCGCGACGGCCAAGGACTATCCCCTGCTGCAGGCGCTGCTGTTGTTGACGATCACCGCGACCCTGGTCGCCAACCTGATCGCCGACCTCACCTACGGCATCCTCGATCCCCGCGCTCGAAAGGCCAGCGCATGACCAGCCCCACCCAGCCCACGGCGGATTCCGCCACCTCACTGCTCGAGCAGACCGCCGAGGCCGACCTCGCCCTCGCCGACGACACCGAGACCTCGGGCCCCACCTGGTACCAGGTGATCTGGTCGTCCAAGAAGGCACGCGTCGGCATCATCATCCTGGCGGTCTACATCTTGGTGGCGCTGTTCGCACCGCTGCTCGCCCCCTACGACGCCGCCGACACCACCTTCAACCCCGTCGAACCGCCCAGCGGGGCCCACTGGATGGGCACCACCACCCAGGGCGCCGACATCTTCAGCCAGCTGATCTACGGCACCCGGGTGTCGTTGGTGGTCGGCCTGTTCGGCGGCCTGTTCGCGACGGCCATCGCCCTGGTGATCGGCCTGATCTCGGGCTACCTCGAGGGCACCTGGGTCGACGACGTGCTGTCGTTCGTCACCAACGTGGCCTTGGTGGTGCCGGTGTTGCCTCTGATCATCACGTTGATGGCCTATTCCGAGGTGCGCAGCATCTGGTTCACCATCTTCATCATCGGCATCATCAGCTGGGCCGGTGCCGCCCGCGCCAAGCGCGCCCAGATCATCACCCTGCGCAACCGCGACTGGGTGACCGCCGCCAAGTTCGCCGGCGACGGCACGGGCACGATCGTCTTCCGCGAGATCCTGCCGCAGATGACCTCACTGGTGGCCGCCGGCTTCTTCGGCGCCGCCAACGGGGCCATCGGCGCCGAGGCCGGCCTGTCGTTCCTCGGCCTGGGCAACACCGAGTCGATCTCGTGGGGCACCATGCTCTACCAGGCCCAACTGCAGGGCGCTCTCGCCCAGGGCCTGTGGATCTGGCTGCTCGTGCCCGGTCTGGTGCTCAGCGGGTTGATCTTCGCGCTGACGCTGGTCAACTTCGGCATCGACCTGATCTCGAATCCGCATCTGCGAGAGGACGCCTGACATGGCCATGCTCGAGGTGGACGACCTGATCGTCCGGTACACCCCCAAACTGCACGCCCCCCTCAACGCCGTCGACGGGGTCAGCTTCTCGATCGAGGAGGGCGAGTTCGTCGGCCTGATCGGGGAGTCAGGGTCGGGCAAGTCGACGCTGGCCAATGCCGTGCTGCGGCTCACCGAACGACCCGGCCGGATCGCCGGCGGATCGGTGCGCTTCGACGGCATGGACATCACCACCATGTCGCCGGAACAGCTTCGTCCCTACCGGTGGCGCGACATCTCGACGGTGTTCCAGAGCTCGATGAACGCGCTCAACCCGGTGGTGCGCATCGAGCCGCAGTTCCGCGACGCCATCGAGCTGCACAGCTCCCTGCGCGGCGACGCGGTCGTCGACCGCATCCGGGAACTGTTCGACCTGGTGATGATTGACCACAAGTACATCCGCGCCTACCCGCACGAGCTCTCGGGCGGCATGAAGCAGCGCGTCAACCTGGCGTTGGCGCTGGTCAACGACCCGAAGTTCGTGCTGTTGGACGAGCCGACCACCGGTCTCGACGTGGTGGTGCAGCGGTCGATCCTGGAGAACATTCGCAAGCTGCAGCGCGAGCAGAAGTTCGCCGTGCTGTTCATCAGCCACGACATCGGCACCGTGATGGATCTCTCCGACCGCATTCTGGTGATGTACGCCGGCAAGATCGTCGAGGAGCACGAGACCGGCGATCTGCTGAAGAACCCGCTCCACCCCTACACGAAGGGTCTGCTGGGCTCGTACGGCGACCCCCGCGACGAGACGGTGCGCATCACCTACGTGCCGGGTCGTCCGCCGGATCTCACCAAGGCACTGGTGGGCTGCCGGTTCGCGCCCCGCTGCCCCGAGCGCATCGACCTGTGCCTCACCGACGAGCCCGAACTGTTGCAGATCGGACGGGCGCCCGCCCCGCGGGCGGCCTGTCATGTGACGCAGTTGCAGGAGAGCGCACCCGACACGCCGGGGCTGCCGCCGCGCACCCGCACGTTCGCCGGCCCGGAGTTCGTGAAGACGGTGGAGGAGACCGACGAGGCCCTGGCGAGCGACGTCTTCCTCGAGGTCAAGAACGTCTCGAAGGTCTACACCAGCCGCGTCGGGTTCTCGACGCACGAGGTGACGGCGGTCAGCGATGCCAGCTTCGAGCTGCGTCGCGGCATGGTCACCGCGCTGGTGGGCCAGTCGGGATCGGGCAAGTCGACGCTGGCCAAGTTGATCACCGGTGTCGAGAAGCCCACCGAGGGCGAGATCGTCTTCCACTCCTCCGAGGGACCCATCGAGGTCTCGAAGCTGTCGGGGTCGGGGCTGCGCCGGTACCGCAAGCTGGTGCAGATGGTTTTCCAGGACCCGTACTCGTCGCTGAACCCCAACAAGACGCTGCAGTACATCCTGTCTCGTCCGTTGAAGAACCATCGCAAGCTGCAGGGTGCCGAGCTGAAGACCGAGATCGACTCGCTGCTCGAGCGGGTGGCGCTCACCCCGCCGGGACGCTACCGGGGGCGCTACGGGTACGAGTTGTCGGGTGGTCAGCGGCAGCGCGTGGTGATCGCGCGGGCGCTGGCGGCCAACCCCGAGCTGGTGATCGCCGACGAGCCGATCTCGAGCCTCGACGTGTCGATCCGCGCCGAGATCCTGGAGCTGCTGCACAAGCTGGTGCAGGACTCCGACGTGGGCATTCTCTACATCACCCACGACCTGCTGTCGGCGCGCATGTTGGCCGATGAGGTGATCGTGCTCAACGGTGGTCAGGTGGTCGAGAAGGGCAAGGCGATCGACGTGATTCGCAACCCGTCGGACGAGTACACCCGCACGCTGCTGGAGGCGATCCCGAACCCGTTCGCGGAGGCCGCCGGCTGAGGAGGGGTCTCGACCGGTGTTGGCCGTCCCTATGCTGGGCACATGTCGACACCGCCCGCGCACTCCCCCGTCACCGTCTACACGGTGGCCCAGCGCGCCGGCGTGTCGATCGCGACCGTGTCCAGGGTGCTCCAGGGCACCGTGCCGGTGACCCCCGAGACCCGCCAGAAGGTGCTCGACGCGGTCACCGAACTGGGGTACGTCAACCTGCGCACCGGACGAGCCGTCGGCCTCAAGCTCGAGACCCACGCGCTGGTGATGCCCTCGTTCGCCGGCACCTACTTCAGCGATCTGTCGATCGGCTTCGAGTCGACCAGCGACGAGTTCGGACAGACCGTGACCGTGCTGTCGACCGACCACGTCGAAGACCCCGCCACCCGCGTGCTCGACCTCGCCACCAAGGTCGACGGCATGGTGATCACCACCGGCACCGTCGCCGACGAGGTGGTCGCGAAGGTGGCCGGCAAGATTCCGGTGGTCCTGGTGGCACGAGGCCAACTCGAGGGCTGTGACGCCTTCACCACCGAGAACATGGAGCCGATGGTCGAGCTCGTGCACCACGTGATCGCGCACGGTCGCACGCGCCTCCGCTTCGTCGGCGACCACACCGGCAGCCGCGACATCTCGCGCCGCTACGCCGGCTACCTGCAGGCCATCAGCGAGGCCGGCATGCAAGACCCGCACGGCCCGTTCGCGGTGTGGTTGACCGAAGAGGCTGGGCGCAGTGTCACCCTCGACATCCTTGAACAGTTGGACGACATCGACGCCCTGATCTGCGCCAACGACGAGCTCGCCCTGGCCCTCATCCAGTCGCTGGCGCAGCACGGCGTCCGCTGCCCGAGCGACATCGTCGTCACCGGCTGGGACGACACCATGGCCTCGCGCTACATCGTCCCGGGGCTGACGACGGTCGCCCAACCGATCATCGACCTCGGACGAGCCGTCTCGGTGCGGCTGCACGAGCGGATCACCCAGCGTTCCGACGCCCAGCCGATGGTCAGCCTGCCCAGCACGATCCGGCTGCGGCAGTCCTGCGGCTGCCTCTGAGAAGGCCCTCGGCCCCGACCTCCCTGTCCTCGCCGCTGCCCTCCCCCCGTCCCTCTCCGGCTCGGCGCTCTCCCATCCGCAAACTCTCCCCCAAGGGTGCGACTCGGAGGAAACTTCATGCGGGTTGCAGCGTTTGCCGAGCGTCCGCGGGTTGATGAGAGTGTGCGGGCGACCTCAGCGGGCCAACCAGTCGGCGTAGAACAGGGCCAGCCCGGCCATCACGCACGAGCCGGCGATGATCCAGAAGCGGATCACCAGGGCGGCCTCACCCCAGCGGTCCTCGAAGTGATGGTGGATCGGGGTGATCGGGAAGATGCGCTTGCCCACGCCGGTGAGTCGGCGGGTCAGCTTGAACCAGCTGGTCTGCAGGATCACCGTCATGATGTCGAAGACGAACACGCCTGCGATCACCACCATCAGCAGTTCGGTGCGCGACATGATCGCCACCCCCGCCAGCGCACCTCCCAGGGCGAGCGACCCGACGTCGCCCATGATGATGCGCGCCGGCTTCGCGTTCCACCACAGGAATCCCAGGCACGCCGCGGCCGCCGTGGCCGAGAAGATCGCCAGATCGAGCGGGTCGCGCACCGCGTAGCACTTGTCGACCACCAGTCCCGAGCGCAGCGACCCGCACTTCTGCTGGAACTGCCACAGGTTGACCACGGCGTAGGCGCCGAACACCAGCGCCGCGCTGCCCGCCAGCATGCCGTCGGCGCCGTCGAGAATGTTGGTGGCATTCGAGGTGGCGGTGACGATGAACCAGATCAGCAGCAGCACGACCAGCAGCGGCAGTTCCCAGCCCCAGTCGCGGGTCGTCGACAGGTGCCGCGAGGCGGGACGGACCCCGTGCTCGTCGGTGAAGAAGAGGGTGGCCAGCACCCCGAAGCCCAGCGCCACCGCCGCCTGGCCCACGATCTTCTTCCGGGCGGAGAGGCCGCGGTTGTCCTGGGTGTAGACCTTGATGAAGTCGTCGAGAAAGCCCACCACGCCGCACCCGACCAGCAACAGCAGCATCAACCACCCGCTGGCACTCGGACGAGCACCCGTCGCGAACGTGGCGATCAGGTAGGCGACCACCGTGGCCAGCACCACCACGATGCCGCCCATGGTGGGGGTGCCCCGCTTGATCTGGTGGGTGGTCGGGCCGTCCACCCGGATGGGCTGGCCGAACCCCAGTCGCGCGAACCAGGTGACGGCCAGCCGGGTTCCCACCAGGGAGCCGATGATGGCCAGGGCCGCACTCACCAGGATCGTCTGCACCGGCCTCAGTCTGCCGGGCCGCGGGCCTGGTTGCCGTCACCCTCCTTCGGGGTGTCGTCGGCAATCCATGGGTTGTCGGCCCGATCGCCGGGTTGGGCCGGGGTCCAGTCCGACGGATCGTCGTCCGGTCGCGGCGGCTGCTCGGGAACCCGCTCCCACGGGCTCTGGGCGGGCGCGGGGGGCGGCGGGCTGGGCGGGTGCGGCTGCCCGACGGGCATGCCACCGTCCGGTGCGAGGGGGGCGACCGGCGCCTGCTCGTAGGCAAAGGCGGCCTGTTCCCGTGCCGCTTTGGCCTTCTGCCGCCGCTGCTGGCGAATCACCAGGGCGGTCGCCACGACCAGCAGAACCAACAGCAGCCCCGTCTGCACCAGCCAGGGGTTGACGGCCGACTTCTCCTTGCCCGTGGCGGTGAGACCATCGCCGGAGTAGAGGTCGTGGGCATCGGCCCAGGTGACGGTGCGGTTCTCGACCGTCGATGAGCCGGAGTGGGTCAAGACCTCGTCCGGGAACGCCACCGACACCCGGAAGTCCGAGATCAGCTTGGCGGCCTGGTCGGCCTCCTCGGCGTTCTTGGTCTCCGGACTGGCCATGTGGAAGGTCCACACGCCGTCGTGCAGGGTGATCACGTCGCCCAGCTCCGCCAGCGTCCCCCAGCCGGTGATCCGGCACCCGAGGTAGGCGCCGTCGTCGTACGGCTCCTTGGTCAGGTCATGAAGGTCGGTGGTGTCCGGGGCACCGGCGGTGTCGTTGCCCTCACAGAGTTGTTCCTTGGTGACCGGCTTGTCCCCCTGCTCGGCCACCGACTTCTCCACGCCGACGCTGGCGATCACCTCGATCCGGTCGCCGGAGACGATCCGGTAGTTCGCCTGCATGCGCACGCACGATGTCAGGGCCAGCAGCAGCGGCACCAGCAGCACGAGCAGGGCTCGTCGACCCGTTCCCATGGCACCGCAAGGTATCCCAGGGCAGGTTCAGAACTTTGGCGCCACCCGTAGCCACACCGTCGTCTCCGGCGGCAGCCGGTTGCCGTCGAGAGGCCCCGATGCCAGCACCACCTGCGCCTCGGGCAGCTCGACCGCCGGCTCGGAGACATTGGTGAGGCACTCCCACCCACCCGGTCGGGCGACGTGGATCACCCCCGGGGCCGACTCCTTGAACACGAGTTCCTCGTTGCCCTGCAGCTCGTGCCGCAGGTTGACCGCCTCCACGTGGAACGCCAGCGCCGAGCACGAACCGGGGGCCGGGTCGTCCGCCTCTCCGAGGCCCAGCTCCTCACCCTGGTACACGTGCGCCGAACCCGGGAGCGCCAAAAGCAGGGCCGTCTTCGCTCGGGCCCGGAGCAGATCCCGCGCCGGGTCGTCGTCCGGCGAGGGGCGCGTGCCAGGGCGCTCGGGGCCGTGGCTCGAGAGCGCCCACGCCGCGGACGATCCCGACTGGCCCGCCTGATCGAGGGTGTCGCTGATCATCCGGCGCCACACGTCGGCCTCGAAGGGTGCCTCGACCAGGTCGCCGTTGAACGTCTGCTCGACGGGCGGGCCGAACGATCCGCGACCGGGCGCCAACGCCTCCCGGAACCGGGCCTGCCTCGCCTCCGCCTCGGGGGCCTCCACATCGACGACCACCCGGATGCCATTGGTGTGCAGCGTGTCGACCAGACGATCGAGGTCCTCGCCGGGGGTGGGTGCCTCGAGGTGCAGCGGCGACAACCAGACGGCGTCCATGCCCAGTGCCACCAGATGGTCGACCCGCGAGGCGATGCCTGCCGGATCAACGGTTCCGCCGGCATGCCCCTCGGCAAGGGTGCACGGGTCGAGCCGGTGGATCACCGCCTGCCGATACCAGTCGGCGTCGGTGACGGCAGCTCGATTCATGGGGTGCGCCCTCCTCGGGTGGGGCTCTGGTCACGGGTGATGACCTCGACGTTATCGAACCGTGATGAAAGCCGCGCCAGTCGGTGCGCCATGGCAACACTTGGCACGGGCCCGGCAACAAGTGGCACAGGTCATGACTCGACAAGCACTCGGGTTCAAGCTGATGCGAGTACTTCCGCTGAGGAGACAGAGGAGAATCATGACCCACCCCACGAACCACGGGAACAACCAGCCCGGCCTGGTCGAGGCGCCCGACGGCGACCTCATCACCTATGGCGAAGAGGGCGCCCGTCTCGTCCGTGAGGGCGAGAACGTCGACCCCGACGCCGACTTCGTGCCGCCCAAGGGACGCACCGCCGCGACCGTCACGCTCGGCATCTCGCAGTCGATCGACAACTCCGAAGGTGGAGTGTCGAAGACCTTCTTCCCGCAGATCATGACCGCCTTCAACGTGGGCACCACCGAGCTCGGCGTGCTCAACGCCCTGGCCTCGGCCGCCCGCATGGCCTTCGGCCCCCTGTGGGCGATCGCCGCCGACCGGTTCGGCCGCAAGAAGGTGCTGTTCATCGTCACCGGCCTGTGGGGCCTGTGGACCGTCGCCACCGGTTTCGCGCAGTCGTGGAACCAGCTGCTGGCGATCTACGCGGTCGCCCTGATCGGCACCGTGGCCGGCGAGCCCATCCTCAACGGCCTGCTCGGCTCGATGTACAAGGCCTCCGAGCGCGGACGAGCCTTCGGCCTCGTGCGCTCCACGTCGTCCGCCCTGGGCATTGTCATCACCCCGATCCTCGGGCAGTTCGGTGACAACCCCAGCGGCTGGCGCTACGCCATGTACGCCATGGGTGGCCTCTCGGTGCTCTCGGGCATCCTCATCCTGATCTTCGTCCATGAGCCGAAGAAGGTCTCGGCCGCCGAGATCGCCGAACTGCGAGAGGAGGCCGGCGTCTTCAAGATGTCGGACGTGCCCAAGCTGTTCAAGATCCCGACCCTGGTGGCGATGGCCTGCATGCTGCCGCTGGTCACCTCGTTGGTGCTGTTCGGCTTCATGAACGTCGTCTGGGCCCGCAACCTCGGTTACGGCGTGAAGTACGGCGCGTACCTGATGACGGTCTTCACCATCGGTTCGACCATCTCGGCCCTGCTGGGCGGCTTCCTGGCCGACCTGTTCACCCGCAAGTTCGGGCACAAGGGACGCATCATCCTCTTCCAGCTGTACGCCGTCGCCTTCGGCACGATCGTCGCGCTGACCATGTACTTCGCCAAGTGGTGGGACTCCGACGTCGCCCCCCTGGCCAAGGACGTGACCTCGAACAACACCCCGAGCGTCATGTACTTCGTGATGGTCTTCCTGATGGGCCTGATCTTCTCGATCGGCTTCTCAGGTTGTGTGCTGCCGATGGTCTCGTCGGTCGCCCCGCGCCAGCTCTCGGCCACCAGCTTCGCGCTGCTGTTCTCGCTCATCCAGGGCGCCCTGACCACCGTCTACAGCCTGGTGGTCGGCAAGGTGGCCGACGTGATCGGTGACCTGCAGCTCACCCTGCTGGTCGGCGTCTCGGTTCCCTACGTGCTCAACGCCCTGCTGTGGTTCGTCTTCTACAAGACCTACGACAAGGACGTGAAGCTGCAGGCCGAGCGCACCAGGATGATCGACGCCGGCACCTTCTGATCGGCACCCTTCCGATCGGCCGCTGATCAGCAGCTGATCGGACGATCCACCCGCGGCGATGCCCGGCTCCCCTCGAGGAGCCGGGCATCGTCTCAGTTCACGACCAGGTCGAGGTAGCGCTGCTTCATCGTCGCGACCACCTCGTCGGGGTCACTGGCCCAGATGCCAGCATGGAAGATCTCGACCTCGATGTCGCCGACATAGCCCGCAGCCTCGACCAGACCCCAGTGGGAGCGGAAGTCGCAGACGCCGTCGCCCATCATGCCCCGGCTGAGCAGCGCGTCGTCCGCCAGCGGCACCACCCAGTCGCACACCTGGAAGCTGACGATCCGCTCGCCGGCGCGGGCGACCTGCTCGGCCAGCTGCGGATCCCACCACACGTGGTAGCTGTCGACGACGACCCCCACCTGCTCGACGGGGAACTGCTCGGCGAGGTCGAGCGCCTGGCCCAATGTCGAGAGCACCCCGCGGTCGGAACAGAAGATCGGGTTCATGGGCTCCAGCCCCAACGTGACCCCGTGGTCACCCGCGATCGGTGCCAGTCGGGCGATGCCCTCGGCCATGCGCTCCCGGGCACCGATGAGGTCGCGCGAGCCGGCCGGCAGGCCACCCACCACCATCACCAGGGTCGGGGCGCCGATCGCGGAGGCCTCGTTGATGGCCGCCACGTTGTCGAGGTGGGCCCGCTCGCGCTCGTCCGCCCCCTTGGCGGTCAGGAAGCCGCCGCGGCACAGGGACGAGACGCGCAGACCTGCGTCGTCCAGCAGCCGACGGGCGCGGTCAACGCCGATCTCGGCGAGCGGCTCGCGCCACACCCCGATGGACGACAGCCCCTGACGGGTGCACAGCTCGATCGCCTCGGGCAGCCCGAGCGCGTTGGTGGTCTTCTGGTTGAGCGAGAGCCGCTCCAGCATGGTGCTCACAGCTCAATGCCCTGCACCGCCGCGAGCGCACGGAACCGGGAGCTGGCCAGGTCGAGATCGGGCACCAGCCCGGCCGCGGCCGCCAACTCCAGCGTCGTCGCCAAGTGCGGCAGGCTGCGGGCCGACTGCAGGCCGCCCACCATCGTGAACGAGTCCTGGTGCCCCGACAGCCAACTGAGGAAGGCGATGCCCACCTTGTAGTGGTAGGTCGGGGTGCCGAAGATGTGGCGCGACAGCGGCACGGTCGCGGCGAATGCCTCGTCGTAGGCGGCCTCGTCGCCGGTGTCGAGCGCGGCCAGGGCGGTCGCCGCGGCGGGGGCGATGGCCGCGAAGATGCCCAGCAGGGCGTCGGAGTGCTGACTCTGCTCGGTCTGCCCGAACGTGCCCTCACCCTTGATGAGCTCGGGGTAGTTGAAGTCGTCACCCGTGTACAGCCTCACCGGCTGGCCGTCACTGGCGAGCGGCAGCTGGGCCCGCAGCCCGCGCTCGTGGTCGGCGTCGAGCAGCGAGACCTTGATGCCGTCGATGCGGTCGGCGTGGTCGGCGATCAGCCGCACGACGGTCGCCGTGGCGGTCTCGACGTCGGACGACCCCCAGTACCCGGTCAGGGCCGGGTCGAACGCGGGGCCGAGCCAGTGCAGGATCACCGGCCGCGAGGCCTGACCGAGCAGCTCGGAGTACAGCTCGAGGTAGTCGTCGGCCGAGCCGGCCGCGGCGGCCAGATGGCGCGAGGCCATGATGATCGCCTGGGCACCGGTGCCCTCGACGAACTCCAACTGCTCGAGGTAGGCGGCGCGCACCTGCTGCAACGACGCCGCCGGCGCCCCCGGCAGCTGCGCGGGCAGCTGGTCGGTGCCGACCCCCGCCGCGATCCGGGCCCCGGCCGAGGCCGCCTCAGCGGCAGAACGTCGGACGAGTTCCTGGGTGGCGGCCCAGTTCATGCCCATGCCTCGCTGGGCGGTGTCCATGGCCTCGGCGACCCCGAGCCCGTGGGAGAACAGGTGGTGGCGGAACCGCAGGGTCGAGTCCCAGTCGACGACGGCGGGCGCTCCCGGGGTGTTGTCACCGAACGGGTCGGCGACGACGTGGGCGGCGGCGAACGCGACCCTCGTCCGGAACCCGCTGCTGGAGGCGGCCCAGGCGCGCGGTGCGCCGAGGGTGACCTGCTCGACCTTTCCGTCGGCGCGGGGCAGACCCAGCGTGGTGGTCACGAGGCCTGCTCCAGCCGGGTGGCCGACTGCGGAGCGTCCTGCAGGCTGAGGTCGCCCAGCTCGATGCGGCGGCCCGCGGCGTGGGACTGCAGGGCGGCCTCAGCCAGCCGCACGCCGCGGGCGCCAGCCAGGAAGTCGTAGGGGTGCTCGCCCTCGCCGGCGCGGGCCTTGAGAAACTGCTCCCACTGGGCCTTGAAGCCGTTGTCGAAGACCTCGTTGTCGGGCACCACCGACCACTGCTCGCGGAACTGGGTGGCCTCGACCAGGTCGGGGTTCCACACCGGCTTCGGGGTGACCGAGCGGTGCTGCACGACACACTGGTGCAGGCCGGCGACGGCCGATCCCTCGGTGCCGTCGACCTGGAACTCGACCAGTTCGTCGCGGTGAACGCGCACGGCCCACGACGAGTTGAGCGAGACGATCACGCCGTTGGCCAGCTCGATCAGGGCGTAGGCCGCGTCGTCCGCGGTGGCGGGGTAGGCGTTCCCCCGCTCGTCGACGCGCTCGGGGATGTGCGTGGCAACGCGCGCGGTGATGGCGGTGATGGGGCTGCCGAAGATGTTCTCGAGCACGTAGCTCCAGTGGGGCATCATGTCGACGGCGATGCCACCGCCGTCCTCGGCGCGGTAGTTCCAGCTGGGGCGCTGGGCGGTCTGCCAGTCACCCTCCCAGACCCAGTAGCCGAACTCGCCTCGCACCGACAGCACGCGGCCGAAGAAGCCACCGTCGACGAGGCGGCGCAGCTTCAGCAGGCCGGGCAGGTAGAGCTTGTCGTGCACGACCCCGACCGTGACGCCGGCGTCGGCGGCGGCGCGGGCCAGGCCGAGCGAGGCCTCGAGCGACTCGGCGATGGGCTTCTCGGTGTAGATGTCCTTGCCCGCGGCGATGGCCTTGAGCAGCGATTCCTCGCGCACGCTGGTCAGCTGGGAGTCGAAGTAGATTTCGTCGTCACCGGCGAGGGCGGCGTCCAGGTCGGTGGTCCAGCGCTCGATGCCGTGCTGGGCCGCGATCTCGGCGAGCTTGTCGGCGTTGCGACCCACCAGGATCGGGTCGGGCATCAGTCGGCTGCCGTCGACCAGCTGCACGCCGCCCTGCTCGCGGATGGCGAGGATCGAGCGGACGAGGTGCTGGCGGTAGCCCATGCGTCCGGTGACGCCGTTCATGATGATGCCGACGCGCGTGGTGACCATGCGTACTCCTGGGTGACGGTGACAGTGGCTCTCCCGGCGTTGGGAAAGCGCTTACCCAGAGAGTAGCCGCACGGACTCGGCACGCACAACAGGTGCTGGCGAAATGGACACCATCGGCAGGGCGCCAACTGGGGCAGCCACGGCGGCCCTCGGTAGCTGTCAGCTACAGAACCCCCGCGTGGACGCCCCACCTTGCAGGGTCGAGCCCCAGAGACGGCCAGCCACAGAGATTGAACAGCCCCAAAGACGGCGCCAGCTCAGAGTCGGCGCGTGCTCTCGCGCACCACGACCTCACCGTGCACCTCGATCGTGCGCGGCTTTCCGTCCATGGGTCGCAGCGCCAGGGCGGCGGCGGCTCGTCCGGCCTCGACCATCGGCAGGCGCACCGTGGTGAGCTGCGGGTCGAGGTCGCGCAGCGTGGGGATGTCGTCGAAGCCCGCCAGCGACAGGTCGTCGGGCACCCGCACCCCGCGGGCCCGGCAGGCGGTCAGGGCCCCGATGGCCACCGCGTCGGCCACCCCGAAGACACAGGTTGCCTCGGTTCCACGGTCGAGCAACTCGTTCATGGCCTCGAGCCCGCCGTCGCGGCTGAACCCGCCGTGCACGATCTCGGGGCGGGGGCAGCCCGCGGCCATCACGGTCTCGACGAAGCCCCGGGTGCGGTCGATGGGGGTGAGCAGGTGCTCGGGGCCGGCCAGCACCGCGAACCGCCGGTGCCCCAGGGCGAGCAGCTCGGTCGCCAGATCGCTCGCTCCCTGCTCGTTGGCGATCACCACCGCATCGCCCCCCAGCGTCGACTGCCCCAGGCTCACCACCCGGGCCCCCGCCTGCTCGACCGCCGCCACCTGCTGGGCCAACTCGCGAGCGCTCTCCGAGTCGGTGTGCCGCGACCCCGCGAGCACCACCCCCCGGGCCTGCTGCGCACCGAACAACCGGACGAACTCCCGCTCCCGCTCGCTGACCCGCTCGGTGACGGCCAGGTTCACCAGGCAGGACGATGCCGCCGCCTCGGCGATCACCCCGGCCGCCAGGGAGGCGAAGTAGGGGTCGACGACGTCTCCGATGATCAGCCCGAGAACATTGGTGCGGCCGCGCGCCATCGCCTGGGCCGACGAGTTGGCGACGTAGTCGAGCTCGGCGGCCGCCGTGAGCACCCGGTCGGCCAGGTCGGCGTTGACCTGCCGGGTGCCCGAGCCATTGATGGCGCGTGACGCCGTGGCCAACGAGACACCCGCACGTTCGGCCACCTGCTTGAGGGTGACTCGTCCGCCTGTCCTGGTCATCTGACTCCCTACACGTCGCCATCGGGCACTCGTCGCCGTCGGCCACACACTACGACCACCGGGGTCGGGGAATGCCCCGCCGGGGTCGGGCGTTGTCCACAGAGCACTAGACTGGCCGGGCCCTGAACGAAGGAAAGCATCTCCATGAGTGACGACATCCGCGACGTGATCATCATCGGCTCCGGACCCGCCGGTTGGACCGCCGCCGTCTACGCCGCCCGCGCCCAGCTCAAGCCCCTGGTAATCGAGGGATCCACCGACGCCGGTGGCGCCCTGATGAACACCACCGAGGTCGAGAACTTCCCCGGCTTCACCGACGGCATCATGGGCCCCGAGTTGATGGCGAACATGCGCTCGCAGGCCGAGCGGTTCGGCGCCGAGATCATCACCGATGACGTCACCGAGGTCGACCTGACCGGCGACGTGAAGCTCGTCACCGACGGCGAGGGCACCCAGCACCGGGCCCACGCGGTCATCCTGGCGACCGGGTCGGGCTACCGTCGCCTGGGCATTCCCGCCGAGGACACGTTCTCGGGTCGCGGCGTGAGCTGGTGTGCCACCTGTGACGGCTTCTTCTTCAAGGACAAGGACATCGCGGTCGTCGGCGGCGGCGACTCCGCTGCCGAGGAGGCCACCTTCCTGACCCGGTTCGCCAAGAACCTGACGCTCATCCACCGCCGCGACGAGCTGCGGGCCTCGAAGATCATGGCCGATCGCGTCGCGAACGACCCCAAGATCGACATGGCCTGGAACTCCGAGATCGTCGACCTGCAGGGCGAGGGCTCCCTGAAGTCGCTGACCCTGCGCGACACCCAGACCGGCGAGACCCGCCAGCTCGAGGTGCAGGGTCTGTTCGAGGCCATCGGCCACGACCCCCGCTCGGAGCTGTTCGTCGGCCAGGTCGACCTCGACGACGCCGGCTACGTGAAGGTCGCCCACCCGAGCACCCGCACCAACCTGTCGGGCGTCTTCGCCTGTGGCGACCTCGTCGACCACACCTACCGGCAGGCCATCACCGCGGCCGGCTCCGGCTGCCAGGCAGCCCTCGACGCCGAGAAGTTCCTCGCCGAGCTACACGACGCAGCCCACGCCTGACCCCACCAGCGTCGTCCGGTTGGCAGACTGGACCCCGCGCCACCCACTCCGAAAGGTTCCCGATGTCGAACGTCACCGAGGTCACCGACCAGACCTTCGAGCAGACCGTGCTGAAGTCGTCCAAGCCCGTGCTGGTCGACTACTGGGCCGACTGGTGCTCGCCGTGCAAGCAGATGTCGCCGATTCTGGACGAGCTGTCGGCCGAGTTCGGCGAGCAGGTCACCTTCGTCAAGATGGACACCAACACCAACCCCGTCATTCCCGCTTCACAAGGCGTGATGAGCCTGCCGACCTTGCAGGTCTTCGTTGACGGCCAGGTCGTCAAGCAGGTCACCGGCGGCAAGACGCGCAATGCGCTGGTGAAGCTGATCGACGAGTTCGTCAACTGATTCTCGTCGCCACGGCCACACGAGTCCGACATGGCTGAGCCGGGTCGTCGATCCGACGGGGGGCTTCCCCCCGTCCGCACCAGCCTGCCCGGACGACGCAACCGTCCCGCCCGCGCCCTCAAGGAGGATTCCGGGCCGCGCCGCAAGACCCTGCTGATCACGCTGATCGCGACGCTGGTGCTGGCGCTGGTCGCCGCGGCCGGTGCGTATGTCGTGAATCGGGTGACGCCGGCGGCGACCCAGACGAGCACGGTCACCCCGCCGCCACCGAGTGCGACGTGGGCGCTCGACCTGCCGGTCACCGTGGGCGCCTACTCCCGCGATGCCTCCGAGGGGGCCACCCCGTCCACCGGGTCCGACGGGAAGACCACGGTCTCGGCGCGCTACTCCACCGACGGCAAGCAGGCCGCGGTGGTTCTGATGAGTCGCCCGTACAAGAACCTCGACGAATTCATGACCGTGGCCAACATGAACGCCCTCACCCCGCAGGGGGACGCCCTGTGCGGGTACTCGGGTGACTTCAACACCGAGGGCTGCGGTATCCAGCGCGACGACACGGCCATCCTGGTGGTGGCCATCGGCGACACGTCGCGCACCGAACTCCTCCAACTGGCCCACGCCGTGGCAGAACAGGTGGCGCGATGAGCGACAATCCAGACAGCAACCGGCGAAGCATCGACTTGGCTCGCCTCGAGTCCGGTCGTTACCGAGCCACCAACGCCCGCGGGGGCAGCCTCGACTTCGGGTCGGGAGGCACCGCCGAGTTCACCCCCGTGGAACTGCTGCTGGCGGCGATCGCCGGCTGCTCGGCCGTTGACGTCGACCTGGTCACCTCACGACGGGCCGAACCGACGACGTTCGCGGTCACCGTCGACGCCGAGAAGGGCAAGGACGAGACCGGTGGCGCCCGGCTCTCCGACGTGCAGGTCAGTTTCCGGGTCGAGTTCGGCGACGACGAGGCGTCACGTCAGGCGGCCGGTCTGGTCGATCGCCTGATCAAGCTCAGTCACGAGAAGGACTGCACCGTCTCGCGTACGGTCGAGTTGCCGACCGAGGTCACCTTCCGCCGCGAAAGCTGACCACACCGGTCCTGGGCAGTCGGGATCTGACCAGTCGGGGACCGGCGAGTCCGGGCTGCGGGTGGTTCTCCCGGCGGCCTTGCGAGGCCGGCCGGGGCTGCTGCACCCAGGCGGCCATCCGGGCGGCCGCGCGCGCGACCGCACCCGGCAGCAATCCCTCCGCCGCCACGGTGCGGTCGAGGTGCAGGCGGTAGCGACCCGGCAGTTCGGTGGGCACGAACCCGATCCCCTCGAGCAGGTCGGACGAGGGCTCACAACACGTCGAGCCGTGGTCCGAGGCGGCGGCCTCGATGACCTGCACCTGACCCACCAGGCGGGCGGCCAGCGCCTGCATCAGCTGCCGCCCCCACCCCACGCGGGCGTAGGACTCGTCCACCCACAGGGTCAACAGCGCGGCGGCATCGGCGGTGCGCGGCGGGCTCGCCAGCGGGTGCCCGTCGGGCACGGCGAAACTGGGGGCGACCAGCGCGTAGGCGACCACCACTCCGTTCTGATGGGCGCTGACGCCGCACAGCCCGAGGTGGTCCATGGCCAGCCGCGGCCAGGCGACGTCGTCGGTCACCACGTCGGGGTGCTCCCCGGCGCAGGTGGGCACGTCGGGCAGGTCGGCGGGTGTCACCGTTGCCACACGCTTGCTCATCGGGCTCCTCCCTGCGGCAGACCGCTCCTCGTCCCTCGACGCGTGGCGGGCCAGCTCGTCCCATTGCCCGCGAGGCCCATCGTATGTCGCCACCACATGCGGCACAGTGGGATGCGTGACTGATGACCAGACCCAGCAACTGCCCGCGACGACACCTTCCCAGGGTGCCGCCGCCGCAGCCGCCGGGGCTCGTCAGGACACCCGGTTGGACAACTACGTCGACCGCTACGCCGACCGCACCCACTCGATGCGCGCCTCGGCGGTGCGGGCCCTGTTCTCGGTCGCGAATCGTCCCGAGGTGGTCTCGCTCGCCGGCGGCATGCCGAACATCACCGACCTGCCGCTCGGCGTGGTAGCGGAGTCGCTGTCGAACCTGATCCTCACCAACGGGCCGCAGGCCATGCAGTACGGCTCGGGCCAGGGCGAGCCGATGATTCGCGAGGCGATCACCGAGGTGATGGCGCTCGAGGGCATCCACGCCCACCCCGACGACGTGGTAGTCACCTGCGGCTCACAGCAGGCCCTCGACCTCGTCACCCGCATCTTCTGCAACCCCGGCGACGTCGTGATCGTCGAGGCACCCAGCTACGTCGGCGCGCTGACGACCTTCCGCAGCTACGAGGTCGAGGTCGTGCACGTCGCGATGGACGACGACGGCATCCAGCCCGACGCCCTCGAGCAGGCGGTCGCCTCGGTGCGCGCCCGCGGCAAGGAACCGAAGTTCCTCTACACGATCCCCAACTACAACAACCCCTCGGGCATCACCCAGCCGTGGGCGCGTCGTGAGCAGTTGGTCGATCTGGCCCACCGGCTCGACCTGCTGATCGTCGAGGACAACCCGTACGGCCTGCTGTCGCTGGATGCGGAGCCGATTCCCGCGATCCGCTCGATCGAGGACGAGCGCGTGCTCTACCTCGGGTCGTTCTCGAAGACGTTCGCGCCGGGTTTCCGGGTGGGCTGGGTGCTCGCTCCGCACGCGGTGCGCGAGAAGATCACGCTCGCCCAGGAGGCGGCCACGCTGTGCCCGCCCGTGTTCAGCCAGTTCGCCATCGCCGCCTATCTGCGCGACCACGACTGGAAGCAGCAGATCGTCACGTTCAAGGACATGTACCGGGCCCGCCGCGACGCCATGCTCGCCGCCCTGACCGAGTACATGCCCGAGGGCACGACCTGGACCGAACCGGCGGGCGGCTTCTTCGTCTGGGTGACGCTGCCCGACGGGCTCGACTCGCAGGCGATGCTGCCCCGCGCCGTGACCGCCCGCGTGGCCTACACCCCCGGCACCGCCTTCTACGCCGATGGGTTCGGCTCGGGTCACATGCGGCTGTCGTTCTGCTACCCCACGCCGGCGAACATCCGCGAGGGGGTGCGTAGGCTGGCCGAGGTGATGCGCCGCGAGCTCGACCTGCAGCGCACCTTCGGCATCCGGACGACGGCCCGGCACGGCATCGACCCGGGGCCCGCACCCGACGTCAATTGAGCCCGACGAGAGTGGAGAAGCCCATGAGCGACCTGACCGAGGTGATCGTCCTCGCCGGAGGACTGAGCCACGAACGAGACGTCTCGCAGCGGTCGGGGCGACGGGTGGCGATCGCCCTGCGCCAGGCGGGGCACCAGGTCATCGAGTCCGACGTGAACGCCGGGGTGGTCGACCTGCTACGCGGCCACCAGGGTGCGGTGGTGTTCCCGCTGCTGCACGGCGGGGTCGGTGAGGACGGCGCCCTGCGCGAGGTCTTCCAGCTGCTCGGCGTGCCCTTCGTCGGCGCCACTGCGGCCGCCTCGCGGGTGACCTTCGACAAGTCGATCGCCACCCCGGTGGTCGCCGCCCGCGGAGTGCGGACGCCCCGCCAGATCGCCCTCCCCCACGAGATCTTCCGCGAGCTCGGTGCGGCCGCCCTGGTCGAGTCGATCGTCGGCACGCTCGGACTGCCCGTGATGGTCAAGCCGTCGCGCAGCGGGTCGGCCCTGGGTGCCTCGAAGGTCACCACGGCGGACGACCTGCCCGCCGCCATGGTGGCCGCCTACGCGTACGGGTCGATGGCCGTCGTCGAGGAGTTCATCGAGGGCACCGAGGTGACGGTGACGGTCCTGGGCGAGGGTGAGAGCGCCGTCGCGCTGCCCGCGGTCGAGATTCGTCCCGACTCGGGGGTCTACGACTATGCGTCTCGTTACACCGCCGGGTCGACCCGATTCGTGACGCCCGCCGAGGTGTCGGACGAGATCGCCGCCGCCTGCTCGGAGCTGGCGCTGTCGGCCTACCGCGCCCTCGGCCTGCGTGATCTTGGTCGCATCGACATCATGATCAACTCCGCGGGCGACCCCGTCTTCATCGAGGGCAATGTCGCGCCCGGCATGACGGAGACCTCGGCGGTTCCTTTGGCCTTGTCAGCCGCCGGTCGGGAGCTGGGGAAGGTGTGCAGCGAGTTGGTCGTGGAGGCCGCCTCGCGATGAGCATCACGCTCAAGCGGACCATGATCATCATGGTCGGGGTGGCCCTGGCCGTGCTGATGATCGTGTTGGGGTTGTGGCAGATGCGCACCGCCCGACTGCACGGCAAGGAAGCGACCGAGGAGCGCGCCGCCCAACCGCCCGTCGCCCTGGCCAGCGCTGCGCCGTCCGGGACGAATGTCGATGCCCTCTACGGACGACAGGTCACGCTCACCGGGAGCTATCTGCCCGAGCAGCAGCTGTTCGTGGGCACGGCGTACCCGTTGCGCGTCGTCACGGCCTTCCGCACGACCGATGGACGGGTGGTGGCCGTCGTCCGGGGTTCGGTGGCCTCGCCGTCGGTGACCGCGCCCACTCCCCCGGCGGGAACGGTGACGCAGACCGGGTTGGTGATGCCCTCGGAGGAGGCGGTGCGGACCGATGTGCCGCTGCAGGACGCCGGCCACTCCCCCGTGCGAGCCTCGCTGCGCATTCCCGAACTCGTGCAGAGCTGGCCCACGCCGATGATCAATGGTTTCGTGAACCTGGGCGCCGCCGATGCGACCGGTCAGGGGCTGAAGCCGGCGCCGGTCACGCTGCCCGATGGGCAGGAGTCGACCCGCAACGCCGGCTACGCGCTGCAGTGGTGGGTGTTCGCGGGCGTGGCGATCGTCGGTTCGGTGGTGATTTCGCGCTCGGTGCGCCCGGGTAGGCTGAACGGGTGAACGATCGCGCTGGTGACCCTGCTGTTGACCCGGTTCTGGACGAGCTCGACCCCGACGCCATTGACCCAGACGCCATTCACCCAGATGACGTGGCGACCATTCGCAAGTCGTTGGTCTTCTACCGGGTGATGGCCTACGTGGTGGGCGTGCTGCTGGTGGTGCTGGTGTGCGTGGGTGTTCCCATGAAGTACCTGCTGCATGACGATCGCGTCGTGGTCTGGACGGGTGTGCCGCACGGCTGGCTCTACATGATCTTGATCATCTCGGCCTTCAACGTCGGCCGTCGGGTCAACTGGTCGTGGCTGCGGCTGATCCTGATCGCCCTGGCGGGAACGGTTCCCTTCCTGTCGTTCGTGGCCGAGCACTACGCCACCAAGGACGTGCGGGCGAAGCTCGCGGCCGTCCGTTCGACCCCGACGGACGTCTGACCCTCCCCCACCGGTTGCCGAGTCCCGGGCAACCCCGTCGGTCGATGATCTCGACACGTCGCTCGTTCCTGCTTCTACTCGACATACCGGTATGTCGATAAATCGTTAAGGCGTTAGATCACCTCTCGATGATGCGCATCAGGCGCTCGAGGTCGTCCTCACTGGCGAACTCGATCGTGATCTTGCCCTTGTTCTTGCCGATGTCGACCTTCACGCGGGTGTCGAAGTGGTCACTGAGCTCCTGGGACAGTTCCAACGCCTTGGCGGACGGCTGCCGCGTCGAGCGTCGACGTGTCTCCCCCGCGCCGGCTCCTCGTCCCTCCCCCACGGTGACCAGCTCCTCGGTGGTCCGCACCGACAGGCCTTCCGCAACGATCCGCTGCGCCAACCGCTCCTGGGCCGCCGCGTCCTCGAGCATGAGCAGTGCCCTGGCGTGCCCCGCCGAGAGAACGCCCGCGGCCACCCGCCGCTGCACCCCGGCAGGCAGTCGCAGCAGGCGAATCGTGTTCGAGATCTGGGGACGAGACCGCTTGATGCGCTTGGAGAGCTCCTCCTGCGTGCAGCTGAAGTCCTCCAACATCTGCTGGTACGCGGCCGCCTCCTCCAGAGGGTTGAGTTGGGCGCGATGCAGGTTTTCCAGCAGGGCATCTCGCAAGAGATCGGTGTCGTCCGTGCCACGAATGATGACGGGAACGGTCGTGCGCCCCGCGAGCTTGGAGGCCCGGAGCCTCCGCTCCCCCATGATCAGCTCATAGCCGTCGCCCACCGGGCGCACGACCATGGGCTGCAGCACCCCGACTTCGCCGATGGAGTCCGCCAACTCCTGCAGCATCTCTTCATCGAAGACGGTGCGCGGCTGCCGAGGATTGGGGACGATCTGCTCGATCGGCACCTCGACGTAGCGTGAACCGTCCGCCAGGGCCGCGCTCGGCTCCTGTGTTTCACGTGAAACATCCGCGCCAGCAGACGCCCCCTCCGCGGACTCCGTTTCACGTGAAACGGTCTCCTCCGTGGGCCGGAACAGTTCGCCCAGGCCGCGGCCCAGGCCTGTCTGCTTGGGTTTCGCCATGGATTCTCCTCGAACTACCTGAATCTCGAACTACCTGGATGGTGGACAACAATGCAGCCGGCTGCGACGCCCGCGTCAGTGGGCCAGCCGTTCGGCCAGCTCGGCGGCCGCCCGACGGTACGCCTCGGCGCCCGCGGACGTGGGGTCATAGGTCAACACTGAGCTACCGAAGCTGGGCGCCTCCGCCACCCGCACCGAACGCGGGATGGGCGTGTGCAGGATCTGATCACCGAAGTGGCGCATCACTTCGTCCGCCACTTGCTGTGACAACTTGGTGCGCGAGTCGTACATGGTCAGCAGCACCGCCCCCAGCCTCAGATGATCATTGAGACCCACCTTGACCCGATCGATCGTCCGCATCAACTGCGTCAATCCCTCGAGCGCGTAGTACTCGGTCTGGATGGGAACGATGATCTGATCGGCCGCCACGAGCGCGTTCAGCGTCAGCAGTCCCAGCGATGGGGGACAGTCGAAGAAGACGACGTCAACCTCGTGCTCGGCCGTGTAGGCGTCCAGCGCCCGCTTCAGGCGCCGTTCGCGCCCCGTGGCGTTCACCAACTCGAGCTCCGCGGCAGCCAGGTCGATCGTGGCAGGCACGACCAACAAGTGGCCGCTCTCCGTCGACTGCACGGCGTGGTCGCCGATGGGCTCGTCGTCCAACAGCACTTCGTAGGTGCCGATCGTGCCGGAGGAATGCTCCACACCCAGGGCCGTCGAGGCGTTGCCCTGAGGGTCGACGTCGACCACCAGCACCCGCAGGCCACCGGCGGCCATCGCCGCGGCCAGATTGACCGTGGTCGTCGTCTTGCCGACGCCACCCTTCTGATTGGCCACCACGAAACGCACCGGCGACGTCGGGCGGGGGAGGGGAGTGGGTTCGCTCAACGCCCGGCGCGGAGCCGCCGGGGGAGCGGATGTTTCACGTGAAACGTCGGCGGACGTTGGCCCAGTAGGGACTGCCACGGTGGAACTCCTGGCACTAGGGAAGCGATCCGTCCCAGACTAGCGTGGCTGCCCCCCTACGATGACTCAGCGCGATGGACGACCAGAGCCGTCGTCGCCTCCGCCAAGGGGTGCGCGCGCACCTGCTGCAGCTCGGCGGTGAGCTTGAGCCGCGCGAGCAGTGCGCTCGCGTCATCAATCTCCTCTGCCACCGACGACCCCTTGAGCGCCACCAACCGCCCCTGGGGGAGCCACAGGTGCCTCGTCCAACCGAGCAACTTGGACAGGGGAGCGACGGCACGGCAGGTGACCACGTCGACCTGCTCGCGCCAGTCCTCAGCGCGACTGCGGACCACCCGCACCCGGTCGCCCAGACCGAGCTCGTCCACCGCCAACTCCAGGAAGGTCGCTCGACGCAGCAGCGACTCGATCAGGACGACCTCGAGATCGGGTCGCAGCAGCGCCAGGGGCAGCCCGGGCAGGCCGGCCCCGGACCCCACGTCCGCCACCCGCAGTCCGTCACCGATGACGGACGACAGGGCGGCCGAGTTCAGCACATGCCGATCCCAGAGCCGATCGTCCTCACGAGGGCCCAGAAGACCCCACTCCATACCTCTATTTCTCAATATATCGACATATTGAGAAATTACTTCGAAGTGAGATCCGTAAACCTCCTGGGCGACGCCGACAGGGGACAGCCCCCCGAGGCGTGCAACCGAGTCCGAGGACTCGGCTGCACGATTCGGGGGGCTGGCGGAAGCGTCGCGGTCAGACACGGGCGTCAGGCGGGCAGGATGACGACGCAGCGCTTGGGCTCCACGCCCTCGGACTCGCTGGTCAGACCCTGCTCGGCGACGACGTCGTGCACCACCTTGCGCTCGAACGGGTTCATGGGCTGCAGTCGCACCTTCTCACCGGTCTCCTTGACCTCGGCGATCGCATCGCGGGCGATGTTCTGCAGCTCCTTGACCCGCTTCTCGCGGTGCCCACCGATGTCGAGCATGAGCCGCGAGCGGTGACCGGTCTCGGTCATCACGGCCAGGCGCGACAGCTCCTGCAGGGCCGCCAGCACCTCGCCGTCCTTGCCGACCAGCACGTCGGTGTCGGTCACGATCGAGACGTGCGCACGGCCGCCCTCGGTGTAGGTGTCGATGTCGCCGTCGAGGTCGGCGATGTCGAGCAGCTCCTCGAGGTAGTCGGCGGCAATGTCGCCCTCGCCGTCGAGCTCGTCGCCTTCGTCGGCATCCTCATCCGAAGCGGACGAGCCTGCGGCGCCCGGCGCTTCGGGAGTCGCCTCAGCCTGGGCCTCCCCAGCCTGCGAATCTTCGGCCTGCGTCTCTTCAGCTGGGGCGCCCGCCTCCACAGCGGCCTGGCCCTCGTCCGCGGGAACCTCGTCCGGCGAAACCTGATCGGTCATGATTCTCCTTCGTCCACCCCCTGGTGGGGGCGGGGATCAACGGCGCGGTCCGTCCGAGCCGGTGGGGGAGGGTCAGCTCTTGCGGCGGGCCCGGGTGGTGCGGTTGGGCTGCTGACGGGTCACGGTGGTTCGTCCGTCGGCGTTCGTGCGGGTGGTCTGACGCACAGTCTGGCGGTTCACGCCCTGTCGCGCCACGGCATGGGTCTCGGTGCCGTCCTCGGCCACGGTGACCACGCTCTCGGCAGCCTTGGGCTTGCCTAGGCGCTTCTCCCGACGCTGGCGCTCGAGCTCGTCCGGGTCGATGCCCTTGGCGCGCATGCGCTCCTGCCAGTCGACGTAGGCCGGGGTGTTCGGCGAAGGGTTGCGGTGGATCAGCAGCCACTGCTGCACGTAGGTCCACAGGTTCGAGGTCAGCCAATAGATCAGCACACCGATGGGGATGTAGACGCCGCCGAAGGCGTACATCACCGGGAACATGTAGAGCATCATCCGCTGCTGCTGCGCCATCGGGCCCGTGAGGGCTTCCGGCGGCATGTTCTTGCGCATCAGCTGCAGCTGGGTGAGGAAGAGCACCGCGGTCATCGCCACGATCAGCACCAGACAGAGAATCTGGGTGGCCCCGAAGCCGTCGGACAGCGGCCAGAACTTGCCGGCCAGGCTGGCGCCGAAGATCTTGGCGTGCTGCAGCGAGGTCATCAGCTCGGGGTTGTCGCGGAAGAAGGTGCCGCGCGGAATGCCGCGGGCGGCGCCGTCCAGCACGCGGAACAGGGCCAGGAAGATCGGCATCTGCAGCAGCAGCGGCAGACAGGAGGCGGCCGGGTTGATGCCCTCCTCCTTGTACAGCTTCATCATCTCCTGGCCGGCGCGCTCGCGGTCGGAGCCGTACTTCTCCTGGATCGCCTTCACCTTGGGCTGGATCAGCTGCATGTTGCGCGACGAGTTGATCTGGCGCACGAACAGCGGGATCAGCGCGAGTCGAATCACGACGGTCAGGCTGACGATGGCGAGCGTCCACGCCCAGCCTTCGTGGTTGCCGACCAGCGGCAGCCAGATGCGGTGGAAGAGCGTCACCAGCCCCGACACGGCCCAGTAGAGGGGCTGCATCATGGCGCTGATGATGTCCTTGAAGGTGCTCCAGATGCTCAGCAGCATCACCAGGTTGATCAACGACGTCACGGGGTCACCTCAGGTTGAACGGTGGAAGAAGGGTGGTGGGGTGCGGCCGGGGCGGTCGGCGGCTGACCAGCCGCCGCCTGTTCCGCCCTCCATTGTGCCGCCTCGGGTGTACCGGGCACGGGGTCGTACCCCCCGGCGGACCATGGATGACACCTGAGCAGGCGCCAGATGATCAGGCCCGACCCCTTGACGGCGCCGTGCACGTCGACGGCCCGCAGACCGTAGGCCGAACACGACGGGTGGTACTTGCAGACGTCGCCGTACAGCGGCGACACGACCGCTCGCCACGCGCGGATGAACCCCAGCAGGAGCCAGGTCAGCGGGCGGAAGCGGCGGCTCATCGTCCGCCCCGCAATCGTGCTTCGCAGGCCCGCCAGGCGCCGGTCAGGTCGGCCTCCAGACGATCGGACGACGCGCCCGCGGCCGCCGGCAGGGCCCGCACCACCACGTGCAGACCCCCCGCATCGGTCGCGGACGAGGTGACCAGGCCTCGAGCCAGGTGACGCAGTCGACGCTTCACCCGATTGCGGACGACGGCCCCGCCCACACTCTTGGACACAACAAAGCCCACCTGGGTCGACGAGGCGGTCGCGGGGGACTCTGCCACGTCGGTCACAGGAGGGCTGAGGTGTGTGCGCGCGTGCACGACGAGCGTCGGACGAGCGACGCGCACGCCGGAGCGCACGGTGCGGCGGAAGTCATCCGACGCCCTCAGGCGTGCGGCGGCCGCCAGCACGAGAGGACTCAGGCCGACAGTTCGTCGCGGCCCTTGCGGCGGCGAGCGGCCAGGATGGCGCGGCCGGCACGCGTCCGCATCCGGGCGCGGAAACCGTGGGTGCGGCTGCGACGACGGTTGCTGGGCTGGAAGGTGCGCTTGGTCACGGGATTGCTCCGTTGGTGTGTGGTGGAACCTCGCCCGGGTGGGCGCAGGGGGAAGAGGTCGCTGCTGGCAGCGACTGGTCAACGATACGCAATCCGTCGGGGGATCAGCAAACCGGACGACCCCAGCTCGGGCCGCCGCAAAGAATTACACCAGTGTAGTCCAGTCGCCACGCCGGGAAACTTTGGAATAGTTTCGCTCTCGCCTTGCAGGTGGGCCGGTCAGTCACTAGCGTTCACGGAACCAGCTCGTGCCGGGCACGAGCATCTCCGTTCCGGGTTCGATGCGGCACCCCCTGCCCAACTCGGCAGCGGGGTCACAAGCATGCGGGTCGTCCGACTCGTCGCCTGTGGACAACATCTGTGGACAACGCCTTGCTCGCACGCCGCGAGCATGCAATTCTGACGTTTCCACATGGTTGTCCACAGGGGCTCGGATGACCGGTCAGGCCAGTGTTCGAAGCGGCTGCCACCGCCGGAAGGAGTCACCAGTGTCGATGGAGGCGCGCTCCGGCGTTGACGATGCGCACCCCGCGACACCGACCCTCGACGGTGCCTGGAAGACGATCCTCGACTCGTTCGACAAGGGCACCCGGGCGTGGCTGCGCAGCACGAAACCCCTGACCATTCACGATTCAACCATCGTCATCGCGGTGCCGAGCGAGTTCCTGCGCGAGCGGGTCGAGTCGACCTACCGCGCCCGGCTCGAGGAGTCACTCTCTGATCAGTTCCGTCGCGAGATGCGGATCGCGGTCACCATCGAGCCCGATCTCGAGCTGAGCCTGCACCCCGCCGAGGTCGACACCGGCGACGCCGATCTCGACATCACCCCCGGAATCGACACCGATCGTTCCCAGGACGGGCCGGCTGGGGACAAACCTGTGGACAACTCCGCTCCCGCGCTTGTCGGCGCGAGCGACGAGCTGCGCCTGAACCCCAAGTACAACTTCGAAACCTTCGTCATCGGCCCCTCGAACCGCTTCGCCCACGCGGCGGCCGCCGCCGTCGCCGAGGCACCCGGCAAGTCGTACAACCCGCTGATGATCTACGGCGAGTCGGGCCTGGGCAAGACGCACTTGCTGCACGCCATCGGGCACTATGTCAGCCGCTACTACCAGCGCGTGCGGGTGAAGTACGTCAGCACCGAAGAGCTGACCAACGACTTCATCAACGCCATCGCCGAGAACCGTGGCTCGCAGTTCCGTCGCACCTACCGCGACGTCGACGTGCTCTTGATCGACGACATCCAGTTCCTGCAGTCGAAGATCCAGACGCAGGAGGAGTTCTTCCACACCTTCAACACGCTGCACAACGCGCAGAAGCAGATCGTGATGACCTCCGATCGTCCGCCCAAGCTGTTGGACGCCCTGGAGCCTCGCCTGCGCAGTCGCTTCGAGTGGGGACTGATCACCGACATCCAGCCGCCGGACCTTGAGACCCGCTACGCGATCCTCAAGAAGAAGGTCGCCGCGGAGGGCATGCTGTCGGTTCCCGGCGAGGCACTCGAACTGATCGCCTCCCGCGTGACCACCAACATCCGCGAGCTCGAGGGCGCGCTGATCCGGGTGACCGCGTTCGCCAGCCTCAACCGGCAGGACGTCGATCTGCCGCTCGCCGAGAAGGTGCTCTCCGACCTCATCCCCGAGGGTGGCGAGGCCCAGGTGACTCCCGACCTGATCATGTCGGAGTCGGCCGCCTACTTCGGGGTCACCGTCGACGAGCTGATCGGCACCTCACGCACCCAGGCGCTGGTGACGGCTCGCCAGATCGCGATGTACCTGTGCCGCGAGCTCACCGACCTGTCGCTGCCGAAGATCGGCGCCCAGTTCGGCGGCAAGGACCACACGACCGTGATGCACGCCGAGCGCAAGATTCGCGAGCTGCTCTCGGAGCGCCGGGCCGTCTACAACCAGGTCACCGAGCTGACCAACCGGATCAAGTCCGCCGGCACCCGCTGAGGTCGCCCCACCCCGCTGAGGCTCCCCGCCCGCCGAGCCCACCCAGCCCGGCTGAGGCGACGCGGCCATCGTCCGTTCTTCCCGTTTGCCCTTCGAAGGTGCATCTGCCGCCGTTTCAACGAGGGCACATGCATGCAACGTGGGCAAACGCGTCCTGACGGGCAGCCGCCGCTCGCCACGGAGTTGTCCACAGGGGTGGGACGAGGTCTGGGGACAACCGTGGACACCGATCAACACCCCCGGCCGCATCCACACCCCGGGATCGTCCGCCCCCAGTTCACCCACAGCCCGTCAACACCCTCATGGACGCTCTGGCCAGCGGGGATGCCGGTTGTCCACAGCTTCCACAGTTGAGACGAAGAAGACGACAAGACATGCATCTCTTCTTCCTTCAAAGTCAGTGGGTGGGGAATTGTGGATCAGCCGACGGCCGCCAGCGCCAACGGCATCACCGATGACGCACCGTGCTGCAGCAGCAGTCGTCCGGCGACGGCCATCGTCCACCGGGAGTCGACCAGGTCGTCCACGAGCAGCACCGGCCCGGGCACGGTCGGCAGCTGGGCGGCCAGCTCGCCGGGTACCTGGAACCGTTCCCAGACGTCACGCAACCGGTAGGCCGAGTTGGTCGACCCACGCAGCGGGCCGGCAGCGGGCGAGAGCGCCAACGACCCGAGCAGCGGCAGTCGTCCCGCCTGCGCGATGCCCTGGGCGAGGGACTCCACCAATCTCGGACGACCCAGGGTGGGCACCCACACCACCGCCGCGGGGCGTTCGTCCCACTGCCAACCGGCCAGCACGCCGATGACAGCTTGTCCCAGGTCGCCCGGCACCTCGCCGTCGACCGGGCGCCCGTCGGCATCGGTGGCGAACAGCTCGCGCAACCGACCGCCCCAGCCGAGGTCTGACAAGCGGGAGACGACGCGCCCCTCGGCGACCTGCTCCGCGGCCGGGATCTTGCCCTTCACCGGGCTTCCACTCTCGAGACGCAGCCCGAGTGTGTCGAGCCCGGTCGGCCACAGGGCCCGAGGCGCGATCTCGACGCCCACGCGCCGCAGCGAGGCCTGGGCCTCGTCCACGGCCGGAACGGCGATGTCGGTGGGGTACCAGACGCCGGCACAGACGTCGCAGCGGCCGCAGGGTGCCGTGTGGGGGTCGTCCAACTGGCTGGTGATGAAGGCCATCCGGCAGGTCGGGGGATCGTCGCGGTCGGCCGTCTCGTAGGCGAGCATGGCCTGCTGTTCGGCCACCCGGGCGGCGGCGATGCGGTCGTAGCGCTCGGCGTCGTAGACCCAGGGACGACCGGTGGCCACCCAGCCGCCGCTGACGTTCTCGGCGGCCCCGTCGACGGCCAGCACCTTCAGCAGCAGTTCCAGCGGCCCGCGCTTCAGGTCGACGCGCGCCTCCAGAGCGGGCACCGACAGGGGCTTGCCGGCCTCGCCGAGGGCGCCGAGCACGGCGTCGGCCTTGGCCTGGCTGGGCATGGCGTTGGTGGCGAACCAGTGCCAGATGTCCTGGTCCTCCACACCGGGCAGCAGCAGCACGTCGGCGGTCTCGGTGGCGCGACCGGCTCGTCCGACCTGTTGGTAGTAGGCGACCGGCGAGCTGGGTGCGCCCAGATGCACGACGAAGCCGAGGTCGGGCTTGTCGAACCCCATGCCCAGCGCCGAGGTGGCGATCAGCGCCTTCACCCGGTTGCCTTTGAGGGCATCCTCGGCCTGTTCCCGCTCGGCGGCATCGGTGCGGCCGGTGTAGGCCAGCACGTCGTGACCCGCCGCCGCCAGCGCCGCCGCCGTGTCCTCGGCGGCCGAGACCGTCAGGCAGTAGACGATGCCGCTGCCCGGCAGCGTGTCGAGGTGCTGCGACAGCCAGGCCAGACGGCGCGCGGGCAGGCCCACGTCGAGCACGCCGAGCCGCAGCGACTGGCGGGCCAGCGCTCCGCGCAGCGTGAACACCTCGTGCCCGCCGGAGGCCATCTGCTCGGCGACATCGGCCACCACCCGTTCGTTGGCGGTGGCCGTCGTGGCCAGGATCGGGACGCCGCCTGGCAGTTCGGCGATCAGGTCGCGGATGCGCCGGTAGTCGGGCCGGAAGTCGTGGCCCCAGTCAGAGATGCAGTGGGCCTCGTCGATCACCAGCAGGCCGCAGCCGGCCACGAGTGCGGGCAATTGCTCGTCGCGGAAGCGGGGGTTGACCAGGCGTTCCGGTGACACGAACAGCACGTCGACCTCGTCGTCGGCCAAAGCCTGCTCGACCAGGGACCATTCGGTGGCGTTGGCGGAGTTGATCATCGCGGCGCGCACGCCAGCCCGTTCGGCGGCCGCTACCTGGTCGCGCATCAGCGCCAACAGCGGGGAGACGATCAGCGCCGGGCCGGCACCCGCCCGGCGCTGCAGCAGCGCCGAGATGAAGTAGACCGCCGACTTGCCCCAGCCGGTGCGCTGCACCACCAGTGCCCGCCGGTGGTCGGCCACCAGCGCCTCGATCGCCTCGAACTGCCCGGGATGGAAGGTGGCCCCGGGTCGTCCGGTCAGGTCGGCGAGGATCGCCTCGGCCTCGTCGCGCAGGCCCTCGCGCCCCCGGTCGGCGACCCGTCCGCGGGCGGGGCGCGGGGTGGTGGTGCGCGCGGCGGGCACGGCCAGCTGCCAGTCGTTCGGCTGCCAGTCGGGCGGCGCGGACGTGTCGAACTCGTCGTCGGGCGGTGGCTCGTGGTCGAACTGGCTCATGGCCCCAGCCTGTCACCTGCCTCTGACAGTCGAGGGAGCTGAGGGGAGCCAGAGGGCTGGAGGCCGAGCGGGCGCCGGCGGGGTCTCGACGGAATTCCTGTCAGAGCCATCTGGCTGGATATGCTCATCAGGCGCGCACCGGGCGCGCGTTCCCAAGCATCTACGCACCATCGACGGGCGCCAAAGGGGTTGCAGTGAAGATTCGACTGGATCGCGATGTCATGGCCGAGGCTGTGGCGTGGGCTGCTCGCAGCCTGCCCTCACGCCCCTCGGCCCCGATTCTGGCCGGACTGCTGATCAAGGCCGATGCGACGGGGGTCACCCTGTCGAGCTTCGACCACGAGACCTCGGCCCAGATCCAGGTCAAGGCCGACGTGGTCGACCAGGGCGAGGCGTTGGTGTCGGGCAAGCTGCTCGCCGACATCGCCCGCTCGCTGCCCAACAAGCCGGTCGACCTCACCGCCAGCGGCACCAGCATGGAGCTGGTCTGTGGCTCGGCGCGGTTCACCCTGCAGACGATGCCGGTGGCCGACTACCCGAACCTGCCCGAGATGCCGTCGGCGACGGGCAACATTGAGTCCGACGTGTTCAGCCAGGCCGTCAGCCAGGTCGTGGTCGCGGCCGGCCGCGGAAAACTTCCGACCATCCTCCCCTATTGGGGAAACCAAAACA
>NZ_JBPJSQ010000012.1:0-42169 GCF_051192575.1 Aestuariimicrobium soli | reverse complement strand
CGGGTGTGTTCAGCCATGCCGTCGCCGGGTTTGTGTTCGCTTCCTCCCCCGACGAGCTGCTGCCCGTCTTCACCGGTGTGCGCATCGAGATCGAGGACGAGACCCTCTCGCTGCTCGCCACCGACCGTTACCGGATGGCGCTCAAGGAACTGCCGTGGAGCCCGGTCGCGTCGTCCGCAGAGGGCGCCGCGCTGGTGCCGGCCAAGGTGCTGTCGGAGACCGCGAAGTCGATGACCTCGGGTGAGTCGGTGACGGTGTCGCTGGCCAACTCGGGCATCGGCGACGGCATGATCGGTTTCGAGGGTGACGGCAACGGCGGCACCCGGCAGATCACCACCCGCCTGCTGAACGGCGAGTTCCCCAAGGTGCGCCACCTGATGAACGTGAACGCCGCGGTGAGCGTGCGCGCCAACACCGCCGACGTGATCGCCTCGGTGCGCCGCGTGGCGCTGGTGGCCGAGCGCAACACCCCGCTGCGCATGGTGATTCGCGACGGTGCCATCGAGCTGTCGGCCGCAACCGGTGACCAGGCCCAGGCGACCGAGGCCCTGGAGGCCGTGGTCGAGAACCACGCGGGCGGCGAGATGATGGCCGCCGTGGGCTTCAACCCGCAGTACCTCAACGACGCCCTCGGGGCGCTCGACACCCCCTACGTCTACTTCGCCTTCACCGCCCCCGCCAAGCCTTGCCTGATCCAGGGGCTCGAGGCGCTCGACGGCGATCCGCAGGGCGACTACCGGCACGTCATCATGCTGATGCGCCTGCCCAACTGACCCCAGCCCCTCGGGGGTCCACCCCCGGGGTTGTGCACCCCGCCTGAGGTGCACCCCAGCACAACGGAAAGGCTCTGACATGCAGCTCGGACTCGTGGGACTCGGCAAGATGGGCGGCAACATGCGCGACCGCCTGCGCGAGAAGGGCCACACCGTTGTCGGCTACGACCGTAACCAGGACCTCTCCGACTCCACCGATCTCGCCGACATGGTGGGTCAGCTGAGCGAGTCGCCGAAGGTCGTGTGGGTGATGGTGCCCGAGCAGGTCGTCTCGTCGGTGGTGGACGAACTGCAGCCGCTGCTGGCCGAGGGCGACATTGTCATCGACGGCGGCAACTCCAAGTGGCTGAACGACAAGGTGCACGGGGCGAAGCTCGCCGAGACCGGCATTCACTACCTGGACTGCGGCGTCTCGGGCGGCGTGTGGGGCAAGCAGAACGGTTACGCCCTGATGGTCGGCGGCGAGAAGGCCGACGTCGAGCACTGCATGCCCATCTTCGAGGCGCTCAAGCCCGAGGGTGACTACGGGTTCGTGCACGCCGGCACGCTGGGCGCCGGGCACTTCACCAAGATGGTGCACAACGGCATCGAGTACGCCATCATGCAGGCCTACGCCGAGGGCTGGGAGGTGCTGCGCAAGGCCGAAGAGGTCACCGATGTGAACGCCGCCTTCGAGTCGTGGAAGGAGGGCACCGTCATTCGTTCGTGGCTGCTCGACCTGATGGTGAACGCCCTCAAGGCCGACCCCAACCTCGACGAGATCGCCGGCGTTGCCCACGATTCCGGTGAGGGTCGCTGGACCGTGCAGGCCGCCATCGACCTGGGCGTGCCCACCCCCGCCATCTCGGCCGCGCTCTACGCCCGCTTCGTCTCGCAGCAGGACGACTCGCCCGCCATGAAGGCGATCGCCGCCATGCGCAACCAGTTCGGCGGTCACGCTGTCGAGAAGGGCAAGCCCACCGACACCACCCCCACACCGCCCCGGCAGTGAGCTGAGGCCTTTCCGCAGGACAGGCACGTTGTACGTCGAACACCTCTCGCTGGCCGACTTCCGCAGTTACACCTCCGCCGACGTGCCGCTCGAGGCCGGGGTGACCGTGTTCGTGGGCGCCAACGGCCAGGGCAAGACCAATCTGGTCGAGGCCGTCGAGTACCTGTCGCGGCTGGGGTCGCACCGGGTCTCGTCCGATGCCCCGCTGGTCAGGCTCGATGCCGAGCAGGCCATCGTCCGCGGTCGGGTCAAGGCCGGCCGCTCCGATGCGCGCAGCCTGCTGCTCGAGGTCGAGATCAACCCCGGACGAGCCAACCGTGCCCGCATCAACAAGGCACCGCTGGGGCGCACCCGGGAACTGGTGGGCGTGCTGCGCACGGTCGTCTTCTCGCCCGAGGATCTGGCCATCGTCAAGGGTGACCCCTCCGACCGTCGGGCCTTCCTCGACGGCGTGGTGATCACCCGGTGGCCGCGCATGGCCGGGGTGAAGAGTGACTACGAGCGGGTCATCAAGCAGCGCAACAGCCTGCTGAAGTCGATGTCGGGCCGCTCGCTGCGTGCCCCCGACCCCGACGCCCTGTCGACGTTGGAGGTGTGGGACGAGCAGGCGGCCGCCATCGGGGCCGAGTTGTTGCTGGCCCGACTCGACTCCCTGGCCGAGCTGATGCCGGTGGCCACCGGGGCGTACGCCGAGATCGCCCCGCGGAAGGCGACCGACCCCCCGGCCGACGACCCCACACCCGCCAACCCGGACGACGCCAACCTCGAGTCAACCAACACCGCGCCCGCCAACCCCGAGGTGGCGCCCCCCGCCGACAACCGCGTGACCGCCGACTACAAGACCGGTCTCGACCTGACCCGCCCCGAGGGGGTCGAGCGCCTCACCCGGGCCGACCTGGTCGACCGCCTGCGCACCGCCATGACCGAGCGTCGGCGCGACGAGATCGCCCGCGGGGTGTCGCTGGTCGGCCCCCACCGCGACGACGTCGTCTTCAGCATCGGACGACTACCCGCCAAGGGTTACGCCAGCCACGGCGAGTCGTGGTCGCTGGCGTTGGCGCTCAAGCTGGGCACGTTCGGGCTGCTGCGTGCCGACGGGGTGGAACCCGTGCTGGTGCTCGACGACGTCTTCGCCGAACTCGACGCGACCCGCCGGGAGCGCCTCGCGGCGGCCGTCGCCGACGCCGAGCAGGTGCTGGTCACCGCGGCGGTGGGCGACGACGTGCCCGCCGGGCTGGCCGGGGCCAGGTTCAGGGTCGAGTTGGGCAGCGTCGTGCCTGACCCGCAGGGGGTGGTGGCATGAGCGAGCCACTCGGCCCGGCCACGGATCGGCCTGACGACCCCCATGACCTCGACCCCCATGACCTGGACCCGGACCGCGCCGCGGAACTCGCCGCCGAGCGTGAGGCCGAGAACCAGCAGGCCTGGCGTGACCACGACGAACTCGGCACCGACCTTGCCAGCCAGATCGCCCGACGGGTGGCGGCGGGGGGCGGGGTCACGCTGCCGCCGAGCCGCGGCATCCGTAAGCGGCGCCGACGCAGCGACCCGGTCAACCTTCGCTCCGGCTCCCACCCGGACGACCGCGACCCCCAGGAGATCGGCAGCCTGCTCGGCGGACTGGTGCGCCAACGGGGCTGGTCGAAGCAGATCAGCGTGCGCACGCTGCTGACCAGCTGGCCCGACCTGGTCGGCGAGGTCAACGCCGCCCACTCCACCCCCGAGGGCTACGCCGACGGCGTGCTCACGGTGCGCACCGAGTCGACCACCTGGGCATCATCCCTGCGCGCCATCGCCCCGGCGCTGGTGGCCGAACTGAACCGCCGACTCGGGGACGGGACCGTCGTCCGGGTGAACGTGCTCGGCCCGGTGGCGCCGAGTTGGAAGCATGGCCCGCGAGTGGTGCGTGACGGGCTCGGCCCGCGGGACACCTATGGCTGAGCGTGGCGGGCGGCCGCGGCTGACACGGGGTCTGGTTAGCATGACCGGCATGGCGGATCTGAGGGAGTGGCTGAACCACGTCACCGCCATGATCTTCGGCGCACTGCGCGTGTGGTGGCGACTGTTGCCCCAGCTGCTGGCCGTCACCGCCCTCGGCTACACCGGCCTCGAAGCGGCCCTGGTGGTGGCGCCGGCCATCTCGAGCAACCATGCCTGGCTGGCGGTGGTCGTGCTCGCCTTCGGGTTGGTGCTGCAGTTGTCGGCCGTGATCGTCTCGCTGCGCCTGATCGGGCGGGCTCTGGGCATCAACGCGCTGCTGCCCGATGACGCCATCGCCGACGACCGGAACACCTCGGCCGCGCACATGATCGCCATCACCCTGCTGCCGTTCCTGGGCATCTACTCGGTCTTCGGGCGGGTGCAGGAGGTCGTCAACTCCCTGATCGCCAACGAGATCGTGATCCGGGGCCTCGGCGAGCGGTCGGTGATGTCGACCCTCAACCCACGCACCTCCCACCAGCTGCTGGTGGTGTTGGCCGTTGTGGTCGGCGCCTACCTGGTGCGCCGCGTCGTCGACCTGCTGCACGAGAAGACCGACTTCCGCCCCCTGGGGTTGCTGGCGGCCATGATCGAGGCCTTCTTCATGTTGGTCTTCCTGTTGTCGGGACGAAGCGTGCTGCTGCGGTTCGGCAACTGGCTGCAGGAGCGGGCCTTCGCCGGCTGGGGGCGCACGCTGCAGGAGGGCTGGCGCACGTCGGCGGGGGAGCTCTCCCATTTCGTCCCACGGTTCGTGGCGTGGCTGTGGCACGTGCTCACCGACGTGCTGTGGCCGCTGTTCAAGTCCGGGCTGGCCGAGCCGCTGCTGTGGCTGGCGGTGGCGGCGCTGATCTTCGGCAGCCACGTGCTCAGCGTCGCCGAGGTGTGGCGCAAGGGTGAGCCGTTGTCGGCCCACCTCGACCGCGAGCACACCATTCAGCTGCGCCGCCGCGCCAAGCGCGAGCAGGCCAAGTCGTCCACCGCTGCCCGCAGGGCGATGCTCGAGGTGCAGGAGGCCTTCTTCGGCGACCTCGACGACAAGTACCTGCCCACCTTCCAGTCGCTGCGCCTGCTGCTGCGCACGGGCCTGCCGTTCCTCGGTGCCTATGTGCTGGCGTACGCGCTGTTCGCCTCGATCGACGAGGGGGTGTTGCGGTTCATCCTCGGAGCCCTCGGCACCCACGACACCCCGTTCTGGGTGAGCTGGCTGAGCCTGATCAACCTCATCGTCAGCCTCGTGGGCGACACCCTGAAGTACAGCCTGTTGGCCGTGGCCTTCGCCCGCACCCTGCAGGCCTTCCGCAACCAGGCCGACCCGTCGGCGCTGACCGGCGATCCCGAGCTGGGCCATGCGCCGGCGCGGGCCCAGGTCGAGCCTGCCCAGGCCCCGGCCCCCGACCACGCTCCCGCGACCGTGGGGGTGTCGTCGTGACGACGCGCAGGGTGCGACCCGTCGCCGTGCTGGTGGCGGTGGCCGCCATGCTCGCCGCCGGTTGGTTGACCACCTGGCGTGAGAACGACCCGCCCCTGGAGCAGCTCACCGCTCGTCCGAACCAGGAAGTCGTGATCAACCACGTCGGGCAGTCCGTGCGGTTCATGCAACTCGAGCTCGGGCAGGTCTACACCAACGACCGGCAGGCCCAGGCGACGGCCGCCCGCTACCTGCAGGTCACCGTACGCCTGACGACCCCGCGCGAGCGCTCGATGGTCAGCTTCGACTGCGAGGCCGAGCAGGGGGGTCAGAGCTACCAGCCGATCGGTCTGGGACGAACCCTGTTCCCCGAGCCCGGTCAGCGCAACCTGGCCAGCATCGCCTTCGAGTTCGACCCGAGCCGGGCCGCCAGCCTGCGGATCGTCTGCCGCGAGCGCAGCACCATCACCTTCCGCGAGACCACCGTGACCTACGACCCGCAGCTGGGCACCGAGGCGGGTCGTCGCCTGCTGGCGCAGTCCGCCGGAGCGCTGGTCGTCGAGGGTGAGCAGTCGACGGAGCCGATCCAGCGATGACCACCGCACCCCGCCGCGCGCAGCAGTCGCTGCCCCCCGTCCGCCGCTTCCGTGACTGGGTGTTCGCCAGCATCGTGCTGTCGCTCACCATCACCCTGGCCGTCGTCTGGGGCGTGTGGGTGACCACGCGCGTGGGTACCTATCCCCGCGGCGTGCAGCAGGGCGGCACCTGGGTCGACCCCTACAGCGGCATGGAGTTCGCCGTGATCGGGTGGCAGACCAGCCGGTGGTTGCCCGACGCCGACCGGGTGGTGGTCGCCCCCGAGGGCATGGTGTACGTCTCGGTCGTGGCCCGCTGGAAGGGTCGGGGCGACGAGGGCGGCTGCACCCTCGAGCTGGTCGGCCGTGGTCAGGAGACCTGGGACGAGACCGAGTCGTCCGACGACCTGCCCTACTCGTGCCTGCAGCGGGATCGCGAGCTCGGATCGGGCGTGGTCTACCACAACTTCGTGGTTCCGGAATCGAAGCTGCCCGAGGTGCGCGGGCTGATCCACCCGCAGTCCATGCGCTTCGACCAGGGGCCGGTGCTCAGGCCGCCCGCCTGATCAGAGGCGGTCGACGACGCCGGTCAGTCGCCTTCGCTGTACGGCTCGCGGACGACGGCCGGCACCCGCATCGTGGTCGCCTTCGAGCCGGGCACCCACCGCGACCCACCCTGCTGGGAGAGATCCTCGGAGCGGTAGCTCAGGTCGAAGACCAGCAGGATGATCTCCGACTCCGGCTGGTCACCACCGGGCTGGTCGGGGCGGGGTCCCTTCCCCGTGGTGGCGACCGGATCGAACTCGAAGTCGATCGAGCACGGGATCGGCGGGGCACCGGGAGTCACCGACGAGTAGTCGGTGTGGCTCTGGCCGCGCACGTTCTCGCCCAGGTTCACCAGGGTCTGAGTGCTGACGGCGCGCGTGTTCGGGCGGCCCGCGTAGATCGCGTCGTCCAGTTGGTACGTCGGCACTTCGGGGGAGCCGTCGACGAGCTCGACCCGGCTGCAGCTGGCCGACACGCTCAGCGTCCACGCCTTGGCGTGCTGGTCCCACGACCATTCGGCCAGTCGGGGCGTGATGCGCATGGTGCCGGTGACGATGGTGGTCCCCGTGGGAACTCGGGTCTCGATGTCACCGGCACGCCGGAAACCGTGCAGGCCGAAGACGATCGAGGACACCAGCAGTACCGCGACGCCGGGGGTCAGCACCTTCACCCAGCGGGGCACCAGACTCAGGCGGCTCGGCGGACGCCAGTCGGGGTCGAGGTCGTCGGGGTCGACCCAGATGCTCCCGGTGGTCTCGGCGGCTCCGCTGGTCATGCCCCGCAGTCTAGGTGTGGGCGGTGGCAGCACGGTAGACTGAGGGGGTTGTGCCCAGCCAAGCAGAGGAGCACGTGAGCGTGAGCGAGAACGACCAGGTCGACGGTCCTGACCTCGAGGTTTCCGACCTCCTGAACCCGGCCGGTGCGGCCGACGGCGACCCGGGCGAGGAGCGCCTGGAGGGTCTCGCGGAGCACAGCGACCACTCCGTCGCGGCGGGCAGCTACGACGCCTCGTCCATCCAGGTGCTCGAGGGCCTCGAGGCGGTGCGCAAGCGCCCCGGCATGTACATCGGGTCGACCGGTGAGCGCGGCCTGCACCACCTGGTCAGCGAGATCGTCGACAACGCCGTGGACGAGTACATGGCCGGGTACGGCGACCGCATCAAGGTCGAACTGCTCGACGACGGCGGCATTCGCGTCGTCGACAACGGCCGCGGCATCCCGGTGGCGGTGCACCCCGTCGAGGGCATCCCCACCGTCACGCTGGTGCTCACCAAGCTGCACGCCGGCGGCAAGTTCGGCTCGGGTGGCTACAAGGTGTCCGGAGGTCTGCACGGCGTGGGTTCGTCCGTGGTGAACGCCCTGTCGTCGAAGTTGACCGTCGAGGTCACCCGCGACGGCGCGCGCTACGAGCAGACCTTCACCCTCGGTGTTCCCGATGCCGATCTCGAGCGGGTCGGCGACGCCGAGGGCGATGTGACCGGCACCACCGTGACGTTCTACGCGAGCCCCGACATCTTCGAGACCACCCAGTACTCCTACGAGACGCTGGCCACCCGGTTCCGCGAGATGGCGTTCCTGAACAAGGGCCTCGCCATCGAGGTGACCGACCTGCGCGCCGGCCACGTCGACGAGCAGGGCGCCCCCGTGCACGAGGAGTTCCTGTACGAGAAGGGCCTGATCGACTACGTCACCTACCTGACGGGCAAGAAGGACGTCGTGCACCCCTCGGTGATCGCCGTCGAGGCCCACAAGCCCGAGGCGGGCATGGGTGTCGAGGTGGCGATGCAGTGGAACACCTCGTTCCAGAACTCGGTGCACACCTTCGCCAACGCCATCAACACCCACGAGGGCGGCACCCACGAGGAGGGCTTCCGGGCCGCCCTGACCAACACGGTCAACAAGTGGGGCGAGACGTGGGGCATGATCAAGAAGCGCGAGGACCGCGTCTCGGGTGACGACGTGCGCGAGGGCCTGACCGCCATCGTCTCGATCAAGCTCTCCGAGCCCCAGTTCGAGGGTCAGACCAAGACCAAGCTCGGCAACACCGAGGCCAGGTCGTTCGTCCAGCGTGTGGTCAACGACCGCCTGGGCGACTGGTTCGAGCGAAACCCGGCCGAGGGGCGCGAGATCGTCCGCAAGTCGCAGGCTGCCGCCATGGCCCGCATCGCCGCCCGCAAGGCCCGCGACATGGCCCGCAACCGCAAGGGACTGCTCGGTGGCGGTGGTCTGCCCGGCAAGTTGGCCGACTGCTCCTCGACCAACCCGGCCGAGTGCGAGGTCTTCATCGTCGAGGGTGACTCCGCCGGCGGTTCGGCCAAGGGTGGGCGCGACCCGCGCACCCAGGCGATCCTGCCGATCCGCGGCAAGATCCTGAACGTCGAGAAGGCGCGCCTCGACAAGATCCTGCAGAACAAGGAGGTCGAGGCGATCATCAACGCCCTCGGCACCGGTGTGCAGGAGGACTTCGACGTCGACAAGCTGCGCTACCACAAGATCGTGCTGATGGCCGATGCCGACGTCGACGGCTCGCACATCCGCACGCTGCTGCTGACCCTGCTGTTCCGGTTCATGCGCCCGCTGATCGACGCCGGTCACGTGTACCTGGCCCAGCCGCCGCTGTTCCGGCTGCGCTGGACGAACGCGCCGCACGAGTTGGCCTACACCGACCACGAGCGCGACGTGCTGCGTGAGGCCGGGCAGGCGGCCGGCAAGAAGCTGCCGACGGTCAACCCGATCCAGCGCTACAAGGGTCTCGGCGAGATGGATGCCTCCGACCTCTGGGAGACCACCATGGACCCCGAGGGACGCATCCTGCTGCAGGTCACTCTGGAGGACGCCGCGCGGGCCTCGGAGATGTTCGCGATCCTGATGGGCGAGGACGTCGAGTCCAGGCGGTCGTTCATCCAGCGCAACGCTCGCGACGTGCGTTTCCTCGACATCTGAGTCCGAGCGCGACCACCCGGGCAGGAGCCCGGATCTTCGGACGATTCCCCGCGCGGGCAGGGGATTCGTCCGAAGATGGTGGTGCGTCCAACGAGGGGCGCCCAGCGTTGAAAGGTTTCGTCGATGGACCACGTGGCAGACATCCAGAAGTACTCCTCGGGCGTTGACGAGGCGGTGGTCGCGAAGATGCAGCGCACCTATGCCCTGGCCCTGCAGAAGCAGGACTCGCGCACCGTCGCGTTCTCAGACCAGGCCGAACTCGACCGGGTGCGCACCAACTTCGTCAAGAAGAAGCTGGGGGTCACCGACGCGGACGACGCGATCGACGCTGCCATCAAGGACGTGGGCGCGAAGATCAAGGGCCAGAAGAACCGGCTGACCGTCTACTACCTGCTGGCCGAGCACTACGGGAAGCTGTCGGTCTTCGGGGGCTGACCCATGGTTGACCCGTGATGCCCGCTGTCGCCGGCGGGTGCGGGTTCGGGGTGTGTGTTGGGGGAGTGGATCCCGCGGGCACGCACCCCCTTTCTCGCGCGCGCGTGCCCGCGCGCGGAATCAGGGGTGCGGTAGACTGGTCCGGATGAGCATGTCGGCTTGTCACGCGCCGGGTTGACCGGCGGTGGGACGGCATGCGGCGACCCGACCGTGAGGACCCCAGACCCCCATGACTGACACTCCCGACGAGCCCACGCCCGGTACCGACGACGAGCAGGCACAGGCAGCCGAGACGCAGTCCCTGGTCGACGACATCGAGGCCCCCCAGCACGGACGCGTGGAGCCCATCGACCTGCGCGACGAGATTCAGAAGAGCTACCTCGACTACGCGATGAGCGTCATCGTCGGGCGCGCCCTGCCCGACGTGCGCGACGGTCTGAAGCCGGTGCACCGGCGCGTGCTCTACGCCATGTACGACGGCGGCTACCGTCCCGATCGCGGCTGGAACAAGTGCTCCCGCGTGGTCGGCGAGGTGATGGGTCTGTACCACCCGCACGGCGACTCGGCGATCTACGACACCCTGGTGCGCCTGGCGCAGCCGTGGGTGATGCGGGCGCCGCTGGTGTCGGGGCAGGGCAACTTCGGCTCGCCCGGCAACGACAAGGCCGCGGCCATGCGATACACCGAGTGCAAGATGGCCCCCCTGGCCATGGAGATGGTGCGCGACATCGACCAGAAGACGGTCGACTTCAAGCCCAACTACGACAACCGCGAGCAGGAGCCGACCGTGCTGCCGGCGCGGTTCCCGAACCTGCTGGTGAACGGCTCGACCGGTATCGCCGTCGGCATGGCCACCAACATCCCCACGCACAACCTGCGCGAGGTCTCCGAGGCCGTGCAGTGGTCGCTGCAGCACCCCGAGGCGACCGAGGAGGAACTGCTCGAGGCCGCCATGGCGCGCATCCAGGGCCCCGACTTCCCGATGGGCGCGCTGATCGTGGGCCGCAAGGGCATCGAGGACGCCTACCGCACCGGTCGCGGCCTGGTCACCATGCGGGCGGTGATCAAGGTCGAGGAGGACAAGAACGGTCGGCAGTGCCTGGTGGTCACCGAGCTGCCCTACATGTGCAACCCCGACAACCTGTCGCTGAAGATCGCCGAACTGGTCAACTCGGGCAAGCTCTCGGGCATCGCCAACCTGATCGACGAGACCTCGGCCCGCACCGGCCAGCGGCTGGTGATCGTGCTCAAGCGCGACGCCCAGCCGCGCGTGGTGATGAACAACCTCTACAAGCACACCCAGCTGCAGGACACCTTCGGGTGCAACATGCTGGCCCTGGTCGACGACGTTCCCCGCACGCTGCGGCTCGACCAGTTCATCAGCCACTGGGTGACCCACCAGCTCGAGGTGATCCGCCGCCGCACCAAGTTCCAGCTCGAGGAGGCCGAGGCCCGCGCCCACATCCAGCGCGGTCTGGTGAAGGCCCTCGACAAGCTCGATGACGTGATCGCGTTGATCCGTGCCTCGCGCACCACCGAGATCGCCCGCGAGGGTCTGAAGGACCTGCTCGACATCGACGACGACCAGGCCAACGCCATTCTCGAGATGCAGCTGCGTCGCCTGGCCGCGCTCGAGCGGGAGCGGATCATCGCCCGCCTGGCCGAGCTCGAGCTGCAGATCGCCGACCTCAAGGACATCCTCGCCCGCGAGGAGCGCCAGCGCGAGATCATCTCGACCGAGCTCGCCGAGATCGTCGAGAAGTACGGGGACGATCGCCGCACCCAGATCGTGGCGGCCGACGGTGACTTCTCCGACGAGGACTTCATTCCCGACGAGGACGTGGTCATCACCCTCACCCGCGGCGGCTACATCAAGCGCACCAACACCGACCAGTACCGCGTGCAACGCCGTGGTGGCAAGGGTGTTCGCGGTGCCAAGTTGCGCGCTGAGGACGAGGTCGACGCCGTCTTCACCACCACCAACCACCACTGGATCCTGTTCTTCACCACCATGGGGCGGGTCTACCGCATCAAGGCGTGGCAGGTGCCCGAGGGTGGCCGTGACGCGAAGGGCGGGCACGTCGCCGGGCTGCTCAGCTTCCTGCCGGACGAGCGCATCGCCCAGTCGATCGCCATCCGCGGCTACGACGACGCCGAGTTCCTGATGCTGGCCACCCGCAAGGGTCTGGTGAAGAAGACCGCGCTGAACGCCTACGACACCCCGCGGCAGGCGGGTGTCATCGCCATCAACTTCCGCGACGAGGACGACGAGTTGATCGGCGCCGACATCGTGGGTGCCGACGACGACGTGCTGCTGATCTCGACCAAGGGTCAGGCGATCCGCTTCTCGGCCGCGGACGACCAGGTTCGTCCGATGGGCCGGGCGACCTCGGGTGTGACGGGCATGAAGTTCCGCGAGGGCGACGAGTTGCTGTCGATGGCGATCATTCGCTCCGACGCCGACGAGGACTCGCTGTTCGTGTTCACGGTGACCGACGGCGGCTTCGCCAAGCGCACCGCCGTCTCGGAGTACCGCCGCCAGGGGCGCGGTGGTCTCGGCATCAAGGCCATGCGCCTCAACGAGGACCGTGGGTCGCTCGTCGGTGGGCTCGTGCTCGGTGAGACCGACGAGGTGATCGCCATCAAGCAGTCGGGGCAGATCACCCGGTCGTCCGTCAGTGAGGTGGCCGCCAAGGGCCGCGACACCATGGGCGTGAAGTTCGTCGGCGTGCGTGGGGAGGACTCGGTGATCGCCATCGCGCTCAACCCCGAGGCCCGCGCCAACGAGGCCCTGGGGGTCTCCGAGGATGAGGAGCCCGAGGGTGCCGACGGCGGCGATTCGGACGAGGGTCTGACCACCGAAAGCGGAGAGTCCGAGTCCAGCGCGGCGCCCGAGGAGGGTGCGAGCGGTAGCGTGGACACGACTGAGTCCGACATCGCCGACCAAGAGGATGACCAGTGAGCGAACCCAACCGCCCCGGTGGCCAGCCGTCTGTGTTCGGTCGTCCCACGCCTGAACCCGAACGGACGGGGGCCCGATTCGCCGGTCCGCAGTTCACCTCACCGGCGGACGACCAGGTGACCGCGACCCGCGCTGCGGTCGGTCAGGACGACCCGTCGCTCGGCGCCAAGGCCGCTGACAAGGCCAAAGACCTGTTCGGGTCGGCGAAGGACGCCATGTCGTCGGCCGCGACCAGCGTGTCGACGGCTGCGTCGTCCGCCGTCTCGTCGGTGGCGACCACCGTCAGCGGCGACGCCGACCGGGCCAAGAACGCCGTGCCCGGCGCTCCCGCGGTGGCGGCTCGCAAGGCGGCCAGCCACCGCACCCGCAAGGCCCGGCTGCGGCTCTCGCGCATCGATCCGTGGTCGGTGATGAAGACCGCGTTCCTGTTCGGCATCGCCGGCGGGATCATCTTCTTCGTCATGGTCTGGGTGCTCTGGGGCGTGATCGTGGCCTCGGGTGTCTTCGAGAGCGTCAACCGCGCCGTCAACGACCTGCTGGCCACCCCCGGTGCGCCCGACAAGTTCCACCTCGAGGACTACCTGAACGGCAACCGCGTGCTGGGTTTCGCGGCCATGATCGGGGCGGCCGACGTGGTGATCTTCACCGCCCTGGCCACGCTGTTCTCGTTCCTGTACAACCTCGCGGCGACCGTCATGGGTGGCCTCGAGGTGACGCTGGCCGAGGACTGACCGGGTCGTCGCGCCGGGATTTGAGCGGGCAGGCGTCGTTCCGCTAGAGTTTCCACTTGCGTGACCGCCAGCCGTTCGGCTGGATCCGGTGACGGGCCTATAGCTCAGTCGGTTAGAGCGCTGCCCTGATAAGGCAGAGGTCACTGGTTCAAGTCCAGTTAGGCCCACCAACGAAACCCCTGCTTCGGCGGGGGTTTCGTCGTTCCGAGGCCCGGTGGCGGTCACCGGCGAGCTGCGCCAGATGCTCCCGGACGACGGCGACGTTGTCACCCAGCGGCCGCATCGAGTCCACGCGCAGGCGCTCACCCTGCCACGCTCGGAAGGCCTCACTTCGTTCGAGGACGGACTCCCAGGTGGGCTCGGGGAAGCCATCGATGCCGCGCTGGCGCTCCGCCAGCCGGCGCCGGTGCTCGTCCGCGTCGCTGCAGACGACCTCGACGAACGCCAGCGGCACGCCCAGCTCGGCCGCCAGTGCCACCCACTGTTGACGGGCCGGCTCGACGTCGTTCACGGCGTCGATGATCGCGGCGTTGCCGAGCACGAGTTGTTCGCGGGCCACGGCCTCGGCCACGACGTAGGCGGCGAGTCCGGTGGGTTGGGCCCGGTCAACACCGGCTCGCCACATGGCCGCCTCGATCGGATCGACCGACAGCAGGGCGCACCCGAGCTCTCGCGCGAGTTCCTCGGCCACGGTGCTCTTTCCCGAGCCGGGAAGCCCGGCCATTGCCACCAACATGCGTTCATTCTGGGCGTTGCCAGTCCAGGTGGGGGCCCGGCGAGGGAATGCCTGCGTCGGCGAGGCGGTTGAACAGGCATGACTGCTGACACCCCCGCTCCCGCCGGCCTCACCATCGGACTCATCGGCGCCGGTCACATCGGATCGCAACTCGCGCGCCTGGCCGTGGCCGCCGGTCACCACGTCGTGATCAGCAACTCCCGCGGCCCCGAGACGCTCGCCGAACTGGTGGCCGAACTCGGTCCGCGCGCCCGCGCCGCCACCCCTGTCGAGGCCGCTGAGGCCGCCGACATCGCCGTGGTCACCATCCCGCTGAAGGCCATCGACACGGTGCCGGTCGAGCCGCTCGCGGGCAAGATCGTCATCGACACCAACAACTACTACCCGCAGCGCGACGGCCAGATCGCCGAGTTGGACGACGAGTCGACCACCACGGCCGAGCTGCTGCAGCGCCGCCTGCCCTCGTCCAAGGTCGTGAAGGCCTTCAACCACATCAACTTCGGGCACCTGACGACCCACGGTGAGCCCGCCGGAACCCCCGGACGACGCGCGCTGGTCGCGATCGGCGATGACCCCGAGGCGGTCGCCCTGGTTGGCCACCTGCTCGACCAGTTCGGTTTCGATGCCGTCGAGCTGACCCCGCTGTCGGAGGGCTGGCGCATCCAGCGCGACACCCCGGCGTACGGTCCGCGGTTCACGGCGGACGAGCTGCGGGTCGCGCTCGCTGAGGCGAAGCGTTACCGCGACATGTGAGCGGCGGGATCAGACCCGCCGCCGCACCTCGCGGATGCGGTCCATGGTCCGCAGGGTGCCCGCGGTGCGCTCCTGGTCGGCCTCGGGGCTGGCCGAGCCGTTGACGCAGGCCACGAAGAACTCGACCATGTGCGTCAGGTTGTCGTCGGCCTTCGTCACCTCGACTCGCTCCACCGACCCGTCGAGGCGCGTCAGGTCGAGCACCCGCGGCGAGTCGATGTGGTCGATGACGAGGCTGCCCAGCTCACCCTGGATCTCGCTGGGGCGGGCCGTCCGGGTGATCTTCGAATGGGACACGTCGGCGACGAAACCAGCCCCGTCGGCGGGGTAGCCGGCCAGCACGACACCCAGGCCATCGGCGCCGGTGGGGAGCTCGACCTCGACGGCGATCACGTCGCCGGGCTCGCCGAACAGCTGCACCAGCTGCGAGATCGCGTAGACCCCGAGGTCGTAGAGCGACCCGGCCGCCAACGCGGGGTCGAAGATGGCGGTGTACTCACCGGCCAGCACGAGGTCGTAGCGCGAGGAGCGCTGCGTGTAGTCCAGGCTCACCCGCCGGATCGGGCCCAGCTCGGGGAGCAGTCGGGTGATCTCGGCCGTGCCCGGGTCATGGGCCGGACGCATCTCCTCCAGCAGCACCAGCCCGCGCTCCCGGGCGAGCTCGACCAGCAGCTCCCACTCGGGAGCGGTGGGGGTGGCCGACTTCTCGACCAGCACATGCTTGCCGGCCTGGAGCGCCTGGGTGGCCTGCTCGACATGGACGAGATTGGGGCTCGCGATGTAGAGCGCGTCGCAGCGGTCATCGGACAACAGCCCTTGCCAGTCGCTGGTCGACCACTGCATGCCCAGGTCGTCCGCGGTGGTTTGTGCGCGGGTGGTGTCGCGGGAGTAGGCGCCCACCAGCTCGATCCCGGGCACGGGTTCGGCAGCCTTGGCGAACCGATGGACGATGCTGCTGGTGCCGACGGTGGCGATGCGAACAGTCACGGCCCAACTGTGGCACGGGAGCGTCGTCCGAGCGTCAGGTCCCTATCCTGTTGGCGTGGCCGACGACGAACTACTCGAGCGTTACCTGAGAGCGTGCGAAGCAATCGCCCAGTCCTTGGGAAGGCAGCGACACCAGCGCTTCAACGGCCTTGGGCAGGCAGTGCGCGGCAGCGCAGGGCATCCTGTGGTTGACCGCAACCGGGACTTGTTGCTGTTCCTGGCAGATCTTCGGAACACCATCCAGCATGAGGGCAGGCTCCGCGGAACGCCCATCGCGACGCCGCGGATCGATGCGGTGGTGGCGATCGAGGACTTGGCCGAGCAGATCGACCGGCCGATCAAGGTCAGTGAGTTCATGGTCAAGGACCCGATCTCGGTCAGGGAGCAAACCTCCCTCCCGGAGGCTGCTCGCCTGATCGTTGAGCACTCCCTGTCGCAGATTCCGGTGCTCGACGAGCACGGTCGGTACGACTGGCTGCTGACGACGAACGCGTTGGCTCGGTGGATGGGTGCCAAGTATGTTGCCGACGGTGGAGCGCTCCTGGAAGAGGGCGGCTCCGTCGCCGATGTGCGGAGGTGGGCCGAGTCCCATGATCAAGCCAAGACGGTGAGGCCCAACCTGTCCGCCAGAGAAGCCTGTCGCCTGCTCACCAAGTCGGATGCGCCCACTGCGTTGATCGTCACCAGCGACGGGGACCGCACAGGGACCATCGCCGGAATCCTGACCCGCTTCGACGTGCCGGCCATGTTGGAGAGGTTGACCGTCCGTCTCGGGGGATGAACCAAGCGGACGACGCGCCTGCAGTTCCTGCGCTGATGCAGGAAATGCAGGTGATGGGGCCAACTCCACCTGCATTTCGTGTGTGGGTGCACCAAGTGCAGGGCTGGATCGTCCGAGAGGTGCAAACCGGACATCGTGACGGGCGCGCCACAATGTCCGGCCCCACGAGCTCAACGACCGGACTTCGTGACGTCAGCGTCACGAATGCCAACCGGCGCGGGTCGTAAGAACCCTCAGCGACCCCACACCAGCGTCGCCCCAGAATGGCCCGCCAGCACCACCAGCACCAGCGACACCACCGCGGCGACCGCGGCCACGACCCGGCAGGCAAGCCCGAGCCCCGACCGGGACGACGATCGATCCGCCCACAGCAGCACCACCAGCGTCACCGCCAGCACCAGCGCCGGCCAGGGCGCCCACAGTCCCCACTGCTCGTGGGAGGCGAAGCGAGGGCTGGCGCCGATCCCGGTCTCGTCCGCGAGAGCCGGGCCGGTGAACCGGGCGGCCAAGGCACCCGCGGCGCCTCCGATCGCCACCAGGGTCGCCAGCCAGCCGTACCGATCCCGCCACCCGCGACGCCACACCACCAGCAGGGCGCCGAGCGCGGCCAGGGGCACGAGCACTACCGCGAGGTGCACGACCAGAGGGTGCAGGGGCAGTCCACCAATGTTCATCGTCGCCTACCTTGAGCGCTGGGCCGGGGCCTACTTGATCGGGTTGCCGTCGTGGTCGAGCACGAACCAGACCGACCCGACGTTCTGCCCGGACGTGTCACCGCTCGCCTTGTCATTTTGCCAGTAGTACAAAGGCCAGCCGTTGTACGTGGCCTGTTCGCGGCCGTCGGCGCGCGCGAACGAACCCAGCAGCGCGTCGTCGACCCCGGCACCAGCGGTGGGCTTGCCCAGCAGCGGCGGCCACTTCACCAGGCAGTCGCCCTCGCAGGCGCTGGCGTTCTTGGAGTCCTTCGTGAACAGGTAGAGCGTCATGCCCTTGCCGTCGACCAAGATCGATCCGAGCGGGTTGTCGGCCATCGCGAGGGCGAGCACGTCGCCCGCCGGCGCCGAGGCGCTGGAGTCCTCACCCCCCGTCTGTGACGCCGTCTGTGAGGCAGCGGACGAGGCCGACGAACTGGCTGGCCCCGCCGGAGTCGGAGCCGTCGAACTGCAGGCCGTCACGGCGAGCGCGACCAGAACACTTCCGGCGAGCACCCGCATGCGCGAGGCTGTGGTGGTGGGGAGCAGAGTGAACACGATTCCTCCTGAGAGTGGTCCCCAGTTCCTGGGAGAACCGGGATGAGGGTCATACGGACGAACCGTCCGCAGGGATTGCGCGCTCTTCTCCCGGGCCATGGCCCAGCTAAACCCGGCCAGCCCGCAATCCCGACGGCCCCCTCGTCCGTAGAACCCGATGTGACCCTGTTCTCGCTGGCCGATCGTGCCCCCGACGCGGCCCTCGTGGCCGGGCTGGCGGTCAACGACGACCAGGCGGCAGCGGCGTTCGTCCGCCGGTTCGAGGGGCCCGTCTTCGGTCTCGCCCTGGCGGTCACCCGCGACCGCGGCCTCGCCGAGGAGGTCAGCCAAGAGGTGTTCCTGCGGGCCTGGCGGGCGGCGGCGGTGTACGACCAGCGGCGTGCGTCCGTGCTCACGTGGCTGCTGACGATCACCCGCAACGCGGCCATCGACGCCGTGCGGGCCCGCCATTCGACCCCGCTCGAGGCCGAGGTGCTCGAGCGGCTGGTCGACACCACTCTGACCGCGCGGGCCGACCAGCCCGGCGACCGCGTCGAGCACCTGGCCGCCGCGGCTCGCTTGCGCAGCCTGCCGGCCGAGCAGGCCAGGGCCGTGGTGCTGGCCGTGATCGCCGGGCACACCGCCCAGCAGGTGGCCGACCTCGAGGGAATTCCCCTGGGCACCGCCAAGACGAGAATCAGAACGGGGCTGCGGCGCATGCGCGCCGACGCCGACCACATGAGCGAGGTGGACGATGACTGAGTGGCACCCCGACGAGGACGCCCTCGTCGAGCTGGCCCTGCAGGTGCCCGAACCGGACGAGCGCGCCCGCCTGAGCGCGCACCTGGCGGGCTGCGACGCATGCCGTGCCCGCTACGCGGCGATCGCCGACGGCGCGCTGCAGGTGCTCGCCGCCTCGCCCTCGATCGCGCCGCCGGCCGGCTTCTCGGGGCGGGTGCTCGAGGCCATGAATCTCGCCGGTGAGCGGACGAATGCCGTAGCCACACGCCTGTCCGAGGTGTCCCGTCTGCGACGTCGGACGATCCTGCTGCCGGTGACCGCGGCCCTCGTGCTGGGCCTCGGCGTCGGGGTGGCCGGCACCGTGGTCGTCCGCGATCGGCAGGCTCCGGCGGGCGTGGCCACCGGGGCGCACGCGGCGTCGGCCCTGCTCACCGCCGATGGCACCGTGGTCGGCACGGTGGGCCGGACGACGGTGCGGGGGCGGCAGCTGGTGGTGGTCACCGTGACCGCCGCCAAACCCGGCAAGGCCTATGAATGCGTCGTGATCGACTCCGACGGGGTGCGGCACCCGGTGGGCACCTGGACGCTGTCCGCCTCGTACGGGCGCGACACGGCCGCCGGCACCTGGACCGTCGAGGCACCCGCGGGTGGGGTGGCGCGGGTCGAACTCGTCACCACCGAGGGCAAGGTCTGGTCGCAGGCCGCCTTCTGAGCCACCGTGCCGGGCCCTGCCTGTGCAGATTCCGTCCGGTGGAGGCACAAGTGGCCGTCAGGGGGCAACTGTGGGCGCCACCCGACGGATTCTGCACGCGGAACCCCGGTGCGAGCGCCCCTTCCTCGGGCCCTACGCTGTGCCGGTGAGCACTGCCCCCCTCGATCGCCGAAGCCTGGTCAACTGGCGCAACGCCATCCTCGCCGCCTTCATGCTCGGGGGTGTCGCCGGCGCCGCGTTCGGTGCCCGCCTGCCCAGCATCCAGGCCGATCTCGGTGTCTCGAAGGGCACTCTCGGCACCATGCTGATCGGCACCACGATCGGCGCGCTCGCGGGGCTGGGGTCGTCCGCCTGGATTCACCACCGATTCGGGGCCCGCAAGGGCATTCGCAACAGCCTCCTGGTGGTCGGTGCCGGCATCGCGCTGATCGGACTGGGGGCCGGAGCGTTCGGCTCACCGGTGGTGGTGACGCTGGCGCTCGCTCTGACCGGCTGGGGCATCGGCTCGCTCGACGTGATGATCAACGTCGAGGGCGCCCTCGTCGAGCAGCAGTTCAAGAAGACCCTGATGCCGCTGATGCATGCCGCCTGGTCGGCGGGGGTGATTCTTGGTGCCGGCATCGGCGCGGGCAGCGCGGCCCTGCGCCTGCCCGTCGAGGTCCAGTTCCCGCTGCAGGGTCTGCTGGTCGCCGGCGGTGGCATCGTCCTGTCGCTGGGCATCCCCACCCACGAAGCCCCGGAGGCACCGGCCGAGAGGCTCACCCTGCAGCAGCGGGCCGGGCGCATTCTCGCCTCGGTGAAGGACGTCCGTCTCGTGCTGATCGGCCTGGTCATGCTCGGTTCCGAACTGGGTGAGGGGTCGGCCAACAACTGGCTCACCCTCGCCGTGCGCACCGAACACCACCAGCCCGAGGCCATCGCCGGCATGTTCTTCGTGCTGTTCGCGGCCTCCGAGACCCTCGCCCGGGCGCTGGGTGGGCCGGTCGTCGACCGCATCGGACGACCCAACGCCGTCCGGGTGACGAGCGTGCTCGGGCTGATCGGCATCGCCCTGTTCATCCTCACCCACGCGTGGTGGCTGGTGGCGATCGGGGTGCTGCTGTGGGCCTTCGGGGTGTCGATGGGCTTCCCGTTGGGCATGAGCGCGGCGGCCGACTCGGGCCCCAACCCCGCCGCCCGGGTCAGCTTCGTCGCGGTGATCGGCTACGCGGCCAACCTGACGGGGCCGCCGGCCATCGGCAACCTCGCCGACAACGTCGGACTGCTGAAGGCGCTGTGGGTGATCGCCGCACTGTTCGCCGTCGCCGTGCTGTGCGCGTCGGCGGTGCGGCAGGACGCCCGACCGGTCACAGCAGGGAGCGCGCCGACTCGGGCGTGACCTGTCGGAACGGGCGCCCCAACAGTCGGGCGGCGACCGCGAACTCGCGCGCCCGGTGCCCCGGGCACAGCGCCCAGTGGTGCCCGATGCCGGTGGCCGACCAGCAGTCGACCCAGTCGCCCGGGTCCATGCCGAAGTCGACCCGCGACGTGGTGTTGCCGATTCGCATCAAGGGCCCCGGCACCACCTCACCTTCGCTGGCGATGAAAGTGAGCGTGCCGTCGCGATCCTGACCGATGCCGAAGGTCGTCACCGGGCCGGGCCGCACGTCGAACTCGACGCTCACCCCGTAGCCGCGCTTGCCGTGGTAGATCCCCAGGCCGCGCAGCACCGGTCGTCCGCTCGACAGCGCCAGGTGCCCGGGGCCGTCGTGCCCCATCTCGACCACACCGTCGTCGAAGTTGAGCGCCTGGATCTCGGTGAACGAGCCGCCCACACGATCGTCAGCCGCGGGCGCCACCCCACCGGACGAACCCTGCCCGGATGATCCCAGGGCCTCGGCCGCCACCATCGCCAATGACGTGCGCAGTTCGTACTCCCCGGCGGCCGGCACCCCCCGCGCCGTCAGCAGCGAGGCACCCAGGATCATCCCGGCGGCCAACCGCTCGTGCACCTCACCGTCGAGCCCGCGGTGGTAGTAGGCGAGCGAGTCCAGATCGAAGTCCTCGACGAGTCGGTCGAGACCCACCGACACCCGAGCCCCCCACGCCAGGTCGTCGGGATTGACGGACGAGTCGAGCTCGAACACCCGCCGCGCCTCGGCCACGCGCTCGTCCGTCTGGGCCTCGGTGACGGCATCAACTCGCACCCGCAGGTCGTCGTACTCGAGGGTCTCGACGTGCCCACCGAGCTGCGTGCTCACCAGCGTGGAATCGGTGGCGACATCGAGCATGCCGGGGTAGACGTGCCCCATCAGGCCGTGGCGGCCTTCGCGCAGGCGGGCGCGCACCCCGGCGGCGCGCACCCAGCGATCGATGCGGGCCCAGGCGCGCTCCGAGTCGAGGTGACCGCTGACGGAGTCGAAGTCGATGCCGGCCCGCCGGAACAGGTTGCCGATCTCGGGCACGGAGCACTGCCCGCAGTAGGCGAGCCAGCCGCCGGTGTCGACCCGGTCGTGGTCCATGCGGGTGGTGGGTTGCAGGTCGACCACCAAGACCGGGGCCCCGGCGCGCTGCACCACCGGCAGCACCATCGAGCTCGTCAGGTACGTGGCGACGTTGAAGACCAGCAGGTCGACGTCGGCGGTGCGCAGCCGTTCCCCGGCCCTGCGCGCCTCGACGGCGTCGGAGATGAAGCCCACGTCGACCACCTCGGCGTCGAGCGCGCGAAACCTCTCGGTGATGCGCGCGGCGCCCCGCTGCAGCGTCGGCAACAGCTCAGGGAACTGGGGCCAGTAGGCCCCGAGGCCACCGGCGACGAGGCCGATGCGGGTCTTGCGGTGGGCGCGTTCAACTGACATGCTCCGAGTAAACACGAAACACTGTTCCATGTCTGGGAGAACATCGTGGACGACCCCGCCGTCAGCCTGCGTTTCACCGACGCCGGTGGCCTGGCCGCGTTCGGACTGCCCGGTCGGGGCTCGCTGCTCGCGGCCACGGACGACCCGCCCGCCCTGCTGATCCACCTGCTGGAGGGGGCCGGTACCCCCGAGGCCCGCCTGCGCCCGGTCACCTCGCAGCAGGCGGCGGCGGTGGGCTCGTCCGTGGTCAACGACGGCGACGGCCGCACCCACCGGTTCACCTTCACCGACCTCGACGGCACCGGGCTCGACGCGGTGCTGAGCGTGCGGGTGCCCGCCGGGTCGAGGCTGACTCACTGGACGATCGAGGTGACCCAGCCGGTCGGGCTGAGGGTGGCCGACGTGCAGTTCCCGTGGGTGGTGGTGCCGTACGCGACCGATGCGCACCCGACCCGCACGCTGTACCCCTACCGCGACGGCTTCCTGTACCCCTCGCTCACCCCGCTCGAGCTCGAGGCCGACCACGCGAGCGTGTGGAGTTGGGAGAACGACACCGACGTCTGGCATCACCACCCCGGCAGCACGATCGCCCCGTTCGTGGCCCACCTCACCGACGAGGGTGGGGTCTACCTGGGCTGCCACGACACCACCGGTCAGGTGAAGCACGTGAAGGCCGTGCACCATCGCCTCGGTGACTCGGGGGCGATGCGGCTGGCCGCGAGTCACGTCGTCGGGCGCACCGAGCCCGGCACCTGGACCCTGCCCTACGACGTGGTGCTGGCAGCGGTCGACGGCGACTGGCACGACGCGGCCGACCTCTACCGCGACTTCTACGACCGCGAGGTGGCCGCCCCGCGCCTGCACGAACGCGACGACGTGCCCGATTGGCTGCTCGACTCGCCGATCCACGTGGTGCTGCGGGCCTGCGGCACCGACGATGCGGCTCCCACCGATCCGAATGCCGAGGTGGTGCCCTACGAGAACGCGCTCCCGGCGCTCGACGCGATCGCCGAAGCCACCGGGTCGCCCGTGCTGCCGATCCTGATGTCGTGGGAGGGCCCGGGGCCGTGGGTCTACCCCGAGAGCTTTCCCCCGGTTGCCGGCGAGGCGTCGCTGCGCGCCTTCGCCGACCAGGTGCGCGCCCGCGGGTGGCACCTGGGCACCTACGCCAACGGCACCCAGTGGGTGACCGAGCACAAGTGGTCGGGCTATGACGGACGAGACCACTTCCGGCAGGCGGGTGGTGCCGAGACCGTGTGCCGGCGCCCCGACGGCAGCCCGTGGCGCAATGCCTGGGACCTGAAGTGGCGGCAGAGCTACACCGAGTGCCTCGGCTCGCCGATCACCCACCGGCAGGCGATTGGGTTCGTGCAGTCGGTGGTCGACCTCGGCTTCGACTGGGTTCAGTTCCTCGACCAGAACTGCGGCGTGGCGACCTTCCCCTGTTACGCGGACGACCACGATCATCCGCCACTGCCGGGGGAGTGGATGACCCATCGCATGGATGCGCTGCTCGATGCGTTCGACGAGGTCGCGGCGGGGGCAGGTCGTCCGGTCGTGTTCTCGGTGGAGCGACCACCCAACGACCATCACCAGCCTCGGCTGCACAGCGGTGACAGCCGCCCGAACCTGAAACCGGGCAGTCACCGCTGGCCGCTGCACAAGTACCTGTTCGGCGACCGGGTGCTCACCCATTCCTGCTTCGGCCTGGGTCCGACGACGCACTGGATGGCGATCAAGACCGCGATGGCGTGCGTGCTGGGTGACATGCCGGGCGCGATCCTGTCGCGTGACGGTCGGCTGCAGGCCTACGGGGGCGCCATGTGGCCGAGGTGGGACGAGCCGCCCGCCGACCAGGAGGCAATGCTGACCCTGCTGGGAGCGGTGGCAAGGCTGCGGCGCGGCGCCGGGCGCGACTTCCTCGTGTTCGGGCGCATGCTCGCCGACGAGCTGATCGGCGACGTCGACCAGGTGAGCTGGACCGATGACCGTGGGCCGTGGACCTACCCGGCCGTGATGCAGGGGGCGTGGGTGACGCCTGCCGGCACGCGGGGCGTTGCCCTGTGCAACTGGACGCGCGAACCGCGGACCGTGTCGGTGGCCGAGCGGTGGCTCGACGGGGGAGTGGTCATCTTGGTGGGCGCGGATGGTGCCCCCAGTGGTGGCCCAGTGGGACGAACGATCGAGATTGCGCCGCTGACGGCGCTCATGCTGGTCGAGCCCGAGGCTCGACGCGAGACGGAGGACGAATGAACGCACTGGTGGTCGGGGCCTACCCCGTGTACGCAACCTCGGACGAGACCGCCCAGGCCTGCGTGGCGGCCCTCGCGGAACGCGACGACGTGGCCGGGCTCGAGCTGCCCTGGGCGCCCGGGCTGGTCGTGCCGAGTGGCGCTCCCGGGCACTGGCGGCATGTGGTCACCTGCATCGGCGACGCCATGGTGCGCATGCGCCACGACCCTCGGGTCGGCCTGGCGAGCACCGATGACGACGGACGACGCCTCGCCCTCGAGGCGCTCGCCGAGGTGCGCGACCGGGTCGTGGAGCTGGGCAGTGTCGCGGCGGTCGAGGTGCACAGCGCGCCGACCGGCGCCGGCTCCGCCGAGGCGTTGGCCGCGTCGCTGGGAGAGGCCGCCGGCTGGGACTGGGCTGGCGCCGAGCTGTGGGTCGAGCACTGCGACCGCTGGCGTGACGACCAGCCGGTCGCCAAGGGGTTCCTGTCGCTGGCCGACGAACTCGAGGTGATCGGTCGGCTGCCGGAGTCGGTGGGCCTCTGCGTGAACTGGGCCCGCAGCGTCATCGAGACCCGCGACGTGGCCACCGGGCGGGAACACGTGGCGCTCGCTCGGTCGAGTGGCCGCCTGCGCGGGGTGTTCTTCTCGTCGGTCTCGGACGCCGCCAGCGTCTACGGTCCGGCTTGGGCGGATGCCCACCTGCCGCCCCTGGGATCCAGCGGTGCGGTGCCGTCGAGCCTGTTGGACGAGGGCCTCGTCCGAGACACGCTGGCGGCCGCCGGGGACGCGACCATCGGCCTCAAGATCGGCATGCAGCCGGCGGACCAACCGGTCGCCGACAAGGTGCGACACCTGATGGACGCCGTCGACCTGATCGCCCGCGCCCGCCCCTGACCCGCGCCCGTGGTCTCGACACGGTCGTTTCGCTCCCTACTCGACCGACGGTCTTCTTGAGCCACCGCTGATCGAGTAGGAGCGAGGAACGAGCGACGTGTCGAGATCACCGACGGAGGGTGACGATCGACGAGACCTCAGCCGAGGGAGTCCCAGCCTTCGTCCGCCTGCGACCACCGGTCGGCCACGTGGGCGAGCACGTCGTCCGGCAGGGGCCCCTTCTCGACCAGGGCCACGTTGTGGGCGAATCGCTCCGGCTTGATGGTGCCGACGATCGAGGTCGACACCCCGGGAGCGAAGGCGGTGAACCTGAGCGCGAACTCGTCCATGGGCAGGTCGACCTCGTAGGCCAGGGCCTGCAGCCGCACCCAGTAGTCCTCCTGGTAGCTGCCGACGGGGCGTTCGGCATGGCGCCAGGTCGCGTTGGCGATCGGTCGCTTGGCGATCACACCCGGCAGGTCGTCCACGCCGGCCGGCTCGTCCACGCCGGGAAGAATGGCCCGCAGGTTGCGCTGGTCGGCGATGTTCACCGAGCACTCGATGACGTCGCACCGGCCCGTGGCCAGGCCGTACGCCAGGTTGTCGCCGTCGTTCGAGATGCCGGTGAACCGCACCAGACCCCGCTGCTTGAGCGAGTCCAGTTCGTCCAACAGGGCCAGTTGGGCGTCGCCGAACGGACGAGGCCCGTGCAGCAGCACCACGTCGAGGTGGTCGGTGCGCAGCCGCTGGAGCGACAGCTCCACCCCGGCGCGGGTGGCCTCGGGGGTCCAGTCGTCGACCCCGTCGATCTTGTGCCCCGTCTTCGACACCAGCACGTACTCGTCGCGGCGGGACGCGAGGTGGCGCCCGATCTTCTCCTCCGAGTCGCCGTAGCAGTGGGCGGTGTCGACCAGGGTGATGCCGGCATCGAGCAGACCGTTGAGCAGGGTGCCCGTCTCGGCCTCCGTGAGGCTCGGCTCGCGCAGTTCGCTGCCTCCGAACCCGAGAATCGACGTGGTCAGTCCGGTGGCGCCCAGGGCTCGCTGTTCCATGTCGTCCAACCTAGTGGAGTCGTCCAAGCTAGTGGGGTCGGCCAACCTAGTGGGGCCGATCGTGCCTCGCCGGGGGAGTCCGTTCGTGGAACACTGGACGCATGGGGAAGCCATACTCCGTCGCCCGTTCCATCGTCGTGCGCGCCGACGCCGCTCGCGTGCACGCCCTGGTCAATGACTTTCGTCACTGGACGACCTGGTCGCCGTGGGAAGACCTCGACCCCTCCATGGAACGCACCTATCGCGGCCCCGAGTCGGGCACCGATGCCCAGTACGAGTGGTCGGGCAACAAGCAGGCCGGGTCGGGCACGATGCGCATCACCAATGTGACCGACGATGCCATCGCCATCGACCTGCACTTCGTGAAGCCGTTCCCCGCCGAGAACCGGGTGCTGTTCAGCTTCGTGCCGGTCACCGAGGGGGACGACCGCGGCGCCACCAAGGTCACCTGGAGCATGGAGGGCGAGGTGAGCGGAGTCATGCGCGTGTTCACGAAGATTCGCCCGATGGACGCCCTGATCGGCCCCGACTTCGAGCGTGGCCTCGCCCAACTGAAGGCCGAAGCCGAGGGCTGACCCCTCAGTCGGGGTCGTGCTCAGTCCAGGTCGTCTTGGGCCTCGTCCACCATCTCGTCGGTGGGGTAGGAGTCCTCCGGCGGCACGGCCACCCGCACCACCAGCGATCCCGCGTCCATGCGCGCCTCGAAGCGGGTCACCTCGTCGAGCGGGTCACCGTCGACCTCGGCCAGCTTCGGTTCGTCCACCTCGACGACCACGTGGGTGCCGGACTGTTCCTGAATGCGCGAGTGGCCGGCCCGGTGGTGCGTGACCAGATCGCCGATCACCGTCGCCCACCCGAACAGGCCCTTGGGCGAGACCATCACGGTGTCGAGCTCACCGTCGTCGACGGCACCCTCCTCGGCCAGGGTCACGCCGCTGCCGATCGACGGCGAGTTGCAGACCATCACCATGCGCACGTGCTGCGGCTTGCGCATCTGGCCGTCGACGGTGACGCGGGCCTCGAATCCACGCTTGGCCAGGGCCTTCACCCCGGCGGCCACGTAGGCGGCGCGCCCGATGGTGGACTTCAGGTTCTCGTCGGTCTCGGCCATGATGTCGGCGTCGAGCCCGATGCCGGCGGCGATCACGAACGGTTCCTCGTGGTCGGAGTCGCCGAAGGTGGCCACCCCGACGTCGATGCGGTGGTCGGCGCCCGCCAGGGCGATCTCGAGGCATTGCTCGAGGTCGTCCACCGGAAGCCCCAGGTTGCGGGCGAGCAGGTTGCCCGTGCCGGCCGGGAGCAGTCCGAGGGTCACGTCGGTCGAGCGCAGCACCCCGGCGACATTGCGCACGGTGCCGTCGCCACCCATGGCGCAGACCAGCTCGGCACCGTCGTCCACGGCCTGCCGGGCCATCTCGACACCGGGGTCGTCGACGGTGGTCGGGTACCAGCGGGGCTCGCCGTGCCCCAGCTCGGTGGCCTTGGCCGTGAGCTGCTGCTTGACGGCGTCGACGTCGTCGAACTTGCTGGGATTGAGGACGACCGCCCAGGCGAGGGCACCGGTTGGCTGCTCGTGAGTCATGCGCTCACTGTAGGGGTGATCCGCTTGAATGGCGCCGTGACCCGGACGACCGCCCCCAGCCCCCACCCCACGGGCCCCCACCCCACGGGGGTCTCGCCGCGCGAGGTGCTCGCCCTGGCGGTGCCCGCGCTCGCCACCCTGGTCGCCGAACCGCTGTTCCTGCTCGCCGACACCGCCATGGTCGGCCACCTCGGCACCCCGGCGCTGGCGGGGCTCGGGGTGGCCGGCGCCGCCCTGTCGACCGCCGTCAGTGTGTTCGTCTTCCTCGCCTACGCCACCACCGCCGTCGTGGCCCGTCAGCGCGGGGCCGGGCGGTCGGACGAGGCCCTCGCCGCCGGTGTCGACGGCATCTGGTTGGCGCTCGGCCTGGGCGTGCTCGTGGCCGTGCCCACGGCCCTGTTCGCCCCCACCGTCAACGGCTGGTTCGGCGCCGGGCCCGAGGCCGTCGCCGCCGCCACCACCTACCTGCGCATCTCGGCCCTGGGCATTCCCGCCATGCTGGCGGTGCTGGCCTGCAGCGGGGTGCTGCGCGGGTTCCTCGACACCCGCACTCCGCTGGTGACCGCCGTCGCCGGCTTCTCGGCCAACATCGTGCTCAACTACCTGCTCATCTACGTCGCCGACCTCGGCATCGCCGGCTCGGCGTGGGGCACCGTGATCGCCCAGAACGGCATGGCCGCCGCCCTGTTGGTGGTCGTGCTGCGCCGGGCGGTCGCGGCCGGGGCGGTGCTTCGTCCCCATCTCGGACGAGTGCTGCGTGCGGCCCTGGGCGGGGTGCCGCTGCTGGTGCGTACCCTCGCGCTGCGGGTGGCGATGCTGGCGACGACGTGGGCGGCGGCCGGTTTCGGTGACCTGACGCTGGCGGCCCACCAGGTGGTGTTCACGATGTTCGGCCTGCTGGCCCTCGCCCTCGACGCGCTGGCCATCGCTGCCCAGGCGTTCACCGGGTCGACGCTGGGGGCCGGTGATCGCGACGGCACCCTGGCGCTCACCCGGCTGCTCACCCGCTGGGGTGTGTGGGGTGGGGTGGCGCTGACGGTCGTGCTGGTCGCCACGGCGTGGATTCTGCCGCCACTGTTCTCGTCCGACGTCGACGTGCAGCACCGGATCGTCGCGGGACTGCTGGTGCTGGCGGTGTTCCAACCGGTCGCCGGCGTCGTCTTCGTGCTCGACGGGGTGCTCATCGGGGCGGGCGACGGACGAGCCCTGGCCTGGTTGCAGGCCGTCGTGCTGGTGCCCTACCTGCCGGTGCTGGTCTGGCTGCGGCTCGATGCCGACCGGTTCACGTCGTGGTGGGGCATCGCCGCGCTGTGGGCGGCCTTCGGCTGGTTCCTGTGCTGCCGGGCTGTGGCGCTGGTGATGCGCGAACGGTCCGGACGGTGGATGCGGCTCGGAGCCTGAGACGAGGTCAGCTCAGCTCGAGGTCGACCATCAGCTCGCCGGCCAACGCCTGCAGCGCGGCGACGGCTCCCTCGGCGGCCCCGGCATCGGCCACGTGGGCCTGCACGGTCGCGCGGAAGAGTCGTCCGCCCGCCATCGGCGCCTCGGCGATCTCGGACTCGAACCGGTCGATCGAGACGTGGTGGTCGCGCAGCACTGCGGTGATCTCCTGCACGATGCCCGGGCGGTCGTTGCCCACCAGGTCGAAGCTGATCGGCTCACCCGCCGGCGGTTCGGCCACCACGCCTGAGTGCACCGTCACCTCGAGCAGGCCCTTCAGCGGTGCCAGCGCCTCGGCCAGTTCGGACGAGCGGGCGTCGTCGACCTCGACCTCGACGATGCCGGCGAACGTGCCCGCCAGCTCGGCCAGCTGACTGCGCGACCAGTTGCCGCCGTGGGCCGAGACCACGTCGGCGAGGGCGCTGACGAGGCCGGCGCGGTCGTCGCCGATGACGGTGAGCACGAGGGTTGCCATGACGGCGATCCTAATCGCGACCGACGGTCAGCGTCGCTCGTCGATGGCCTCGCGCTCGTCGGCGACCGAGTCCTCGAGCTTGCTGAACAGGTAGGAGGCGATGATGCCCACCACCAGCAGGCCCAGGCCGAAGGCGATCGCCACCCCGAGACTCAGCCGGGCCTCGGCGAGCCCCGTCGGGGTCAGCGCGGGGAACACGACGGTCGGGAAGATGGCCAGTGACGAGCCCACCACCAGACCAAGAATGGCGTGGTACATGCCGGCGTAGTACCTCGTGAAGGCCCAGTTGGCCGCCTTGGCGAAGGCCAGCACGCACACCACCAGTCCGAGGAACAGGGGGACGACGACCCGCAGGTCGAGGGCGGCGATGCCGGCGGCCATCCGGTCGTAGAGCCCCAGATAGATCAGGAAGTTCGAGGGGCTCATGCCGGGCACGATCACGCCCAGCCCGATCAGTCCGCCCGACAGCAGCCAGGCGCCGATGCTGGGAGCAACGTTGAGGGCCAGACGCCCGCCGAGCAGCATCAGCGCGAAGATGCCCAGTGCGGTCGCGGCCAGGATCACGAAGTGGCGGGTGGATCGTCCCTGCCTGCCCGCGGTGCGGTACAGCGAGGGGAAGGTGCCGATCACGAATCCGATGAACAGGCAGGTGAACTGGGCGGCGAAGCGTCCGAAGGCGGCCTCGACCACGATCGAGAACAACACCACGCCCACGCCACCGCCGATGCCGACCGGCAGGAACCACAGCAGGTTGCGCAGGAAGCGGTGCTGAGGCTTGGCGAGGAAGCGGATCAGGGGGTCGTAGATGCGGAAGATGACGGCCAGCACCCCGCCGGACAACCCGGGCAGGATGAATCCGATGCCGACCATGACTCCCTTGAGGAAACGGGTCAACCACCCGCGCACCGATTCGCGCTCGGCCAGGTGGTCGTCGTGAGGGGCTGCGCTCATGGCTGGGAAATCTACCGGCTCGCTCGAAGTGCCGGGCGGTGACAGTCCTTCCTTCTGGGCAGTCCTTCCTTGGGCACTCCTTCCTTCTGGGCCTGAATGCGCCTAGCGTTGACCCATGACCACGACACACCCGGGCCCCCTCGACATCGAGATGGAAGAGTGGGACGAGGATCTGCACCAGCGCTACCCGAATCCGCCCGGCGCGGAGGCTGACGCGGAGCAGAACTCCGAGCACCAGTTCCGCGACTACGCGGCCGAGGTTCGTCCGTCGGTCAAGGAGTTCTACCGACTCAACCACCTCAACCAGACCTACGACTTCGCGACCGCCAAGGTCGCCGAGTACGGCGGGCTGAACCACAAGCGCATGGGCGTGTGGGAGGCGATGGAGTACCTCAACGAGCTGGTGGACGACTCCGACCCCGACACCGACGCCACCCAGATCGAGCACCTGCTGCAGACCTCCGAGGCGATCCGTGCCGACGGGCACCCGCGCTGGTTCGTGGCCACCGGGGCGATCCATGACCTGGGCAAGATCCTGTGCCTGTGGGGCGAACCGCAGTGGGCCGTCGTGGGCGACACCTACGTGCTGGGCCACCCGTTCTCCGACAAGATCGTCTTCCCGGAGTTCTTCGCCGACAACCCCGACACGCAGCGCCCGGAGTTCCAGACCGAGACCGGCATCTACGAGCCCGGCTGCGGGCTGTCGAACGTGCAGATGAGCTGGGGGCACGACGAGTACATCTACCGCGTCGCCCGTGACTACCTGCCGATCGAGGCGCAGTACATGCTGCGCTTCCACTCGTTCTACCCCTGGCACCGCGAGGGCGCCTACGAGCACCTCACCGACGCGACCGACCGCGAGATGATGAAGTGGGTGCTCGAGTTCAACAAGTACGACCTGTACACGAAGACCGACGTGCGCCCCGATCCGGTGGCCCTCAAGCCCTACTACGAGGAGTTGTTCGCGGAGTTCTTCCCCGCGACGATCAATTGGTGAGCGGTTCGGGGGTCCGCTGAAAGATAGTCTCGAGGCATGACCGATGCACCGATGCCTCGAAACTTCCTGCTCGTGCGCACCCCCGAGGGTGAGAAAGTGCGCATCGCGGCCCGCGGACGAGGGTTGCTCGGCATCCCGATGATCAACCGGGGTACGGCGTTCACCTTGGACGAGCGCCGCCAGCTCGGTCTGACGGGTCTGCTGCCGTCACGGGTGAGTTCCATCGAGACCCAGGTGCGCCGGGTGTACAAGCAGTACCAGATGGCTCCCGGCGACCTGGGCAAGTACCTCATGCTCGAGGCACTGCAGGAGCGCAACTTGGTGCTCTACTACCGGCTCTTGAGCGAGCACATCGAAGAGATGCTGCCGATCATCTACACGCCCACCGTCGGACGGGCCATCCAGGAGTTCAGCCGCTGGTTCTCCAAGCCCAAGGGGCTGTTCCTGTCGATCGACCAGCCCGAAGACATCGAGGCCTCGCTGCAGGCCTGGAGCCACCGCGCCGACGACGTCGACCTGATCGTGGTCACCGATTCCGAGGGCATTCTGGGCATCGGTGACCAGGGCGTGGGTGGGGTCAGCATCACCGTCGGCAAGCTCGCTGTGTACACGGCGGCCGCCGGCATTCACCCGCACCGGGTGCTGCCGGTGGTGCTCGACACCGGCACCGACAACCTCGACCTGCTGTCGGACGAGAACTATCTCGGCGCCCGCCACGGTCGCGTGCGCGGAGAGCGCTACGACGCCTTCATCGACCAGTTCGTGAAGGCGGCCACCAAGCTCTACCCGAAGGCGTTGCTGCACTGGGAGGACTTCTCCGCCGACAACGCCCATCGCATCCTCACCCGCTACCGCGAGGAGATCTGCACCTTCAACGACGACATCCAGGGCACCGCCGCGGTGGTGGTGGCGGCCGCGCTGGCCGCCTGCCGTCGCACCCGGACGAAGCTCTCCGACCACCGGATCGTCATCCACGGTGCGGGCACCGCCGGCATCGGCATCGCCGACCTGATGGTCGACATCATGGTCTCCGAGGGTCTGCCGGAACATGAGGCCCGCGCCAAGTTCTGGGGGCTCGGCTCGCGCGGACTGCTGCGCGAGGGCACCCGGTTGCGCGACTTCCAGGAGCGGTTCGCTCGTCCGGCTTCGGAGGTCGACGGGTGGGCCGGGAACGGGTCGTTCGACCTGGCCGACGTGGTGGCCACGGTGCGCCCGACGATGCTGATCGGCACGTCGGCCCAGCCCGGTGCCTTCACCGAACAGGTGGTCACCGAGATGGCGCGGCACTGCGAGCAGCCGGTGATCATGCCGTTGTCGAACCCGACCTCGAAGTCCGAGGCTCAACCCGTCGACATCGTGCGCTGGACGAATGGCCGCGCCCTGATCGCCACGGGATCACCGTTCGCCCCGGTCGAGCACAACGGGGTGGTGCACGAGATCGCGCAGGCCAACAATGCGCTGGTCTTCCCCGGGCTCGGGTTGGGCGTGGTGGTGTCGCGGGCGACGCGGGTGACCGATCACATGATCGCCGCGGCAGCGCGCGCGGCTGCGGCGGCGGTGACCCGCCGGACGCCCGGCTCGCCGATCCTGCCCAGCGTGGCCAATCTGCGGTCGGTCTCTGCGCGGGTCGCGCTCGAGGTGGCGGCGGCTGCGGCCGAGGAGGGTGTGGCCACCGTCGAGCTGACCGACCCGGTTCAGGACGTCATGCAGAGCATGTGGGTGCCCAACTACCCCGAGGTCGAAGTCATCTGACCGCGTCACTCCGTGGGGGCGTCGGAGACCTGAACCTTCGGGTGCGGCGTCTGGTGGGTCTGCTCCCACTCCTTGTTGCCGGGCAGTCCGTCCAGACCGGGGTTTGGCTCGGCGGTGCCCTTGAGGGCCGTGCCCCGTCGCGAGGCCAGCACCACGGCGCCGATGCCGATGATCGCCGCGACCGCCGCGATGGCGTAGCGCCAGGCGTTCGGGGTGCCGTTCAGGTCTGACATCGCGACCGCCGCCGGGGCGATCAGCACGGCCACCAGGTTCATCACCTTGATCAGCGGGTTGATGGCCGGACCGGCGGTGTCCTTGAACGGGTCACCGACCGTGTCACCGATCACCGTCGCGGCGTGGGCGTCGGAGCCCTTGCCGCCGTGGTGACCGTCCTCGACGAGCTTCTTCGCGTTGTCCCAGGCGCCGCCCGAGTTGGCCAGGAAGACCGCCATCAGGGTGCCACAGGCGATGGCGCCGGCGAGGTAGCCAGCCAGCGCCGGGGTGCCGAGACCGAAGCCCACCGCCACGGGGGCGGTGATCGCCAGCAGACCGGGGGTCACCAGCTCACGCAGCGAGTCGCGCGTGCAGATGTCGACGACCTTGCCGTACTCGGGCCGTCCGGTTCCCTCCATGATTCCGGGGATCTCGGCGAACTGGCGCCGCACCTCGAACACGACGGCACCGGCGGCTCGTCCGACCGCCTGGATCGCCAGCCCCGAGAAGAGGAAGACGACGGCGGCACCGATGATCAGCCCGACCAGCACCGCCGGCGAGAAGACGACGGCCTGCAGCTCGAAGTCGCGGTAGGCGGCGGCCTTGGTGAGGGCATTCGAGATGGCATCGGTGAACGAGCCGAACAGGGCGGTCGCCGCGAGCACGGCGGTCGCGATCGCGATGCCCTTGGTGATGGCCTTGGTGGTGTTGCCCACGGCGTCGAGCTCGGTCAGGATCTGCGCGGCCTCGCCGTCGACGTCACCGGACATCTCGGCGATGCCCTGGGCGTTGTCAGAGACGGGTCCGAAGGTGTCCATGGCCACGATCACGCCGACCGTGGTGAGCAGACCGCAGCCCGCCAGCGCGATGGCGAACAGGCCGACCACGCCGCCGCCGCCCAGCAGGAACGCGCCGAAGACGGCGAACGCGATGATCACGGCGGTGAACACACTCGACTCGAGACCCAGCGAGATGCCCGACAGGATCACCGTCGCGGCGCCGGTCACCGAGGTGTTGCCGACGTCCTGCACAGGCTTGTCCTCGGTGCCGGTGTAGAAGCCGGTCAGCGCCAGAATGACGGCGGCCAGCACGATGCCGATCGCCACCGATCCGAGGGCCACCAGGCGCGGGTCGCCGATGCCGGCGGTGTGCTCGACGCCGAGCGCCGCGAACGACGAAGGCAGGTAGACGAACGACGCGATCGCCGACAGCACCAGCGAGATGCCGGCCGACAGGTAGAACGCGCGGTTGATCGTCCGCAGCCCGTTCTCACCGGCCTTGGGACGAGTCAGGTACACCCCGATGACGGCCGTGATGACGCCGACGGCGGGAATGATCAGCGGGAACACCAGGCCGGACTCACCGAAGGCGGCTCGTCCGAGGATCAACGACGCCACCAGCGTGACTGCGTACGACTCGAACAGGTCGGCGGCCATGCCGGCGCAGTCACCGACGTTGTCGCCCACGTTGTCGGCGATGGTGGCGGCATTGCGGGGGTCGTCCTCGGGAATGTTCTGCTCGACCTTGCCGACCAGGTCGGCGCCGACATCGGCGGCCTTGGTGAAGATGCCGCCGCCGACGCGCATGAACATCGCCAGCATCGCGGCGCCGAAGCCGAAGCCCTCCAGAATCGTGGGGGCGTCGCCGCGGAAGATGATCACCACGATGGCCGCACCCAGCAGGCCGAACCCGATGGTGGCCATGCCGACGGAGGCTCCAGTGCGGAAGGCGATCTTCATGGCCGGGTTGCGGCCCTGGTCGCGGGCGGCGGCGGCGACGCGCACGTTGGCGCGCACCGCGAGCCACATGCCCATCCAGCCGATCATCGCCGAGAAGCCGGCGCCGATCACGAAGGCAACCGAGCGGGCGATGCGCAGCACCCACGGGTTGCCGTCACCGTGGGTGGGCAGGGCGAGCAGCACCAGGAAGGCGATTCCGGCGAACCAGCCCAGCGTGCGGAACTGTCGACCCAGGAAGGCGGAGGCGCCCTCCTGCACGGCCTTGGCGATGGCCTGCATGTTCTGGGTGCCGTCGCTGGCCCGCAGCACCTCGCCGCGGAACTTGAGCGACATCCCGATGGCCACGGCCGCGAGGGCCGCGATCACCACCACGATGGTCAGGTTGGCGGCGCTGAGGCCCACCTGCAAGGGAGTCAGGGCCAGCGGGGCCAGTTCCAGCGTGGTGAGACCAAGGGGCATGAGGGACAACCTCCAAGACGGCGACGACCGCGGGTGAGCGGCGACCCAGAGACCTCATCGTCCCGGGCGGTGTGAGCCTAACAGCCACCACCGGTCGGAGCCACAGCGCGGGCTAGAGCATCCAGCCCGCATGCCCGTCCGCTTGGTACAGCGGCTCGCCGTCGAGGGAGACCACGAACGATCCCGCCCGCAAACCCGCGTGGAAGTCGGCACCCATCGCGGCCGCCACCTGCGGAACCACCCCCTGGCCCTCGTTGGCGATCCAGTGGCAGCGGTGCTCGGCCACGGCGGCCAGCAGGCGATCGCCGAACTCGCGCCGGGCGTCCGCATCGAGGTAGGCGAGCACCGCCGAGTGCACGATCACCGGCTCGACGTCGCGAGGGACGAGCCGGAGCACCTCGTCGAGCACGCCGGGGTGGGTGATGTCGCGGGGAATGACCCGCACCGGATTGCGACGATGCGCCTCGATCGCGGCATCGAGTCGGACGAGGCGTGACGTCTGCCCCGGCCACACCAGGGTGCGCAGCCAAGCGGCGTCGGCGGGCCGCAGCGGGTCGAGCGGATGCAGGTCGACGCCGAGCCGCCAGTCGATCTGTGGAAAACTCTGGGGACAACCTGTGGAGCCCTCGACCGAGACCGTGATCTCGCCGACGGGGTCGGCCACCGCCGGGTGACTGAGCGTGGCCAGCGATTGTTGGGCGTGATTCACGTAGTGAATGCGGAACTGCTCCGGGTTGAGAACCAGCCCCGCCGAGGCTCCGAACTCGATCAGCGCGACCGGTTGTCCACAGCTTTGGACGACTTTGTCCACAGCCGGCAGCAGCACCGCGGCACGGGCCGCCTCGTTGGTCTGGGTGTGCCGGGTGGCGGTGGTGCGGGCGACCTCGGGCCAGTGCTCGTGCAGGGCGGTGCGCAGGCGCGGGTACTCGTCCGGTCGCGCGGTGTCTCGGTCGGGTTCGACCAGGTCGGGCACCACGAACCGGGCGGCCGCGAACACCAGGTTCGGCTGGCGCTCGCGGAGCGGAAGGGTCTCGATCAGGGCCACTGTCTCGGCGTCATCGGCGACGCCCAGGGCCCACGCCTCGTAGACGGCGGAGTGATCGCGGGCCTCGTGCTCGGCGAAGCGGAGGTAGCGGGTCGGCACGTCGGGGGTGGCGGCTGCTTCCATGCGGTGAGCCTTTCACGGTGGGCGGGTTCGGTGCGGCGGGTGCTCACCGGGTTGGTGTGCGGGCGGCGCGGTCCGGATCGGCGGTGTTGGTGTGCAGCCAGCGCACCCGAGTGGCGGTTCGCGTCCCGTGTGGGGAACGAACCCTGTTTCGGGTGCGCGTTTCACACACTTTCGGCGTGGATCAACGGGGGCGCGGGCGCGCGACGTGCACGATCCAGGCGGCGAGCAGGGCCACCGCGAGCGCCGTCTGCCCCACGCTGACCACGCGGCCGACGATCTCGAGCCGTGCCTGGTCGCCCCACGGCAGCAGGATCTGGGTCGGGGTGCTGCCGTCACCCGGGAATCCCCCAGGCCCACCACCCCCGGGCCCCGGCCCCCCACCGCCCGGGCCACCCGGAACATCAGTCCGCTGCCGTGAGCGCTCCCACTGACGAGCGGACGACCCCAGCACCGCGTGCAGGTTCACCAGGTTCATGGCGCCGGCGATCGCGTGCAGCCCCACCCGCCACCACGAGGCTGCCGCCCATGCCGCGGCCACCGCGATGTTGGTGACGAGGTAGCGCTCATGCGAGCGGGTGGGCAGCGCGAAGAAACAGAAGCCCAGCACCACGGTCGCGAGCACCACGTCGGCACCGTCGTGGCGTCGCACCAGACCGGCGACCACCACCAGCGTCGCCACCCCCAGCAACACCAGGCCGGCGACATGGGCCGAGGTGGCGAACGGTGTGCCCGTGAACAGTCCCCAGGAGTCGGGCAGCCAGGTGTCGATGCCGCCGTTGAACACGCTCACCAGCGGCGGTTCCCCGACCAGCGCCCACAGGTTGTAGGCATTCGCCGACAGGTTGGGGTAGAGGTCGACGGTGGTCAGCGACTGGCGCCAGAACCCGACGAGATCGCCCCACACCGGGGTGTGCTCGAGCCCCGGGGCGAGCACGCGGTACCGGAACAGCGTGAGCAGTCCCAACCCGGTGGCCGCACCGGCCAGCAGCGTGGTCAGCAGGCGCCACCGCTGCCGCACCAGGTGGGTCGCCAGCACGGCCACGGCCAGCACGACCAGCACCAACACCCCTTGTGGTTTGGCCATCGTGGCCAGCACTCCAGCGATCGCCGCCAGTTCTGACCAGCCCTTCGTCCAACACACCAGGGCCGCGAGCGTGAACACCGTCACCAGGGCGTCGAGCTGGCCCCACAGCGCCGAGTCGTACCAGAGCACGGGGGTGAGGGCGAGCAGGCCGGCGGCCATCACGGCGGCGCTCGTCCGCCGCTTCTGGGGAGCGATCGCGTGGGCCAAACCGGCCGCCAGGGGCACGCAGAGCACATCCGCGACGACGGCGGGCAGCTTCACCAACGTGGGCAACCAGGTCGCGTGGTCGCCGGCCAACCACGCCATCGCGCCCATCGCGGCCACCCCGACCGGCGGGTAGTTCGCGGACGAATCGACGGCATACACGCTGGTCAGCCCGTGGTCGCGCGCGGCGGCGGCCCACTGCACGAAGAGTTCGAGGTCGGCCCGGTAGCCGGCCCCGGGGTAGACCACGAGGCCCAGCCAGCAACGCAGCGCGGCCGCCACCAGCGTGATGACCGCCACCGGGAACCACGGTGTTCTCATGGGGCCGCACCCTAGCCGCGACTTCGCTCAGCGAACCTGTCAACCAGCTGTGAGTGTGCGGGTGACGGCACCGGGCTCCGACAGGATGGAACCCATGCTTCCCACCCCCACCCCGCAGCAACTGCGCTGGCAGCGCGCCGGCATGGGCGTCTTCTTCCACGTCGGGCTCAACACCTTCGCCGACCTCGAATGGTCCGACGGCACCCTGCCCGCCGCCTCGTTCGACCCCACCAATCTGGACGCCGACCAGTGGGTGCGGGTCGCGAAGGCCGCGGGCGCCACCTATGTCGTGCTCACCGCCAAGCACCACGACGGTTTCTGCCTGTGGCCGACGGCGACAACCGACTACTCCGTCGCCTCGTCGCCGTGGCGGGGCGGTGAGGGTGACCTCGTCCGCGAGGTGCGCGAGGCCTGCGACCGGCACGGGCTGGGCTACGGCCTCTACCTGTCGCCCTGGGACCGTCACGACCCGCGCTACCCCGACGAGGCTGCCTACGACGAGGTCTACCTGGCCCAGTTGACCGAGCTGCTGACCAACTACGGCCCGCTGCACGAGATCTGGTTCGACGGCGCCGGCTCCGAGGGCCACACCTACGACTGGCCGCGCATCATGGCTGTGGTCGACGAGCTGCAGCCCGACGCGATGGTCTTCAACATGGGACGACCCACCATCCGTTGGGTCGGCAATGAAGACGGGGTGGCCGCCGATCCGGTGCACTACCTGACCACGCGCACCGAGTTGTCGAACTACACCGACGCCGAACTCGAGCTCGGCGAGGAGGTCTACCTGCCGCCCGAGTGCGACGTGTCGCTGCGTCCGGGCTGGTTCTGGCACCCCGCCGAGTCGCCGCGCTCGCTCGAAGAACTGCTGCACATCCACGACTCGTCCCTCGGGTTGGGGGCGGGTTTGCTGCTCAATCTGCCCCCGGACGACCGCGGGCTCATCCCCGACGAGGACGTCGCGCGACTCGCGCAGTGGCGCTCGGAGCTGCGGCGTCGCTTCGAGGTCAGCCACGAGGCCGAGGTCGTGCCAGTCGAGGGCGGCACCCTGCTGCGGTTCGGTGGCGAGGTCACCGTCGATTCCGTGTGGTTGCACGAACGGTTGGACGAGGGCCAGCGCATCTTCGAGCACTCCCTCCATGCCCGTGGGGCCGAGGTGGCCAGTGGAGGCACCGTCGGCGTGCGGCGCCTGCACCGGTTCGACCCGGTGACGGCGAGCGAGTTCGTCGTCCGGCATGACGATGGCGTGATCGAGACGGCCAGCGGACACCTCAGCCAACCTGCTTGAATCGTTTCATGGCTTCCCTCGGCTTCGTGACCAGCCCCGCCCTCGACCTGCCCGACGACCTCGACGCCGACTTCGTCGAGCCCTACCTGATGGGTCGCTTCGTCGGCCCCGCGGACGATGGCTCGACCCGGGTGCTCCCCGACCCCCTGCGCGGCCTGGGTGGGCTGCCGGTGCTCGGCGGCGCGGTGCTGTTCCCGGGGTCGATGACGCTCGCCGACCCGGCGACCCCGCTGGCGGTCATCACCGACCACCTCGACCGGGTGGCGGAATCGCTCGCTGCGGCGGGCTCGGCCGGTGGGGAACAGGCAGGTGGCGAGCAGGGCAGTGGGGAGCAGGCCGACCGCGGCTGGGTCGTGCTCGGCAGCGGTGCCAGCCGTACGATCCCCGACCACGTCGACCGCCAGGTCGGGCTCGAGCGGCTCGCTGAGGTGGTGCGCGAGGCGACGGCGCGGCTAGGGGCGGTGGGCTACGACGTGCTGGTGGAGCCGCTGCGGCAGCAGGAGTCGAACGTGTTCACCACTCTCGCCGAGACCGGCGCCTTCCTCGACGATCACGGGCTCGGCAATCGCATGGTCTGCGACACCTTTCACCTGTTCTCTCAAGCGCAGACCAGCGCCGATGCCGTCGCCCAGGTGCGGCGGATCGGGCACGTGCACCTGTCGGGCCATGACCGGCTGGCGGTTCACCGTGACGAGCAGGCCGTCTTCGAGGTGTCCGATGCCCTCGTCGAGGCGGGCTACGTCGGCCGGTTCTCGCTGGAGTGTTCGTGGCCGAACGGTGTGGACGACGTGCGCGCCGACCTCGAGGTGAGCCGCCGCCGTCTTCCGTGACCGGTACCGCTGCCCCATCGGGGGAGTAGGCCCCGCCCGGGTCGCCTCGTCGCCCTGCGATCACCCGCAAACTCGTAGGAAACGGTGCGGCTCTCAGGAAGTTTCCTGGGTGGTCTCAATCGGTCAGTGCAACGGTGAGTAGTTGTTGCAGTTTCTCACGTGGGGTGAGGGCGTTGAGAGTTTCGCGGGGTCGGTCGTTGAGGAGGTTCTGGACGTGGAGGATCTCGGCGTCGGTGATCTGGGCGAAGTCGGTGGGTTTTGGCCAGAAGTCGCGGATCAGGCCGTTGGTGTTCTCGTTGCTGCCTCGTTGCCACGGGCTGTGGGGGTCGCAGAAGTAGACCTGGGTGTGGGTGGCGAGGCTGAACGTGGGGTGCTCGGCCATCTCGGATCCTTGGTCCCAGGTGAGTGACTTCATCTGCATCTGCGCTGGCAGGGTGGCGGCCATGGCGATCAACGCGTCGACAACGGTGGTGCTGTCGTGTTGGTCGGGCAGCCGATGGAGCAGGACGAACCGTGAGGCGCGTTCGACCAAGGTGATGATGGCGGTCTGGTTGCGTGCTCCGAGGACCAAGTCACCCTCCCAGTGGCCCGGGATCGCTCGATCGGCTGCCTCGGCCGGTCGTGTGGAGATGTGATGACCCTGCAGCCATGGTCGTCCCGTCCGGGGCGGTAGCTTCGAGTGGGGGATGCGGTGGGTCCGTCCGGATCGCAGTGCCTTGTCGATCCTCAGTTCCTCGCGCAGGGAACCCCTGCCCTGGACGTAGAGGGCCTGGTAGATCGTCTCGTGGCTCACGGAACCATCTTTGCCATGCTGCGCCGCCAGACGGATCGACACCTGCCGGGGCGACCAGTGAGAGTTCAACCCCTCGACGACCCGTTGCCGCAGCACGGGATCGTCCAACCTTGACCGTTTCGGACGTCCCCGACGGCCCGCGGCCGCGGTCTCGGCAGCCTCAGCCCGATACCCGGTCGGTGTCGAGTTGCGGGCGATCTCTCGGCTGACCGTCGACGCCGACACCCCCAGCTGGCCGGCGATGCGCCGTAACGACCACCGCTGGACCAACCCGACATGGATCAACGTCCGATCCGCCAACGACAACCGGGCCCCGTGTGACGGCGCCGGGTGCGGCAGCACCGGCCGTACAACCTCGACCTCAACAACCAGACCGCCATGACGACCACGCTTCAGATCCATGCCAGCAGCATGCAACCAACCAGCAGCCGTCCCCGCGCTCACACCCACCTGATCCGCGGCCCTCTGCGCCGAGTACCCCGACGCCGCCAACCACAGCACCCACTCCCGCATCCACCCCGGGTAACCCGGATTCCCACGACGCATGCAACACCTCCGAACAACGTGTTGCACTGACACCCTGACTCCACCCTG
>NZ_JBPJSQ010000011.1:0-313294 GCF_051192575.1 Aestuariimicrobium soli | reverse complement strand
GAAATGAGTACACCCCCCTGACCCGAAGGTCAGGGGGGTGTGTAAGTCCGGCGGCGTCCTACTCTCCCACAGGGTCCCCCCTGCAGTACCATCGGCGCTGAAAGGCTTAACTTCCGGGTTCGGAATGGAACCGGGTGTTTCCCTTTCGCCATGGCCACCGAAACATCAAGGAGATGCTCCAGGCACCAGACAACCATATGCATGTTGTAACTGGTTCCCGACCGTATCTCGGGAACCACACAGTGGACGCGTAGCATCTTTGTAGAAGATATGAGACAAGCCCTCGGCCTATTAGTATCGGTCAGCTCCATGCCTTGCAGCACTTCCACATCCGACCTATCACCCGGTGGTCTGCCGGGGGCCTTACCAGATTAAATCTGTGGGAACCCTCATCTTGAAGCGTGCTTCCCGCTTAGATGCTTTCAGCGGTTATCACTTCCCAACGTAGCCAACCAGCCGTGCTCTTGGCAGAACAACTGGCACACCAGAGGTTAGTCCGTCCCGGTCCTCTCGTACTAAGGACAGCTCTTCTCAAGATTCCTACGCGCGCAGCGGATAGGGACCGAACTGTCTCACGACGTTCTAAACCCAGCTCGCGTGCCGCTTTAATGGGCGAACAGCCCAACCCTTGGGACCGACTCCAGCCCCAGGATGCGACGAGCCGACATCGAGGTGCCAAACCATGCCGTCGCTGTGAGCGCTCGGGCAAGATCAGCCTGTTATCCCCGGGGTACCTTTTATCCGTTGAGTGACGGCGCTTCCACAAGCCACCGCCAGATCACTAGTCCCGACTTTCGTCCCTGCTCGAGATGTCTCTCTCACAGTCAAGCTCCCTTGTGCACTTACACTCGCCACCTGATTACCAACCAGGCTGAGGGAACCTTTGGGCGCCTCCGTTACCTTTTGGGAGGCGACCGCCCCAGTCAAACTACCCATCAGGCACTGTCCCTGATCCAGATAATGGACCTAAGTTAGATATCCAGAGCGACCAGAGTGGTATTTCAACGTTGACTCCCCAACCACTGGCGTGGCTGCTTCACAGTCTCCCACCTATCCTACACAAGTCGCACCGAACACCAATACCAAACTGTAGTAAAGGTCCCGGGGTCTTTCCGTCCTGCTGCGCGTAACGAGCATCTTTACTCGTAATGCAATTTCGCCGAGTTCGTGGTGGAGACAGCGCCCAAGTCGTTACTCCATTCGTGCAGGTCGGAACTTACCCGACAAGGAATTTCGCTACCTTAGGATGGTTATAGTTACCACCGCCGTTTACTGGGGCTTAAGTTCAGTGCTTCGCGTAAGCTGACACTTCCCGTTAACCTTCCAGCACCGGGCAGGAGTCAGTCCGTATACATCGTCTTTCGACTTGGCACGGACCTGTGTTTTTAGTAAACAGTCGCTTGGGCCTGGTCTCTGCGACCTTCAAGGCTTCAGGAGTCAATCCCTACACCCATCCGGTCCCCCTTATCCCGAAGTTACGGGGGTATTTTGCCGAGTTCCTTCACCACGATTATCTCGATCGCCTTGGTATTCTCTACCTATCCACCTGTGTCGGTTTGGGGTACGGGCGGCTCATACGTCGCTCACGAAGCTTTTCTAGGCAGCATAGGATCACCCACTCTTGGAAACGAATTCCAATCACGACGTCACGTCTCAGGCACATGAGGAGCGGATTTACCTACCCCTCGCCCTACACGCTTGTCCCGGCATACCAGTCACCGGGATGGGCTACCTTCCTGCGTCCCTCCGCAGCTTGCCTACTACAAGTTCGGATCGCAGAGTCAGTGGCATCGATCCGAAGACCTCAACCACCTTCCGTGCTTAGCATCACCTGATTCAGCATGGGCCGTACTTCGCCGGTACGGGAATATCAACCCGTTGTCCATCGACTACGCCTGTCGGCCTCGCCTTAGGTCCCGACTCACCCAGGGCAGATTAGCTTGACCCTGGAACCCTTGGATATTCGGCGGACGGGTTTCTCACCCGTCATTCGCTACTCATGCCTGCATTCTCACTCGTGTGCACTCCACGACTGGGTCACCCCGCCGCTTCACCGCGCACACGACGCTCCCCTACCCATCCACACACCTGGACCACAAAGGCCAAGTACACGCGTGAATGCCATAGCTTCGGCGGATAACTTGAGCCCCGCTAAATTGTCGGCGCAGAATCACTTGACCAGTGAGCTATTACGCACTCTTTCAAGGGTGGCTGCTTCCAAGCCAACCTCCTGGTTGTCTCCGCAACTCCACATCCTTTTCCACTTAGTTATCGCTTAGGGGCCTTAGCTGATGATCTGGGCTGTTTCCCTCTCGACTATGAAGCTTATCCCCCACAGTCTCACTGCTGCGCTCTCACTTGCCGGCATTCGGAGTTTGGTTGATTTCGGTAAGCTGTTGGGCCCCCTAGACCATCCAGTGCTCTACCTCCGACAAGAAACACGCAACGCTGCACCTATATGCATTTCGGGGAGAACCAGCTATCACGTAGTTTGATTGGCCTTTCACCCCTATCCACAGCTCATCCCCTCGGTTTTCAACCCAAGTGGGTTCGGGCCTCCACGACGTCTTACCGTCGCTTCACCCTGGCCATGGATAGATCACTACGCTTCGGGTCTAGAGCATGCGACTCAACGCCCTGTTCGGACTTGCTTTCGCTACGGCTCCCCCACACGGGTTAACCTCGCCACATACCACTAACTCGCAGGCTCATTCTTCAAAAGGCACGCCGTCACCCCGCAGGGCTCCGACGGATTGTATGCGATCGGTTTCAGGTACTATTTCACTCCCCTCCCGGGGTACTTTTCACCTTTCCCTCACGGTACTTGTCCGCTATCGGTCACCAAGGAGTATTTAGGCTTAACGGGTGGTCCCGCCAGATTCACGCGGAATTTCAAGAGTTCCGCGTTACTTGGGATAACACTCACGAGTGAACAGCTTACGTCTACAGGAGTCTTACCCTCTACGCTCTACCTTCCCAGGTAGTTCAACTTCACCATTCATTTCTTACTCGCCGCCGGGTCAACAGCCCCGACCAAATGCTCCCACAACCCCGCACATGCAACGCCTGTCAGCTATCACACACATACGGTTTGGCCTCTTCCGCTTTCGCTCGCCACTACTCACGGAATCACGGTTGTTTTCTTTTCCTGTGGGTACTGAGATGTTTCACTTCCCCACGTTCCCTCCAACTGCCCTATATATTCAGGCAGAGGTTGCCGGACATGACTCCGGTATTTCAAGGTTTCCCTATTCGGAAATCCCAGGATCAAAGCTCGTTTACCAGCTCCCCAGGGCTTATCGCAGGTTACAACGTCCTTCATCGGCTCTTGGTGCCTAGGCATCCACCGATCGCACTTAGTAGCTTGTCAAAAAATATATCTACAAAGATGCTCGCGTCCACTGTGCAGTTCTCAAAATACGGGCGAGCCCGGAAACCCACCACCCACCAAGGGCAGCAGACCCACCGGTCCGCAAGGAAATCACGCCGCAACAGCGACCGACCCCTCAAAACCCAACAGCGTGCTCCACACCCGCCACCCACACCAACACCCACGTTCCACTCCCCCACACAACCGTGCAGAAGCTGTACTTGCCGGCGCCACCATGAGCAGCAGACTTGCCAGTGATCCACCAAACAGCCTTGCCAGCCCAGGGACACTCGCCCCAGCACCAACAAATGGACCAACACCACCACCAGGGCAGCATCAGCCAAAAGGCTCCTTAGAAAGGAGGTGATCCAGCCGCACCTTCCGGTACGGCTACCTTGTTACGACTTAGTCCTAATTACCAGCCCCACCTTCGACGGCTCCCCCCACAAGGGTTGGGCCACCGGCTTCGGGTGTTGCCGACTTTCATGACTTGACGGGCGGTGTGTACAAGCCCCGGGAACGTATTCACCGCAGCGTTGCTGATCTGCGATTACTAGCGACTCCGACTTCATGGGGTCGAGTTGCAGACCCCAATCCGAACTGAGACAGGCTTTTTGGGATTCGCTCAACCTTGCGGTATCGCAGCCCTTTGTACCTGCCATTGTAGCATGTTTCAAGCCCTGGACATAAGGGGCATGATGACTTGACCTCATCCCCACCTTCCTCCGAGTTGGCCCCGGCGGTCTCCATTGAGTCCCCGGCATTACCCGCTGGCAACAATGGACGAGGGTTGCGCTCGTTGCGGGACTTAACCCAACATCTCACGACACGAGCTGACGACAGCCATGCACCACCTGTATACCGACCAAAAAGGGGCACCTGTCTCCAGATGTTTCCGGTATATGTCAAACCCAGGTAAGGTTCTTCGCGTTGCATCGAATTAATGAACATGCTCCGCCGCTTGTGCGGGGCCCCGTCAATTCCTTTGAGTTTTAGCCTTGCGGCCGTACTCCCCAGGCGGGGTACTTAATGCGTTAGCTGCGGCACGGAGAACGTGGAAGTCCCCCACACCTAGTACCCACCGTTTACGGCGTGGACTACCAGGGTATCTAAGCCTGTTTGCTCCCCACGCTTTCGCTTCTCAGCGTCAGGAAATGCCCAGAGAACCGCCTTCGCCACCGGTGTTCCTCCTGATATCTGCGCATTCCACCGCTCCACCAGGAATTCCATTCTCCCCTGCATCCCTCAAGTCTGCCCGTATCGAAAGCACGCTCAGGGTTGAGCCCTGAGTTTTCACTTCCGACGCAACAAACCGCCTACAAGCTCTTTACGCCCAATAATTCCGGACAACGCTCGCACCCTACGTATCACCGCGGCTGCTGGCACGTAGTTGGCCGGTGCTTCTTCTCCTACTACCGTCACTTGCGCTTCGTCATAGGTGAAAGCGGTTTACAACCCGAAGGCCGTCATCCCGCACGCGGCGTTGCTGCATCAGACTTCCGTCCATTGTGCAATATTCCCCACTGCTGCCTCCCGTAGGAGTCTGGGCCGTATCTCAGTCCCAGTGTGGCCGGTCGCCCTCTCAGGCCGGCTACCCGTCGAAGCCTTGGTGAGCCACTACCTCACCAACAAGCTGATAGGCCGCGAGTCCATCCCAAACCGCCGGAGCTTTCCAACCCCCACCATGCGACAGGGGCTCATATCCGGTATTAGCAGCTGTTTCCAACTGTTATCCCAAAGTTCAGGGCAGGTTACTCACGTGTTACTCACCCGTTCGCCGCTCGTGTACCCCGAAGGGCCTTACCGCTCGACTTGCATGTGTTAAGCACGCCGCCAGCGTTCGTCCTGAGCCAGGATCAAACTCTCCGTTGAAAAATATCAACCACCCCCAAAAAGGGTGATCAAGAGTTCAAATCCTGACAAAGAATCCAAAAACTGGATCAATCATCATTCATCAAAGGAATCTCCACCCAACCAAACAACCCACCCACAAAAGGCAGACCATCCAGCCAGGCACGAGACAAAAATTGTCATTACTTCACTGACTTTAAAAAAGCACGCTGTTGAGTTCTCAAGATTCGGGCGCGTCCCGCGCATCCGGCCTTTCGACCATCCGCTTGGGGCAACTCGTGAAACTTTAGTGAGCCTCGGCCGGCGAGTCAAATCCGCCTTCTTGGCTCTCCCCCGGGCGTCCGGCACCAGGGCAGGCGAGGCCCTGATCATCTGCTCGGGGGGGTTGTCGCTCCGTGGAGCAACCTGAGTAACTCTAGACCTGCGCTGGGGTGGAGTCAAATCCGGGTGGGAGCCCCTGCCGGCGGCTCCCCACCAACGGCTCCCAGAGACAGCTCACAGCAACGCAGCGACCGGGGCCGTCCTGGTGAGGACGACCCCGGTCGGGAGTGCTGGGTGTGCGAGACGAGCTGGGCTCAGGCCTCGGTCGGCTGCACGTTGATCACGCGGCGACCACGACGGGTGCCGAACTCGACGGCTCCCTCGCGCAGCGCGAACAGGGTGTCGTCGCCACCGCGCCCCACGCCCTCACCGGGGTGGAAGTGGGTGCCGCGCTGACGCACGATGATCTCGCCGGCGTTGACGACCTCGCCACCGAAGCGCTTCACGCCGAGGCGCTGGGCGTTCGAGTCACGACCGTTCTTGGACGACGATGCGCCCTTCTTGTGTGCCATGTCAGTTCTCCCTCAGGCCTTGATGTCGGTGACCTTGACCTGGGTGTACCGCTGACGGTGACCCTGGCGCTTCTTGTAGCCGGTCTTGTTCTTATACTTCAGGATGCGGATCTTGGGACCCTTGGTCTCGGCCACCACCTCGGCGGTGATCGAAGCCTTGTCGAGGGCACCCTTGTCAGAGGTGACGGTGTCGCCGTCAACCAGGAGCAGGGCCTGCAGCTCGACGGAGCTTCCGACCTTGTCCGACACCTTGTCGATCTCGACGACATCGCCGACGGCAACCTTGTGCTGGCGGCCGCCACTGCGCACGATCGCGTACACGTTGACCTCTTCCGTTAGTTCAGTCTTGTCCGGGTGGCGCTGTGCGCCTGCCCAACGTCCCACAGGCTTCAACAAGTGCACGCGGGAACACCGAGGGTCAAGTCTACGTACGACCGCCGCCCACTGCAAACCCGCTCGACCGGGCGCCCCCTACAGTGGGCGCCATGAGTGATGACACCTTGCTGTTGGGCCCCGCGCCTCGTCCCCAGACCAGTGAAGCACTGACCACCGCCCTGCGCACGGCCGTGGCCGCCATCCTGCCGCGGGCCGTCTCCGGCATCGACCGCGCCACCATCGCCGCCCGGCTCGAGGGCTCGACCATCGCTGAACTGGTGATCGACCTGACCGGTGTGTCCGTGCCCACGTTGTCGGACGACCTGCGGGGGATCTCCCTGATCGAGACGCAGGTGCGCTCCACGGAGCCGGCCGTCATCTCACTGGTCACGGTCTCGGCCGCCCCACTCACCGTGGCGGGTGCCCGGGTGAACCTTCAGGGCCAGGTGCGTGACCTGCCCGCCGCCTGGGTGGAGACCACCCAGGGTCAGGCGGGACTGCAGTTCCCCGAACCCGACGATGCGGCCCACCCGGTGAGCGGCGAGGGACAGGCGTCGGTCGACAAGGGCGAGCTGCAGCGCGCCGCCCTGACGATCGGCCAGACCTTCGCCCAGGAGATGGGCGTCACCCTCGACGACCTCAAGCTCGACTTCCAGGCCGTCTCCCCCACCGAGCTGAAGTTCTTCGCCGATGCCCGCGTCAAGAAGGGCTTCATCGGGGCCAGCGCCGTCGTCCACGGCAATGCCGCGCTCGACAGCGCCATGAACGTCACCCTGTCGAACCTGCAGGTGGGGTCGAAGAACCCGGTGATCAATGCGCTGCTGGGCGCCGTGAAGGGTCGCATCGACCGCTACAACGGGCGCACCATCAGCGTCAACGACCAGCTGCCCGCCGGCGTGCGGCTGACCAGCGCCGAGTTCGAGATCACCGACACCGTGACGATCAAGGGCCGCATCGGCTGAGCCTCAGTCGTGGTCGGACGACCCGCCCCGGCGGCGTCGTCCGCCACGACGGTTGGTCGACGAGCCCTGGCTGCTCGAGCCACCCTGACCACGACGATCACCACCGTCGGCCGGCGCCTGTGAGGCCACCGGCTCCTCGGAACGGTGGTACCCACGCCCGCCGCAGTGCTCGCACTGCTCGGTGAAGGCCTCCGCCAGTCCGGTGCCGATCTTCTTGCGGGTCATCTGCACCAGTCCGAGGCTGGTGACCTCGGAGACCTGGTGGCGGGTGCGGTCTCGTCCGAGACACTCGACCAACCGACGCAGCAGCAGGTCACGGTTGCTGGGCAGCACCATGTCGATGAAGTCGATCACGATGATGCCGCCGATGTCGCGCAGGCGCAGCTGACGGACGATCTCCTCGGCCGCCTCCAGGTTGTTGCTGGTGACGGTGGCCTCGAGGTTGCCCTGGGTGCCGGTGAATCGTCCGGTGTTCACGTCGACGACGGTCATCGCCTCGGTGCGGTCGATGATCAACGAACCACCCGACGGCAGGAAGACCTTGCGCTCCAGCGCCTTCGAGATCTGCTCGTCGAGCTTGTGAGCGGCGAAGATGTCGCCGCGCTCGTCGGCATCCCAGCGGGTCAGTCGCTCCTGCAGGTGCGGCGCGACGTGGCTGACGTATCCCTCGATCGCGTCGTAGGTGTCGTCGGCGCCGCCGTTGCCCTGCACCAGCAGCTCGGCGAAGTCCTCGGTGAACAGGTCACGGACGATCCGCACCGTCAGGTCGGGCTCGCCGTACAGCTGCTGCGGCGCCGATCCCTGCTTCACTTTCTTCTCGATGACCTCCCATTGGGCCTTGAGGCGGTTCACGTCGCGGACGAGCTCGTCCTCGCTGACCCCCTCGGCGGCCGTGCGCACGATCACCGACGCCTTCTCGTCGATCAGGGTGCCCAGGATGTCCTTGAGGCGCTGGCGCTCGGTGTCGGCGAGCTTGCGGCTGATGCCCGACAGGTGGCCGCCGGGTGAGTAGACGATGTAGCGGCCGGGGATCGAGATGTGGCTGGTCAGGCGGGCGCCCTTGGCTCCCACCGGGTCCTTGGAGACCTGGACGAGCACGACCTGGCCCGACTTGAAGACCTTCTCGACCTTGCGCTGGTCGCCGGTGGCGCCGAACGCGTCCCAGTCGACCTCGCCGGCGTACAGCACGGCATTGCGGCCGCGGCCGATGTCGATGAAGGCGGCCTCCATGCCCGGCAGCACGTTCTGCACGCGGCCCAGGTAGACGTTTCCGATCATCGACGCGGACGAGTCACGGTCGACGTAGTGCTCGACGAGCACGCCGTCCTCGAGCACGGCCAGCTGGGTGTAGTCCTCGGCCTGACGGATCACCATGCGGCGCTCGACGGCCTCGCGGCGGGCCAGGAACTCCGCCTCGCTCAGGATCGGCGCGCGGCGGCGGCCGGCGGCTCGCCCCTCCTGACGACGGATCTTCTTGGCGGCCATGCGGGTCGAGCCCTCGATGCCGGTGACCTCGTCGGACGCCGAGCGCCCGCGACGGGGCTCGCGCACCCGCACCACGACATCGCTGGGATCGTCGTCGGAACCCCCGGTGTCCTCACCGCGGCGGCGACGACGCCGACGACGGCGGCGACCGGTGTCGGGGGCGTCGTCATCGGCGGAGTCATCCGCGCCATCGCTCTGGTCGTCGGACGCGTCGTCCGAGCTGGCACCGGCGTCGCCCGCGGACTGGTCGTCACCGCCCGGCTGGTCGTCACCGCCCGGCTGGTCGTCCGCGGCCTGGTCGTTCGAACCCTCCGTGGCCTCGTCGCTCTCGTCGGCGTCGGACGAGTCCTCGTCCTCGGCCCCGCGACGACGACGACGGCCACCACGGCGACGGCGACGGCGGCGACCACTGCGCTCACCCTCGTCGCCGGCCTCATCGGGGGCATCCTCCGAGGCGCCCTCGTCGGAAGCGTTCTCCTCGGAAGCGTCCTCCTCAGGGGCCTCGTCCTCCGGAACCTCGTCCTCGGCGACCTCGTTCTGGGGGGTCTCGTCCTGGGTGGTCTCGTTCTGGGGGGTCTCCTCGTCGGCCTCCGCCTCGTCGGCCTCCGTCTCGTCGGCCGCGTGACTCATCCCCGCGATCGAGGCGGCCAGCGACTGCAGGGCGAGCTCGGGCGAGGCGAACGGATCGGCCATCTCGGGAGCGAGCCCGCGCTGGCGGCGAGCGTCGGCCTCGGCGGCCGCAGCGGCCAGGCGAGCATCCAGATCGCTCGCCTCCGAGGGCTCCGGGGTCTCGACGGCCGGAGTCTCGGCGGCTGGCGCCTCCTCGGCAGCGGTCTCCACGGCGGCGACAGGCGCCTTGGCCGCCCGCGAGCGACGGCTCCGGGTGCGCTGGGGGGCGGGCTCGTCCACCGGCTCGTCCACCGGCTCGGCGACCGGTTCCACCGCGGGCTGGCTGGCCGTCGCGCCTTGGGGCCGGGTGGCGCGCCGACGGGCGGGACGCTTGGCGGCGACGGGTGCCTCGGCCGGCTGGTCCGCCTCGGTCACCGGGCTGGCCTCCGCGGCCGTTCGAGTGATCGGCTCCTGCGGGGCCGCGGCGGTTCCCGCATCGACGGCCGCGACGGGCGGCGGGCCGGCCGGGCGGGAAGCCGAGCGGCGACGGCGGGTGGGCTGGGTCAACGAAGGCTGGTTCGGATCCGTGTCATCGAGCATGTGCGCTCCTTCGCATCCATCAGGATGCCGCCATGAGGCGCAGCCGCGGCCGCGCCAGAAGTCGGTGGGCGGGCGAATGCTGCCAGAGCTGTGAGCGTTGGGCTCTCAGCAGTGCCCCCGCGGTCGATCCCTCGTCGCGGTGTGGCTGGCGTGTCATCCAACTCCGTTGGGCGCCGGGTCGGCGCCCATCCCTGGGGTGAAGTATGGCACAGCGCCCTCACCAGGGGTGCAGCGACGCCCCCGTGAAGGGGTCGATCAACCCGCCGTCGTCGGTCAACGACCCCTGTTCCAGGCGGGTCAACAACGCCGGACGAGCGCTGCCCAGCTCGGGGCGCAGTTGGCGCAGCGCCGAGACCACGTCATCGGGTCGGACGAGCGGGGTCTGGTGCCTGCTGAGCAGGTGCAGGCGACCCCCGTCGACCACCTCCAGCTGCACCACGGCGGAACGCACGTCGAAGGTGCGCAGACCGTTCTTGGTCATGCGGGAGACCTCGAAGGAGTCGGCGGCCTCGAGGGCGGCCACGGCCGACGCGAGCACCTCGGCGTCGACGCCCTCACCCAGATCGACGCGCCAGGCCGACGCAGTCAGCCGGTCGGCCAGCGCCTGCCCCTCGGCCTCGGCCACCGCCAGCACGCTCAACCCGGGAGGCAGCACGTCGTCGAGCGCGGCGCGCACCTTCTCGGGATCGCAGACCTCACTGAGCCCGATCTCGAGGTACTCGGCCTCGGTCGCCGCCGACGTCGGCGACGCGTTGGCGTAGGAGATGCGCGGGTGCGGGGTGAAGCCCGACGAGTAGGCCATCGGCACGTCGGCCCGACGCAGGGCACGCTCGAAGGCCCGCGAGAAGTCGCGATGGCTGGTGAACCGGGCCGGACCGCGCTTGGCGTAGCGCAGCCGCAACCGCTGCACCGGCGGGGCCTGCTGCTCGGGCTGGTGGCGGCGTTTCGAGAACGACTGGCTGGCTTCTGACATCAGGGCGCAATTGTAGACTCCGGTGCCTGTGAGCCACACCACCAGCCCGAGACAGCCCCGCCGCTGGTGGGTGGCCCGGGCCGGCATGCTGCTGGCCCTGACGGTGCTGGCGTTCAACCTTCGTCCGTTGGCGAGTTCGGTGGGGCCCGTGCTCCCCCAACTGCAGGCCGATGTGGGCCTCACCGGCACCACCGCGGGCATCCTCACCAGCCTGCCCACGGCCTGTTTCGCCGTCATCGGTTCGGTGGCGCCCGCGCTGGCCCGTCGGTTCGGGCTGCACCGGGTGATCGGCACCGGCATCGTGGCCATTCTGGTGGGGGGATTCACCCGCACGCTGGTCAGCGACGAGGCGAGCTTCCTGGCCCTGTCGGCGGTGGGGCTCGCCGGCATGGCCCTCGCGAACGTGCTGGCCCCCAGCGTCGTCCGTCGGCACTTCGCCGATCACGTCGGCCTGGTGACCGCGTTCTACTCCCTCACCCTGTCGATCGGCGTGGCCATCTCGAGTGGTCTGACGGTTCCGCTCGCCCAGGAGCTGGGCGGGTGGCGTGGCGCCTTCACCGTCTGGTGCGTGCCGGTGCTCGTCTCGGCCCTGGCCTGGCTGCCCGCGCTGCGCCACGACCGCGGGCATTCCGAGCGTCGGGCCACCACCGGACGAGGCATCTCGCTGGCGGCCCTGGCCCGCACTCGACTGGGCTGGATGCTGGGCGTCTTCTTCGGCTTCCAGTCGGCCCAGGCCTACTCGATCTTCGGCTGGCTGCCGTCGATCTACATGGCCGCGGGCCTCTCGCAGACCCAGGCCGGAGCCATGCTGGGCATCTGCACCGGTCTGGGCATCCCGCTGGCCTTCCTGTGGCCGGCCTACATGGGGCGCAACCCTCGTCCGATGGGCCTGTTCGTCGTGGTGGTCGCGGCCGCGGTGGCCGGCTACCTCGGGCTGCTGCTGGCCCCGGCGACAGTGCCCTGGCTGTGGGCGGCCCTGATCGCGGTGGGCACCTCGAGCTTCCCGATGATCCTGGCCCTGTTCGGCCTGCGGGCACGCACCGCGGAGGGCACGGCCGCGCTGTCGGGGTTCGCCCAGACCGTCGGTTACTGCATCGCCATCGGCGGGCCGCTGACCCTCGGGGTGGTGCACCAGCTGACCGGTACCTGGTTCTGGCCGGTGCTGGTGCTGGGCCTGTTCACCGTGCCGATGACCATCGCCGGATTCGGGGCCATCAGGTCAGGCGCGATCGAGGACCAACTACCCGGGGCTGGTGCGGCGGAATAGCCCACCGACCGGCGGCGTTGGAGGGGGCATGTTCACGCTGCTCACCATGGAGATGGCCGTCCACGCCTTCGACAACCGCGACTACGCGTCGGCGATCGAGCGCTTCGAGACGGTGCTGGCCGATGACCCGACCAACCTGAACGCGCGGGAGTACCTGGCCCGGGCGCACTACCACCGTGCCGCCCTGCCCAAGGCTGAAGCCCTGCTGCGCGAACTGATGGTCGACGACCCCACCAACGACTATGTGCTGCTGCTGATGGCCCGCACGCTGGAGCGTCAGTCGCGCCACGACGAGGCCGCCGGGGTTCGTCGCCGGCTGGCGGCGCTCACCGGGGATGACTCCCACCTGAGCACGCACGCGGCGTTCAGCTGACGCCTCAGCCGAGGCTGGACCCCACGACGGTCAGGGGAAGCAGGTTGCGGCCGGTGGGGCCGATCTGGATCTCGGTCGACATCTGCGGGCAGACGCCGCAGTCGTAGCACGGGGTCCAGCGGCAGTCGTCGACCTCGACCTCGTCGATGGCGTCCTGCCAGTCCTCCCACAACCAGTCCCGGTCGAGGCCAGAGTCCAGGTGGTCCCAGGGGAGCACCTCGTCGTAGTCCCGCTCGCGGGTGGTGTACCAGGCCAGATCGACGCCTGTGCCCGCGAGCGCGGACTCGCACGCCTCGACCCAGCGGTCGTAGCTGAAGTGCTCGCTCCAGCCGTCGAACTGCCCGCCCTGACGCCACACCTCTTCGATGACGGCACCGACCCGACGGTCGCCCCGGCTGAGCAGGCCCTCGATCTGGCCGGGCTTGCCGTCGTGGTAACGCATGCCGATGGCCTTGCCGTACTGCTTGTTGGCGCGAATCTTGTCGCGCAGCAGACCCAGGCGGCGGTCGATGGTCTCGGGTGAGGCCTGACCGGCCCATTGGAACGGGGTGTGCGGTTTCGGCACGAACCCACCGATCGAGACCGTGCAGCGAATGTCGCGGGATCCCGCCGCCTTGCGGCCGGTCTCGATCACCCTGGCCGCCATGTCGGCGATGGCGAGCACGTCCTCGTCCGTCTCGGTCGGCAGGCCGCACATGAAGTACAACTTCACCTGCCGCCAGCCGTTGCCGAAGGCGGTGGCGACGGTCTCGATCAGGTCGTCCTCGGAGACCATCTTGTTGATCACCTTGCGCATGCGCTCCGAGCCGCCCTCGGGGGCGAAGGTCAGCCCCGAGCGCCGCCCGTTGCGCGACAGCTCGTTGGCGAGGTCGATGTTGAAGGCGTCGACACGGGTCGAGGGCAGCGACAGCGACACGTTCGTCCCCTCGTAGCGATCGGCCAGCTGCTTGGTGACGTCGCCGATCTCGGAGTGGTCGGCGCTCGACAGCGACAACAGCCCCACCTCTTCGAGCCCGGTGTTGCGCAGCCCCTCGGCCACCATCGTGCCGATGGTCTCGATGGAGCGTTCGCGCACCGGGCGGGTGATCATGCCGGCCTGGCAGAAGCGGCACCCGCGGGTGCAGCCGCGGAAGATCTCGACCGAGTAGCGCTCATGCACGGTCTCGGCCAGCGGCACCAGCGGCTTCTTCGGGTAGGGCCACTCGTCGAGGTCCATCAGGGTGTGCTTGCGCACCTGGAAGGGCACCCCCTCGCGGTTCGGGGCGATCCGCTGGATGCGGCCGTCGGCCAGGTAGGTGACGTCGTAGAAGGCGGGCACGTAGAACGCGCCGGTGGCCGCCAGTCGCAGCAGCAGCCCTTCGCGCCCACCCGGACGATCCTCGGCCTTCCACTCACGGACGATGTCGGAGATCTGCAGCGAGGCCTCCTCGCCGTCGCCGATGACGGCCACGTCGATGAAGTCGGCGATCGGCTCGGGATTGAAGGCGGCATGGCCACCGGCGACCACCAGCGGGTCGTCGTCGGTGCGCTCGCGCGAGTGGAGGGGGATGCCCGCCAGGTCGAGGGCATTGACCAGGTTGGTGTAGCCCAGCTCGGTGGCGAACGAGACACCGAACACGTCGAAGGCCCGCACGGGGCGGTGCTGGTCGAGGGTGAACTGCGGCAGCTGGTGCTCGCGCATCAGCGCCTGCAGGTCGGGCCACACCGCGTAGGTGCGCTCGGCCACGATCCAGTCACGCTCGTTGAGGATCTCGTAGAGAATCGCCACACCCTGGTTGGGCTGGCCCACCTCGTAGGCGTCGGGGTACATCAACGCCCAGCGCACGGTCGGCTGGCCGACGGCATCGCCGCAGTCCCAGTCCTTGTGGACGCTGTTGTGCTCCCCACCGACGTACTGGATGGGTTTGCTGACCTGCGCCAGCAGCGGCTCGAGGCGCTCGAACAAAGAGGTGTGCTCAATCATCGCTGCCGATTCTACGTCTGCTGGCGCGAAACCTCCGCCGAGGGAGCTCCCAGGGGGCCGGTGACGGCGGGCCTGCGGAAGCGGACGAACACCTCGGCCACCGCCACGGCGATGGCCAGACAGACCAGGATGGGCCAGATGTCGGCGACGCTCGCGGCCCCCTCCTGCCGGTCGAACATGTGGCTGATGTCGGTGAACGGCATGGCGAACTCGCTGGTGAGGTTGTTCACCACGTGCACGGCGATGGCGGCCTCGAGGCCACCGGTGCGCCACACCAGCCAGGCCGCGACCAGGCCGAAGAACAGGTAGTACAGGTTGAGCGTCAGGTCGCCGGCACCGTGGGCCAGCATGAACAGCAGACCCTGCACGATCGCGCCGACCGGCACGCCGATCCACGGATTGCGGAAGAAGCTCGCGAAGGCCCGGTTCACCCCGCCTCGGAAGAGGTACTCCTCCCCGGCCGCCTGGAACGGGGTGGTGAGCAGGATGCCGATCAGCAGCACCCAGGTGTCGGGCGTCACCGTCAGATCGCCGCGGCCCCACCACAGCGACAGCCCGGCCACCACCAGCCAGGGAAGGCAGATGGCCGCCGTGAAGGCGCCGAGCAAGCCCCAGCGGAGTCGTCCGATCACCGAGGCGACGAACCCGCCGCGCTGGCCGAACGGCCACCGGCTGAGCACGAGCACCAGCGGGATCGACAGGCCGAGGGCGACATTGTTGGCCAGGAAGAACGCCGGCGTCACCGTGAACTGGCCCTTGGAGAGCCCGTCGAACAGTTCCTCGGCGTCGACGCGGCCCGTGCCCAGATCGATGCCGATGCCCACCCCGAGGGCGACCACCTGCAGCAGGAAGAAGGCCACCAGCCCGAGCACCACGGCGACGATCGGCTTCCACGGCGACCAGGCCGTCGTCCGCCAGAACATCGGGTACCGGGTCGGCTCGGTGGGCAGGGCCACGGGCTGCGGCACGGGCGTCCAGTCGCCCATGGGCAGGTAGGCGGGATTCACCGTGCCCCCGGGCTGCTGCACAGACTGGTGCGGCCCTGGCGGCCACGGCTGGGTCATCACGCCCCCTCGGGGAACCAGATACCGATCTCGCGGAGGGCGTTCTCGGGTGAGTCCGAGGCGTGCACCAGATTCTTGTTGTAGTAGACCGACAGGTCGCCGCGGATCGTGCCGGGGGCGGCCTTCGCCGAGTCGGTGGACCCGTTCATCAGGCGGACGATCTCGATCGCCCGCTCCCCCTCGAGGATCAGCGCGACCAGCGGGCCGGAGGTGATGAACTCCAGCAGCGGCGGGTAGTAGTCGCGACCCTCGTGTTCGGCGTAGTGGGCGGCCGCGAGGTCGGTGGTGGCCAGCAGTTGCTTGAGGGCGACGATGGTCAGCCCCTTGGCCTCGTAGCGGGTCAGGATCTGGCCGGTCAGCTTACGAGCGACGGCATCGGGCTTGAGCAGCACCAACGTGCGCTCGACCGGGTGTGCGTTCGACATGGGACAACCCTAGCGAGTCGGCGTGTTCTCGATCCTTCGCCCCAGCACGAAGCAGCCCACCCAGACCAGGGCGAAGATGCCGCTCGCGGCGAACATCATCGGGGTCAGGAACCCCAGCGCCAACCCGGCGACCTGGGTCAGCCAGCCCAGTGGGTATCCGATCGGACGACGCAGCGTGCCCGCCGCGGCGATGGCCAGCACGATGGCGGCCGAGGTGGCCCCGACGGCCACGGCCACGGGGACGTCGTCGAGCAGCAGCATGCCCGGGATGCCCAACCCGAAGACGATCACCTCGAAGACCAGCAGCGACAGCATCGCCCGGTTCATCGGGTTGTCGGCCGACAGTCCCACGCTCACGAGATCACCTCACCGGGAGCGCCCTCGGGCTCGTCGAAGTCCGAGAAGTCCCACTCGTGGGTGGTGGCGCCCGCCAGGGGGTTCGAGCGACCGGTGGCCGGGCCTCGTCCGACCAGGTGGTCGCGCGCCTCACCGGCGGCGATGAACGACCCGACCACCAACACGCCGGCGCCCTCACCGGCCTCGTCGGCCAGCTGCACAGCCCGTTCGAGGGCGTCGACCATGGTGTCGCGGCTCTCGACCCGGCCGGCACCGAAGGCCTCCTCGGCCAGCGCGGCCAGTTCGTCGGGGGTGTGGGCGCGGCTGCTCGACTGCACCGTGGTCACCACGATGCGGTCCATCACCTCGGCGAACAGGTCGAGCACACCTGCGGAATCCTTGTCGCGCATCATCGCGACCACGCCGATGAGCGGGTCGAAGCCGAACGCCTCCTGGGTGGCGGCGAGGGTGGCCCGCACGCCGTGGGGGTTGTGGGCGGTGTCGAGCACGATCGTGGGCTCCCGGCGGACGACCTCAAGCCGGGCCGGGATGGCGGTGGCGGCGAGGCCGTCGGCGATCACGTCGGGGGTCAGCCCCTTGCCGCCGAAGAAGGCCTCGGCCGCCGCAACGGCCAGGGCAGCATTCGACGCCATGTGGGCGCCGTGCAGGGGCAGGTGGAGACCGCCCAACGGGCCGTCCGAGGTCTCGATGCGAATCACCTGACCGCCGAGCGCGACCTCACGCTGCACCAGGCCGAAGCCCGGGCCCTCGAGCACGGGGGCGGCACCGACGGCGGCGCACCGGTCGAGCAGCACCTGGGCGACTTCGGGAGTCTGCCCGGCCAGCACCGCCGTCGCGCCGGCCTTGATGATGCCCGACTTCTCCTTCGCGATCTCGACGGTGGTCGAGCCGAGGATGTGGGTGTGGTCGAGGTCGATGGGCGTGATCACGGCGACCAGCGCGTCGGCGACATTGGTGGCGTCCCAGGATCCGCCCATGCCCACCTCGAGGATCATCACGTCGACCGGGGCGTCGGCGAAGGCGGCGAAACCCATCGCCGTGTACAGCTCGAACGCGGTCATCCGCACCCCGTCGATGAGCTGGCCGTCGACGATCTCGACCAGCGGCGCCAGTTCCTCATGGAGTTCGTCGAAGCGCTCGACGGTGATGGGTTCGCCGTCGATCAGGATGCGCTCGGCCACGTCCTGCAGGTGCGGGGAGGCCATCCGCCCGGTGCGCAGCCCGGCCGACCGCAGCAGGGCGTCGATCATGGCGGCCGTGGAGCCCTTGCCGTTCGTCCCGGTGATCTGGATCACGGGGGCGGAGCGCTCGGGGTTGCCCAACAGGTCGCAGATGGCTCGCATGCGGCCGAGCGACGGTGCGATCCGGTTCTCGGGCCAGCGGGCATAGAGGGCCTCGACGATGGCCTGGTGGTGGGTCGCCGATTCATGCTGGTTCATCGCGGACAGCCTACTGTGCGCGCCCCCGTACACTCGTCGGCGTAGACACCACGTATCACCCGTACCCCCCTCACCAGGAAGCAGTGCGTTGAGCAAGAAGACCTCCCAGGGTGCCCAGACCCGGCGCGAACAACTCCGTGCCCAGCAGCAGGCCGACGCGAAGCGCGCGCAGGTGCGCATGCGCATCATCTACTCGGTGGCGGCCGTCGTCGTGCTCGCGATCATCGCGACCGTCGGGGTGGTGATCTTCCAGGATCGCCAGCGCAAGCAGGAGATCGCCGCCCGTGAGGCCGCCTCGCAGGTGAGCCCGCCGAACCTGAACGCCGACGGTTCCGGCATCGTGCTGAACCCGCAGGTGACCGGGGACGTGCCCACCCTGTCGGTCTACCTCGACTTCCAGTGCCCCGCCTGCAAGAGCGCCAACGACTACTACGGCGAGACCGTCAACAAGCTGGCCGCGTCGGGCAAGGTCAAGGTCGAGTACCGCGTGCTCACCTTCCTCGACACCAACCTGCGCAACGACTCGTCCGAGAAGGCCGCACGGGCCTCGTTCTGCGCCGACATCGCGGGCGCCTTCGGCCCGTTCCACGACGCCGTCTACGCCGACCAGCCGGCCGAGGGCACGGGATTCACCGATGAGCAGCTGCGGGTGACCTACCCCACCACGGCCGGCATCACCGGGGACAAGCTGACCGCCTACCAGAAGTGCTACGACGACAAGTCCACGTCGAAGGCGGTGCGCGAGGCCGAGGCCAAGGCCCGCACCACCTGGCTCGGGTCGACCCCGCAGTACTCCATCAACGGCAAGAACCCCAAGGTGAAGAACGAGAAGGGCGAAGACACCGACTGGTGGCGCGTGCTCGAGCCCACCGAGGACGCCTGGCTGAAGGCCATCGAGGCCAACAAGTAGTCCGATGGCCGACGCCAGCCAGCCCCGGACCCGCCGCGACCAGCTGCGCCTCCAACAGCAGCAGGACGCCCGCCGCCAGCGCACCCGGATGCGGGTCATCTACGCCGTTGCGGCGGTGGTGCTGTTGGCCATCATTGCCACGGTCACCATCGTGGTGGTGCAGCAGCGGCGCTCGGGTGGGCTGACCCCCGACCAGCGGGCCGCGCAGATCTCGCCCCCGAACCTGAACGCGGCGGGCACCGGCATCGTGCAGAACCCGCGCACCACCGGCGACGTGCCCACGGTGACCGTCTACCTCGATTTCCAGTGTCCCTACTGCAAGGCCTTCAACGAGACCTACGCGCCGGTGCTGAACCAGTTGGCGGGGGCGGGCGAGATCAAGCTCGAGGTGACGGTGCTCACTGTGATCGGCCAGGCGCTCGGCAACGAGGATGCCTCCGAGCGCGCCGGACGAGCCGCCTTCTGCGCCGATGTCGTGGGGGTCTTCCCGACCTACCAGGACGCGGTGTTCGCGGGGCAGCCGGAGCGCGAGGGTGAGGGGTTCACCGATGAGCAGCTGCGGGTGACGTTCGCCAACCAGGCGGGCCTGCAGGACGCCGACCTCGCGCGCTTCCAGCAGTGCTACGACCAGAAGGCCACGGCCGTGGCGCTCGCCTCGGAGCAGACCAAGGCGATGCCGGGCTTCGACCATTCCACCCCGCAGGTCTCGATCAACGGCACCAACCCGATGATCGAGCGCGACGGCAAGCAGGTGCCGTGGTGGACCGGGCTGGAGGCCACCACCGACGCCTGGCAGAAAGCGATCGCGGAGCACTCCTGAGTCGGCACTAAGATCGTGGCCCATGAGCCAAGCACACCCCTCGTCCGAGCCCGCCGCGACCCCGACCGCGTCGCAGGTACCGGACAAGCCGGTGCTGGAGGGGCTGGAGGCTGCCTGGGCCGAGAAGTGGCGCGAGCGACAGACCTACGCCTTCGTCCGCCCGGAGTCGCGCGAGCAGGTCTACTCCATCGACACCCCGCCCCCCACCGTCTCGGGGTCACTGCACGTGGGCCACGTGTTCAGCTACACCCACACTGACCTGATCGCCCGCTACCAGCGCATGCGCGGCAAGCAGGTGTTCTACCCGATGGGTTGGGACGACAACGGCCTGCCGACCGAGCGCCGCGTGCAGAACTACTTCGGCGTGCGCTGCGACCCCTCGCTGCCCTACGTCGAGGACTACACCCCGCCGGCCAAGCCCGACCCGAAGCGGCAGCAGCCGATCAGCCGACGCAACTTCGTCGAGCTGTGCGAGCAGCTGGTGGAGGCCGACGAGCAGGTCTTCGAGTCGCTGTGGCGCACGCTGGGCCTGTCGGTGGACTGGACGCAGAACTACACCACCATCGGCCCGAAGGCGCAGCGCGTCAGCCAGACCGCGTTCCTGCGCAACCTGGCCCGCGGTGAGGCCTACCTGCAGGAGGCGCCCACCCTGTGGGACGTGACGTTCCAGACCGCGGTCGCCCAGGCCGAGCTCGAGGCCCGGGAGTACCCGGGCGCCTACCACCGGGTGGCCTTTCACACCGACACCCGCGACGCGGCAGCTGCGGGGGGTGCGGGGGGTCGCCCCCCCGCGGAGACGGTCTGGATCGAGACCACCCGCCCCGAGCTGATTCCCGCCGTGGTGGCGCTGATCGCCCACCCCGACGACGAGCGCTACCAGCCGCTGTTCGGCACCACCGTGGCCTCGCCGATCTTCGGCGTCGAGGTGCCGGTGCTCCCCCACCCCGCGGCGGAGCCCGACAAGGGTGCGGGCATCGCGATGTGCTGCACCTTCGGCGACCTGACCGACGTGCAGTGGTGGCGTGAGCTGAACCTGCCGGTGCGCACGGTGATCGGCCGCGACGGCCGCCTGCTGCGCGACACCCCGGAGTGGATCGCCGCCGGTGCCGGGAGCGAGTTCTGGGCCGAGCTGGCGGGCAAGACCACCTTCTCGGCACGCGAGGCCGTGGTCGCCCGGCTGCGCGAGACCGGTGACCTCGACGGTGAGCCCAAGCCCACCCAGCGCATGACGAACTTCTACGAGAAGGGCGACAAGCCGCTCGAGATCGTCTCGACGCGCCAGTGGTACGTGCGCAACGGCGGACGAGACGCCGACCTGCGCACGCAGTTGCTCGACCGTGGCGCCGAACTGACGTGGGTGCCCGGCCACATGAAGCACCGCTACGACAACTGGGTCAATGGCCTGAACGGCGACTGGCTGATCAGCCGGCAGCGCTTCTTCGGGGTGCCGTTCCCGGTCTGGTACGCGCTCGACGCCGACGGGGAGCCCGACTACGCGAACCCGCTGCTGCCGACCGAGGACCAGTTGCCGGTCGACCCGGCCTCGCAGGCGCCCGCGGGCTACACCGAACAGCAGCGCGGGGTGCCCGGCGGCTTCATCGGCGACCCCGACGTGATGGACACCTGGGCGACGAGCTCGCTCAGCCCGCAGCTGGCCGGCGGCTGGCTGACCGACGAGGCCCTGTTCGAGACGGTCTTCCCCTACGACCTGTGCACCCACGCCCACGACATCATCCGCACCTGGCTGTTCAGCCGGGTCGTCCGCGCCCACTTCGAGGAGGACCGGGCGCCGTGGAAGGTGGCGATGATCTCGGGCTTCATCGTCGACCCCGACCGCAAGAAGATGTCGAAGTCGAAGGGCAACGTGGTGGTGCCCACCGAGATCCTCGACAAGTACGGCGCCGATGCGGTGCGCTGGCGGGCGGCGATCGCTCGTCCGGGTCTGGACTCGCCGTTCGACGAGACCCAGATGAAGGTCGGACGACGCCTCGCCATGAAGGTGCTCAACGCCTCGAAGTTCGTGCTCGGCATGGCCTCGTCGGACGCCTCGCTCGACCGGGTCACCAACCCGTTGGACGCCGCGATGCTGGCAGGGCTGGCGCAGGTGGTCGAGAAGGCCACCGCCGCGTTCGACGCCTACGACTACACCGGTGCCCTCGAGGCGACCGAGGAGTTCTTCTGGTCGTTCTGCGATGACTACCTCGAGGTGGTCAAGGAGCGCGCCTACGGCGCACAGGGCGACGAGGCGGCCGGCTCGGCGCACGCTGCGCTGCGGATCGCCCTGTCGGTGATGCTGCGACTCTTCGCCCCCTTCCTGCCCTTCGTCACCGAGGAGGTGTGGTCGTGGACGACCCCGGCGGACGACACCGCCTCGGTGCACACCCAGGCGTGGCCGACGAGCGGCGAGGTGAGCACCGGGGGTGACGCGACCCTGCTGGCCGACGTGGCCCAGGCGCTGATCGCCGTCCGCGGCGCCAAGTCGCAGGCCAAGGTCTCGATGAAGACCGAGGTGACCCGGGCCACTTTCACCGGTGCCTCCGCCGATCGCCTGCGGGTGATCGAGGACGACCTGCGGGCCGTCGGTCGGCTCGTCGGCGAGGTCTCGTGGGTGGTGGCCGACCAGCCACTGGCCGTCGAGGTCGAGCTGGCCTCCACGCCGAACCAGCAGGGCTGACCGTGTTCGACCTGGCCGCCGCCGGCGCGACCGACCTGGCCCGGGCCTATGCCCACCCGCCGGCCGGCGTCGGCGAGCGGGCGTGGCTGCGGGCCAACATGGTGGTCTCGCTCGACGGGTCGACCACCATCGACGGTCGGGTGGGGGCGCTGACGAGCCCCGAGGACCAGGTGCTGCTGCACCTGCTGCGCACGCTGGCCGACGTCACCCTGGTGGGGGCGGGCACGATCCGCAACGAGGGCTACGGGCCGCTGTCGGTGTCCGACGAGGTGGCGGCGGCGCGGACGGCTCGCGGGCAGACTCCCGAACCGGGGCTCGCGATCGTCACGAACTCCTGCGCCCTCGACGCGGCCGCTTCGCTGTTCACCGAGGCCAGGACTCGTCCGATCGTGCTGACCTGCCAGGCCGCTCCGACCGATCGCCGTGAGGCGTTGGCCCGGGTCGCCGACGTGGTGGTGGTCGGGGACGGTCAGGTCGACCTGCCGCGGGCCATCGAGGCCCTGCACGCGCGTGGGCTGACCCGCGTGCTCACCGAGGGTGGGCCCACCCTGCTCGGTGACCTGTTCGCGGACGACCTGGTCGACGAGGTGCTGTTCGTGCTCTCCCCGGTGGTGGTCGGCGGCGGTTCGCCGCTGTCGACGGGGCGGCACGTGCCGCTGTCGATGAGCCTGCATGCCGCCCATCGCGGCGACGACTTCCTGTTCCTGCAGTACCGTCGCACGCCCTCGTCCCCATAGCTCCTCAACGGCTGGGGACTCCGCAGACTCCCAGGAAACGGTGCGACCGTCAGGAACTTTCCTGACGGTCGCACCGTTTGGTGAGGGTTTGCGGACGATCGGGGCGGGCGCTGGTCACTCAGTCCGGTCCTCAGTGGCGGGCCTCGATGGCCCACCGCTGGCTCGTCCCGTCGGGGAGCAGGGCCGTCAGCCCCGACCACATGTTGACGGCACCGCAGGCGTGGTTGGGCACGATCCTCACCCGGTCGCCGACCGCGAGGTCACCCAGGTCGCCGGTGAGGAAGCCGTGCTCCTCATTGGCACTGGCGAAGTGCACCCCCGACAGCGGGTTGAGCTCCAGATCGCAGACGATGCCGCCGCCGACCTCGGGGGTGAACGTGTCGGCCGACATCGCCTTCAGGCCGGCGTCGATGATCACCCGGTCGGCGTGCACCGAGACCACCGTGGCGAGCACGGTCAGGGCACACTGCTCCAGCGTGCAGGTGCCGCCCCGCACCTGGTTGGCGTCGAAGTAGACGTAGGTTCCGGGCCGTCCCTCGCTGACCCCGGCGGCGAAGGGCGCGCTCTCCCACCCCGGGGTCGACCCCACCGACACGATGGAGATCTCGAGGCCGGCGGCGCGCAGCTCGTCGGCGACCCGGGCCATGTCGGCCCCCACGCGCGAACCGAGACTGCCGCGGGCCTCACGACCGCTGGTGGCACCCACGTGCCCCTCGTGGGTGAGCACGCCGACGACGCTGACGCGGGGCAGGGCCTCGATGGCGCGGGCCACCTCGATGACCTCGTCGAGCGTCACCCCGGTGCGGTGCTGCCCGGAGTCGACGTCGAGCACCAGCTCGAGGTCGACCCCCACTCGGTCGGCCTGCTCCGACAGCGGCCGGGCGACCGCCACCGAGTCGGCGATCAGCTTCACGCCCCACAGGTCGGCGGCGCGAACGGCGAACGTCACCTTGGCGGGCCCGACCGGTTGATGCGCCCAGACCAGGTTGCCGAACCCAGCCCGCGACAACCACTCGACCTCGGCCGGGGTCGAGCACGTGAACCCGACCGCACCGGCGGCACGCTGCCGGGAGGCCACCTCGAGACACTTGGAGGTCTTCACGTGCGGACGAAGGGCCACCCCCGCCTCGGCGAATCGTCCGTGCACGGTCGCGATGTTGGCCTCGAGCCGGGCCACGTCGACCAGCAGGGCCGGGGTCATCAGCTCGTGCTGCATCAACTCACGCTGTGAGGTCATTCCAGTCCCAACACCTCTCGGGGATCGCCGTTGAGCAGCCAGTCCACCAGATCGGTGCTCACCGCGGGCATTCCCTCGACTTTCGTGGACGCCACCTGCTTGAGACCGGCCACGGCCTCGGCGGGGGTCCACATCGGGTAGTCCGACCCGAACAGCAGCTTGTCGACGGCGCCCCACTCGGCGGCGCGGATCAACGCCCGATGCCCGTCGACGGGCCGCGCCCAGGCCGCCGAGATGTCGGAGAACACCCGCCGGTTCTTGCGCAGCACCACCATGGTCTCGCGCTGCCAGGGGTGCCCGAGATGCGCGATCACCTGCACCAGGCCGGGGTGGCGGCGGGCGACCTCGTCCACCAACAACGGATTCGACAGTGCGAGGCTACCGACCGGTGACGGCGTGGCGCCCATGTGCCACAGCAGCACCAGACCCGCCTCGGTGGCGATCCGGTAGAACTCGTCGAAGCATTCCTCGCGGATGTCGTACAGCCCGAGCACCGGATAGAGCTTGAGGCCGCGCAAGCCCAGGTCGATGGCGTGACGCAGTTTCTCGATGGCGCCCTCGCCGCTCGGGTCGAGCGCCGCGAACGGGTAGGTCTTGGTGCTGGTGGCGACGTCGAAGTCGCGGATGAACTCATTGGGCGTCGACATGCCGACGGCGTCGGCGGTCAGGCCGAAGACGGCCGCGTGGTCGACCCCGCCCTCGCGCATCGCCTGGTCGTAGGCCTCGGGGGTGACATCGACCCAGTCGTGTTGGTAGATGGGCTTCCAGTGGTCGTCCCACTCGTGACCCCAGTGCTCGAGACGAAGGGCGTGGGTGTGTACGTCGAACATGCCCCCAGCCTTGCGTCCCCGAGGCCCGGAGTCAACGACACGGAACAGCTTTTCATGTTCACTTCCCAACCGGCGCGAGCGTGGCTAGGGTGAATCCGAAACCGCACGCGGTCACACCTTCATCGACACCACCAAGGAGTCCTGCTCATGCCCTCGATCGACATCCCCGGACAGCCGCTGCCCAAGGTCCCCCTGAGCATGGGTTACCGCGCGGGGAACCTGCTGTTCGTCTCGGGACAGGTCGCCTCCGATGCCAACGGCGAGATCTTCATCGGCGACTTCACCCAGGAGGTCGAGCGCACCCTTGACAACGTCGAGGCCGTGCTCACCGCCGGCGGCGCCACCTGGAAGGACGTGGCCAGGGTGGGAGTGTTCCTGTCGAACTCGCTGCTGTTCGGGCCCTTCAACGAGGTCTACGCCAAGCGCCTGGGTGACCACCGCCCGGCCCGCAGCGCCATCATCGTGAACTTCGGGCACCCGAACGTGCGCGTCGAGGTCGAGGCCACCGCGGTGCTGTCGGACGATGACCACTCCCGGCAGGACGGCTGACATGGATCGCACGCGTTCCCTCGCCCTGGCCGAGCGCGCCCGCCGGGTGATTCCCGGGGGCGTGAACTCCTCGACGCGCAACCTGGGCGCCCCCCACGCGATCGTCGGCGCCGAGGGTGCTCATGTCACCGACGCCGACGGCAACCGCTACCTCGACTACCACGCCGCCTTCGGCGCCATGCTGCTGGGCCACTGCGAGCCCGAGATCGAGCAGGCCGTGACCGAGGCGTCGGCCCGGTTCGACCTGTCGGGCTTCGGCGTCAGTGAGCTCGAGGTCGAGCTCTCCGAGGCAGTGGTCGCCGAGATTCCGTCGGTCGAGCAGATGTTCACGCTCTCGTCCGGTTCGGAGGCGGTCGCCTACGGGCTCAGGATCGCGCGCACCGCCACCGACCGCGACCTGATCATCAAGGTGCAGGGCGGCTTCCACGGCTGGTCAGACTCGGTCGCCCGGAACGTGATCTCGGCGCCCGACAAGGCCTTCGGCTGGGATCCGCTGGGTACCGGCATGTCGCGCACGGTGCTCGAGCAGACCCTGATCGCCGAGTACAACGACATCGCCACCGTCGAGCAGTTGTTCGCCGACCATCCCGAGCAGATCGCTGCCGTGATCGTGGAGCCGATCCCCCACAACGTCGGCGCCCTGCTGCCCACCGACGACTTCCTGGCGAAGCTGCGGGAGGTCACCACCCGCGAGGGCGCCCTGTTGGTCTTCGACGAGGTGATCACCGGCTTCCGGCACGCCCTGGGCGGCTACCAGTCGATCTGCGGCGTCACTCCCGACCTGACGACCTTCGGCAAGGCCATGGGCAACGGACGAGCCATCGCCGGTCTCGGCGGACGACTCGACGTCATGCGGCACGCCGATCAGACCCAGGGCGGCACCGTGGTCGTGATGGGCACCTTCAACGGCAACCAGTCCGCCGCCGCCGCAGCGCTCGCCACCATCGGCCACCTGCGGTCGAACCCCGACTTCTACGAACGCACCCATCGGCTCGGGCAGCGCCTGCGCGCCGGCCTCAACGCGATCTTCGACGAGGCCCAGGTGGCAGGCGTCGCCGCCGGCTTCGGCGGCACCTTCTCGCCCTACTTCATTCCCGGTGAGCCGACCAGCTACCGGGCGCTGATGGCCAACGACACCGCGGCCAGCCTGGCCTTCAACCGGGGACTGATCGAGCGTGGCTTCCTGCTGATCCCGATGGCGTTGAAGCGCAGCCACATCTCGGGCCGGCACACCGACGCCGACATCGACGCCACCCTCGAGGCCGCCCGCGACGTGGTCGCCGAGATGGTGGCCGCCGGCACGGCGCCCCGCCGCTGACCACCCGTCGCTGAAACCACTCACACAGAACTTGGAGCATCGATGAAGCTCGTCACCTACCGCACCGCCGAGGGCCAGATCCGCCACGGTCGACTCGACGGAACCGACCTGCACGACCTGGGCGAGGGCGACCTGTCGTCCGTCGTCGCAGGCGGTGCCACCGACCCCACCGGCACCGTCGTGCCGGTCGACAGCGTGCGCGTGCTGGCCCCGCTGCCCCGGCCGGGCAAGGTGCTCTGCGTCGCTGCGAATTACCAGGAGCACATTCTCGAGGCCGGCGGTGACCCCGTCGACAAGTCCCGCATCTCTCCCAGGATCTTCCTCAAGCCCGACACCGCGGTCATCGGCCCGGACGATCCGTTCGACATTCCCGAGATCTCGGCCGCGGCCGACTGGGAGGCCGAGCTCGCCGTGGTCATCGGCACGCCCGCCCGTGGGATCTCCGAGGACGATGCCCTCGACCACGTGTTCGGCTACGCGGCCTCCAACGACATCTCGCTGCGCAAGCTGGCGATCGGCCATGCCCGCGACATCGAGGGCTGGGTGGGCTTCTTCGACTGGCTCGAGGGCAAGTGGGCCGACGGCTCGGCCCCGCTCGGCCCGTGGTTGGTCACCGCCGACGAGATTCCCGACCCGCAGGACCTGCCGATCTCGCTGACGCTGAACGGCCAGGTGCGCCAGCAGGCCACCACCGGCGGCATGATCTACACCGTCCGGGAGCTGGTCGCCTTCTGCTCGCGCCTGTGCACCCTCAACCCCGGGGACGTGATTCTCACCGGCACCCCGTCGGGCGTGGGCTCGGCGACCGGTGACTTCCTCTCCGACGGCGATGAGCTGGTGGTCGACCTGGGCCCCCTGGGCCGCCTGCGCACGCCGGTGCGGGGGAACTCGTCCCCCGCCGACCCCAGCTGATCACTCGGCCCAGCCGATCACTCTCCCGGGAACCAGCAGGCCACCGGGTGGTCGGCACCCTCGGGCTGCTCCAACCCCGGGCGCTCGAGGCACTTCTCGGTCGCCTTCCAGCAGCGGGTGCGGAACGTGCACCCGCTGGGCGGGTTCACCGGCGAGGGCACGTCGCCGGTGAGCACGATCCGCTCGCGGTCGTCGGGGCGGCCCGGGGCCGCCGAGATCAGCGCCTGGGTGTAGGGGTGCTGCGGGCTCTCCATCACCTGCTCGACGGTGCCCTGCTCCACGATCTTGCCCAAGTACATCACGGCCACGTCGTCGCACAGGTGACGTACCACCGACAGGTCATGGCTGATGAAGATCAGGCCCATGTCGAGTTCGTCCTGTAGGTCGGTGAACAGGTTGACCACCTGCGCCTGCACCGACACGTCGAGGGCCGACACCGGCTCGTCCAGAATCACCACGTCGGGCTTGGTGGCCAGGGCGCGGGCCGTGCCGATGCGCTGACGCTGACCGCCGGAGAACTGGTGCGGGAACGACTGCCGGTGCCGGGGTGACAGGCCGACCAGATCGAGCAGTTCGTCGACGCGCGCCCGCACCTGGGCGTTGTCGGCTCCCTGGGCGCGCATCGGCTCCGCGATGATCTGCTCGACCGTCAGCCGCGGATTGAGCGCCGAGTACGGGTCCTGGAAGACGATCTGGAAGTGGCGACGCAGCGACCGTAGCTCCTCGCCCTTCAGGTGCGTGATGTCGCGACCGCGCAGCAGGATCTGCCCCGAGGTCGCCTCGATCAGGCGCATGGCGGCGCGGGCCGTGGTGGTCTTGCCGCAGCCCGACTCGCCCACCAGCCCGAGCGTGCGGCCGCGCTCGACCTTGAACGAGACGCCGTCGACGGCGCGGACGAGGGCCCGGCGCAGCTTGATCCGGGTGGGAATGTGCACGGCCAGGTCGCGCACCTCCAGCAGAGGGGTGGCGGTGGACGGTTGGCTCATCGGGACTCCTCCACGAGTTCGAGGGACGCCAGTTCCTCGGCGCGGTGACACGCGGCCAGGTGGCCGGCCTGCACGGCTCGAGGTGCCGGCACGTCGGTGCGGCAGGCGGGCAGGCCGTCCGACTCGGTGCAGCGGGGCTCGAACGGGCAGCCGGTCGGCACGGTGAGCAGGTCGGGCGGTCGTCCGGCGATCGAGAACAGTCGCTCCTGACGCTCGCCCCACCCCGGACGAGCCCGCAGCAGCGCCCGGGTGTAGGGGTGGCGGGGGCCCTCGAAGATCTCGTCGACCGGGCACTTCTCGGCCATCGCGCCGGCGTACATCACCATCACGTCGTCGGCGACCTCACGCACCACCCCCAGGTCGTGACTGATCAGGATGATCGAGCAGCCGTGGGTGGTGCGCACCTCGCGCAGCACGTCGAGCACCTGCGCCTGCACCGTGGTGTCGAGGGCCGTGGTGGGCTCGTCGGCGATGATCAGGTCGGGCGAGTTGACCAGGGCCATCGCGATCACCGCCCGCTGCCGCATGCCGCCCGACCACTGGTGCGGGAACTGGTCTGCCCGGCGGGCCGCATCGGGCACCCCCACCGACTCCAGCGTTTCGATCACCCGGGAGCGCACCTGGCGCCGGGTGGCGGAGCGGTGGTGGTACTCGATCGTCTGCCCGATCTGCTTCGAGACCTTCTCGACCGGGTCGAGCGCGGTCATCGGGTCCTGGAAGACCATCGAGATGCGCTCACCCCGCAGCTCACGCATGCGCCGCTCGGGCAGCTTCAGCACGTCGATGCCGTCGAACAGCACGCTGCCCGAGGTCACGCGCGCATTGCCGGCCAGCAGTCTCATCAGGGTGAGCACCGACACGGTCTTGCCGGAGCCGGACTCCCCCACGATGCCGAGCGTCTTGCCCGCCTCGAGTGTGTAGGAGAGATCGCGCACCGCGTGCACCGGTCCGTCGACGGTGTCGAACTCGACCGACAGGTTGCTGACTTCCACCAGACTCATCGGGTCACCACCATCATCGGGTCTCCTTCGGGTCGAGGGCGTCGCGCAGTCCGTCGCCGATGAAGATGATCGACACGCACGTCAGGATGATCGCGACACCGGGCGAGAGCCACAGCCACGGCATGGACGACAGCACGGTGTACGACTGCGCCTGCTGCAGCAGGTTGCCCCACGAGGCCTGCGGAGGGACGACGCCCAGGCCGAGGTAGCTCAGGCCGGCCTCCGACAGGATTGCCCCCGAGACCAGCATGGCGCCAGCCACCGTGACCTGTGGGATCACCGACGGCAGCAGATGCCGCACCATGATCACCGAGGAACGGGTGCCGGCCGCCTCGGCGGCACGCACGTAGTCGAGTTCGCGCACGCTGAGCACGACGCTGCGAGCGATGCGCGCGGCACCGGGCCACGAGAACGCAGCCAGCAACACGATCAGCAGCGGCAGCGAGGGGCCGAGCACGCCGCCCATCACGATCACCACCAGCATGCTGGGGATGGCCATGAAGATGTCGGTGATGCGCATCAGCACCGCATCGACCCAGCCGCCCACCCGGCCGGCGACCACACCAATGGTGGTGCCGAGCACCAGGGCCGAGACGGCCGTCGAGAACCCGACCGCCAGCGACACCCGACCGCCGGCCAGCACCCGGGCGAGCATGTCTCGTCCGAGCAGGTCGGTACCGAGCAGGTGACCGCCACCGGGAGCGGCGCGGGAGTGCAGCAGGTCCTGCGAGTTCGGGTCGGGCAGGAAGAACGGGCCGACCAGGCAGACCACGACCACGATCGACAACACCACCACCGACACCTTGGCGCCCAGGTTGCCCCAGAAGCGGCGCATCGCCAGGCGGAGTGGGCTGCGGTCGGTGACCGCGACGGAGGTGTGCTCGGCCGCGGGCTCGGCGGTCGTACCGCCGGGGGGCATCTCGACGGTGGTCATCGCAGCACCACCCGGGGATCGAGCAGCGACAGGAAGATGTCGGCGAGCAGGTTGGAGACGACCACGACGATGGCGACCACCATGCCGAAGCCCAGGATCACCGGATAGTCACGGTTCTGGATGGCGCGGATCGTCAGCGTGCCCATGCCGGGCCAGGCGAACACGGCCTCGAGCACCACGGCACCCGACAGCAGCGCGGGCGCCGACATCATCATGATGGTCACCAGCGGACCGAGGGCGTTGCGGAAGGCCTTCCAGCGCGCCTGCGCCTGGGAGGCACCCTTCGCGATGGCGGTGCGCACGTAGTCGCGCTGCAGTTCCTCGAGCATGCCGGCGCGTACGTAGCGGGCCATCGACGCGCACCCGAGCATCGCCAGGGTGACCACCGGCAGCACCAGGTGCCGCAGCAGGTCGGGCACCGAGCCGTCGCCGGCATTGCTCATCTGCGAGCTGGGGAGCCACTGCAGTTTCGCCGAGAAGAAGTAGATCAGCAGCATGCCGATGAAGAAGGCGGGGGTCGACAGCACCAGCAGCGTGGCGGCGCCGAAGCCGTAGTCGACCAGGGTGCCCTTGCGGGCGGCCTGCCCCATGCCGAGCAGGATCGCCAGCAGATTGCCGAGCACGAAGCCCAGAAGCATGAGTTCCATGGTGGGTGGAATGCGCTCCAGCAGCAGTGTGCCCACCGGGCGGTCGAACTGGAAGGACTGACCCATGTCACCGGTGAGCATGCGCCCGATCCAGTTCAGGTACTGCACCACCAGCGGCTTGTCGAGGCCGTACTCCTTGGTCTTGGCCTCGATCAGGGCCTGGGAGTCGCCCAGTTGGTCGGGCGGGATGAGCATCGCCAGCGGCCCGCCGGGGGCGGCGTGGCTGAGTCCGAACAGTGCGATCGAGATGACGAAGAGCACGAGCAGCATGGTCAGCACGCGACTGAGCAGGTACCGCAGCATGGCGTCCTTCCGGGGTGAGTGAGCGGGTGGACGACGCTCGGCTGGGGCCACTCGGACGAGCGAGCGACCCCAGCCGACACGTCAGGGACGGTGATCAGCCATTCACGGTCCAGTTCTCCATCCACCGCAGGGCGTCGGGCAGACCCTCGCCCGGGGTGACGTTGCCGAGCTTGCTCGAGAAGGCGTAGACGCGCTTGGGCCGCGCGATCCACACGTACGAGACGTCGTTGTTCTCGAGCTTCGCCGCCTGGTTGAAGAACTCGGCGCGCTTGGCCTCGTCCGCGGTCTTGGAGGCCTCGGTCATGGCCTTGTCGAGCTCGGGGTTGCAGTACCCGGGCAGGTTCGCACCGGCCGGGAAGGCCGTGGCGCACGACAGGATCGGGCCGTCCTGGGAGGCGTCGATCAGGTAGTTGCCGCCGCCGAACAGCATCATGTCGTAGTCCTTCTTGGTCAGCACGTCGGTGCCCTGGGCCTGGTCGTAGGGAACGATCTTGGCCTTGACACCCACCTCCTTGAAGTTCTGCAGCACCACGGCGTTGACGGCCTCACGCTGGGCGTTGCCGCTGGCCTGGTAGATCTTCAGCTCGCGGTTGAAGTCCCAGCCACCCTCGGTGAGCAACTGCTTGGCCTTGGCCGGGTCGTGCTCGTAGGTGTTGAACCCGTCGGTGGTGATGTAGCTGGCGAGGAACGCCGAGTTCTGCGGCTCGGCCGCGCCACCGTAGATCGAGGCGATGATGCCCGCCCGGTCGATGGCGGTCAGCAGCCCCTGACGCACCTTGGGGTTCTTCAGGTAGTCCTTGGTCTGCGGCATCGAGTAGCGATCGAAACCGGTGGAGAGCACCTCGACGGTCTTGACGCCCTTCATGCCCTCGACGGTCTTGATGTCGGTGGGCAGCACCGAGGTCAGATCGATCTCACCCGAGGCCAGCTGCTGGGTGGCGACGTCCTGGGTGACCATCGACTGCACCAGCTTCTTGAACTTCACCGGCTTGCGGTAGTTGTCGTTGCGTTCGAACTCCACGCGCTGATCCTGCTGGTAGCCGGTCAGCACGACGGGGCCCAGACCGGGCACCTTGCCCGGGGTCGTCCAGATGGACGAGGTTGCCACCTTGGTCATGTCCTCGTTCTCGAGGGTGTGCTTCGGCAGCACGTAGAACTGTGCGCCGAAGAACTGGTAGGTGAAGTTGGAGTTGGGCTCCTTGAGGCTGATGGTGACGGTGCGGTCGTCGACCTTCTTCACCCCCGAGATGCTGTCGGCCTTGCCGGCCGCGTAGTCGTCGTAGCCGACGATCGGCGACATGATCGTGCCGACGGGCGCCTTGACATCGGGGTTGCCGTAGAGGTTGAGGCTGAAGACCACGTCGTCGGCGGTCATCTCCTGCCCGTCCGACCACTTCTGGGTGGCCAGCTTGATGGTCAGCGTCTTGGCGTCGTCGGCCATCTGCCAGCTCTCGGCCACGCGGGGCACCAGCTTGCCGTCGTTGTCGGGGGCGGCCAGAACGTCCTGGGTGATCTCGTAGACGCTGGCGTTGCCGTAGCTGGCCGGCGTCAACGGGCTCATGCTGTCGGGCTTCTGCGACATCCAGACGTTGATGGTGGCATTGCTGCCGTCCGCGCCGGTGCTCGTCGATCCGGACGAGCCGGTGGTCGGGCTGGGCGAGCCACTGGAGTCGGGCGGTGGGGTACAGGCCGCCACTCCCATGACCACCGCGATCGCGACGACCGCTGCCGCCCTGGTACGCAATGTTCGAAACACGGTCTCTCCTCACAGAGGGGCGCGACGCTGCGCCTGCTGGGTGTCCGAACCTGGCTGATCCGGATGGCCAGAATCTAGGCGAGCACGGGCAACATGGCAAGACGTTTCATGTTGTTTGTGCCAAAACTGTTGTCATCGCTCACCGGTCATCGATCCACGTGCACGCTGGCCACCAGGCCGGTCAGCACGGCGGCATTGTCGGCCAGTTCCTGGGCGGCCTGCTTGAGCAGGCGAACGAAGATCGGGCGCGACTGCTCGGTGAACTCCCCCGAGGCGCCCGAGACGCTCACGGCGGCCCAGACGCGCCCGTCCGTGGCCAGGGGCACGGCCAGGCAGCGTAGGCCCTCGGCGTATTCGTTGTCGTCGAAGGCGTGCCCGCGACCGCGGGTGCGCTCGAGGTCGTCCATCAGTTCGGCGCGGGTCAGGTCACGCACGCCCTGATGACCTGCCTGCCACGGCTCGGGTGGCAGGTGCAGCGCCACCTGCTCGGTGGGCAGGGTGGCGAGAATGGCCTTGCCGAGCCCGGTTCGGAAGACAGGAGCGCGGTCGCCGACGCGAGTGTCGTAGCGCAACGGACGATCCGGCGCCTCGACCGCGACGTGCACCACGTCGACCCCGTCGAGGGTGCCGAGGTTGGCCGTCTGGTTGGTGGCCGCCGCCAACCGCAGCAGCACCGGTCGGGCCAGGTCGGCCACGTTGACGGTCGAGGTGTAGCGGCCCACCAGCCCGGCGACCTTCGACCCCAGGCTGTAGGAGGGCCGATCGTCGACCTTCACGAGGTAGCCCGAGTCGGTCAGCGTCGCGAACAGTCGCACGATGGTCGACTTCGGCATGCCGGACAGTTCGTGCACCTCCCCCAACGTCGTGGGGGTCGTCGAGGCGGCCACGATCTCGAGCACCCGCAGTCCACGTGTGAGCGCGTGCGTGTGGTAGTTGGGTTTCAGGTCGGACGTCGTTGCCCCATCGGTCATGGGCGAACTCTAGAACACACCCACCGAAAAGCGTGGCTGGCGGGGCGTAGATGCTTGCGCCACCCCGCGTCACGTGGAACGCTGTTCCACATGACCACACCCCGTGTCGGCATCATCGGCACCGGCATGATCGCTGCCGCCCACGCCTCGGCCCTCGGTCGATCCCCCGCCCTCACCCTCGGTGGAGTGCACGACGTCAACCCCGCGGCCGGCGAGGCCTTCGCCCGCACCCATGGTGCAACGGTCGAACCCGACCTCGACCACCTGTTGGCCGGCAACGACGCCGTCATCATCTGCACCCCCAACCAGACCCACGTGCCGTTGGCCGACCAGGTGCTCGCCGCGGGCAAGCCGTTGCTGCTCGAGAAGCCCATGGCCCTGAGCGGGGACGACGCCGAGCGACTGCGCCGCGGCTTCGCCGAGGCCGGCCTGCCGCTGCTCGTTGGACACACCCACCGGCACTCCGACTACGGCCGCACCGTGCACCAGGTGATCTCGTCCGGCGCCCTCGGCCGGGTCAAGCAGGTGCGGATCGCCATCACCGGCGGCTGGATCTGGGGCGGCTGGCAGGCCTGGGTGCTCGACGAGCAGAAGTCGGGCGGGCACGCGTTCCACAACGGCGTGCACCTCTACGACCTCGCCCACTGGTGGCTCGACTCCCCCGTGGTCGAGGCCATCGGCGTCGGCCAGCGGCTCACCTCGGCCGCGCTCGAGTTCGACGACTACCTGGTCGCCACGCTCACCACCGAGTCGGGGGCGACGGCCGTGTGCGAGATCAGCCGCGGCGAGAAGCCCGTCAGCACCTCGCTGTTCGAGATCGTCGTGCACGGCGACCAGGGGACGCTTCGTCGGCAGTGGAACTCCGAGGGCTGGGTCTCGTTCACCGAGGCCGCGGCCGGCCCTCGTCCGATCCCCACCAGCGACCCGTTCGCCCGACAACTCGACGTCTTCGCCCGGGCGATCGCCAGCGAGCCGTACAGTCCCGACCCGGCGGACGCCGTTCACGCCACCCGGATTGCCGAGGCGGTCGCCCGCAGCGCCGCCGCCGGCCTGGTCGAGCCCGTGGAGGTGGCCCGATGACCAACCTTGTCACTCCCCCCGTCGCGGCCCTCGCGGTGGCCGTGGCCCAGGGCCAGTACGGCCTTCCCCATGCCCTGCACGGGCACCTCTTCACGCCCACCGCGTCGGCCCGTCAGCTGGCCACCCGCGCCTTCACCTGCGTCGAGACGGTGCTCGGCCCGTGCACCGGCCCGGTCGCGTGCACCGGCGACGACGACACCTGGACCGTGACCGCCCTGTGGCGCCCCGGCGTGTTGGTGACGCTGCTGATCGGCCGGTCGCTCGAGGGCGCGGACGAGCAGCATGACTACCGCCTGCTCGCCAGTGGGGGTCAGGCCCTGGTCGACGCCCTCGGGCCCCGGTTCACCCTGATCGGCGCCACCACCTCGACCCTGTCGTTCGTTCCGGCCGCCCCCGATGCGCCCGCCGACACCGATCCGAAATCGGCCGACGAGCACCCCCTCGTCGCGACCTGCCTGAGGAGCCTCGCATGAAGATCATGACGGTCTACGCCCACCCGGCCGACACCATCACCAACTGTGGCGGCACCCTGGCGCTGCACCACGACAACGGCGACGAGATCGTCGCGGTGATCCTGACCCACGGCGGTCGCATCCACCCCAACGTCTACGCCGAGGAATGGCGCAAGGCGAACCCCGACGACGCGCGCACCCACGCCACGCTCAGCGAGATCGCCGCCAACAAGGAACGCGAACTGCGGGCCGCGGCCGCCATCATCGGCATCGACCAGGTGATCACGCTCAACCACGACGACACCATGGCCACCGTGCACGAGGACGTCGTCGAAGAGGTGGCGCGACTGATCGCCGAGCACCGCCCCGACGTGCTGATCGCCGACTACCCCATGAATCCGGTGGTGACGGCCGCCTCGCACACGATCGCGACGATGACGGCGATCGCGGCCATCGAACGGGCCGGCTCGTTCCTGAAGAACCTCGACGGCACCGAAGAGGTCAACGTCAAGCAGGTCTTCTTGGGCGGCATGCCGACCTTCGCCCCCGATGCGCTCAGCCTGCACGGCACCCGCAACGACCTGCACATCGACATCACCGACGTGGTCGACCGCAAGCTCGCCGCCATGGACCAGTTCGTGTCGCAGGGCTACGACGGGCTGTTCGCCCGCAAGTTGCTCGAGTCACACAACGGCGAGTTCGGACGATGCGCCGGCGTCAACTTCGCCGAGGCCTTCGTGCGCTACCGCAACGAGACCCATCGGCTGCTGCCGGTGACCGAGCATGCCCAGCGGGTCGACCCGCTGACCCGACACATCTCCTACTCCGAGATCAACGTGCGCGAGCGGTTCCCGGTGCAGGTGCCCAGCGCTGACAGCAAACCCAGCGCCGACCCTCAGCGATAGATCTCCTCGACCACGCCCGACATCGCGTCGATCAGCTTCTGCCGCTTCAACTTCATGGTCGGCGTGACGAAGCCGGCCTCCTCGCTGACATCGGCCGAGACCACCCGCCAGTGACGCACGCGCTCGGCATTGCTCACCTGGGCGTTGGCCTGGTCGATCAGGTGCTCGACGGCCTTGGTCAGGTCGGGATCGGTCACGACCTCGCCCGGCACCGGGGCCGGGGTCGCGTAGCGCGTGGCCAGATCGGGACGGTTGTTGAGCGCCGCCCAGTCCTTCACCCCGACCGGGTCGAGCACGACCAGGGCGGCGAGGTGCGGACGCTTGTCACCGATCACCACGGCATTGGCGACCAGCGCATCGCGCTCGAGAGCGCCCTGCCACTTCTGGGGCGAGATGTTCTTGCCCGAGTCGGTGATGATCATGTCTTTGGCGCGGCCGGTGATGAACAGCCGGCCCCGCTCGTCGAGACGCCCGAGGTCGCCGGTGTCGAAGTATCCGTCGGCGTCGAACTCGTCCCCGTTGCCGTGGTGGTAGCCGCCGAAGACACCCAGACCCTTGACCAGGATCTCCCCCTCGGGGCCGATCTTCACCTGGGAGCCGGGCACAGGCGTGCCCACCCCGCCGATGACGGCCGCCCCGGGGCGGTTCACCGTGATCGGGGCGGTGGTCTCGGTCAGGCCGTAGCCCTCGAGCACCTCGACGCCGATCCCGCGGAAGAAGTAGGCCAGCCGGTGGTCGAGCGGCGCGGCGCCCGAGACCAGCGTGCCGAGGTTGCCACCGAGTGTCGCCCGGATCTTGGAGTAGAACAGCTTGTCGAACAGGGCGTGCCGGGCCCGCAGCCCGAGCGGGGTGCGACCCGTGCGCCCCTCCTGAACGGCCTCGACGTGCTGGCCCCACGCCACTGCCGTGGACTCGGCCGCGTCGAAGACCCGGCCGAGCTTCTTCTCGGTGGCGCTCTTGCGCACCCCGGCCAGCACCTTGGCCATCACGCGGGGCACGACGACCATCATCGTCGGCTGGGCCGCGGCCAGGATCGGGATGACCCGCGAGGCGTCGCGGACGTGGGTGATCTTGGTGCCGGCGATGTAGGCGGCCAACTGCACGAACCGGGCCAGGATGTGGGCCAGCGGCAGCAGGAGCACCGTCGAGGCGCCCGGGAACAACACGTCCTGCAGGATCTCGGTGACGTTCACGGCCAAGTGCGCGAGGTTGCGGTGGGTGATCGCCGCACCGCGGGGCTCCGAGACCGTGCCCGAGGTGTAGACGAGGCTCGCGACGGTCTCCGGGGTGGCCAACGCCGCCCGGGCGCGCAGGTCCTCGTCCGACACGCCGGCGCCGGCGGCGCGCAACTCGTCGAGGTCGGACGCCCCGTGCATGCGCCACAGCCCGGTCAGGGTGATCCCGGCCTCACCGGCCGCGTCGCGCACCACCTTGACGTGGCGACCGCTCTCGGCGAACGCCGCGACAGCACCCGAATCGGAGAGCACGAAGGCGGTCTGACCGACCGTGTTGGTCTCGTACACGGGCACGACCACACCGCCGGCGAACAGCACGGCGAAGTCGCACACGGTCCACTCGTAGCGGGTGGCCGACATCACGGCCACGTGGTCGCCGGGCTGCAGGCCGTGGGCGATCAAACCCTTGGCGAGCGACTCGATGTCGGCGAGGAACTCACGCGCGGTGACATCGACCGTCTGGTCGGAGCGGTGCACCGCGAAGGCCACGCTGTCGGGGTGGTCCAGGGCACGCTGCCGCACGATCTGGGGCACATTGGCGATGGAATCAGTGGGAACGGTCTGGTCGACGTCGCTGCGGTCGGTGCTCACGGTGGTGTCCTCGTGGGAGTCTCGGGCGGCAGTGCGCGGGATGTTCGTGACAGCCTATCGGGGCCGCCCGCCAGCCGGTAGTGTCGTCCGAGTGCGTGCTGTCGGGGAGTTGGTGCTGGGCGGGTTCCGCCGCTGGGCCCGCTACCGCGTGGCCACCCTCACCGCACTGGTCGCCAACACCGTCTTCGGACTGATCCGCGCCTCGCTGGTGACCGGCACCGTGCGCGCGGCCGGCGGCGAGGTCAACGGGTACACGGCCGCAGCCGCGACCACCTACGTCTGGGTCACCCAGGCCATGCTGGGCCCCATCGAGCTGTGGGGACAGTTCCCCCGCGAGGTCGGTCAACGCATCAAGTCGGGCGACCTGGCCGTCGACCTGCTGCGCCCGGCCCATCCGTTGCTGCAGTGGTGGGCGACCGATCTCGGACGAGCCGCCTCGCAGCTGCTGCCCCGGTTCGTGCCGATGCTCGTGATCGGCGCGCTCACCACCGGTCTGGTGCTCCCCCGCAATCCCCTGGTGTGGCTGGCCTTCCTGGTGTCGATGGTGCTCGCGAACACCCTGTGCCTGCTGTGCTGGCTGACGATCAACCTGCTCGGCCTGTGGCTGGTCGACATTCGCGGCTTCCTCGTCTTCTTCATGGTCGTGTTCAACACCCTGTCGGGATTCCTCGTGCCGGTGCAGTGGTTCCCCAGCTGGCTGCGCACGTTCGTCGACCACACCTTCCTGCCGAGCATGTGGCAGACCCCCGCCGACCTGGCCACCGGGCTGGCCGCCGGCAACGAGCTGCAGGTGCTCGCCGTGCAGGCCGGCTGGGTCGTGGCCCTGACGGTGCTGGTCGCGCTGGTGCTGCGGGCCGGCACCCGCCACCTGGAGGTGCAGGGTGGCTGAACAGCTGAACCGCGCGGGGACGACCCAGCGCGTGACCTGGCTCGCGATGGTGCGCGTGCTGATCGGTTCGCGGCTGCGCTCGCAACTGGTCTACCGCAGTTCGCTGGCGTTCGACATCTTCAGCCAGGCCTTCCTGGTCGCCAGCGAGTTCATCGAGATCTGGGTGTTGCTCTCGCACGCCACCGTGCTCGGGGGCATGACCCTGCAGCAGGCGGCACTCGTCTACGTCTGCAGCCAGTTCGGGTTCGGCATCGCCGACCTGCTCTGCGGCGAACTGGAGAACACCGGCGAGTTCGTCAAGCAGGGCCGACTGGAGACGCTGCTGGTTCGTCCGACCTCACTGTTGCTGCAGTTGGTCACCGCCGACTTCCAACTCAGGAGGTTGGGGCGGGTGCTGGTCGGCCTGGTGTCGTACCCCGTGATGCTCGCCGTCACGGTCGACCACTGGACACCGGCGCGGGTGGGTCTGGCCGTGGTGGCCCCGCTGGGTGGCACCGCGATCTTCACGGGCCTGCAGGTGTGGGCGGGGGCGTTCACGATGGTGGTCATCGACGGCAAGCAGGCCTCGAACGCGGTCATGTACGGCGGCAAGTTCGCCGCGGGCCTGCCCGGCGGAGCATTGTTCACCCCGATTCGCATCTTCTTCACGTTCGTGGCACCCACGCTGCTGACCGCCTGGCTGCCGATGGCGGTGTTGGCCGGCGCCCACCTGCCGGCCGGTTGGCCCGCCTGGCTGGGGTGGCTGTCGCCGCTGGCCGGGGTGCTGGTCTGGCTGACGGGGTTGGTGGCGTGGCGGCAGGCGATCAGGCATTACACGGGAGCGGGAGGCTGACATGACGACGATCATCGAGACCCGAGGGCTGGGCCGCGACTACGTGCTGCACGAGTCAAAAGGCGGGGGGTCACAGGGAGGCCGGTTGTCGCTGTGGCGGCGTCGCCGGGTGGTCAAGCCCGCCCTCACCGGCCTCGACCTGACGGTCAGTGCCGGCGACGCCGTCGGCTATCTCGGCGCCAACGGGGCCGGGAAGTCGACCACCATCAAGATGCTCACCGGCATTCTCACCCCCACCCGCGGCACGGTGCGCACCTGCGGTCTCGACCCGGTGCCGCAGCGGCGCGAGCTGGCCAGGCGCATCGGGGTCGTCTTCGGGCAGCGCTCGCAGTTGTGGTGGGACCTGCCGTTGGGCGAGTCCTACCCCATCCTGGCCGCCATGCACCGGCTCACCCCCGCCGCATGGCGCCCCCGGTTCGACACGCTGGTCGACGAACTCGACCTCGCCGGATTCCTCACCACGCCGGTGCGCCAGCTGTCCCTGGGGCAGCGCATGCGCGGCGAGGTGGCCGCGGCGTTGGTGCACTCCCCCGAACTGCTGATCCTCGACGAGCCCACCATCGGCCTCGACATGCTGTCGAAGGAGCGCTTGCGTCACTTCCTGGTGCGCGAGCGCAGCGAACGCGGCACCACCTTGTTCCTCACCACCCATGACCTCGCCGACGTGCAACGCCTGTGCGAGCGCATGGTGATCATCGATCACGGACGGATGGCCTTCGACGGCAACGAGGCCCAACTGGCCGAGACCACCGGCGCCAAGCGGCGACTGCAGGTCGACGTCACCGAACCGGTGACCACCCTCCCGCTGCCCGGCGGGGCGGAACTCACCGTCAACCCCGACGAACCCACCCGCCTGCAGATAGAGTTCGCGGCACCGCTGACGGCCGCCCAGGTGCTCACCGCCGTGCAGCAGCACGTCGAGGTGGTCGACCTCGCGCTGAGTGAACCCACCATCGAGGAACTGGTCGGCACCATCTACTGGCGCGGCAACTCCGCCTCGATCTCGAGTCGCACGTAGTCGATCACCGGTTCCGGCATCGCCTCGCGCACGGCGCGCAGGAAGCCGGGGTGCTGGTCGTCCGGCAGCTCGGCCAGGTACTGGCCCAGGCACACCGCCCCGAGGTAGCGCTCGAGCAGGTCGGGGTCGTCGAGTCGCAGCGGGTCGGGCTGCAGTTCCACCCGGGCGGGTTCCCACCCACCGGCCCGCAGGGCGGCAACGGTCTCGTCGACCCCGGCGAACCGGATGCCCCTCTTCGGTTGGCCCGTGACGCGGACGAGGGCCTCGTCCACCATCGCCAACTGACCCTGACCGCCGCAGTCCGAGACCAGTCGGCCACCGGGGACGACCGACCGGGCCAGGTTGGCGAACAACCCGGCATGGTCGGTGATCCAGTGGAAGGCGGCGACGCTCATGACGGCGTCGACGGGCTCGATGGCCAGCGGTTCGGTCAGGTCGGCGACCACCAGTTCGGCGGCCTCACCCAGGCGTTCGCGGGCCGAGGCGATCATCGCCGACGACCCGTCGACCCCCACCACGCGGGCCTCGGGCCAGCGCTCGAGCAGGGCGGCGGCGTCGCGACCGGTGCCGCATCCGGCGTCGAGCACCCGTTCATCACCGCGCAGGGCGAGCCGGTCGAGCACCCTCTGCCCCCAGGCGACGTGCGGCAGGGGAAGGCTGTCGTAGGTGGTGGCGTCCCACTCGCGGGTGGCCACGGCTCAGGCCGAGAGTTCGCCGCGGGGGGCCAGCTTGGCCCGGGGCAGCAGTTCGGGGGCGTCCTCACCGCGGACGACGGCCCCGGTGATCCGCACCCCGGCGACGTCGTCGCGGCCGGGCACCTCGTACATCACCTCGAGCAGGGTCTCCTCAAGAATGGCGCGCAGTCCGCGAGCACCGGTGCCGCGCTCCAGTGCCTTGTCGGCGATGGCCTCGACCGCGTCGTCGGTGATCTCCAACTGCACACCGTCGAGTTCGAACAGCTTGCGGAACTGCTTCACCAGGGCATTGCGGGGCTCGACCAGGATGCGCACCAGGGCGGGGCGGTCGAGCGGCGAGACGGTCGAGATCATGGGCAGTCGTCCGATGAACTCGGGGATCAGCCCGAACTTGTGCAGGTCGTCGGGCGAGACCTTGCTGAACAGGTCGTCGGTCACCTTGGTCGAGGCGACGTCATTGTTGAAGCCCAGGGGCCGCTTGCCGATCCGCTGGCCGATGATGTCTTCCAGTCCCGCGAACGCACCACCGACGATGAACAGCACATTGGTGGTGTCGATCTGCAGGAACTCCTGGTGGGGGTGCTTGCGGCCGCCCTGCGGCGGCACCGAGGCCTGGGTTCCCTCGAGGATCTTCAGCAGCGCCTGCTGCACGCCCTCGCCGGAGACGTCACGGGTGATCGAGGGGTTCTCGGACTTGCGGGCCACCTTGTCGATCTCGTCGATGTAGATGATGCCCGTCTCGGCCTTCTTGAGGTCGAAGTCGGCGGCCTGGATCAGCTTCAGCAGGATGTTCTCGACGTCCTCACCGACATAGCCGGCCTCGGTCAGCGCGGTGGCGTCGGCCATGGCGAAGGGCACGTTGAGCATCTTCGCCAGCGTCTGCGCCAGGTAGGTCTTACCGCAGCCGGTGGGCCCGATCAGCAGGATGTTCGACTTGCCCAGCTCGACACCGTCGTCCTCGGCGCGGCGGGCGGGGGTGGTGGTGGCCGATTGGGCCTGCACTCGCTTGTAGTGGTTGTAGACGGCCACGGCGAGGGTCTTCTTCGCCGAGTCCTGGCCGATCACGTACTCGTCGAGGAACGAGCGGATCTCGACCGGCTTGGGCAGTTCGTCGAGCAGCCCCACGCTGGGGGTCTCGGCGAACTCCTCCTCGATGATCTCGTTGCACAGGTCGATGCACTCGTCACAGATGTAGACGTGTGGACCGGCGATCAGCTTCTTGACCTGCTTCTGGCTCTTTCCACAGAAGGAGCACTTGAACAGGTCGCTCGACTCCCCGATGCGTGCCATGTCGTCCTCCTCTGCTCACGGCCTTGCTTGTTGCGTCACGATAGCTCGGGCTCGCGTGCGATGTCGCGAGCATTGCCGGGCCGGTCGGTGGTCGACGGTTTTGTGTCCGTTTCGTGACCAACCGACCGGCCGCGGGCTCAGGCGTCCTTCAGCGACGGGAGGATCTCGTCGATGATGCCGTACTCGACGGCCTCCTCGGCCGTCAGGTACTTGTCGCGCTCGATGTCGCGGCTGACCTTCTCGAGTTCCTGGCCGGTCGCGTCGGCGAGCATGCGCTCCATCAGCGAACGGATGCGCAGGATCTCGTTGGCCTGGATCTCCAGGTCGGAGCTCTGGCCGTAGCCGCCCTCGGTGGCCGGCTGGTGGATCAGGATGCGCGAGTTCGGCAGCGCCAGTCGCTTGCCGGCGGTGCCAGCCGCCAGCAGCACGGCGGCGGCCGAGGCCGCCTGACCCAGGCAGATCGTCTGCACGTCGGGCTTGATGTAGCGCATGGTGTCGTAGATGGCCGTCAGCGCGGTGAACGAGCCGCCGGGCGAGTTGATGTACATGCTGATCGGACGATCCGCGTCCATCGACTGCAGGCACAGCAGCTGCGCCATCACGGCATTGGCGATGTCGTCCGAGATCGGGGTGCCGAGGAAGATGATGCGATCCTCGAACAGCTTGGTGTAGGGGTCGACTCGGCGCACACCGTAGCTGGTGCGCTCCTCCCACTGGGGGATGTAGTAGTCCATCGAGGGGCCGGCCGGAGCCATGCCTCCCGGCATCTGCGGGGTGTTCATCAGGGGATACCTCGGGCTCACTGGTTGGGGGCGTCGGTGGAGATCTGGCTGGCGCGCTCGTAGACGTGGTCGATGAACCCGTACTCGAGGGCCTGCGCGGCCGTGAACCAACGATCGCGGTCGGAGTCGGCGTTGATCTGCTCGACGGTCTGGCCCGTCTGCTGCGCGATCAGCTCAGCCATCTCCTTCTTGATGTGCAGGGACTGCTCGGCCTGGATGCGGATGTCGGAGGCCGTGCCACCGATACCGCCCGACGGCTGGTGCATCATGATGCGGCTGTGCGGCAGGGCGAACCGCTTGCCCTGGGTGCCCGCCGACAGCAGGAACTGACCCATCGAGGCGGCCAACCCCATCGCCACGGTGGCGACGTCGTTGGAGATCCACTGCATGGTGTCGTAGATGGCCATGCCCGCGGTCACCGAGCCGCCGGGCGAGTTGATGTAGAGGTAGATGTCCTTCTCGGGGTCCTCGGCATTGAGCAGCAGCAGCTGTGCGCAGATCGCGTTGGCGTTCTCGTCCTTGACCTCGGAACCGAGGAAGACGATGCGGTTGGCCAGCAGCGACTGGTACACGTTGTCGCTGAGCCCGAACGGCGAAGCTCCGCCCGCGGCAGCGGCGCGAGGGGTCTGGGGCAGGTCTGGTGTGTTCACAACAGCGAACCTACCGTGCCGGTGGGACAAATCGGAGTGCGGCCCCGCGCGTTCGCTGATGGCGTGCGACTCACGTGGTGGCCGGCTCGGGCTCGTCCGTGGCGACGGGTAGGTCGGCGTCCTCGATGCGCGAGGAGATCAGCGCATTCGCCCACCGGGCCTTCGGGTCGGCGTCGATCAGCAGGGCCTTCACCAGCAGCGAGCTGGGCAGGGCCAGCAGGGCGCCCAGCGGGCCGAGCACCGAGGTCCACAGCAACAGCGAGATGAACGACAGCGTCGGCCCCAGACCCACGGCGTTGCCGGCGATCTTGGGCTGGATGATCGACTGCACGACGAAGTTCAGCACCGAGTAGGCCACCACCACGGCGATCGCCGTCTTGGGGCCCTTGTCGAACAGGGCGAGCAGGGCCGGCGGGATCACGCCGATCACGAAACCGACGTTGGGGATGTAGTTGGTGAGGAAGCTGAACAGCGCCCACACCAGGGCCAGCGGAACGCCGAGACCGAGCAGCACGGCCAGGTCGAGCACGGCGACGATCAGACCGAACACGGTGGTCACGATCCAGTACTTGCGAATGCCCTCGCAGAAGTGCTCGAGGGCACCGATGAAGCGACCGTGGCTCTGCCGGGCCACCGCCATGCGGGCCCCCATGTCGGGGGTGTCCATCACCATGAAGATCATCGCGGTGACGATCACCACGAGCATCGACAGCACGCCGCTGGTGGAGTTGACCACCGACCCCAACACATTGACCACGCTCTGCGGATTGATGGCCTTGGCCTGCTCGACCAGCCAGTCCTCGGAGTAGCCGAAGCGGGCCAGCAGGGCGATGCCGTCTTCGTAGAGCTTCATGAACTGAGCGTTGTAGTCGGGCAGCTTGGTGACCATCGCGGCCACCGACCAGCTCAGCCCCGCGAAGAAGCCGATCAGCACCAGGAAGACGACGAACCCCGCGATGGTGGCGCTCAGCCCCTTGGGCACCTTCCACGACACCAGCTTCTTGTGCAGCGGGTAGGCGGTGATCATCAGGTTCAGGCCGAAGAAGATCGGCGTGATGATGTCACGCAGATCGCGGACGAAGGCCAGGGACAGCCCGATGGCCGCCACCGTGACGGCCACCATCATGAACCGCGGCAGACCCCGGTGGTCGCTGGCGCGCTCGTCCAACAACTCGGGACGAACCGTCGCAGACGTCTCGGCGCGCGTGTGGGCGATCACCTCGGTGCTGTCGGAGGCGACCACTTCCTCGGGTTCGGCCACACGCCGGGGGCGGGTGTCGACCGCCTCCCCCTGCTCGGTCAGTTCGAGCGGCTGCTTCGTCACGACGCCGCCGCGGGCAGAGCGGACCAGTCGGGTCAGGAAGTTCACGTGTCGTCCTCAGAAGTGGCGAAAGGCGCCAGTCCCGGTGGACTGGCGCCTCTCAGTATGCCGTGTGGACGGCCGTGGCGATCATGCCTCGGCGTCGACCTCGGGTTCCGCGTCGGCCTTCTTGGCCGGAGCCTTGTCGGCGGCCGGCTTCTTCGCGGCGGCCTTCTTGGCGGCGGGCTTCTTGGCGGCGGGCTTCTTGGCGGGCTCGGCGTCGGCGGCCGCCTCCTCACCCTTCTCCTGCACGTCCTCGTTCACCGAGCCGTCGGGGTTGAGCGCCGACAGCACGACGGTGGTGCCCTCGGTGTCGGTGACGGTGGCGGCGTCGACCAGCGTGGCCAGGGCCTTGCTGCGACGGATCTCCGCCATCCACTCGGGCAGGTGGTTGTGCTCCATCATGTGCTGCATTTCCTGCTCCGGGCTGGTGCCGGACTGCTGGGCCTTGCGCATGATCAGGTCGGTGAGCTCGTGCTGCTCCACGCCGACCTCGTCAGTCTCGGCGACCTGGTCGAGCACGAGCTGGGCCTTGAGGGCGTCGAGCGAACGCTTCTCGATGTCGGCCCAGAAGGCCTCCTCGTCCTCGGCGGTCTCGTCCTCGGCCTCGGCCAGGTACTGCTCCAGGGTCAGACCGGCCTGGGCCAGCTGCTGGTTGATCTGGTTGCGGCGGGCCTCGAGCTCGGTGTCGGCCAGACCCTGCGGCAGCGGGATCTCGACCTTGGCCAGCACGGCCTCCAGCACCTTGTCGCGGGCCGACGCGGCCTGCTCGAGGCGGGCCATGCGCACCAGCGAGTCGCGCAGGTCGGCGCGCATCTCGTCGACGGTGTCGAACTGGCTGACCATCTGGGCGAACTCGTCGTCGAGGGCGGGCAGCTCCTGCTCCTGCACCTTCTGCACGGTCACCTTGATGTCGGCCTCCTGACCCTTCAGCGGGCCGCCGACCAGGGTCGAGGTGAACTCCTTCGACTCACCTGCGGAGAGTCCGATGACGGCCTCGTCGAGGCCGTCGAGCATGCCGCCGGCACCCAGCTTGTAGGTCACACCCTCGGCGGTGGCGTCCTCGAGCGTCTCGCCGTCACGGCTGCCCAGCAGGTCGACCACGACCACGTCGCCCTCGGCGGCGGCACGATCGACGTCGTTGGTGGTGGCGAAGCGCTGGCGCAGCAGGTCGACGCGCTCGTCGACGGCGGCGTCGTCCACGTTGATCGGGTCGACCTCGACCGAGATGTCATCGGTGGCGGGCACCTCGAACTCGGGGCGCACGTCGACCTCGGCGGTGAACTCGACCAGATCGTTGTCCTCGAGCTTGGTGACCTCGATGTCGGGCTGACCCAGGGGCACGATCTTGGCCTCGTTGACCGCATTGCCGTAGGCCTCGGGCAGGTGGTCGTTGATGGCCTCCTGCAGCACCATCCCGCGACCGAAGCGCTGGTTGATGACGGTGGCGGGCACCTTCCCCTTGCGGAAACCGGGAATGTTCACCTGCTCGGCGATGCTCTTGTAGGCCTTGTCGAGGCTGGGCTGCAGCTCGGCGAACGGGACCTCGACGGTCAGCTTCACCCGGGTCGGGGACAGCTTCTCAACGGTGCTCGGCACTGATTTCTCCTGAGTGGTTTCTGGGCAGCGCACACCACCCGGGCGTGCGCATTCGCGCCAATCCTAGCGAGGGCCTCCCCCGCCCACCAATCCCACGGTGCCGCCTCAACGGGTCTGCAGATCACGTCGCCGGAAGCCGATGGCCCCCAGCACCACGAGCAGCACCGCGACGGCGGACTCGACCACCACCGGCGTCCACGCCATCGGATCGGCGGGCAGCTTGGGCAGGTGTCCCCACGGTTGGGCCCTCACCAGCCAGGCCGGGAGGTTGAACACCGGGGCCAGCCAACTGCAGAACATCGACCACCCCACCACCGCCCACGTCAATCCGAACCAGCGTGGACGCCACCCGAGCAGTGCCACGCCCACACCGATCACCAGGGCGAGTCCCGGCAGCAGCACCAGCGACGCCCGACCGTAGTCGCCGAGCATGCCCCAGGCCGACGTCTTGGCGGCCTCCCCGAGCGACACCAACAACCCGGAGGCGACCACCAGCACGGCGGGCACCACCGCTGCGATGAGCAGGTGGCTGGCCAGAATGCTCGAACGCGGAGTGGCGGTCGCGGCCATCACCTCCACGTGGCCCGCGCCCTCCTCGGCATGGAGTCGTCCGAGGAACTGCACGGCAGCGACCGCGATCACGGTGGTCATGATGCCCAGCATGGCGATGTAGAAGGCCGACGAGAGCTGGTCGGTGCCACCCAGCTTGGCCATCATCTCGGCCACCTGGGGATTGTCCTTCAGCATCTGGTCGATCTGGGTGCCGATCGAGCCCATGCCGTAGGCCGCGACCAACACCCCGACCGTCCAGCCGATCACCCCGGTGCGTTGCAGGCGACGGGCCAGGCCGAAGGCATCCTTCAGGGCCGGGGAGGCGTCCGCTCGCCCCAGCGCCGTGGCCCTCAGCCCGGCGCCGAAGTCACGGCGCGACTCGAGCACGAGCGCCACCCCGATCAGCACCACCGTCAACGCCACCGGCAGCAGCAACACCCACCAGCGCTCCCCCGCGTAGGGGCGAAGCAGTTGGGGCCACTCCAGCGGGATCACCCACCGCAGCTTCTGCACCGAGGCCGAGGCCGAGCCGTCGACCATGGCACGGACGAGGTACAGCCCGCCGAGCACGATGCCGGCCGCCCAGGCCCGTGCCGACCGGGCCGATTCGAAGACCTGCGCGCACACCGCGGCCACCCCGGCGAACACCCAGCTGATGGCGGTGATGCCGGCACCGGTCGCGAAAGACCCGGCCACCGGCGTGCCCTCGGCGACCATGGCCAGGGCGTTGAGCAGACCCAGCACGGCGGTGGCCGCCATCGCGACGACCAGTGCACCCCCGAGAATGTCGTGGCGTCCGACCGCACCGGAACGGACGAGTTCGGTGCGGCCCTCCTCCTCGTCGGCCCGAGTCGAGCGGATCACGGCGAAGATCGTCACGAAGGCTGCGGTCCACCCGGTGAAGGCGCCGACGCGCCACATCGTGAAACCGCCGGGGGTCGACAGGTCGTGGGGCACACCGAGGATGGCGCGCATCGTCGGGTTGGACCCGAGCGTGGCCATCAGTTCCTCGGGGCTGGAACCGGGAGGGACGAGGTCGTGGTACTTGATCACCGTCATCGGCATCAGGGTGAGCAGCGCCAACACCCACAGGATCCAGAAGAGGCGGCTGCGGCGCCAGGCGATGCGCGTGGTGCTGGCCAACCCGGTCATGCCGACACCTCCTGCTTCACCGGCTGGTTCGTGTCGTAGTGGGCCAGGAAGAGCTCCTCCAGGGAGGGCGGGTTCGAGGTGAGGCCCGTGACACCGAGCTCGGCCAGTCGGGCGAGCAGTGCGGGCAGGGCGGAGTCGTCGACCTGCGCCGAGAAGCGCCGGCCCTCGAGCGAGGCCTCGTGCAGGCCCGGAAGTCGGACGAGACCGTCGGTGACGTCGTCGGTGGCGGCTGCCTCCGGCAGGTGGGCGACGACCTCGGTGCGGTGCAGGTGGCGCAGTTCGGCCAGGGTGCCCGACTCGACGATGCGGCCGGACTTGATGATCGACACCCGGTCGCAGAGTGCCTCGACCTCGGAGAGGATGTGCGAGCTGAGCAGTACGGTGCGGCCCTTGGCGGCCTCGCGGCGCAGCAGGTCGGTGAAGACCCGCTCCATCAGGGGGTCGAGGCCGGAGGTGGGTTCGTCCAGCAGCAGCAGGTCCACGTCACTGGCGAGCGCCGCGACCAGGGCGACCTTCTGCCGGTTGCCCTTGGAATAGGTGCGGCCCTTCTTGCGGGGGTCCAGGTCGAAGGCCTCGACGAGCTCCCGCTTGCGGGCCGGGTCGAGACCGCCTCGGGCTCGTCCGATCAGGTCGATGGCCTCGCCGCCGGTGAGGTTGGGCCACAGGTTGACGTCGCCGGGCACGTAGGCGAGGCGACGGTGCAGGGTGGGGGCCTCGCGCCAGGGGTCGCCGCCGAGCAGGCACGCGCTGCCCGAGTCGGCCCGCAGCAGCCCCAGCAGCACGCGGATGGTGGTCGACTTGCCGGCCCCATTCGGGCCGAGGAACCCGTGGATGTCGCCGGTCGCGACGCTCATGGTGAGTCCGTCGAGTGCGGTCACAGCCCCGAACCGCTTGGTGAGGTCGGTGATCTCGATGGCGGCGTTCATGGTCGGTTCTCCCTGGCTTGGTCGAGCAGGTGGCTGTCGGTGAACAGCCCATGGGTGAAGAGTTCGAGTGAGGCCAGGGCGTAGCGGTCGTAGACGCCCGCATCGAGCAGGGTCTCACCGCCCAGCCGCCCGGCCACCAGCGACCCGAGCAGCGAGGCCCCCGCCGAGTAGGCCACCAGCGTGGCCACGGTCGCCTCCCGATCGGAGGGTGCCCGCATGGTGCCCGCGGCGACGCCCTCGTCGATCAGGGTGGCGGTGGTCTGGCAGAGCCGGTCGAACACCGACTCGGCGAGCGCTCCCCCGTGGCGCAATGACGCCACCAGGTAGGCCATGATCGGCCTCATCTCGGGGTGGTCGGCGAGGAAGGCCTGGATCTGGGGCAACGATCCCCCCGCGCTGACGACGGACTTCTCGTCGAGGATGACGCGCATCACCCACTCGTCGCAGGCCTCGCGCACCCCCTCCTTGCTGCCGAAGTGGTGGATCACCAGCCCGGCCGAGACGCCGGCGCGGTGGGCGATCTGGCGCACGGTGGTGCGGTCGTAGCCGTGCTCGCCGAACAGGGCCAACGCGGCGTTGCGGATGCGCGCCTGGGGGGTCAGGTCCGCCGACGTTGAACTCATGTTCACCATCTTGAACGCTTGTTCAATCGAATGCAAGGGGGTGGCCAACGGGCATGCAAAAACCCCCGCTCGGAGGAGCGGGGGTTGTCGAGCGGATGACGGGAATCGAACCCGCGTAGCTAGTTTGGAAGACTAGGGCTCTACCATTGAGCTACATCCGCGTGGCCCAGCGGGCCGCCCCACAGCATAGCGGGTGCATGGACCGGGATCGACTCGGTGAGGCATGCTGGAGCATGGCCAAGCGCGAGTTGTCGGCGATGACACTGCAGTTCCTGGGGGCCTCGGGCACCGTCACCGGGTCGAAGTACCTGTTGAGCCTCGACCGGCGGCGCATCGTCGTCGACGCGGGACTGTTCCAGGGCGAGAAGAACTGGCGCGAGCTCAACTGGGAGCCGTTCCCGCTCGACCCCCGCGAGATCGGCGACGTGCTGCTGACGCACGCCCACGCCGACCACAGCACCTACCTTCCCCGGCTGGTGCGCGACGGTTTCCACGGCACGGTGTGGCTCACCGAGGGCACCGCCAAGCTGGCCGCCATCGTGCTGCGCGACGCCGCGAAACTGCAGGAAGGTCAGGCCGAGGAGGCCAATGCCGGTGGCTGGTCGAAGCACCGCCCCGCCGAACCGCTGTACACCCGCGCCGACGCCGAGGCGGCCATCGCACTGTTCCGCACCGTGCCGTTCGACGAGATCGTCGATCTGGGCGACGGCATCGCCGCCCAGTGGACCCGCGCCGGTCACATCCTGGGCTCGGCCAGCATCAACGTCTGGGCGGGCGAGTCGGAGGTGCTGTTCTCGGGCGACCTCGGACGACACGACCACCCCCTGCTCAAGCCGCGTGGGGTGCCCGACGGCGCCCGGTTCGTCCTCTGCGAGTCGACCTACGGTGACCGGGAGCACCCCGAGCCCGACGGGCCCGGGCACGAGGACTTCGCCGAGGCCATCCGCCGCACCACCGAGCGCGGCGGCCAGGTGGTGGTGCCGGCGTTCGCCATCGACCGCACCGAGACGGTGCTGCGGGCGCTCACCGAGATGATGTCGGCCGGGCGCATTCCCGAGCTGCCGGTCTTCGTCGACTCCCCGATGGGGCTGGCGGCGCTCGACGTGTACTCCAACGTCGAGCTCGACGAGTTGCGCGACGACATCCGGGTCGCCGACTTCCGAGGCATGCCCAAGTTGAAGGTGCTGCGCACCGCCAGCGAGTCGATGCAGTTGGCCCGGTTCCGCCAGCCGTGCATCATCGTCTCGTCCTCGGGCATGGCCGAGGGTGGGCGCGTGCTGCACCACCTCGCCCGGCTGCTGCCCGATGCGCGCACGACCGTGGTGCTGACCGGCTACCAGGCCGTGGGCACCCGCGGACGACAGCTCGAGGACGGTGCCACGCAGGTCAAGATCCACGGCCGCTACGTGCCCGTGCGCGCCGAGGTGGTGCGCGACAAGGAGTTCTCGGTGCACGGCGACGCCAGCGACCTGATCGACTGGCTGGCCGCGCTCTCCCCCGCCCCGCAGCAGGTCTTCCTGGTGCACGGCGAGCCCGAAGTGGCGCGCAGGTTCGCCCGCCGCATCCGCAAGGAGCTCAAGCTCGACGCGGTGGTAGCCCGCCACGGCGAGGTGGTCTCGCTGGGTCCCCGCCACGAGCCCGACGAGCCGGAGCTCAGCTTCGACGACGTGCGGGCCTGCGCCGAGGAGTAGCGTGCGCGCATGCGCATCGGGGTGCCCAGCGAGGTCAAGAACAACGAGTTCCGGGTGGCGATCACCCCGGTGGGGGTGCACGAGCTGGTGCGTCGCGGCCACCAGGTGGTGATCCAGTCGGGGGCGGGCGTGGGATCGTCCATCTCCGACGAGGAGTACGTGGCCCAGGGCGCCCGGCTCGTGGACGACCCCGACGAGGTCTGGGGCTCGTCCGATCTGGTCATCAAGGTCAAGGAACCGATCGCCGAGGAGTACCACCGGCTGCGTGCCGATCTGGTGCTGTTCACCTATCTACATCTGGCCGCCGACCGCCCCGGCACAGACGCCCTGCTGGCCGCCGGCACGACGGCGATCGCCTACGAGACGGTGCAACTGCCGTCGGGGCTGCTGCCGCTGCTCTACCCGATGAGCGAGGTGGCCGGGTGCCTGGCACCCCAGGTCGGGGCGATGGCGATGACCCGCAGCCACGGCGGACGGGGTCTGCTGATGGGCGGGGTCGGCGGCGTGGCGAACGCGAACGTAGTGATTCTGGGGGGCGGCACGGCCGGCCAGAACGCCGCCAACATCGCCATGGGCATGGGTGCCGACGTGACCATTCTCGACACCGACCTCGACAAGCTGCGGTCGACCTTCTGGCGGTTCCAGAACAAGGTCACCCAGATCGCCAGTTCCGAGCTGGCGGTGCGCCAGCACGTGTTGCAGGCCGACCTGGTGATCGGCACCGTGCTGATTCCGGGAGCGAGGGCCCCGAAGTTGGTCAGCAGCGACCTGGTGGCCCAGATGAAGCCGGGCTCGGTGCTGGTCGACGTCGCCATCGACCAGGGCGGCTGCTTCGAGGACTCGCGCCCCACCACGCACGACGACCCGACATTCCGGGTGCACGACTCCTTGTTCTACTGCGTCGCCAACATGCCCGGCGCGGTGCCGAACACGTCCACCTGGGCGCTCACCAACGCCACCCTGCCGTACGCGATCCGGCTCGCCGAGTCGGGCTGGCAGCAGGCGATGCGCCGCGACGGTGCGTTGGCGGGTGGGCTCAACACCCATGCCGGACGAGTGGTGCACCCGGCGGTGGCCGAGGCCTTCGGGCTCGACCACACGCCGGTGGAGGACCTGCTCGCCTGAGGGATCAGGCCGAGACGGGCGCCCCGCCCTGGGCCGCAGAGGCCTTCACCATGTCCCACAGCCGCGACATGCGCAGGCCGAGTTCTGCCGGCGACGGGTTCTCGATGGTGCCGTCGCGCACCTCGAGCACGGTCTCCCACGGCCCGACGGGCTGGGCGACCTCGACCTCGGTGGCGGGCGTGCGCGGATCGGTCTGCAGCAGCAACCGCTCGCCCCAGACACCGGTCACCAGCAGTCCCTTCGTGCCGAACACCTTCACGTCGGACTCACAGACGGTGATGGTGTCGCCGCAGCCGGCCAGGGTCACCATGGCGCCGGTGGTGGTGCGGGCGCTGATCGAGCCGAGCACGTCGACCGGCAGGCCCGATTCGTCGAGCCAGGCGCTGACCTTGGCGAAGTCGGCGCCGGCCAGGTCGGAGACGGTGTTGAGCATGTGCGCGCCGGTGTCGAACATGAATCCGCCACCCGACTGCACGGGGTCGGTGCGCCAGGTGCCGGTCTGCTCGGTCTTCCAGCCCTGCCACACCGAGGCGTGCACGGCGGTGACGGTGCCGATGACGCCGGAGTCGATCAGCTCACGGGCCTTGCGCACCTGCGGCGACAGCGACCCGTTGAAGCTGATCACGACGAGTCGTCCGGTCTCGTCACGCACCCTGATCAGGTCGAGCGCCTCGGCCTCGGTGCACACCATCGGCTTCTCGAGCCAGACGTCGATGCCCGCTTCGAGGCAGGCCACTGCGAGCGGGTGGTGCAGGTTGTGCGGCGTGGCGATCAGGGCGAGCTCGACACCCAGGTCGGGGTCGGCGAGAGCCTCGTCCAGACTGCTGAAGACGGTCGGCGCGGGCAGGCCGGCGGCCTCGAACTTGGCCAGTCCCGCATCGATGGACGACTGCTGGGGATCGACGAACACCACCTTTTGCAGTGCTCGGTCGGGGTGGGTGGCGGACAGCTGGATCATGGTGTCGAGGTGGTGGCGGGCCATTCCGCCCACACCGACGACCATCACGTTGGGTGCATTCACGCGGACGAGTCTGCCGCCTGCGGGGCCGGTGCGGACGATGTGCTGCCATCTGGATAGACTGGCGGTCGCCGTGCGGCCGGGGACCCCTCCGACGACGCGGAACGGGGCGTAGCGTAGTGGCTAGCGCGCCTGCTTTGGGAGCAGGAGACCGCAGGTTCGAGTCCTGTCGCCCCGACCAGTGTTCTGGCTTGTCAGGACAGCTTTCGCGGAAGTCCGACTGGCCAGTGTGCAAGTTCTGTGCAAGATGCCCGGAGGGAAGCGACCATGACGACGTGGGTTCCGTTGGTGGTGGGCGCTGCCATCGCGGTGTTCTCCGGCGTTGCCAGCTACCTGACTGCCCTCCATATGAGTTCCCGGGCAGCCCGGCAGGAACTCCAAGCCACCAAACGCACGGCGTATGCCAAGGCCCTGGGGGACATTGACGCGGGCTATGACGTGCTGGCCAACGCCAAGGGGCCCCTGTCCCCGGTGGAGGAACAAACGTTGAGCGCAATGGAACGCGTCTTCGGTTCGGCTCCCAGACTCAGTGAGGAAGAAGCAGCCCGGTTCAGGATCGAAGCCAGACGAAGGATGGCCGAAGCGATGGCACAAGTTCTGGTGCTGGGACGTGGACCCTTGCGAGAGGCCCTGTACGAAGTCGAACCGATGACGCGGGCCGATTGGCTGGACGAAGGACGCGACTTCTTGGCTCAGCGGATGGTCCAAGACTTGGCAGCTGGGGAACGGTTGGGCGTCGCTGGCTGGTGGGCCCGGCGCCGGTTGGTCAAGCTAGCTCAGCTAGAGAAGGCCCAGGAAACGATGATCGTGAAGCCTTGAGCAACCAGAACACCCCCGCTCCAGGGACCAGTCTGGAGGGGAGGTCGTCTGGGGATGGTGACCGGCGCAGGCCGCGTCAACGGCTGAAAGTAGCCTCAGCCGCCTTGGATTGCCCTGGGTGTCCGGCAATGAACCGAATGAACGAACCGGACGGGCTGACTTTGACACCTGTCACCTGTGGAGTTGGGGCCGGGCCCGGGTTGCCCGATGTTCAGCACGGACCCGGCTGGTTCCCAGCGCCCCCTTTGGAGCCTGACGTTCTCCGGCGCTGGGAAGTCTTGCGGTCAGGCGGTGAGGTCCACCACCGACACGCTGACTGGCTGGCGAACCTTGAGGCTGTAACGGCCCTCAGCACGAAGCAAGACCTGCTTCTAGTCGAACAGGTGTTTGGCCTGGGTCGCTGCAAGGATGCTGGCGGCACGGAGCACGCCCGGCGGGTGCGACTACCGAAGCGCTGGGTGCGGATGCCGTGAGCTCGGTGCGCTCAGTTCCCAAGCGAGCATAATGCTTGGAGGAGGATCCGTGCGCAGGTTTGAGACAACACACACGTTTGACGCCAATGCCCTGATCAAGCCTTGGCGTCAGCTTGACCTGCTCGAGAGTGAGATGGAGGCAGCCGAAACTGAGTACAAACTGAACAAGCAAGCACTGACGAGACGGCGGCTTGACTGTTCCAACGGGGCGGGCGTGAATGCATACATCATGGCGAGCGGACTGATCGGTACGGCACGTGAGAACCAGAAGTTGCTGGAGCGCACGATCATGACGCACGGCGTCGGGGTCTCGCCCCAGGCCACACCAAACATCATCCGCCCTGCGCTCGAGGCGGCGGCTTGGGCCCTGTGGATCATCGACGGCAAAGACGCGCAAGACCGCAGGCTGCGTGGCCTTCAACGTTCGTGGGAGGACCATCGCCAGTCGAACAACTGGCTGGAAGAACTGAAGCCCATGCTTGATTCGAACGAGCAAGAGCAGGCAGAGCAGCGCCGTGGCGAGATCAGCGCCTGCTTCCGCGAGAAGGCGAGGCTTGCTGGCATTGAGTGGGCACGAGTTACCAAGCAGGTGAGTCTCACGGATGAGCTTAAAAAGCTCAGCCTGCTCCGAAGCGACGAGACCATTCGAAGGACAGTCGTGGCGACGTGGCGCAAACTCTCGGGTGTCCAGCACGGGTTCTCATACGCCGCGCTTCTCTCGTCGTCCCATGAGGACCGGCACGCCGTGCCTGTCGAGGGGGGCTGGGAGGTCACCTTGGTCAGCGATGACAACTCCTTGCTGACAGATTGTCAGGTGAGTGCGTTCATGCAGTTGTCAGCCATGAAGGCGTACACCAACGCCACCAGACTCAGCTGACTACAAAGAACCCACTGGCGGCCGTCCGAGGATTTCGACGACCAGGGCAGGAACGACCAGTGCCACACTAACTCAAAGCGCAGCAGTTTCGTCAGCTGGGCACTCGAGAGCGCTGGAATCAACCACCAATCAGAACGTCAAATCAGCCGCGCCTGCCACCAGCGTGCCCTCGCCACAGGAGCCACCTGATTGCGACGAGACCCTACTCCCCTCCGCCGTCACGATCAGTTCCCGCGATGCCGGAGCGGGCGTTGGTGGGCCACGAACCAAGGCTCTGTCGGTACTCGAGCGCTTCGGGTTCCGCCGTGTACTCGAGCAGGCCACCCACCTTCTCGGCGAGCACGTCACGAACATCCTCGGGTGTCGAGAAGAAGAACTCGCGCCTTCCGTTGACGACGTTGACGCGGCGGTCGGCAAATATGCGATGCAACTCTGCCTCGAGTGAGATGGCGTCGTCTGAGAAGAACAGCGCATGCACGTCGTAGGTGAACGGAACCGAAGCATCGCCCAGTTCCCTCACGCGGTCGTATGGGTCAAGCCTGCGCGTCATGCCAATCTTCACGACCTTGGGACCGAAGGCGCCCACGTTCGAGATGACATAAACATAGCCGGCGCGAATGTTGGCCGTGCGATAGTCGTTTGCCTCGATCGCCGCATCGATGTCGGCGAGGCGTTGCTCCAGGTCGCGGGCAGCCTCGTCATCGCCGCTGGAACGTAGGCTGGCGAGCACCCCGACGTAGTGCGCCCTCTCCTTGTCCAGTCTGGCGCGCTCCGCCGCCAGCTCCTGTTCGGCCCGTCGTTGCTCCCGCAGGAGTTCCCTGTGCTCTCGAGCCGCCTCTCGCTCCTCCTGGAGCTTCATCTGATGATCAGCCACCAGCTCCAGTTCGCGGATGCGTAAGGCGTGGAAGTCCGGGCTCACCCGGAGTTCCATCATGGCTCCGAACCGCTCGATGGAGGTCATGGCACGTTCCAAGCGTTGCACCGCCGCGGCGAGGTTCCCAGCGCGCAGTGCTCGCACGCAGTTGTCGGCCTCGGCATTGTAGGCGCGCAGCATCAGCCGCCCCAGGTCACGGACGAGTCGGCGTCCCTGTGCCAGCGAGCCATTCCAGGTGAACCTGTCGGACGCCTGGATTGCTTCACCGGACCTGACTGATGTGTCGATCTCAAGTTGGAGATCCTGCAGTGCGTCCTTGTAGGCCGGAGCGTTCTCCAAGGGATGGTGATAGTGGTAAATGCCCAGATCCTGAAGAGCCAAGGCATCGTCCATCTCCCGCACCTCGCCGGTCCCTTGCGCCTGCGCCACCGACTCCCGCAGGGAAGCAATCTGGGCCCGGAGGGCCGCGTTATCTGCCAGCGCGGCCGCCAGCGGATCATCGGCCGGCTGCTGATCCTCGACGGCGTCAGGTACGACCGGTGCGGGCGCGGCAGCGGTCTGGGGCTCCTCGGTGGTAACCCATAGCTGCCATCCGATTGGGGGGTCCGGCCAGGAGGGATCCGGCTTCCATCCGTCAGGCGGTCGCCATCCAGGAGGCGGCGTTGGCCATCCGGGGGGTGGGTTGAACCTCACCGAGCACCCCTCTGGCGCACACCGGGGGCCATGTTCACGGGGACCAAGCCGTGGGGGTTCTTCGACACCTCTCCACCGAGATGCTGGAGCGTGGCCGCGGGATCGACCTTGCCCAGGTCGAACGTGGCGAACTCGGAGCGATCGACGGCCACTCGTACAAGGGGCACATCCTCACCGAGACCTGTGGCGGGCGAGATTCGCTTGACGACCACCTCCATGGCGATCGACTGGATCTTCTCCGCCCGGTCCGCCTCGAAGATCTCGTGGAGGGTTCGCACGGCCACCTGCTGCACGATGCTGGAGTAGCGTGCACGCTGGTCCTTCACGGGAAGCGTCGATGGCACCACCTCGTCCTGGGCCGCAACGTAGCGGTACTCCTTGACGGCCGGAATCTGGTCTGGTGCCGGTAGGACCACTGACAACGACAGTTCCCGGGTGCCCAGATCGAAGGTGGCTGAATGTTCCACGGGGAGCACTTCGGGGTACGCCGAGTTCGCAAGGACGATCTGCACGTACTCCTCAATCGCCTCGGGGACGTCGAAAGCAAGGTTGGACTTGAACGCAGCTAGGTCGGCGTTGGCAGCGGCGACGTCTGACTCGCGCTCGCGACACCCCTGCTCGTACGTGGCTCTGGCAGCCGCCAGCTTCTGCAGGCGTTCGTCCTCACCAGCCTTCCATCTGGCCCACAGATCACGGTAGGTGGCGTCCAGTTGTCGGCAGTGTTGCTGCCAAGCAGCGTGCTGCTGCTCGAAACCGCGCCGGGCCGCATCCACATTGGCAGCGTGACGCTGGGCCCCACCCAGAGCCGCTCCGATTCCCTTGGGCGCCGGGGGCTCCTCGAAAGTGGGCTCGGGAGGGTAAGGCGGCGGCCCGGGGTTGGGGCTGGCGACGCCCAGTGCGCCCGGATCAAAGGGCGGGTGGGCTGGCCGCTGCACCAGATCGTCGAGATCGACGTAGTCGTCCACCTCGAGTGTGGACGACAACAACTGGTCCAACTCCTCGTACTGGAGCGCAAGCTCGGCATTCATGGCTGCTGCTTGGCTCCACATTGCCTCCTCGTGGAGCAGCTTCGCTTGGCGTGCGGCCTCCTTCTGCTCGGCCAGTGCGGCGCGCTGCATCTGCTGGGCCGAGCGTTGAGCCGCCAGTTGCGTGCGCTGCGCCTCCTTCTGCTCGGCGACCCTGGCGCGCTCCCGCTGCTGGGCTGCGCGCTGAGCCTCCCTCTGGGCCGCGCTGTCAGCTCTCTCCTTTTGGACTTGACGCCTGCGCCGGTCTCGCTCTGCCTCCGCGGAAGCTCTCTGGACTTCTGCCCAGAAACCTCGCCTTCTCGCCATTGATGTGGTCCTCTCCGAAAGCTCGCCTTTGGGCAGTATGCCAGTGGGACTTGACCTAGGTTGGAGTGATCCCGTCATTCTTCCGCCTCTACCCGACGGCGACCAGACTTCACCCGATGCTTACTCCCCTCCCGCCCGGCCGGAACACCTCAGACGTCTGCCGCGATCCGGAACCCCGTGTGACCCAGCGACGAGTCCGGGCTGGTGTGGGTGCGGGCCGAGGTGCGATACCGGTGGCAGTACGAGGCATGGCACAGGTACGAGCCGCCCTTCGTCACCCGGTCGACACCTCCCGGAGCGAACAGGTCGGCCGTCCACTCCCAGACATTGCCCGAGGTGTTGAACAGGCCCAGCCCGTTGGGCAGGTAGCTGTCGACCGGCGCGGTCGCGAACCAGCCGTCGGCCTTGGTGTTGTGCTCGGGAAAACTCCCCTGCCACACGTTCATGCGGTGCTCGCCTCCGGGTTCCAGCTCCGAGCCCCAGGGAAACATCTGCTGCACCAGTCCGCCGCGCGCGGCGCGCTCCCACTCGGCCTCGGTGGGCAGTCGTCCGCCCACCCAGGTGCAGTAGGCCTCGGCGTCGGCGACGGAGACGTGCACCACGGGGTGGTTGTCCAGACCCTCGAGCGATGACCCGGGCCCGAACGGTTCGCTCCAGCGGGCACCGTTCACGCCCCGCCACCAGCCGGCCGAGGGCACTCGTCCGTCGAGCACGTGGCCGCGCGCGTCGGGGTGCACCAGGTCGGCGAACACGAATGACCAGCCGAAGTGCTCGGCCTCGGTGACGAAGCCAGTCGCCTCGACGAAGGCTGCGAACTGCGCGTTGGTCACGGCATAGGCATCGATCCGGTAGGCGGGGGTGGTCACCTCGCGGGCCGGACCCTCGTGGTCGGCCCGGAACACCTCGGACGAGTCCGAACCCATGATGAAGCTGCCCGCCGGAATCGTGATCAGGGAGTCGGGCAGTCGTCCGCCACCCGACTCGACGGCCCGAGACTGGGACGACGCGACCCGGTCACCTCGGTCGGACGAGGGCGCACAACAGGAATCCACGGCTCGAGCCTACTGATGCCATCTCACAGAACTGTCTGCGTGCTCAGGAATAACTCTTGGTTATCTATGGTTCGGCACAGCAGTACCACTCCCCATCGAAAGGCACGACCGTGTCGTCCCCCGTCTCCCCGACCACCGCGCCGCCCAAGCGCGGCTGGAAGTTCCCCTCGTTCTCTGCCCAGATCCTGATCTCGCTCGTGCTGGGCATCGTGCTCGGGTGGGTGGCGCTCACCATCGGTAAGACCCCGTCGGGTGACCCGAACTGGCTCACCACGACGCTGCAGACCATCGGCTCGAGCTTCGTCTCGTTGCTGAAGGCGCTGGTTCCCCCGCTGATCTTCCTGGCCATCGTGACCTCGATCGCCAACCTGCGCGGTGTCACCAACGGGGCCAAGTTGGCCTCGCGCACGCTGCTGTGGTTCGCGATCACCTCGTTCATCGCGGTCGTGATCGGCATCGCACTGGGGCTCATCCTGCAGCCCGGTGCCCACACGTCGGTCACCGAGGCCGCCGCGGCCGCGCCGTCGCGTTCAGGTTCGTGGCTCGACTTCCTGAAGGGCATCATCCCCGGCAACTTCCTGGGGCTCGAGGCCAGCTCCCGGCCCGTCACCGGCGACGGTGGCGCCATCAGCGCCATCACCACCTCGCTCAACTTCAACGCCCTGCAGATCCTGGTGGTCTCCCTGGTCATCGGCGCCGCCGCCCTGAAGGTCGGCAAGCAGGCCGAGCCGTTCCTGAACCTGTCGAAGTCGCTGCTCTCGGTGCTGCAGACGGTGCTGTGGTGGGTCATCCGGCTCGCCCCGATCGGCACCATCGGCCTGATCGGCAACGCCGTCGCCAGCTACGGCTGGGGCAAGGTTGCCAGCCTCGGCTGGTTCACCCTCGCGATCTACATCGGTCTGGCCCTGGTGCTGTTCGTGGTCTACCCGGTGCTGCTGCGGGTGCACGGGCTGAGCATCGTCAACTACTTCAAGGGCGCCTGGCCGGCCATCCAGTTGGCCTTCGTCTCGCGTTCGTCGCTGGGCACGATGCCCGTCACCCAGCGGGTCACCGAGCGCAACCTGGGCGTTCCCCGTTCGCTCACCTCGTTCGCCGTGCCGCTCGGCGCGACCTCGAAGATGGACGGTTGCGCCGCCATCTACCCCGCGATCTCGGCCATCTTCGTCGCCCAGTTCTTCGGCATCCAGCTGCGGTGGACTGATTACCTGCTGATCGTCTTCGTCGCCGTCGTCGGCTCGGCTGCCACCGCGGGCCTGACCGGAGCCACCGTCATGCTGACGCTGACCCTGTCGACCCTCGGCCTCCCCCTGGAGGGCGTGGGCCTACTGCTGGCCATCGACCCGATCCTCGACATGGGCCGCACCGCGGTCAACGTCGCTGGTCAGGCCCTGGTTCCGGTGATCGTCGCCAAGCGCGAGGGCATCCTCGACACCGAGCAGTACGACTCGGTCAACACCGAGGATCTGTTCGAGGACGAGCGCGAGCTGGTCACCGTCTGAGTTCTTCGACCGCCTCGACGATCGCGTCGGGGCGGTCGAGCATCATCAGGTGTTTGGAGCCGGTCACCACCAGGTGGCCGGCTCCCAGCATGTTCGCCCACCGACGCTGGCTGGCGAGCCAGCGGTTGTCGGCGGCGGTGAGCACGACCGTCGGACGATCGGGCCACGCGTGTGCCCGCCGCACCTCGATCAGGTCCCAGGCCTGCCGACCGTAGGCCAACGACTCGGCCGTGGCCGCCGCCAGGGTGTCGGTGTCGGCGTAGATGTCGGCGAGTCGTCCGCCGTGCAGGTGACGGAACTCGCGGGTGCTCTGGAACCAGGTGCCCACGTGCCACACGAACGCCCCCAGGGCACCCATCGTCGAACCCTCCGTGGCCCGCTCCACCCACTGCGCCAGCCGCGGAGTCAGGTGCCGTGGCGGCGTGACGGGCCATTCCACCGATCCGTCGACCATCACCACGCCCGCGACCAGTTCGGGACGAATCCGGGTCACCGCCTCGACGATGAACGAGGCCATGGAGTGGGCGACCAGCACCGCAGGTGCCCCCAGCCTCTCCAGCAGGTCGACCAGGGTGGCCTGCTCGTCCGCCAAGCGGGGCAGGGTGCCGGGCCAGCGGGTGCCGCCGATGCCGGGCCGGTCGTAACTGACCAGCCTCGCCCGGGGCAGCAGGTCGGCCACGTCGCGCCAGAAGTCCATCGCCAACCCGCAGCCGGCGATCAACACGATGGGCGGTCCGTCGCCATCGCGTTCCCACAGCCGCACGGTGCGCCCGCCCAGGCTGGTCACCGAGGGCGCACCAGCGGGAAGGCGATCGTCTCGCGAATCGAGGAGTCGGTGAGCATCATCACCAACCGGTCCATGCCCATGCCCAGGCCACCCGAGGGCGGCATGGCGTACTCGAGCGCGGTGAGGAAACTCTCGTCCACCTCCATCGCCTCGGGGTCACCGCCGGCGGCGAGCAGCGACTGGGCCGTCAACCGTTCCCGTTGCACCACCGGGTCGACCAGTTCGGAGTAGGCGGTGCCGATCTCGGCGCCGAAGGCCACCAGGTCCCACCGTTCGGCGAGCCGGTCGTCGTCGCGATGACCGCGGGTCAACGGCGAGACGTCGGCCGGGAAGTCGCAGTAGAAGGTGGGCGCGACGGTGCGGTGCTCCACCAGGTGCTCGTAGAGCTCGAGCAGCACCTCTCCCCTCGTCCAGGTCGGCGCCGTTCCCAGATCGAGGCGATCGGCGATGGCAATCAGCTGCTCGCGGGTGGTGTCGGCGCTCACGTGCTCACCGAGGGCGTGCGAGAGCGCGTCATTGACGGTGATCACCGCGAACGGTTCGGCGAGATCGACGCCCCGCAGCTCGGTTCCCCCGTTCACCGCGAGCGCCGCGTTCACCACCAGTTGCTCGGCCAGGTCGCGCATCACCGTGTAGTCGCCGTAGGCCTGGTAGGCCTCGAGCATCGTGAACTCGGGGTTGTGGGTGGCGTCGGCCCCCTCGTTGCGGAAGTTGCGTCCGATCTCGAAGACCCGGTCGACGCCACCGACCATCAGGCGCTTGAGGAACAACTCCGGCGCGATCCGCAGGTACAGCTCGAGGTCGTAGGCGTTGATGTGGGTGCGGAAGGGGCGAGCATTGGCGCCGCCGTGCACCGTCTGCAGGATGGGCGTCTCCACCTCGAGGTACTGGTGCTGCTGCAGCGTCTCGCGGACTGCCCGGACGGCCTGCGAGCGGGCCCGCAGCTGGTGGCGGGCCTGCGGGTTCGCGATCAGGTCGAGGTAACGCTGGCGCACGCGCGTCTCGCGGTCGCTGATGCCGGAGTGCTTGTCGGGCGGGGGTCGCAGAGCCTTGGCCGTCAGCGTCCACGCGTCGGCGTGCAGCGACGGGGTGCCCCGCTTCGAGGGAGCGACCCGACCCGAGAAGCCGACGTGGTCACCGAGACTGATCACCCGCACGAACCGGGCCAGCTCGTCGGCGCCGATCACCGAACGGTCGAGCAGCACCTGGGATTCCCCGAACCAGTCCTGCAGCCGCACGAAACAGACACCGCCGTGGTCGCGAAGGGCCAGCACCCGCCCGGCGATGGTCGTGGTGGCGCCACGATTGGCGAGCACCACGTCGGCGGACGATCCCGTGGGCGTGAAGCTGGCCGGGTACGGCTCCACGCCCTCGGCCAGCAGCCGGCGACGGGTCGCCAGCCGGTGCTCGCGCTGCTCGGGCAGGCGCGTGGCCACCGGTTCGGGTGCCGGCGGGGCGAGGGCGGTGACGAGCTCGGGATGGTCGGCCAGGGCGACCCGCGGCTGAGCCGGCAGGGGCAGCGGACGGAACCAGGCCGGGGCGTCGACGTAACCCTCGGCGATGCCCAGCGCCAACCCGACGGTGCCCAGATCGACCGCGTCCTCGACCGCGAGGTAACGGGGTGACCAGGTGGGCGAGTACTTCACGTTCGAGCGGTACAACTGCTCCAGTTGGAACCAGCGCGAGGCCACCAGCAGCAGGCGCCGCTTGAACCGCTGCAGGGCGGTGGCACCCAGCTGCGCGCCCTCCTCGAAGGCCGAGCGGAACACGGCGAAGTTGAGCGAGACGCGGGCGATGCCGTGGTCGCGCGCCTGGTGCATGAGACCGACCACCATCAGCTCCGTGACGCCGTTGGGGGCCTCGGGCGAGCGGCGCATCAGGTCGAGGGAGACGCCATCGGCACCCCAGGGCACCAGCGACAGCAGGCCGGCGACCTGCCCCTGGGCCGACAGGGCCTCGACCATCAGGCAGTCGCCGTCGAGGTCGTCGCCGAGTCGCCCCAGCGCCATCGAGAAGCCGCGCTCCTCGCCCCCGAGACGCCACTGTTCGGCGAGGGTCGCGAGCTCGGCGAGTTCGGCGGCGGGAATCTGCTTGTGGCGGCGAATGCGCACGGTGTTGCCCTGCCGCTGCAGTCGCTGCACGGCCTGACGCACGTCGCGCAGGTCGCGGGCCTCGAGGTCGAAGGTGGCCGGGGTGAGCACGGCCTCGTCCCCCACCTTGATGATCCGCATGCCCGCCTCTTCCCACAACCGGGCTCCCGCGGACGAGGCGCCCACCACGGCCGGCGTCCAGCCGAAGGTGCGGGCCTCGTCCACGAAGGCGGTCATGGCCATCGGCCATCGTTCCCGCGGACCGATCGGGTCGCCGGCGGCCAGGCAGACGCCCACCTCGACGCGATAGGTGATGGCGGCCGACCGATCGGGGGCGAACACGATCTGCTTGTCGCGGCGCGTGGCGAAGTACGACAGCGAGTCGGCCTCGCTGCGGGCCAGCAGTTGCCGCAGGGTGACCTCGTCGGCCAGCGCCAGCGTGGCCCGGGAGCGCTGGCTGCGCATCAGCGTCTGCAGGGCGAGGAAGAAGCTGACGGCGATCAGCACGCCGACGATGGTGCCCACCCAGGGCGGTGGGATCGGCCCGTGCGGCGTGTTGCCGGTGATCATGCGGCTGAGCAGGGCGAACAACCGGCCGCGGGGGCGTCCCTCGCCACCGGTCAGCCATGTCAGCAGCCAACCGATGCCCAGTGAGACCGCCAGTCCGCCGGCCAGCACGAGGCCGGCAAGCCGCAGATTGCCCCGCGCCGAGCGAGCCGCGAAGTCGCGGCGACGGGCGATCAGCAGGGCCAGCAGCAGCGCGAGGGTGACCGCGCTGATGATCAGCTCGACCAACGGTTCGGCACCGACGGGGTCGCGGGGTTCGGGTGGGTCGACGTGTTCGGTGAGCACCAGCACGACGGCGGCGAGGGTGGCCAGCCACAGCAGCCCGAGGTAGCTCACGGTGAACCACCAGGCCAGGCGCTTACGGCGCATCAGGCCGACCCCCAGCACCAGCATCAGGGCCGCCGTGCCGAGCCCCGAGCCCTCGACGGGCACCAGCAGCGTCGAGTACAGCCCGAGCAGCACCCTCAGCCACGGGGTGTGGCGAAAGAGGGTGTCGAGCACCAACAGCGCGGCCCCGAGGTAGAAGATGCGCGACACCAGCACCGGCGCGAGGCCGCGCCCCGTGAGAACTGTTTGACGAGAAGTCACGCGCTCCACCTTGTCACCACGCGTTGCCGAGAACCAGCCACGCCACGACCTCGGGATCGGGGTCGCAGGCCAGCACCTCGGCCGTGGCCTGCAGGATGACCTCGTCGAACGGCACCGGCCAGCGCTCGGGCGGCCATGGTCCGACCGCCGGGGGCAGCAACGCGCAGGCCGCGATGGTGCGTGCCACGTCGAGCGGCGCGGCGCTGCCGCGGCCCGGCAGCCCGCCGCCCAGCAGCGCCAGGTCGGTGGTCGAGGGCAACCGGACGGGCCCGAGCTCCGGCACCGGTGCGCCGGCCGCGGTGAGCGCGAGGGCCGCGTGCATTCTGGCCACGCCCACGGCGAGGTCGTCGCCCCTCAGCCGGTCAAGGGCGTCGGTGACCACGTCGACCAGGTCGGACGAACCGGTGGCCGCGAGTTCGCGGGCGGCCGCGATCACCGCCAGCGGGTCGGGCGCGCCGCGGGAGAGCAGTTCCTCGACGCGGGCCGCGAGGTCGTCCGTGCCGGGGGCGGCCTGCCGCAGCACCACCTCGGCGGCGCCGGCGCAGGCCGGGTGGGCCAGGGCGTGGGCGACCGCCTCGTCCATGCCGGGCAGGCTGACGACCGCGAGCACCGTCTCGCCCCGCTCCTCGGGGATGGTCAGCCGATCGCCGGTGGGCAGCAGTTCGGTGCCGTCGCCCAGCACGACGGGGTCGTCGCCGCGGCGCACCAGCCGGTCGGGCCACCAGGCGGGCAGATGAGCCAGCACGTCGCGTGGGGAACCGAGGGGCTCGAGGGCCCACTCGCAGGTGGTTGCGGCGCCGGGTTCGAGGGTGGTTCCGGGGAAGAGCCGCAGCCCCGGCAGATCGTCGTCGAGGGCGAATCCGGTGACCTGCCGGGCCAGCACGCAGCTCTCGCCGTCGTCCGCCATCAGGAAGGCGCGCGCTCCCCCGCCCCAGCGCCGCACCAGCGTTCGGGTGACGGGGTCATCGGCGTCGAGCTCGAGGCGCAGTCCCGTGATCGGCTGCGCCGTCGCCGTGTCGTTGACGACCCGCACCCGCAACCGCCACTGGTCGTTGACCACCTGGCGCACGGTCGCGACCAGACCGAGGGACGAGAGCCAGACCGCCTCCCGCTCGTCGTCGACCTCCAGTTCGGTGGCCAGTGACCAGGTGTGGTCGGGGTGCAGGGCGAGACCGGTCACCCCTGAGCCGGTCACCCCTGGCACGTGGGGCACCAGTAGAGGTTTCGTCCGGCGAGCACCTGGGTGCGCACCTCGGTGCCGCAGACGTGGCAGGGCTGGCCGGCGCGACGGTAGACGTAGACCTCGCCGCCGTGACGGTCGACGCGGGGCGGGCGGTCCATGGCTTCGGGGGTGTGGTCGTCGGTGACGGTGTCGATGCGTCCCGAGGCCACCCCGTCGGCCATCAGCACCACCAGGTCGGCCCAGATGGCCGCCCACAGGTCGGGAGCGATCCGGGCGCCGGGGGTGAACGGGTCGACGCGGTGGCGGTACAGCACCTCGGCCCGGTAGATGTTGCCGACGCCTGCGGCCACCTGTTGGTCCATCAGCAGGGCTGCGATCGGCTTGGACGAGCGGTGCACCACCTGCCATCCGCGGGAGGGGTCGGCGTCGGCGCGCAGCGGGTCGGGGCCGAGTCTGGCGACCTCGGCGGCCTGCTGCTCGACCGTGACCAGTCGGCAGGTCTGCGGCCCGCGCAGGTCGGCGGCGGTGACGCCGTCGGTGATGCGCAACCGCACCTGCCCCCACGGGGCCCGGTCGGGGCCGAACAGCAGCTTGCCGATCAGACCCAGGTGAATCTGCACGATGGCCGGGGCGGGCGCATCGAAGGTGATGAACAGGTGCTTGCCGAACGAGTCGGCCACCACCAGCTCGTGCTGGTCGAGGCGGGCGGCCTCCTCAGCGAATCGTCCCTGCGGGGAACTCACGCGCACGGTGGACCCACCGAAGGTGTCGGTGAGCGTGTCGGCGAGGCGCCGAATGACGTGACCCTCGGGCATCAGCCCTCGATCGAGCCGTTCACCTCGTAGTTGGTGAGCATGTCGATGCGGCGCTGGTGGCGGGGTTCGAAGCTGAACTCGGTGGTCAGGAACGCGGTGGCGATCTCGAGCGCCAGGTCGTCGGGGGTGAAGCGTCCGCCCAGGGCCAGGCAGTTGGCGTCGTTGTGCTGGCGGGTGAGGGTGGCGAGTTCGACCGAGTTGGCGAACGCGCACCGCACGCCGGACACCTTGTTGGCGGCGATCAGTTCGCCGTTGCCGGAGCCGCCCAGCACGATGCCCAGGTCGCCGGGGTTGGCGGCGACGGCCTCGGCGGCGGCGATGATGAACGGCGGGTAGTCGTCGGCGGCGTCGTAGGTCTGGGCCCCGTGGTCGACGACCTCGAAACCGGCGTCGGCCAGCTTCTCGGCGAGGAACTGCTTGGTCTCGAAGGCGGCATGGTCGGTGGCCAGGTGAACGCGCATGGGGTCATCTTTGCAGACCGGAATCGGGTCGCCGGTGCGTTCGTCGGTTGTGTAGCGTCGCAGGCATGAGCGATCTCGAACTGCGCACGCTGCCCTCGTCGGCCGAACTCACCCCCGAACGCACCGAATGGCTGCAGGCGGTGTCGTTGGGTTTCCACGACAAGGCACTGACCGACGAGCAGTTGGCCCGCTGGAATGCCGAGATGCACGCTGACGGCATGCGCGCCCGCGGCATGTATCGCGCGTCCGTGCCGGCGGGGGCGTTTGCCGGCCCGGTCGGCACGTTCATGAGCTACGACGCGCTCATCAACACCGGCCCAGATGGGAACGGGGTCGGGCACCTCGAGACCGGCAACCTGATCAGCGATGTCACGGTGCGCGCCAGTCACCGCCGGCAGGGCATTCTGCGCACGATGATGACCGCCGACCTGTCCGAGGCCCACGAGCGGGGGCTCGCGTTCGCGTCGCTGACCGTCACCGAGGCCGTCATCTACGGCCGCTTCGGGTTCGGGGTGTCGTCCCTGCACCAGCATGTCGAGCTCGACGTCAGCCACGACTTCGCCCTGCGGCACCGCCCCGGCGGCCACTGCGAGTTCCTCGATGCGTCGTCCGAGGTCGTCAAGGACCAGCGCGACCGGCTCTTCCGCCAGACGCTGGAGACCACCCGCGGCGCGCACGACCGGGCGACCCAGTACCGCGACCGGCTGGCCGGCGACTGGGACCACGAAGAGGGCGGCAAGAACCGCAAGCTGCGCACCGTGGGTCACTGGTCGGACGAGGGCACTCTCGACGGCATGGCCACCTTCGAGTACGGCGACTGGACTGATCACGACCTGCGCATCCACGACCTGGTGGCGCTGACCCCCGGGGCCGAACTGGCGCTGTGGGACCACCTGGGCCACCAGGACCTGGTGAAGAGGGTGACCTGGCGGCTGTCGAACCAGAATTCACCCCTGCGGTGGGCGCTGGTCGACTCGCGTCGGCTCGAGGTCAAGGGGCTGCGTGACTGCACGTGGCTGCGCGTGCTCGACCCGGTGAAGGCGCTGTCGGTGCGCGGGTGGCAGGCCGACGGCACTGCCGTGCTCGAGATCGCCGACGACCTCGGGTTCGCGGCCGGACGCTTCCGGGTCACCGTCGAGGGCGGCCGGGCGTCGGTCGAGAAGACGAAGGACGAGGCCGACGTGCAGCTGGGAGTGCCGGAACTCGGCAGCCTCTACTTCGGCGCCGTGCGTCCGCGGTCGCTGGCAGCAGCCGGACGGATCGGCGGCAATCGGGACGCGATCGCCGCCCTCGACCGGCTGTTCGAGGTCGACGACGAGGTGTTCAACAACTCCCACTTCTGAGGTTCAGAGTGCCGATGGGCCGCCCTCGAGCAGTTGGACGAACCCGGCCTCGTCAAGAATCGGGCGACCCAGTTCCTCGGCCTTGGCGGCCTTGGACCCGGCGTTCTCCCCGATCACGACGTAGTCGGTGTTCTTGCTGACCGATCCCGAGGCCTTGCCGCCGCGGGTGATGATCGCCTCCTTGGCCTCGTCGCGGCTGAAGTTCTGCAGCGAACCGGTGACGACCACGGTCAGGCCCTCGAGGGTGCGGACGGTGGACTCGTCGCGCTCGTCGGCCATGCGCACCCCCGCAGCGGCCCAGCGGTCGACCAGGGCGACGTGCCAGTCGACGGCGAACCACTCGGTGATGGCTTCGGCGATCACCTGACCCACCCCGTCGGCGGCGGCCAGTTGCTCGGGGGTGGCGGCCCGGATGGCGTCGATCGACTCGAACGAGGTGGCCAGCGACCGGGCGGCCGTCGGGCCGACGTGGCGGATCGACAGTGCGACCAGCACCCGCCACAGGGGCTGGCTCTTGGCCTTCTCGAGGTTGTCGAGCAGCTTCAGCCCGCTGGCCGAGAGCACCCGGCCGCGTTCGTCGGCAACGTCGGCCTCGGACTTTTTGGCCGCGCGGGTGAACAGGTCGACGCGCCGCAGGTCGTCCGCGGTCAGGTCGAACAGACCGGCCTCGCTGGTGATGACCCCCGACGAGAGCAGTGCGTGGGCGGCCTCCCAGCCGAGGGCCTCGATGTCGAGGGCGCCGCGGGTGGCCAGCCCGAACAGGCGCTCGCGCAGCTGCGAGGGGCACGACTCGGAGTTGGGGCAGCGAATGTCCTTGTCGCCCTCCTTCTCGGGGCGCAGTTCGGTGCCGCAGGCCGGGCAGTGGGTGGGCATGACGAAGGCGCGCTCGGTGCCGTCGCGCAGGTCGACCACCGGGCCGAGGATCTCGGGGATGACGTCGCCGGCCTTGCGCAGCACGACGGTGTCGCCGATCAGCACACCCTTGCGCACCACCTCGTGGGCGTTGTGCAGGGTGGCCATCGAGACGGTCGAACCCGCCACCAGCACCGGCTCCATCACGCCGAAGGGGGTGACGCGGCCGGTTCGTCCGACGTTGACCTGGATGTCGAGGAGCTTGGTGTTGACCTCCTCGGGCGGGTACTTGAAGGCGATCGCCCAGCGGGGGGCGCGCGAGGTGGAGCCGAGGGCGCGCTGGCTGGCGATGTCGTCGACCTTGACGACGGCCCCGTCGATCTCGTGCTCGCCGTCGTGGCGGTGCTCACCGAGGTCGCGGACGAACGCCTGCACCTCGTCGGGGGTGGTGACCACGCGCGCGGCGGCAGCGGTCGGCAGCCCCCAGGACTGGAGCTTGGCGTAGGCCTCGGACTGGCTGGCGACGTCGAAGCCCTGCCGGGCGCCGATGCCGTGCACCAACAGGCGCAGCGGACGAGTGGCGGTCACGCTCGGGTCCTTCTGGCGCAGCGAACCGGCGGCCGCGTTGCGCGGGTTGGCGAAGGGGTTCTTGCCCTGCTCGACGAGGGAGGCGTTGAGGTCGGCGAAGGCCTCGATCGGGAAGAAGATCTCGCCACGCACCTCGACCAGCTCGGGCAGGTCGTCGCCCACCAGCCGTTGGGGCACGCCGGCGATGGTGCGCACGTTGAGGGTGACGTCTTCACCGACGCGGCCGTCGCCCCGGGTGGCTGCGGTGACCAGGCGCCCCTGCTCGTAGGTGAGGTTGATGGCGAGCCCGTCGATCTTGGGCTCGCACAGGAAGCGGATCTTCTCGGCACCCAACTGGCGGTGGGCGCGCTCGAGCCATTCGGCGAGCTCATCGGCCGAGAAGACGTTGTCGAGCGACTCCATGCGCTGGCGGTGCTCAACGGGGTTGAACTCGGTGAACCGGTTGGTGCCCACCCGCTGGGTGGGTGACTCGGGGGTGCGCAGATCGGGGTGAGCGTCTTCGAGGGCCTGCAACTCGCGCATCCAGCCGTCGTACTCGGCGTCGGAGACCGTGGGGGCGTCGCGCCCGTAGTAGGCCTCCTGGGCCTCGGTGATGCGGTCGGCAAGGTCGGTCCAGCGGTGGCGGACGTCGGTGGTGGCCGGGTCGAGGTCGGGGGTGTCGGTGCTCACGGGTTGAGTGTGCCAGCAGGGTCGGACAGTTTGGGGTGGGGCGGGACGTGTCCGTGGGGATCACTAGAGTCGGGCTCGTGATCACTGGCGACCACCGAGGAGAACCCTGATGTCGGCACCCACGTGGGAGCAGTACATGGCTCCAACCCTCAGCGTCCTCAGCGACGGCGAGGTCCGCCGCTCCCGCGAGATCGTCGAGGCCGCCGCCGACCTGCTCGCCCTCACCGATGAACAGCGGCACATCCTCATCCCGTCGGGGCAGGAGCAGTACCGCAACCGCGGCAACTGGGCACTCTCGTACCTCTCCCGGTCCGGCGCCACGGAACGTCCCGCCCGTGGCCACCACCGCATCACCGACGTGGGCCGACGCCTGCTGGCCGAGCACCCCGAGGGCATCACCGAGAAGCACCTGCGGGCCCTGTCGGGCGATCCGAACGCACCGCACACGTGGAAGGTCTTTCCGATCAGTCGAGAGGCCACGGTGAGCGACGAGGCGCCGCTGGCTGACGTGACCCTGGACCCCGAGGAGCAGATCGCGGCCGGCATCGCTCGCATCCACGCCGACGTCGCCGACGAACTGCTCGCCCGCATCCTCGACCAGGAGCCCGCATTCTTCGAACAGGCCGTGCTCGACCTGCTGATGGGCATGGGCTACGGCGGCGCCGAGGGCACCGCGACCCGCACCCAGCTCTCCAACGACGGTGGCATCGACGGGGTGATCGACCAGGACGCCCTGGGCCTCAGCCGCATCCACGTGCAGGCCAAGCGACATTCGCCCACCAACCCCATCGGCCGCCCGGAGATCCAGGCCTTCGTGGGCGCCATGGCCGGCAGCCAGGCCAATCAGGGCGTGTTCATCACCACGGGACGTTTCAGCCAAGGTGCCAGGCAGTACGCCGCCACCATTCCGACGCGCATTGTGCTCATCGACGGCGAACGAATGACGTCCCTGATGATCCGTTACGGCGTCGGGGTGCAGGTGAAGCGCACCGTGCAGATCGTGGAGATCGACGAAGACTTCTTCGAGTAGGAATTATCGAACAATCTCGCCGCTGTCTCTCGAAAATGTCGGATGCGAGTCGTACGATTGTTCCATGAATCAGTCACACGAAACCCAGCTCGACTGGGTGCAGCAGGTGCCGGATCTCCGGCGCACTGATGCGGTGTGGGCTGACACTGCGGCCGATGCCTTGGATGGCATGGCGCAGATGCGCGCATTGAAGCGCCGGGCTGCGCTGGCGGAATTCCAGCTGGCCGCCGAATACGCGGAGTTGTCGGGCCGCGAAGCGATGATGCGCGAGGGCGCTCGTGACGCCTCGGGCGTGCCCTCCGCTCCGGTGATGCACGGCGAGCGCATCTCCCGCATCGCCGGCGAAGGCACTCCCCTCGTTCCCGAGTTCGCCTCGTTGGAGCTCGGCCCTCGCCTGCGGATCAGCGACACGGCCGCGTGGGCCCTGATGCGCGACGCCCTGGCCGTGAAGTTCCGCCTCGAGGGCATCTGGCAGGTGCTGAAGGCCGACCGGCTCGAGGTCTGGCAGGCCCGGCAGTTGGCCGAGATCTCCAAGAGTCTCGATGCCGAGCAGGCGGCCGAGTTCGATGCTCGTCTCGCCCCCCGCGCCGCGGGCATGACCCCGACCCGCCTCGAGACGCACGCGCGGGCACTCGTTCGACAGCTGAGGGCCGACGAGGCCACCGACGACCGCACACGAGCACGCTCCCGGCGTCGCGTCGACGTCGTCCCCTCCGAGGACGGTCACACCACCAACGTGTCGGCCACTCTCGACTCCGCCGACGCCATTGCGCTCGATGCGCAAGTGGCCCGGCTGGCCGACATCTTCAAGGCCGCCGGCGACACCGACAGCCTCGACGTGCGGCGGGCCAAGGCGCTGGGGGTGCTCTCCAGCCCCGCCCGGGCGCTGCAGCTGATCCAGGCATCGTTGCTCGATGAAGTCCCTGCACTGGTCGAGGACGGGCACCTCGACCTGGATTGCCCGGCCTTCGGTCAGCGTGGGCACACCTGCGGCTCGATCACCGTCGATCCCGAGAAGCTGCTTCCCCGCGCCGAGGTGCGGGTGCACCTGTCGGACCAGACCCTGCAGCGCTGCGACACCGATCCCACCGGACTTGCCCGGGCCGAAGAGCTCGGCCCGATGCTCGTCTCGTGGCTCTCCGAACTGCTCGGGCACCACCGGGTCACGCTGCGTCCGGTGCTCACCGTCGACGCGCTGCGCCCCTCGGACCACTACGAGGTGCCCGACCATCTGAGGGAAGCCGTTCTCCTGCGGAACCCGGTCAGCGTGTTCCCCTTCTCGAAGAAGAGCAGCCGCACGTGCGATCTCGACCACACCCGGGCCTACTCCAGAAACGGGCCACCGGGCCAGACCAGCACCGACAACCTCGGCCCACTCGATCGCACGGCTCACCGGGCGAAAACTCACGGCGGTTGGCTGCTGGAACACCCCACACCCGGGGTCTTCCTGTGGACCTCACCACTGAAGAACCGCTACCTGGTGACCCAGTCGTGCACGATGGTGCTCGACCACGAGGACTTCCTCGAAATTCCCGCCATCTCATGAGCGACTCTTCCGACGATGGGGGCACCTCCCGATTGGTTGAGTTCCACCGAGATGCTCGACGAGGAGGGGCTGAGGCTCGCGCTCACCGAGCTGCTCGGGATCAAGGTCGACGTCGTGGTCGCCGACACGCTGCGAGGCGAGTTCAGGGAGCGCATTCTCGCCGAGGCGATCCCCATCTGATCAACACCATCTGATCAACACCGCCTGATCACCCCCGCGCCAACGCCACCACCTGCGCCGCCGCCCCCGTCAACCTCTTCCTCCCCACCCACACCGCATGCAGCGGCCGCGTGATCCTGGTGGCCAGCGGCACCGCGACCAGGCTGCCCGCCCCGACGGCGTCCGCCACCGCCAGCCGGCTCAGCACCGACGGCGCCGCCCCCGAGGCCACCGCCACCCGCACCGCGGCATTGCTCGCCACCGTCAGGTAGGAGGTGGCCGCGACGCCGAGAGCCTCGTCCAAGGCCACCCGCGTCCCCGAACCCGACTCGCGCAGGATCATGGGCGTCTCGGCCAACTCGGCCAGCGTGACCGGGCGCCGGCGCCGCGCCCACACATGGTGGGGTGCGACCACCAGCACCATCTCGTCGCTGGCGACCGGCAGGGTGTGCACCCCGCGCAGGCTGCCGGGGCCGAGCGTCGGGTCCTCGATGAACCCCAGCCCCACCCGGCCCGACCGCAGGTCGTCCAGCACGTCGTGGGAGTTGTGCACGTGCACGTCGACGGCGATCTCGGGGTGTCGTCGGCGCAAGGTCGCCAACCACGCGGGCAGCAGGTGCTCGGCGATGGTCTGGCTGGCCCCGACCACCAGCCGTTCACCGACCGGCGCCCCGTCGGGCCGGCCCAGCGCGGCGGTGGCGTCCATCAGGTCACGCGCGGCCGCCAGCGCTGCCCGGGCATGCTCGACCACCATGAGCCCGGCGGCGGTCAGCGTCGATCCGCGCGGGCTCCGCTCGAGCAGCACGGCGCCCAGCCGCCGCTCCAGCCGCGCCAGCGAGCGCGTGGCATTGGGCTGCTCCATACCCCGCGAGCGCGCCGCCGCCCCCACCGAGCCGTGCTCGGCCACGGCCACCAACAGGTCGAGAGCCGCGAGATCGGGCCACGCATCAGACATGCCCACACGATATGCCGCCATGCCGACGACGGGCTGGAATTGGCCCACTCACCACGAAAGACTGGGCCGCATGCCCCCCGCAGATCCGTCCACCACGCCCGCCCCGCTGCCACCGGCCGGGCCCGCCTGGTTCGGGAGCGTGATGGGCCCCGGCATCCTGTCCGTGCTGCTGCACACGGTGCTGAACTCGCCACTCGCTGGGGCTGACCGTGCTGTCTTCGCGGCCGCCTGCTTCGTGATCGCGTGGGTGCTCGGCGTGGCCATCTTCGTCGTCGCCTATCGCCCCCACTGGCTGCGCCAACCACTGCCCTTGGAACTGTCGACCACGGCGTGGATTCCGCTGGGCATCGTGGGCCAGTCCACCGCCGCCGCCATCGCCCTCACCATCGGCGTACCCCTGGTCGCATGGGCCGTCTGGTGCACCATCCAGGGCTTCCGGCGAGGCCTGCCGTTCGGCCGGACCTGGTGGTCGATGACCTTCCCGGTGGGCACGCTCGCGCTGGGCTCTCACGTGATGGGCTCCCACATGATGGGGCTGCACGCCGTGGCGGTGGCGGCGACGCTGTGCCTGCTGGGCACCTGGACGATCGCCGCCACCGGCACGGTGCGGGCCGTCACCGGCCTCAGTCGAGAATCGGCCCCACGGTCCGCGTCCGCTTGAGCTCGTAGAAGCCGTCGTAAGCGGTCACCTTCTCGAGCCCGTCGAACAGGTTGCCGGCGTCCTCACCCTTGGGGGCTGGCGAGATCACTGGACCGAACAGACCCTTGCCGTTGAGGTGCACAACCGGGGTGCCCACCTCGTTGCCGACCGGCGCCATGCCGGCGGCGTGGCTCTCGCGCAGCAGGTCGTCCCACTCGTCGGTGGTGGCTCGCTCGGCGATCGACTCGTCGGCGCCCACCTCGGCCAGCGCGGCGCGCACCGTCTCGACGGTCTTGGGCTCCTTGCCCAGGTGGTAGCGGGTGCCCAGGGCGGTGTAGAACTCGCGCACCTTGTCCTGCCCGTGCAGCTCCTGCACGCCGATCGCCGCACGCACCCCGATCCACCCCTCCTTCATGTGTTCGAGGTAGCCCGGGTCGAGGTCTCGTCCCTCATTGAGCACCGACAGGCTCATCACCTTGAAGGTCGTTTTCACGTCGCGCACCTTCTCGACCTCGAGCAGCCAGCGCGAAGTCATCCAGGCCCACGGGCACATCGGATCGAAGTACATGTCCACATTCGTCGTCATGGCACCAGCCAAACCGCATTCCGCCACCGGCGCAAGGGGTTCAGCTGACGGCATGTCGTCGGCCGCGAAGTCGCTAGTCTCGACGAGAACATCCAGCATTCTCGGAGGATCTCGTGTCGAACCCCGCCAACATGACCCGCGCGACCGCACAGCAGCGGTCGTCCGTGGTGTCCACCCACGCCTACCGCGTGCTCGTCGACCTCACCGGTCGCGACGTGACCGACCCGGACACCTTCATCTCGTCGTCGACGGTGACCTTCACCTCGACGGGCGAGCCCACCCACATCGATCTGATCGCCGATCGGGTGATCTCGGTCGAGCTCGACGGCGAGCACCTCGACCCGGCGGCCTTCGCCGATCACCGCTACCCGCTGCAGGCCTCGGCGGGTGACCACGAGCTCACCATCGTGGCGACCTGCCGCTACAGCCACACCGGCGAGGGGCTGCACAAGTTCGTCGACCCGGCCGATGGTCTGGTCTACCTCTACACCCAGCTCGAGATCGCCGACGCCCGCCGCGTCTACGCCTGCTTCGAGCAGCCCGACCTCAAGGCCACCTTCCAGCTGACCGTGACCGCCCCCGACCACTGGGTGGTGATCTCGAACGCCCCGGCCGTCGAGCCCGAGCACGTCGAGGAGGGCGTGGGTCAGTGGATCTTCGACCCCACTCCCCCGATGAGCACCTACATCACCGCCATCGTGGCCGGTGACTTCCACGTCGTGCGCGACACCATCACCTCCACCTCCGGTGACGTGCCCGCCTCGATCCTGTGTCGCCAGTCGGTCAAGGACTCCCTCGACGCCGAGCGCATCTTCACCACCACCAAGCGTGGGTTCGAGGTCTTCGAGGCCGCCTTCGACCACCCCTACGCCTTCGGCACCTACGACCAGGCCTTCGTGCCCGAGTTCAACGCCGGCGCCATGGAGAACGCCGGCTGCGTCACCATCCGCGACGAGTACCTGTTCCGCTCGCGCGTGACCGCCGCTTCGTACGAGGGCCGCGACAACACGATCCTGCACGAGCTGGCGCACATGTGGTTCGGCGACCTGGTCACCATGAAGTGGTGGGACGACCTGTGGCTGAACGAGTCGTTCGCCGAATGGGCCTCGCACTACTGCCAGTCGAAGATCGTCGCCAAGCACGGCGGCGTCGACCCGTGGGTGAGCTTCGCCAACGCCCGCAAGGGCTGGGCCTACACCCAGGACCAGCTGCCCACCACCCACCCGATCGCGGCCGACATGATCGACCTCGAGACGGTCGAGCAGAACTTCGACGGCATCACCTACGCCAAGGGCGCCTCGACCCTGAAGCAGTTGGTCAGCTTCGTCGGTGAGGACGACTTCATCGCCGGCGTGCGGGCCTACTTCAAGGCCCACGCGTTCGGCAACACCGAGCTGGGCGACCTGCTGGGTGCCCTCGAGCAGGCCTCCGGCCGCGACCTCAGCTGGTTCGCCGGCGAATGGCTCGAGAAGGCCGGGGTCAACACGCTGCGCCCCGACTTCGACACCGACGAGTCGGGTGCGTTCACCCGCTTCGAGATCGTGCAGACCGCCCCGGACGAGTGGCCGACCCTGCGCACCCACCGGCTCGCCGTCGGCCTGTTCGACTCCGCGGACGGCGCACTGAGCCGCCGCGACTCCATCGAGCTCGACATCACCGGCGAGCGCACCAGCGTCGACGCCCTGATCGGCGTCAAGCAGCCCGACCTGGTGCTGCTGAACGACCGCGACCTCACCTACGCCAAGGTGCGTCTGGACGAGCGTTCGCTCGCGACCGCCGTCGGCCAGATCGACGTGCTGGACGACGACCTCGCCCGCGCCCTCATCTGGGGTGCGGCCTGGGACATGACCCGTGACGCCGAGATGAAGGCCGCCGACTACGTGGCCCTCGTCGGCTTGGGTGTGGGCCGCGAGACCGACCTCACCGCCGTCGGTTCACTGTTGCGGCAGGCGCAGCTGGCCGCCACCGGGTACACCGCCCCCGCCGGTCGCGAGGCCGCCCGGGCCACCCTGGTCGCCGACCTCGCCGGTCTGCTCAAGCAGGCCGAGCCCGGGTCGGACCACCAGCTGGCCTTCGCCAATGCCCTGATCGCCTCCGTGCACACCCAGGCTGGCAGTGAACTCATCAAGGGCTGGCTCGAGGGTGAGGAGGTGCCCGCCGGGCTCGAGGTCGACACCGACATGCGCTGGAAGATCGTCACCTCGCTGGCCCGCATGGGCGCCATCGGCGAGGCCGAGATCGCGGCCGAGCAGGAGCGCGACAAGACCATTCAGGGTTCAGAGTTCGCGGCGGGCGCCCGCGCCGCGCAGCCGACGGCCGATGCCAAGGCCGCCGCATGGGAGCGGGCCGTCAACGAGCCGTCGATTCCCAACGGCACCCACCGCACCCTGGCGGCCAACTTCGGGCAGTACGACCAGGACGAGGTGCTGGCCCCCTACTACGAGAAGTACCTGGAGCTGTGCACCGACATCAGCAAGGGAGTCAACGGCTGGCACGACCGCGGCCACGCCTCGACCCAGACCGCGCTCACGTGGCTGTTCCCCATCGACGGGGACGAGGCCTGGGTGCAGCGGGTGGACGAGTGGCTGGCCACGTCCGACCCCTCCGATCAGGTCAAGCGCACCGTGACGGAGCGTCGCGACGCGGCCGCTCGCGCGTTGAGGGTGCAGGCCCTCAGCGAGTGAGCAGCGTCAGCTGGTGAGTTCGGCGCGGCGAGCGCCGACGGGCGCCTCGTCGATCTCGGGAGCGGGATCGTCGAGGCCGTCGGCCACCGCCTCGGCGCGGTTGCGCTTCATCATGCGGGGCGCCCACGCGATCGCGGAGATCACCAGACCGAAGGCGAGCGGGCCCAGGATGACCAGGGCGATCAGGTGCAGGTCAGACACGGGAGTGGGCTCCGGCCAGCCGGGCAGCACGCGCAGGAAGATCATGGGCCACACCCTACTGCCTGAGCCGCTTTGGTAGGTTCGCAGCCGTGACCCTCCCCTCGAGTTCCCTGCCCCGATTCGGCAAGGGCAAGCACCTGCTGAGCGTCTCTCAGTTCGACCGCGAGGGGTTGGACGACCTGTTCGCCCTGGCCGACACGGTCGCCCCGATCGCGCAGCGGCAGGTGCCGGGCGGGCAGCAGGTCTGCACGGTGCTCGACGGAGCCGTGCTGGGCAGCCTGTTCTTCGAGCCCTCCACCCGCACCCGGCTCTCGTTCGAATCAGCCTTCCTCAGGCTCGGCGGCGAGGTCACCACCACCACCGGCTTCACCTTCTCGTCGATGGCCAAGGGCGAGTCGATCGAAGACACCTCCCGCGTGGTCTCGGGCTACTCCGACGTGCTGGTGGTGCGCCACCCCGACGAGGGCTCGGTCGCCCAGTTCGCGGCCGCCAGCGTCGTCCCCGTCATCAATGCCGGCGACGGCGCGGGCGAGCACCCCAGTCAGGCCCTGCTCGACCTCTACACCCTCGAGAAGGAGCTGGCCCGGCGCGGCGGCACCGTCGACGGTTCGACGCTGGCCGTCGTCGGTGACCTTCGCCACGGACGAACCGTGCACTCCCTGCTCAAGCTGATCACGGTCTACCGCGACGTCTCGGTGCGCGTGTTCGCCCCCGAGAGCCTGGAGCTGCCCGACGAGACCGCCCGCCACCTCACTGAGGCCGGGCACCGCCTGACAGTCTGCGACACCGTCGTCGAGGCCCTGCGTGGCGCCGACGCGGTCTACACCACCCGCGTGCAGCGCGAGCGCATCACCGGTGAGGTGCCCGCCTCGATCCAGGGCAACCTGATCGACCGCTCCGTGCTCACCGAGGCCGGTGCCCTCGACATCGTGATCATGCATCCGCTCCCCCGCGATGCCCGCCACGACGCCTACGACCTCTCCGACGACGTGGACGACCTGCCGGGCCTGGCGATCTTCCACCAGACCGACAACGGCGTGAACGTGCGCATGGCGATCTTCCTGACGGCGTTGGGCTGCTCCCCCGAGATGGTGAAGGTGACCACCAAGCAGCGCCCGTGGGACGCGACGTTGCGCTGGGAGGCGTGATGACGCCCCCGGCACCCACCGCCTGGACTGTCACCGGGGTCACGCGCCCCGACGGAACCCGAGGCGATCTGCACCTGGCCGACGGGCACCTCGTCGACGAGCCCGCCCCGGGAGCGAGGGTGGTCGACGCCGACGGCCTGATCGTGCTGCCGGGGTTGGTCGACCTGCACACCCACCTGCGCGAGCCGGGCCAGACCGAGGCCGAGACCATCGCCACCGGCACCGCCGCGGCCGCCCGCGGTGGCTACACCGCCACCTTTGCCATGGCCAACACCTCACCGGTCACCGACACCGGCGAGCGCGTCGCCACCCTGCACGGGTTGGCCCGCGAGGCCAGCACCGAGGTGGTGCCGATCGGCGCCGTCACGGCGGGGTTGGCGGGCCAGCAGCTGGCCGATCTCGACTCCCTGCTGGCGGCGGGGGTGCGGGTGTTCTCCGACGACGGCTACTCCGTGCCCACGGCCGGGCTCGTCCGGGCGGCCATGGAGGCGCTGCTGCCCTTCGACGCGGTGCTGGCCGAACACTGCCAGGACCCGAGCCTGGCCGGGTCGTCCGCCTGCTGCCACGAGGGTGAGGTGAGCCGGGAACTGGGACTCGAGGGCTGGCCGACCATCGCCGAGTCGGTGATCATCGCGCGCGACGTGCAGGTGGCCGGCTACCTCGGCGCGCGGCTGCACCTGTGTCACGTGTCGACCGCCGAGGGGGTCGAGGTGCTCCGTTGGGCGAAGGCGCGGGGGGTACGGGTGACCGCCGAGGTGATGCCCCACCATCTGGCTTTGTCGGTCGACGACCTGCACCGGTCGTTCGTCGACGGGGCCGGTGACACCACCTACAAGGTGAATCCGCCGCTGCGATCGTGCGACGACGTCGAGGCGGTGCGCCAGGCCCTGGCCGACGGCACCATCGACGCGGTCGCCACCGACCATGCCCCACACAAGACAGCCGACAAGGCCAAGCCCTTCCCCGAGGCAAAGCCCGGCATGATCGCCATCGAGCAGGCCCTCGCGGTGGTCGTCGAGACCATGGTCGAGACCGGACGCCTCACCTGGGCGCAGGTGGCCGATCGCATGAGTCTCACGCCGGCCCGGATCGGTTCGCTCGCCCCGCAGCCGGCCTCGTTCGTGCTGGTTGACCCCAGCCGCCGCTCAGTGGTCGACCGGGAGCGGTCCCTGTCGCTGGGGCGCAACAACCCTTACCACGGACGATCGCTCCCCGATCCGGTCGTGGCCACGTTCTGGCGAGGTCGGCCGACCTACGGTCTGGAGATCTGAGCGAGTCTTTTGGACTAAGTCCAAAACAGCTAGGCTGGTGGCATGACCACCGCACCCCTCGCCGACGCCGCAGCCGTGCTGCAGCACGCGGGGCTGCGCGTCACCAAGCAGCGGGTGGCCGCCGTCGATGCTCTCGCCGAGCACCAGCACGTCACGGCCGACGAGCTCGTGGGGCTGTGCGCCGAGGCCGGCGTCAGTCGTCAGGCCGCCTTCCTGATCGTGGGCGACCTGACCAGGGCGGGGCTCGTCCGTCGACTCGACCTGCCCGGGCAGCCCGCCCGTTACGAACTTGAGCGTCACGACAACCACCACCACGCCGTCTGCTCGGCGTGCGGACGGGTCGTCGACGTGCCCTGCGCCGGCACCGAGGTGCCGTGCATCACCCCCCCAGACGACTTCGGCATGACCATCAGGGTGGCCGAGGTGTTGTACCGAGGTCTGTGCACCGACTGCCAGACCGCCCCCCAGGGAGAATTAGGAGAAGCATGACCGAATCCACCCAGAGTGAATCCACCCAGAACGCATCCACCACTCAGGCCGGCATTCCCGCCGTCAGCGACCGCAACTCGCTCACCGTCGGCGCCAACGGCCCGATCGTGCTGCACGACCACCACCTGATCGAGACCCTGCAGCACTTCAACCGCATGAACGTGCCCGAGCGTCGTCCGCACGCCAAGGGCGCCGGCGCCTTCGGCGAGTTCGAGACCACCGAAGACGTCACCGCCTACACCAAGGCCGCCCTCTTCCAGCCCGGCACCAAGACCCGGGTGCTGCAGCGCTTCTCGACGGTCGCCGGCGAGCTCGGTTCCCCCGACACCTGGCGCGACGTGCGCGGCTTCGCGCTGAAGTTCTACACCACTGAGGGCAACTTCGACCTGGTGGGCAACAACACTCCCGTCTTCTTCCTGCGCGACCCCATGAAGTTCCCCCACTTCATTCGCTCGCAGAAGCGCCTGCCCGACTCGGGCCTGCGCGACGCGACCATGCAGTGGGACTTCTGGACCCTCAACCCCGAGTCGGCCCACCAGGTCACCTACGTGATGGGCGATCGCGGCCTGCCGACCTCGTGGCGCCACATGAACGGCTACGGCTCGCACACCTACATGTGGGTCAACGCCGCCGGCGAGAAGTTCTGGGTCAAGTACCACTTCATGAGCCAGCAGGGCGTCGAGAACCTGTCGGCGGACGAGGCCGAGGCCCTGGCCGGCTCGAACGCCGAGCATCACCGGCAGGACCTGTTCGAGGCCATCAAGAACGGCGACTTCCCGAAGTGGGACCTGTACGTGCAGGTGATGCCCTACGACGACGCGAAGACCTACCGATTCAACCCGTTCGACCTGACCAAGACATGGTCGAAGGCCGACTACCCGCGCATCAAGGTGGGCACGCTCACCCTGAAGGAGAACCCGACCAACTTCTTCGCGCAGATCGAGCAGGCCGCGTTCTCGCCGGCGAACATGGTGCCGGGCATGGGCATGAGCCCCGACAAGATGCTGCTGGGCCGCAACTTCGCCTACGCCGACGCGCAGCGCTACCGCATCGGCACCAACTTCCAGCAGTTGCCGGTCAACAAGCCCATCACCGAGGTGCACTCGTACTCCTTCGAGGGCAACATGACTGTCGAGCACCGCGGTGCGGCCTCGGTCTACGCCCCGAACTCGTTCGGTGACACGTGGTCCGACCAGACCGGTGCCGTCGAGACCTCCTTCGAGGCCGACGGCGAGCTCGTCCGTTCTGCCTACGAGCTGCACGCCGAGGACGACGACTTCGGCCAGCCCGGCACCCTGTACCGCGAGGTCTTCGACGACGCGCAGCGTGCGCGCTTCCTCGAGACGCTGACCGGCCAGGGCAAGGCGATCGCCCACGACACCGTGCTGGAGAACTTCTTCGGATACTGGGGATCCGTCGACGCTGACCTGGGCGCGGCCCTGCGCGCGGCCGTCACCGCCTGATCACAGCAACCAGCCCGAACAGCAACAGCGGCGGTCACCCGAGAGGGTGGCCGCCGCTGTGGCGTGTGGTGTGCGGGAACGTCACCGCTTGACGCGGGCGTTGCCCTTCCAGATCGACCACACCTGGTCTTCGTCGGCGGGGGCGCCGTAGTCGGTGATCGAGGTGGCCGCCAGCGCACCGGTGGCCCAGCCGAACTGCATGGCCAACTCGGCGTCCCAGCCCTTGATGATGCCGTACAGCAGGCCACCGACGAAGCCGTCGCCGCCGCCGACGCGGTCGAGCACCCCGATCTCACGCAGGTCGGCGACCGCGAACTCCCCGGTCTGCTTGGCCCACACCACCGCACCCCACAGGTGACGGTTCACGGTCTCGACCTCACGCAGGGTGGTGGCGATGAACGAGGCGTTCGGGAACTGCTCGGTCACCCGACCGATCATCTCCTTGAAGCCGTCGATCTTGTCGGTGAGCGCGGCGCCACCCTCCTCGGGGCCGGCAACGCCCAGCGCCAGCTGGAAGTCCTCCTCGTTGCCGATCAGAATGTCGGTCTCCGAGGCGATCTCGGTGAAGGCCGCGCGCAGCTCCTCCTCTCGTCCCTTCCAGAACGACGCCCGGAAGTTGAGGTCGAACGCGATCGCGGTGCCGTGCTTCTTGGCCGCCCGCGCCAGGTCGAGGCAGAACTGCGAGGTCTCGGGCGACAGGGCGGCGATCAGGCCCGACAGGTGCAGCACCTTCACGCCCTCGTCGCCGAAGATGCGGTCGAGGTCGAAGTCGGCCGCGGTCAGCGACAGGCCGACCTCACCGGCGCGGTCGTTCCACACACGCGGGCCGCGCAGGCCGTAGCCCGAGTCGGCGATGTTGAACTGGTGACGGTAGCCCCAGGCGTCGCCCTGCGGACGGTCCGGACCCTCGAAGGCCATGCCGCGGGCCCGCAGGTTGGCCTTGATGAACGCCGAGATCGGCGACCCCTCGACGAAGGCGGTCAGCACCTTGGTGGGCTCACCCAGATGGGACGACACCGAGGCCACGTTCGACTCGGCCGAGGTGGCCTGCATGAAGAAGTGGTCAGAGGTCTGCACCTGCTGGGCGTTGTCGGGGGTGATGCGGATACCCATCGAGGTGGCGACCACGAGGGACCACTGGGCGTTGTCACGAAGCTGCATGGGACTGCTTTCTCTTGTGCGGGTGTCAGAGCTTGAAGACGCGGGTGGGCTGGTCGACGACCAGCTGGTGGGCGACCTCGTGCGCATCGTCCTCGGTGAGGCGGTGCTCGACGACCAGTTCGGCCAGGTGGCCGCAGTCGAGGCGGCGCGACATGTCGTGGCGCGCCGGAATCGAGCAGAACGCGCGGGTGTCGTCGATGAAGCCCGAGGTGCGCGAGAAGCCGGCCGTCTCGGTGGCCGCCTTCCGGAACCGGCGAATGGCGTCGGGGGCGTCGATGAACCACCACGGCACGCCCACGTACACCGACGGGTAGAACCCGGCCAGCGGAGCGAACTCGCGACTGAACACGGTCTCGTCGAGGGTGAACAGCACCAGGTTGAGGTTCTTCGAGGTGCCGTAGGCGTTGAGCAGCGGCTGCAGCGCGCGGGTGGCCTCGACGGCGATCGGGATGTCGCAGCCGACGTCGGCACCGTAGGTCTCGAAGGTCGGCTGGTGGTGGTTGCGGGCCACCCCCGGGTGCAGGGTCATGGTCAACCCGTCCTCGGACGCCATCCGGGCCTGCTCGGTGAGCATGTGGCGGCGCAGCACGGTGGCCTCGTCCTCGCCGATGCGCCCGGCACGGGCCAGCTGGAAGAGACGCTCGGCCTCGTCCGACGGCAAGATGATCGTGCCCAGGTCGGCGTGGCTGTGGTCGGTGGAGACGGCACCGTTGGCCTTGAAGAAGGCGCGGCGGTTCTCCATCGCCTCGACCCAGCCGGCGTAGCTCGAGATGTCGACGCCCGAGACGCGGGCCAGGTTGTCCGTGAGCTCGTTCCAGTCGGGCCGGAACGGCTCGAGGTACTTGTCGGGGCGGAAGGTGGGCACGACCCGGCGGGTGAACGACGCGTCGGCGGCAATCTTCTGGTGATGCACCAGGTCGTCGCAGGGGTCGTCGGTGGTGGCCATGAACTGGATGTCGAAGCTGTCCATCAGGGCGCGGGGCTTCGAGGAGTCACGGGCGATCCAGGCCGCGATGGTGTCGTAGATCTGGTCGGCGGTCTCGGCCGAGGGCACGACGTCGACGCCGAAGATGCTCACCAGCTCGTCCTCGAGCCAGTACTTCACGGGGGTGCCGCGGTAGTCGGTCCAGTGCTCGCACAGCGCCCGGAAGGCGGCTCGCGAGGCCGCCTCGTCGAGCTCGCCCTGGTTGACGCCCAGCGTCGACAGTTCGACACCGTTGGCGTGCATCATGCGATTCACGTAGTGGTCGGGGGTGATCAGCAGCGAGGTCGGGTCGCTGAACGGCACGTCGTCGGCGATCCAGACCGGGGGCACGTGGCCGTGCGGGCTGATGATCGGCAGGCCCTTCACCTGGTCGTAGAGCCGGCGCGCCACGTCGCGCGTCGTCGGCTCGGCAGGGAAGAGTCGATCGGGGTGGAGTTCGAGGGAGGCCATGACGTCCACTCTCGTCAACGAAGGCAACGCCTGCCAAGGGTTGCCAGAGTTTGCCGGTCGGGCGTTGACTTGCCCTCATGAGCACACAGCATCTCGACGTCGCCTGCGAGCTGATCGGCGGCCCGCACCAGCACGTGTCGGCCGAGCAGTTGGACGAGTTCGTCGCCCGCAAGCTGGCCGAGGTCGACCTCGACGGCAAGAACGTGGTGCTGGTGGTGCCCGACGGCACCCGCTCCATGCCCCTGCCCCAGGTGACCGCGACGCTGCACCGCCACCTGATCGACCGGGTCGCGTCGTTGACGGCCGTGATCGCGCTGGGCACCCACAGCTACATGGAACCGGACGAGATCGAGCGCATGTTCGGCGCCGACCCCGGTGGTCTCGACGAGCTCTACCCCGGCCTGCGCATCGTCAACCACGAATGGGCCGACCCCGACATGCTGGTGAACGTCGGCCGCATCGAGGGCGACCGGATCGCCGAGCTCTCGGAGGGCCGCCTCAACGTCGGCGCCGACATCCTCGTGAACCGTCACGTCGTCGAGGCCGACGTCAACCTCGTCGTCGGGCCCGTCTTCCCCCACGAGGTGGTCGGCATCTCGGGCGGCAACAAGTACTTCATCCCCGGCGTGGCCAGCCAGGAGTTCATCGACATGACCCACTGGGTGGGTGCGCTGATCAGCTCGGCCGAGATCATCGGGACGAGGGGCATCACCCCGGTGCGGGCCATGATCAACGAGGGGGCCCAGCTGATTCCCGGCGCCCGGCTCGCGCTGAAGTTGGTCGTCGAATCGGGCACCGGCGAGATCGAGGCGGCCGCCTTCGGCACCACCGAGGAGGCGTGGGCCGCGGCCGCCGACGTCGCCGCCCAGACGCACGTCACCTACGTGGACGAGCCCTTCCAACGGGTGGTCTCGTGCATGATGCCGCGCTACGAGGACATCTGGACGGCTGCCAAGGGCTTCTACAAGCTCGAGCCCGCGGTGGCCGACGGCGGCGAGGTGATCATCTACGCCCCGCACGTCACCGAGGTCTCCGAGACCCACCACGAGATCTACGAGATCGGCTACCACTGCCGCGACTTCTTCGTGAAGCAGTGGGACAAGTACTCCGACGTGCACTGGGGCGTGCTCGCCCACTCCACCCACCTGCGCGGAGCCGGCACCTACGACGCCGAGACCGGAGTCGAGACCTGCCGACTGAAGGTGACCCTGGCCACCCAGATTCCCCGCGAGGTGTGCGAGTCGATCAATCTGGGCTACCTCGACCCGAACGAGCTCGACCTCGAGGCCATGGCCGCCGAACCGGGCACCGTGGTCATCCAGAACGCCGGCGAGGTGCTGTACCGCCTCGCCTGATCGCGGCTCACGCCGCCGCCGGGCTCAGCCCGGTTCTGCGGTCGACTCGCGGACGATCAACTGGATCGGCAGCGTCTGGGGTTCCGGCCCCGGATTGGTGTTGCGCTGGATCATCGTGATCAGCAACGAGGTGGCCCGCTGCGCCAACTGGTTCAGCGGCGCGGCCACCGTCGTCAGGCTGGGGCTGACGAGGTCGCTGGCGAAGGTGTTGTCAAACCCGATCACCGACAGGTCACCGGGAACGCTCCAGCCGAGATCCTTCGCGCGTCGGATCACCCCGATGGCGGTGAGGTCGTTGTAGCAGACGGCGGCGGTCGCGCCGCTGTCGCGCAGCGTGTCGGTGATGCCGTAGCCGCCCTTCACCGTGGGCGACACCGGGCCGACCCGCTGGTCGATCAGGTCGAGCTCGAAACAGCCCTCGCGGAAGGCCCGGTAGCGCGAGCCGTTGGCCCACGACGCCTCGGGGCCGCTGACGTAGACCACCCGCCGGTGACCGAGTGAAGCCAGGTGCTCCAGGGCGCGCCTCATGGCGCGGGCGTTGTCGGCGACCACGCTCGGCAGACCGGTGACCACCCGGTTCATCACCACCGTGGGCACCTTGCGCGCCGCCGCCCGCAACCCGGTGTCGGAGATGCGCGACGAGGCCACCAGCAGGCCGTCGACCTGGGTCAGCGAGCGGTCGAACAAGGCCTGCTCGCGGCTCTGTGACTCCTGGGTGTCGGCCAACAGCAACTGGTAGCCCCGCGCCGTCGCCTCGGCCTCGGCCCCCCGAATGATCGAGAAGAAGAACGGGTTGGTGACGTCGGCCACCGCCAGCGCCAGCAGTTGCGTGCTGCGGTTCGAGGGAGCGCGGAAGACGGCCTCGGTGCGGTAGCCCATCGCCTGGGCGACGGCATGGATGTGGGCGGCGGTCTTGTCGGAGACTCGTCCGGGTCTCGAGAACGCACGCGACACCGTCGAGGGGTTCACGCCCGCGGCTGCGGCCACGTCGTAGATCGTCGGACGACGGCTCATCCGCCCCATCGGATCGAGAGCTTCGTCGCTCATCTCACTCACCCCCGCAGCCTTGCAGAGAACTCCTACCGAGGCAAGAGTTGGCAACTCCCCGGCCAGCCAGACCTCACTGCGCCGAAACTCACCGGTCAGCCAGTGCCGCGCCCATGCGTTCGATGATCTCGAGGACGATGGGTCGGCTGGTGCCGAAGTTCAGCCGCACCCGGCCTCGTCCGGCCTGACCGCAGGCGCCACCATCGGTGAGGGCGACCCGCGCATGCTCCAGGAAGAACTGCTGGGGGTTCTCGAGTCCCAACTCCTGGGTCTCGAGCCAGGCGAGGTAGGTGCCCTCGGAGGGCACGTGCGCGATCCCCGGCAACGTCGCGGCCACCGCGTCGGCCAGAGCTGTCCGGGTGCCGTCGAGGTAGTCGACCACCTCGTCCAACCAGGGCTGGCCCTGGTCGTAGGCGGCAATGCTCGCCACCACTCCGGGAGTGGCGGTGGCGTGGCTGCGTCCGAAGGCCAGCGGCTCCCACAGCCGGCGCAGATCGGGGTCGGTGACCACGAACTGGGCGCCCTTGAGACCGGGCAGATTCCAGGCCTTCGAGGCGGCCATCGAGGTGACGGTGTGCGCGGCGGTGACCGGCGACAGCGCGTGGTAGGGCACGTGGGTGGCGCCGGGCAGTACCAGCGGCGCATGGATCTCGTCGTTGTAGACCAACCCTTGGTGCGCCGCCACGATCTCGCTCAACCGGGTCAGTTCCTCGGCCGTGGCCACCTTGCCGACGGGGTTGTGCGGGTTGCACAGAATCAGCAGGTCACCGGTCTCGAAGACCGCCTCGAGGGCGTCGAAGTCGTACTCCCAGCCGGTCTCGGTGCGCAGCATCGGCACCTCGGCGAGTTCGCGATGGGCGGCACCGGGCATCGTCAGGAACGGCATGTAGGCCGGCGTCGGCAGGATCACCTTCGCGCCGTCGGCCAACAGCAGGTCCATGGCGATCTCGAGGCCCGAGAGCACGTCGGGCAGCGGGGTGACGTGGGCCGGGTCGAGCTGCCACCCGTAGCGCTGCACGTACTCCGCAGTGGCCCGGCGCAGGTCGTCGGCGAGCCCGTTGGGCAGGTAGCCGAAGTTGAAGCCGTCGACCATGCGGTGCAGGGCCTCGGCGATCGGCTCGGCCAGCCCGAAGTCGTGTTCCGCGACGAAGGCACCCAGCGTGCCGGGGAACCTCGTCCACTTGCCCGATCCCCGCGCCACCAGCGTCTCGGGGGTGAGGGCGTCGATGCGGTCGGCGAAGGTGCTCATGCCGACACCTTCTCACGGCCCAACCGGTCGGCCACGTGCGGGGGCAACGTTCTGGGACGACCCGCCCCGTCGGCGCAGACCAGTACCGTACGCGCCCGGGCCAGCACGCGATCGCCGGCCAACGGGTCGACCACCTCGGCGGCGAAGGTGCACGAGGTGGTACCCACCGCCACCGGCGCGACGTCGACCCGGTAGGGCTCCACCCGGTAGGGGATCTGACCCACGTAGTCCACGTCCTGGCGGGCCACCAGCCACAGCTGCGGGTCGTCGTCGGGCGCCGCATCGATGGGGTACGCCGCGATCCGCGCCTCCTGCACGTAGTCGAACAGGCGCACATTGTTGACGTGACCGAACCGGTCGACATCCGACCACCTCGGACGAAGCGTGTGCCCCACTCCCCTGCCCCCCAGGGGTGGCGCGGTCAGGTCGCGGAACGCATCCACCTCGATGCGGTGCTGGTCGAACCAGTGGCGCTCCTCGGCGGTGAGGCGGCGGGGACGCTGCTCCTCGAGATCGAACGGGCACAACACCGAGCGGGCACGCGCGCACACCCGATCGTCGTGACTGATGCGGTAGGCGACCTCGAAACGGGCGGCCCCGATCGCCGTGATGCCCAGGTCGACGACCACGGGCGAAGGCGACCACGCGATGGGTGACAGGTACTCGAGCTGGTGGCCGATCACCACCACCCCGGTCTCGAGCATCTGGGTGACCCCCGCCGCGTGCAGGAAGTCGACGCGGGCCTCCTGCAGGTACTCGGCGAACATGCCGTTGTTCACATGCGCCTGCGCGTCCATGTCGCCCCAGCGCAGCGGTACCTCCACCCTCACAGATTCGGCCTCACAGGTCCTCGGGCTCCTCGTCGTACAGTCCGTCGATCAGCGTGCGGTACTGCTCCGAGACGACATTGCGCCGCACCTTCATGTTGGGGGTCACGCCACCGTCGGTGACGGTGAACTCGGCGGGCAGCACAGCGAACTTCTTGACGGTCTCCCATCGTTCAAGGGTGGCGTTGGCCTGCTGCACCTGCTCGTCGAGGGCGGCGCGCAGGCCGTCCGAGGTCAGGAGCGCGGCCGGGTCGTCGCCGGCGTGACCGTTGCGCTCGGCCCAGGTGGCGGCAGCGGCCGGGTCGACGGTCAGCAGCGCCACCACGTACTTGCGGTTCTCGCCCAGGGCCACGGCCTGCGAGATCAGCGGGCTGGCGGCCGTCAGGGCCCCCTCGACCTTCTGCGGGGCGACGTACTTGCCGCCGGAGGTCTTGATCAGGTCCTTCTTGCGATCGGTGATCGACAGATACCCGTCGGCATCCACCTGCCCGATGTCGCCGGTGTGGTACCAGCCGTCGGCGTCGATGGCCTGGGCGGTCTCGTCGGCCTGGTCGTGGTACCCACGCATGATGATCGGCCCGCGCAGCAGCAGTTCACCGTCGTCGGCGATCCGCACCTCCATGCCGGGGGTGGCCGTGCCGACGGTGCCGAACCGCGGCGTGGCGGGGTCGTTCACGAAGGCGATGGCCGAGGTCTCGGTGGCGCCGTAGCCCTCGACCACGGTGATGCCGGCCGAGTAGAACCAGGCCTGCACCTTGGCCGACAGCTTCGCCGAACCCGACATGAAGAAGCGGATGCGGCCGCCCATCGTCTTCTTCAGCTTCGAGAAGACGAGTCGGTCGGCGATGGCGTACTTCAGCTTCAGGGCGGGCGGCAGCGGCTTGCCCGCCAACCGCAGGTCGCGGGTGTCACGGCCCACGGCGAACGCCCACTTCGAGATCTTGTCGACCGCCGAGCCGGGAGCGGCCTTGGTGAGCACGGCCGCGCGCACCTTCTCGAAGATGCGCGGCGCCCCGCACATGAACGTCGGCTGCACCTCGCCCAGACCCGCGACGATCCGGTCGAGCCGGCCGTCCACGGCCGAGGCGAAACCGCAGGTCAGCTGCACCGCCAGCAGGCACTTGCCGAAGACGTGGCTGAGCGGCAGCCACAGGTACTGCAGGTCGTCCTCACCGACGATGCCGGTGGCCTGCATCGAGACGCCCTCGTAGGCCCACGAGCGGTGGGTCAACTCGACCCCCTTGGGAGTGCCGGTGGTGCCCGAGGTGTAGATCAGCGTCGACAGAGCCTCGGGGGCGATGCCCGCGATGGTGCGTTCCACCAACCGTGAGTCGGCGGCCAAGGCATCGCGACCGCGGGCCCGCAGGTCGTCCAGCGTCAGCACGCGATCGTCACCGTCCTCGAGTGAGCGGTCGTCGTCGACGATGACGATGGTGCGCACGAGCGACGCGAGGTTGGTCTCGCCCTGGGCCGGGGCCTTGCGCAGCTTGTCGAGTTGGGCGGCGTTCTCGACGACCACGATGCTCGACTGGGAATGGGTGACGATGTGGGCGACGTCATCGACCTGCGTGTTCGGGTAGATGGTGGTGGTGGCTCCCCCGGCGCAGGCGATGGCGAGGTCGACGATGATCCACTCGATGCGGGTCGTCATCGCGATCGCGACCCGCCCCTCGGGCACCAGACCCACCGCCAGCAGCCCGGCGGCCAGTTCGTGGGCCCACGCCTGGGTCTGCGTCCAGGTCAGCGGACGCCACTCGTTGGGCCCCACGGCGCTGCGGTCAGGCACCAGGAAGGCCGTCTTCTGCGGCGTCTGGCGCGTGCGGTCGGCCAGCATGGTGCCCAGGTTCTGGGAGGCCTGCTCGAGCAGTCGCTCGCGGGTGTCCAGGGAGGTGGTCATGGGTGCAGCCTAATGGCGGGATGGCATCCGTGGCGGGTTAGCATCAGGGGCATGGTGGGAGAGGTTCGTTGGCTCGATGACGAGCAACAACGCGTCTGGCGACTCTGGTTGCACGGTTCCGCGCGGGTGAACGACCGGCTCGATGCGCAGTTGCGCAGCGTGGGCCTCGACCTGGGCGACTACGAGATCCTGGTCTCGCTGGTCGAGGGCGACGACCGGGAGCGACGCATGTCTGACCTGGCCGAGATGGTGCACCAGTCCCGGTCTCGCCTGACGCACGCCATCAAGCGCATGGAGGCGAACGGGTGGGTGGCGCGCAGGCCGGCCCCGGACGATCGCCGCGGGGTGATTGCCACCCTCACCGACGAGGGGTTCGCCCTGCTGGAGCGCGCCGCCCCCGGGCACGTGCAGGCCGTGCGCGAGATCCTGGTCGACCCGGTCGAGCCCGACGACTACGCCGCTCTGGGACGTGCGATGGCCGCCGTGCTGGCGGTGCCAGACTGAGCCAATGAGCCTCACCGAGACCGCTGGCGTCACCGAGCTCGCGTGTGTCGACACCTCCACCCTGACGCGGGCAATCTACACCACCGATGCCTCGCTCTACCGGGTGGAACCCGTGGGGGTGGCCTTCCCCCGCAGTCGCGACGAACTGGTCGAGGTCGTGCGCGCGGCGCTGGCGCAGGGTGTGCCCGTGACGGTGCGGGGGGCGGGCACCTCGTGCGCCGGCAACGCGGTCGGCCCCGGGCTGGTGGTCGACGTGGCGCGCCACCTCAACCGGATCGTGTCGATCGACGCCGAGGCGGCCCTCGCCGTGGTCGAGCCCGGAGTGGTGCAGGCCACCCTGCAGGCGGCGGCTCGTCCGCACGGTCTGCGGTTCGGGCCCGACCCATCGACCCACACCCGCTGCACCATCGGCGGCATGATCGGCAACAATGCCTGCGGCCCACGGGCGCTCGGTTACGGCCGCACCGCCGACAACGTCGTCGAGCTCGAGGTGCTCACCGGTACCGGTGAGATCGTCAGGGTGCGCTCCGGCGACCAGGCCCCGGAATCGGCCGTGCTCACCGAACTGCGGTCGACGGTCGCGGCCCATCTGGGCGTGATTCGCACCGAGTTCGGACGATTCGGACGCCAGGTCTCGGGATATTCGCTGGAACACCTGCTGCCCGAGAAGAAGTTCGACGTGGCGCGCTTCCTGGCCGGCACCGAGGGCACGCTGGCGGTGATCCTGTCGGCCACGGTCCGGTTGGTGCGCGATGCCCCACACTCGGCCGTCGTTGCCCTGGGGTACCCGTCGATGCCCGAGGCCGCCGACGCCGTGCCCGCGCTGCTGCCGCATCGTCCGGTGGCCGCCGAGGGCATGGACCGGCGCATCGTCGACGTCGTCGCCCGGACGAAGGGCCCCGGCGCGGTGCCGCACCTGCCGGCCGGCGACGGCTGGATCTTCGTGGAGCTGGTCGGCGAGGACGCCGCCGAGGTGCGTGGCCGGGCCGAGGCTCTGGTCGCCGACTCGGGTTGCCTGGACGGTTGGGTGGTCGACGACCCGGCGGCCGCCGATCGGTTGTGGAAGATTCGCGAGGACGGCGCCGGTCTGGCCGGGGTGAGCCTCGACAATCCCGCCTACCCCGGCTGGGAGGACGCCGCCGTGCTGCCGGAACGGTTGGGCGCCTACCTGCGCGAGTTCGACCAGTTGCTCGCGGAGTTCGACCTGCACGGCCTGCCCTACGGGCACTTCGGCGACGGCTGCGTGCACGTGCGCATCGACTTCCCGCTGGACCGCGACGGCGGTGCCGCCCACTACCGGGGGTTCGTCGAGCGGGCGGCGGCCCTGGTGGCCGCCCACGGCGGATCGATGTCGGGCGAGCACGGCGACGGCCGGGCCCGGTCGGCGCTGCTGCCCGCGATGTACTCCCCCGAGGCGATCGCCCTGTTCGGCCGGGTGAAGCGGGTCTTCGACCCCGATGGTCTGCTCAACCCGGGGGTGCTGGTCGACCCGGCACCCGTCGACGCCGACGTGCGCGTCGCCGCCACCGTGCGCTCACCGCTGCGGCTGGCCGACCCCGACTTCGTCCGCGAGGTGCACCAGTGCTCCGGGGTCGGCAAGTGTGTCACCGCCACCCTGGGCGCCGGCGCGGTGATGTGCCCGAGCTACCAGGCCACCCGGAACGAGAAGGACTCCACCCGGGGCCGGGCCCGGGTGCTGCAGGAGATGGTCAACGGCTCCCTGATCGCCGGTGGTTGGCGTTCACCCGAGGTGCACGAGGCGCTCGACCTGTGCCTGTCGTGCAAGGGCTGCGGCCGCGACTGCCCCACCGGCATCGACATGGCCGCCTACAAGTCGCTGGTGCTGCACGAGTCGTACCGCGGACGACTGCGCCCGCTCTCGCACTACACGCTGGGGCAGCTGCCCAGGTGGCTGTCGCTGGTGCACCTGGTGCCCGGGGTGGCCTCGATCGCCAACGCCGCGCTGGGGCTGCCGGGCGTCGGCGCCCTCGCCAAGCGGGTGGCCGGGGTCGACGGTCGTCGTCCGCTGCCGAGGTTCGGGCCGCGGTCGCAGCGTCGCGCGGCGGTGCGGGCGCGGCGTGGCGGCACTCCGGGCCGGCACGGGCGGATCGCGGTGTGGGTGGACTCGTTCACCGACGCCTTCGAGGGCACGCAGGTGGCGGCGCTGATGGCGGTGCTGGAGCGGGCCGGCTACTCCCCCGAGGTGATCGGCGACCGCGCCTGCTGCGGGCTGACCTGGATCACGACCGGCCAATTGGACGGTGCCCGCGCCCAGCTGCGGACCGCTCTCGACGTGCTCGCCCCCATCGCCGAGTCGGGCGTGCCGATCGTCGGCGCGGAACCATCGTGCCTGGCGGTGTGGCGCTCCGATGCCCCCGAGTTGCTCCCGGACGATGCTCGCGTGGGCGTGGTCGCCGGCGCCGTGAAGACCTTGGCCGAGGTGCTCACCGCGACCGACGACTGGCAGGCCCCCGACCTGTCGGGCCACGAGGTGGTCGCCCAACCGCACTGCCACCACGCGTCGGTGCTGGGCTGGGACGCGGACGCCGCGGTGCTGTCGCGCACCGGGGCGACCGTCACCACGCTGGGCGGTTGTTGTGGGCTGGCGGGCAACTTCGGTGTCGAGCGGGGCCACTACGAGACGTCGGTGGCGGTCGCCGAGACGGCGCTGCTGCCGGCCCTGCGGGCCAACCCCACGGCGATCGTGCTCGCGGACGGTTTCAGCTGCCGCAAGCAGGTGGACGACCTGACCTCACGTCGGGCGATGACGCTGGCGGAGTTGCTGCTCACCCACGCCTGAGCCGGTTCGGCGGAGTGTCAGACGTCGAGGAACAGCTCGACCTCGATGACGTCGCCGGCCTCGATGCCCAGGTCGTCGCGCACCTGCTTGCGGATGGGCACCCGGTAGGTGCCCTCCTTGGGGAACATGGCCGTCCTGTAGGTGTGCGGGCCGATGGTCGCCACCGCCGGCACGCAGCCCCAGTAGATGATCGACTGGGCCACCTCGGCGATCAGGTCGGCCTCGTCGGTGGGAACGACGGCGTAGTAGTACGGCGCGGGTCCGCGCCACTCGATCACGTCGGCGGTGAACTGCAGGTCCATGGCGATCAGATCCCCCGATCGAAGCCGACGGAGAGAAACGGGGGCAGGTCGCCGGAGCGCAGCCCTTCGAGGACGATCCGTTCGTGCGGCACGGTCTCGGCGGGCAGGTCGTGCAGCCCGAACCAGCGCAGGCCGGCACTCTTGTGCGGCTCGGTGATGGTGGGTTCCCCCGCCCAGGAGCGGGCGGTGAAGAAGAAGTCGACCCGCTCGTTGATGGGCAGCCCGGCCCCGGCACCCTCCCGCTGGGTGCGCTGCATGGTGGTGACGAAGGTCAACTCGAGGTCGGTGATGCCGAGTTCCTCCAGGGCCTCGCGGTGGGCGGCGGCGGTCACCGTCTCGCCACGCTCGACGTGTCCCGCGGCGGCCGCGGCCCAGTGGTCGTCCATGTAGCCGGTGTTGCGCCGCAGTTGCAGCAGCACCTGGGCCTCGTCCACGCTCTCGCGCAGCAGGAAGACGTAGGCGGCAGGCACGACGCTGAACCGTTCGGGCAGGGCACGTTCGGGCATGCCATGACCGTACTGCAGCCCCGGCCAGTAGAGTCTCGGCCATGACCGAGCGCACCACGTACCTGCTCGTCGACGGCGAGAACATCGACGCCACCCTCGGGTCGGTGCTCGGGCGCCGCCCCGAACCGCAGGAACGACCCCGCTGGAACACGCTGCTCGACCACCTGCGGGAGACCTGGGATCAGCCCGTCACGGGACTGTTCTTCCTCGCGGTGCCCGGCGACCTGCCGATGTCGTTCGTGCAGGCTCTGCTCGCCATGGGCTACCGCCCCGTGCCGCTGCGCGGCGAGGGCAAGATCGTCGACATCGCCATACAGCGCACGGCCGAGGCCCTCGTGGGCCGGGCCGCCGACGTCGTGCTGGCCAGTCACGACGCCGACTTCGTGCCGCAGATGGAGGCGCTGGCGGCCGACGCCGATCGCCGTGTCGGGGTGGTCGGGTTCGGTGAGTTCTTCTCCGGCGGTCTGCGTCAGGTCGAGGGCATCGAGCTGTTCGACCTCGAGTACGACGTGGCCGCCTTCAAGGCGCGGTTGCCGCGGGTGCACGTCATCGACATCGACGACTTCAACCCGCTCGACTTCATCTGAGGTCAGGCGGCGCGGGCCAGCCGACCAGGTCGTCCCATTCGCGCCGGTCGGCCTCCCAGCCCGCGAGCAGGTCGTGGGTGGTCGCGCCGGCCAGCAGTCCGTCCCGCAGCCCGTTCGATCCGCTCATCAGCCCCAGCCAGCGCCAGTCGTCGCCCCGGTGGGTGAAGGACGCGGGGTACAGGTCGCGGGCAGTGGTCAGCAGGTCGAGGCCGAAGCGCACCGCGTCGAAGGTCTCCGGATCGGTGACGTGCACCTCGATGCCCCGGCAGAGCTGCCCGGCGTGGGTGTCGAAGTGGGGCACGACCAACGGTTCGAAGGCCGCCTCGCGCAGCACGGCTCCGGCCGGGGTGGGCAGGTGGCCGACGAGGCGTTCGTCCACCCACGGGGCGCCCACCAGCGTGAACGGACGGGTGGTGCCCCGGCCCTCCGACAGCGTGACCGCCTCCAGCAGCCCCGTGCCGGGATAGCAGAACGCGGCCTGCGGGGTGGGCAGGTTGGGGCTGGGCGGCACCCAGATGCCGTGCCCGGGTGACCACGGACGACCGTCCCACCCGCTGACCTCCACCACGTCGAGCTCGACCCCCGACTCGGCCGGGTTGAACAGTAGAGCGAGTTCGCCCATCGTCAATCCGTGCTGCAGCAGGACGCCCGCCTCGCCGATCGCCGACTCGAAGCCGGGCCGCAGCATCCCCCCGCGGCGGGCTCGTCCCAACGGGTTCGGACGATCCAGCACCACGACCCGCACGCCGGGCACCAGGGCGGCGGCCAGGAGCAGCCGGCGCATCGTCCACAGGTAGGTGTAAAACCGCACCCCGACATCGGCGAGGTCGACGACCACCACGTCGGCAGCGACGGCGCGCAGCAGGTCGGCCAGTCCCTCGACGGGCACGTCGTAGCCGTCGAGCAGGGGAACGCCGGTGCGAGGATCGACGGTGTCGGCCTCCGACTCCCCCGCCGTGGCGGTGCCGCGGAAGCCGTGCTCCGGCCCCAGCACGCCCACCACGCGCACCCCGGCCGCCACCATCGCGTCGACCCCGTGCACGACGCGACCCTCGCGCACCAGCACCCCGGTCGGATTCGACAGCACAACGACGCGACGCCCCCGCAGGTCCGCGAAGTCGCGGTCCGCGAGGGCGTCGAGCCCGGTCGAGATCACGTGACGGGTTTGCCCTGCAGGTCGACCCTGGCCAGGCCACCCTGCTTGTCACTGAGCACGTCGATCACCGGCTGGCCGTTGCTGCCCGCATGGATCGTGGCGGCCTTGAACCCGCCGGCGAGCTTCACACCCGCGGCGATGGCGGTCGCCAGGCTCTCGCCGCTGGCACCGTCCAACGAGTACGCGGTTCCCTTGGCCGTTTCACAGCCCGGACGACCGACGCCGCCCTCGCTGACGCCCTTGACGGTGAAGCGGCGCGTCATGGACAGGTTGCACTCGCCCCCGGCGTGCTTGCCGGGGCCGGCGAAGGTGGCCGTGGGGCCCAACTCGGTGTCGGCGACGCTGATCACGATCTCGGTGAACTGGGTCAGACCGGTGGTCGCCTTCTGCTCCTCGAGCAGGGTGGTGAGGGTGGCGGCCGACGTCGGGTCGGAGAGCTCCGGAACGGCCTTGCCGTCGAGCAACTGTGTCTGAGTCTCCTGGTCGCACTCACTCTGGAACCAGGGCTTCCCGGCCGGGGTCACCTGGAAGGTGACGGTCACGCCGCCCTGGGTCTGACAGGTGACACCCTCGCGGGCCTTGGCCACCTGGTCATAGGGAACGGCGTCGGCGGCCATCGATCCGGCAGCCCAGCCCTCATCGGAGCTGGACGTGTCCGAACCGTCGAGCATGCGGCGCTCGGCCGCGCTGCCCTTGAGCACGCTGACCCACCCGCCGCCGCTCGTCCCGTTGCCGTAGAACGAGCCGAACAGCACGGGTGCACCGTCGGCGGCCTTCACGACCCGTTCCTTCAGGGTGGCGGCGTCGGGAGCGGCCCCCGAATCGCCGCCACCACCGACGCCGAGCTGCGCACACGACGACACCGACACGGCGGTGGCGACCGCCAGGGCGGCCGCCACCGTCTTCCAGACTGGATTGTTCATCACGTCTCCGAGTCAACCAGATCAGACGATCAGGCGTTGAGCTCCATGTTGCCGTCGTCGTAGTTGTAGTCGTAGTTCCCACTGACGTTGGTGTTGTTCCAGCCCAGGCCGGCGGTGTTGGCGGGATCCCCCTCGACACGCATCTTGATGCCCGGCCACTCGCCCGACGGCTGCAGGTTCAACGGCGCCGAGGTGACCTTCGTCAGGTCAGACTTCAGCGAGTTGGCCGAGCCCGCCCAGTCGGAGTCGTACGGGTCGGTCTGCTTGGTCAGCCACGCCTGCAGGCTCTCGAGGTTGTCGGCCAGCGGAATGCCGTTCCTGGCGAAGGCCCACTGGTCATACATCGTTCCGTTGACCTTGGTGGAGTAGCCCTTGTCGGTGATCGAGGCCCGCGAGTAGCTCTTCGGCAGACGGTTGCGAACGGTGTCGATCGAGAGCTTGGTGTTCTGCCAGATGTAGGCGTTCATCAGGCTCGTCTGGTCACAGGTCTCACCCTGCGACTGGGCCAGCCCCTTCAGCTCGACGAGGGCCTTCATCTGGGTGGGCAGCACGTTCTTGTACTCTTGGCCGCCCTCGCCTCCCCAGTCGTCGAGCTTGAGGTGGTTGTGGACGGTGTCGTGGGTGTCCTGCACCTTGGTGCCGACCTTCTCCCACTTGTCCTTCATCTCGCCGAGCTTCTTGGCCACACCGTCGTTGGGCTCGAACTTGGTGGAGAGTTCCTGCTCAATGAAGGTCACCGCGTCGGTGATCCGCTTGTCGAGCTTGTTGATGTCGTCGTTGAACTTCTCCACCTCGTCACACCAAGCGGTGTCGGCCACCGTCTTGGCCGTGGTCTGGGCCTCCCACTTCTCACCGTTGGTCCAGACCGTGGTGATGCGGGACTTGAGGTCTTCCCACGCCTTGTTGAGGGTGTACATGTCGATCAGCTCGGGGAAGCTGCCGCCGCCACCGTCGTCCATTGTCATGACCATGTCGTGTCGCCTTTCGTCTCGTCGGGAGGGTCAGTCGTTGATGCCGGCAGCGCTGGTGCTCTGCTCCGAGGCCAGATCGCGGTAGCCCTGGGCGTCGCGCGCCAGGCCGGTCTGGATCTCGGTGAACACCGTGGAACCGCTGGTGGCCCACTGGCCGGTGGTGGTCTGCAGCGTGGTGTAGTTCTCGGTCGGCGGGCTGATGAACCCCATGTTGGGGGGTGCGGTCAGGGCCGCGATGTCGGTGTTCACGCTGGTCATGTCCTGGGCCAGCTTGCCCCAGCCCGACCCGGCCTGATCCATCGCGTCGGGGCTGTGAGCCGTGCCCGCACCACCCGACCCGGTCGGCATGCTCCCCGACCCGCTCGGCGAGCTCGGCATGCTGCCGGGGCCGCTCGGGCTGGTGGGAGGAGTGAACCCAGGGCTCGTCGAGTCCGAGGGGTCGGGCGCCGGCGGCGGGGTGTAGCCGGGAGGGTTCGAGCCGGGATCGGTCGAGTCGAAGCCGCCGGGCGGGGTGTAACCGGGAGGGTTCGAACCGGGATCGGTCGGGTCATAACCGCCGGGCGGGGTGTACCCGGGAGGGTTCGAACCGGGATCGGTCGGGTCATAACCGCCGGGCGGGGTGTACCCGGGAGGATTCGAACCGGGATCGGTCGGGTCATAACCACCGGGCGGGTTGTAACCGGGGTCGCCCGGGTGCGGGATCGGGTTGCCGTTCTCGTCGATGTCGGCGATGCCGTCACCATCGACATCGATGCCACCGGCCACCTTCGTGCCCGCGGCAGAGGTGCCGAAGCCACCGGGGGTGTAGCCAGCACCGGCGCCCGCGAGGCCGCCAGCGCCCAGGCCACCGCCGGCACCCAGACCGCCGCCGGCACCCACGCCACCGGAGCCGAGACCGGCTCCGCCGCCCACACCGGCACCGCCGGGTCCGTAACCGCCGGGCATGACGCCGCCGGGGCCCATGCCGGTACCGCCGGCGCCCACGCCGGTCGAACCCGCGCCTGCTCCAGCGCCACCGCGGGCGCCACCCATGCCCTGGGGAGGCATCATCATGGGCGAACCGCCACCCTTGCCGCCACCCTTGCCGCTGGCGCCATTGGGGTCGATCAAGGCCTCGTAGACGTCGAGCTCACTGAGCTCGTCATCGCTGTCGGCGCGGTATCCGTCGACGCCGCTCTCCTGCGCGCGCTGCTTGCGCTCCTGCTCGGACAGTTCCCAACGCTTGTCGCTCATCAGTGGAATCCTCGCTTCATCAGGGACTTCATTTCGGTACGGATTGAACTCAATTCCTCGAACAGCTCGTCGCGCTCACCGGGTTCGTACGTGCCGGGTCGCACGCGCGCCTTGGCCTCGGCCGCCGCGGCCGTGACCGCCGTGGTGACCTCACGCACGCGGGCACCCTCGAGCCAGGCACCGTCGAAGGTGATGCCGAGGTAGCGGCCCGTGTGGTCCATGGTCACCACCACCTTGTCGCCGCCGGCACGGCCGACGGCCTGCTCCGCATGCCAGACGCCGTGACCCTCGCTGTCGTCCAGCTGGTCGAAGCGCTGCATCACCTGGTCGGACCGGCGCTGGAGGCGGGCCAGGTCGTCCCAGGCGATCGGACGAGTCGCCGGCTCGGCCTCGGCGCCATCGAGATTGACGCGGCCGTCGGTGTGGGTCTCGGTGCGGTCGACGTTGTTGATGGACACGAAGGCCGCCGAGAAGGCTCGGGTGAGCGCTTCCGCGCCGGTACCGGCCGAGGAGGGCAGTCGATCGCGCCAGTTCGGCGACATCCGCACCTTGGTGATGGCGCGGTCGGCATCGATCCAGACGCGCACCATGCCCAGGGGGTCGGCGAAGGGCTTGTCGTAGTTGATCGAGCCGTCCTCGAGCATGCGACGCGAACTCGCGAACTCGTCGCCGTCCTCGGCGTCGGAGTCAGCCTCGAGGCTTCCCATGGACATCGGGGCCAGCGGGTCGTACTCGTCCCACTCCTCGGTCATGCTCACGTCCTCCAGGTCGCTCCAATTGGTCACGACGTTCCCCTTCCCGGTTCTGCGCCTCTCTCAGGTTGCCACGAGAGGGGGTCGCTTCAGGGTTGACGGAGGTGACTTCGAGGAGGTTCCCGGATTCAGTCGCCGAAATCGGTGGCCGTGGTCAGTCGCGGCGCAGACGACGGTGCTTCGAGGCGTGCGGACGGGCCGCCTCGGCCCCGAGCCGCTCGACCTTGTTGGCCTCGTAGTCGGCGAAGTTGCCCTCGAACCAGAACCAGTCGGCCTCGTCCTCCGAGGTGCCCTCCCACGCCAGGATGTGGGTGGCGACGCGGTCGAGGAACCAGCGGTCGTGGCTGATCACCACGGCGCAGCCCGGGAACTCGAGCAGGGCGTCCTCCAGCGACGACAGGGTCTCGACGTCGAGGTCGTTGGTGGGCTCGTCGAGCAGCAGCAGGTTGCCACCCATCTTCAGCGTCAGCGCCAGGTTCAGCCGGTTGCGCTCACCGCCCGACAGCACGCCCGAGAGCTTCTGCTGGTCGGGGCCCTTGAAGCCGAAGCTGGCCACGTAGGCGCGGCTGGCCATCTCGAAATTGCCGACCTTGATGAAGTCGAGACCGTCGGAGACCACCTCCCAGACGTTCTTGGCCGGGTCGAGGCCGGAGCGGCTCTGGTCGACGTAGCTGATCTTCACGGTCTGGCCCAGCTTGAGGTCACCGGAGTCGGGCTGCTCCTCACCGACGATCATGCGGAACAGGGTCGACTTGCCGACACCGTTCGGGCCGATGATGCCGACGATGCCGGCGCGCGGCAGCGTGAAGTCCAGGTCGTTGATCAGGATGCGGTCGCCGAAACCCTTGGTGAGGTCGACGGCCTGCAGCACGTCGTTGCCCAGCCGGGGGCCGGCGGGAATGTTGATGTCGGCCGTGTCGATCTTGCGGCTGCGCTCCGCCTCGGCCGCCAGTTCCTCGTAGCGGGCCAGACGGGCCTTGTTCTTGGCCTGGCGAGCCTTCGGGGACGAGCGCACCCACTCGAGCTCGCGCTCGAGCACCTTGGCCCGCTTGGCGTCCTTCTGGCCCTCGATCTGCAGGCGCTTGCGCTTGGTCTCGAGGTAGGTCGAGTAGTTGCCCTCGTAGGGGTGCAGGCGACCGCGGTCGATCTCGCAGATCCAGCTGGCGACATTGTCGAGGAAGTAGCGGTCGTGGGTGACGGCCAGCACGGCGCCCGGGTAGTTCTTGAGGTGACCCTCGAGCCAGTTCACGCTCTCGGCGTCGAGGTGGTTGGTGGGCTCGTCGAGCAGCAGCAGGTCGGGCTGCTGCAACAGCAGCTTGCACAGCGCCACGCGGCGGCGCTCACCACCGGAGAGCACGTCGACCGGCGAGTCGCCGGGCGGGCAGCCCAGTGCCTCCATCGCCTGGGCCAGCTGGGCGTCGATGTCCCACGCCTGACGGTGGTCGAGCTCGGTCTGCAGCTTGCCCATCTCGTCCATCAGGGCGTCGAAGTCGGCGTCGGGATCGCCGAAGGAGTCGGAGATCTCGTTGAACCGGGTGAGCATGGCCTTGGTCTCGGCCACGGCCTCCTCGACGTTCTCCCAGACCGTCTTGTCCTCGGTGAGGGGCGGCTCCTGCAGCAGGATGCCGACGGTGGCACCCTTGGCCAGCTGCGCCTCGCCGTTGTTCGGACGATCCAGGCCCGCCATCAGCTTGAGCATGGTCGACTTGCCGGCACCGTTGGGGCCGACGACACCGATCTTCGCTCCGGGGTAGAAGCTGAGGGTGACGTCGTCGAGAATCACCTTCTCGCCGACGGCCTTGCGGACGTTGTGCATGGTGTAGATGAACTCAGCCATGGGGAGCGCGTTTCCTTCGCATCGACATCAGACGGCCGCGCCGATGCACCGAAGGGTCGGGGCGGCGCGGGCCGTCGTCCAGTATGCCAGTGAACCGCGTCGCCAGCCCCCTCCCCCCGGCGGACAGGTGGTGCACTCAGGCGGGGTCGGGCACCACCTCGTCGACGGTGTCGTCGACCACCAGGTCGATCGGCTCCCCGGGCGAGGCCGGCGACTGCGCCGAGCGTTCGTTGCGGCGGAAGGTGCTGACCCCGCGGTTGAGGTCGTGGCCCACCGCCGAGGCCTCGACGATCAGGCGGTCCTGCTTGACTCCCTCGGGGTCTTGCCAGACGTGGGTGCGCAGTCGTCCGGTGACGACCACGGGGTCGCCCTTGCGCAGACTCTCGGCGACGTTGCGGGCCAGTCGGTTCGAGGCGCGCACCGAGATCCAGGTCGTCTCGCCGTCGGACCACTCTCCCCCGCGGCGGACGCGGGGCGTGCAGGCGAGCCGGAATCGGGCGAGCACCCAGTCGTCGCCGGTGAAGGTCTCGATGTCGGTGCCGATATTGCCCGACAGGCTGATGGTTGCGTCCATGACATCTCCTCTGATGATGGGCCCCGCGGTGGGGCCTCACACCTGAGTTGTGGTCGGCGAGGCCCGATTCGTCCCAAGAAGTTCTGCGGCCTGTGGACAACTCTTCGACCGACCCGCGGGCTGTGGACAACCCACTAGCCTGTGTCTCCATGAGCACACGCGACGGCATCCTCGCCTGCCCGGTGTGTGGCGATCGGCTGCGGCTGCACGACCGGGTGGCCCGGTGTGAGGCCAACCACAGCTTCGACCAGGCTCGCGACGGGCACCTGCACCTGCTGACGCCGGGCAAGTCGCGCCAGCGCGCCCAAGGCGACGACCAGCAGATGGTGGCAGCCCGGCGGGCCTTCCTCGATCGCGGCCACTACGCGGTGCTGAGCGAGGGGTTGCACCAGTGGGTGGGTGAGCTCGCCCCCGAGACCCTGCTCGACGTGGGCTGCGGTGAGGGCACGTTCACCGAGGCCATGCTGGCGGCGCTGCCCGCAGCGGCCGACGCGCCGCCCCACGACGACCACCTGGTCGCCTTCGACATCTCGCGCCCCGCCATGAAGCTCACCGCGCGGCGGGTGCCCCGGGCGGTGGCGGCCGTGGCCTCGGTGAACCAGTTGCCCGCCGTGGATGCGTCCGTCGACCTGCTCACCAGCGTGATGTCACCGGTCTTCGCGCCCGAGTTCGAGCGGGCTCTGGCGCCGGGTGGCCGCGTGCTGCTGGTCACCCCGGGCGACACCCACCTGGCCGAGCTGCGCGCCCAGTTGTACCGCGACTACCGTCCCCACGACGAGCAGGTGCTGCTCGCCGAGTCCTGGCCGGTGCTCGAGCAGCGACGCTTCGTCGGACGAGCCACGCTCACCTCGAACGAGGAGGTCATGCAGGTCTGGGGCATGACCCCCTACCGGTGGAACGCCCCGGCCGACGGTGTGGAGCGCATCCAGGCGCTGCCGGGCCTCGAGATCACCGTGCACTTCGTGGGGACGCTGCTGGCGGCGCCAGCACCGAACTGATCCCACCCCACACGTGGGCGAGGTAGGCCGGGTCGGACCACGCCGAACCCCGGTGCCCCAGCGCCGTGTACCAGGTGGAACCGGCGCCCACTCGTCCGCGCCAACACAGCGCACGGCCGGGCTCGTCGGCGAGTTCCAACAACGGTTCCACCCCGACGGGTGGGGCCTCGAACTCGTACCATTCGTCCGACCAGGACCACGGCTTCGGCAGCGGCGCGACCGAGGGATGGTCGGGCTCAACCGGAACCAGGTCACGGCGGACGTCATTGATGGCCGGATGACCGGCGAACCTGGCCCCGATCAGCTCGAGGTAGGCGGGCCAGGTGCGCTCTGCACCCGTGGAGTTGTGCACCCCGGCGAACCCGCAACCGGCCTCGACGGCGGCCTGCAGGGCCGCCCGCTGGGACTCGCGCAGGATCTCGCCGTTGCACTGGTGGAAGACGACCGCCCGCACCCCGGCGAGCCCGGCGGGGTTGAGTACCGACGTGTCCTCGGTGTGCTCCATGGTCAGCTCGTGCGAGGCTGCCAGTCGACGCAGGGCGGGCACACCCGCCTCGATGGCCTCGTGGTGGCGGAACGCGTTCGGGTGGGTGGCGGTGAGCACCAGGAGATCGGCCATGTCAGCGCACCTTCGCCAGACCGGCGCGGGCGGTGCGCAGGCGCGCGAGCTCGGCATTCACCGGCGCGATCACCTGCTTCTCGGCCACGGCGGCGATCTGCTTGGTGAGCACGCTCTGCGCGCGCCGCGCCTTGGCCCGGGCGGTGACCTCGACGAAGACCCGGCTGATCAGCGCCAGCACCAGCCCGGCACCCACCCCGCCGATCACCAGCCATGTCGGCAGCGGCAGTCGGTGCCACACGTAGCTGGGCAACGGCGGGAACTGGAAGTAGGCCAGCACCACGTCGGCCGCCAACCACAGCAGCCCGGCGGCCAGCACCGCCACCAGAATCCACTGGATCACCTGCACTGCCCGCCAGTACCCGAAGCCGCGGTCCATCGCCAGATCGGTGGTGGTCACGGCTCGATCGAGTTCGTCTGGCAGCGCGGCCTCGTGCTGGCGCGAGGCCCGGCGCACGGCGTCCTGCCAGCCGCGGGGCAGACCGGCGGCCGCATCGTCCGAGAGCGCCCTGACGGCCGAATCGACCCGCGCCTTCGACGCCCCGTGACCGCTGTCGAGCGCCGATCGTTGGACGCGGACCGGTTCGAGCGCCTTGCGACCACGGCCCACCGGCAGCCGGTCGAGGTGCAACCGCCTCAGCGGGTCGGGACGAAACGACCCCAGCCAGGCCAGCACGGGCCACCCGGTGACCAGCCCACCGCGGCGGCGGGTGGAGGCCAGCACTGCCTCGGTGACCACGTCGACGCCGGCGGCCTCGGCGAGGGCACGGTTCAACTGGCGGCGCTTCCCGGCGGAGACTTCCAGATCGCCGCCGGAGCCCAGCTCGGGCGCCAACCGGTCGGCCACCCGGGTGAGGTCGGCCCCGATGCGACGCGCGACCGCCTGCTTCTGCTTGACCAGGTCGAGCAGCAGCGAGCGCAACTCGTCGACTCCTTGGCCGGTGGTGGCCGAGACGGCGGCGATCCGTGCCTTGCCCAGCCCCTCGGAGTCCAGCAGCCGGCGCAGGTCGGCGACGCAGGCCCGCACTTGCTCGGGGGTGAGCCGGTCGATCTGGTTGAGCACCACCACCATCACCTCGGAGTGCCCGGCGAGCGGCTTGAGATAGGCGTCGTGCAGCGCGGCGTCGGCGTACTTCTGCGGGTCGACGACCCAGATCATCAGGTCGACCAACTCGACCAGCCGGTCGACCTCGGCGCGATGGGCCAGCTCGGTCGAGTCGTGGTCGGGCAGGTCGAGCAACACCAAGCCATCGCGTTCGCCCTGCCTGCCACCGCGGCCGGCGGGAACGGACTCGACCTGGTGGCGCCGGGGCACCTGCAGCCAGTCGAGCAGTTCGGCGGGGGCCGTCGGACCCCAGGTCGCTGACATCGCCTTCGAGGTGGTCGGGCGGCGCATGCCCGGTTCGGCCAGGCTGGTGCCCGACAGCGCGTTGAACAGGCTGGACTTGCCCGACCCGGTGGCACCCGCCAGCGCCACCACCGTGTGGTCACCCGAGAGGGCCAGTCGTCCGCCCGCCCGGTCGACCAGGTCGGCGGCCTCGCGGGCCAGGTCGGGGTCGATGCGTCCTCCCGCCTGGTCGACGACCTCACGCAGGGCTCGGAGCCGGTCGGCGACCGGTGACTGCTTGGCCATCAGCGCTCCTCCCCCCGCTCGACGAGTTCGGCGTCGACCACGTCGGGAGCCTCGCCCGTCACCTGCTGCACGGTCACCACGGGTTCGTGTAAACCGGCCGTCAGCTCGCCGGCGGTGTCGATGCCGCTGGTCAGCGCCCGTTCGTCGGCGTAGCCCGACGCCCGTTCCTGTTCGACCCGATCGACCGCCTCGCGCAGGGCGTCGGCCTGGTGCTCGTCGGTCTGCAGTTCGCCCAACAGGGCCTCGTAGCGTGCCAGTTCGGTGGCCATCAGCGCCTCGATGCGCTGGTCGAGATCGGCCTTGGCGCGCTCGGCCAGCGACCGCACCGCGTCGTCACCGATGATCCCTTCGAGCAGCCGCTGGGCGAGCACCGAGGTGCCGCCGGCGACGCCGATCTCGGCGCCGGTCAGTCCGCCGGTGTGCGCGAAGATCGCCACCATCAGCGCCACTCCGGCGCCGTTCACGCCGAAGGCGAGCAGCCGGGCCTTCGACCGCTTGTCCATGCCCTCGTCGGCCACCAGTTCGATGACGTCGCCCTGCCAGTCGCGAATGGCCCTGGCCACCTTCGTGGGGAAGTCGGACGAGGCCCGCGCCAGGTCTTCTCGTCCGTGGGAGGTGGCGTGGCGGGCGAGCAGCGACCGACCGGCCGGGGTGGAGCGCCAGGCGGCCTCGGCGCGCTCGGCGGCCGCCTCGCCCTCTTCGCGCACGAGGGCCTCGAGCCCGTTCTCGACGGCCACCTTCATCTTGTCGACCTCCGGCGGCTTGCCGACGATCGTGCCCCAGACCCGGTCGCGCAGCCACGACAGCTTCTGGTCGAGGGCCCGCAGGAACTCCCCCGTGCCGACCAGCTCGTGCCAGCGGGCGAGCACCTCGCCGCGCAGCAGCGTGCCGTCGGCCGACTGCACCGCCACCTGGCGGGCCGCCTCGGCGTAGGCGGAGCGGGCATCGTCGCGCAGGCTGGCGAGCGCCTCGGCCTGCTCGTCGACGGCCGTGGCCAGCGCTGGCACCCGGCCGGCCATCGAGGTGATCGCGCCGTCGAGGGTCTGCAGGACCACCTGCTGACGGGTGCGGGAGTCGGCGGCCAGACCCGCGAGCCAGCCGCGGATCGGTGACACGGCCGAGTCGGGCAGAAGTCCGTCGGCGTCGGTGGTCGTCTCGGGCACCGCGAACAGCGGGGAGTCGGCCAGCCCGCGTTCGGTCATCATCTGCCCCAGATGGGTCGGCACCTCGGTCATGGCGGCCGGCGGCACCCGGTCGAGCACCACGGCCACGGCGGCGCGGCGCTCGACGGCCTGCTTGAGGAAGTCCCACGGCACGGCATCGGCGTAGCGGGCGGCCGAGGTGACGAACAACCACAGGTCGGCGGCCTGCAGCAGTTGGGCGGCCAGCACCCGGTTGCGCTCCTCGACGGAGTCGATGTCGGGGGCATCGAGAATGGCCAGCCCCGGCGGCAGGCTCGGCTCGGCCACCAGTTTCAGCGAGTTCTGGTCGTGCGACGACACCCGGGAACGAATCAACCCGGGCAGGATGCGCTCGTCGTCGAACCAGTGCTCGTCGTCGGGGTGGTGGATCAGCACGGGCGACTTCGTGGTCGGACGAATCACCCCCGGCGTGGTGACGGTGCGCCCGACGAGGGAGTTCACCAGGGTCGACTTGCCCGCGCCGGTCGACCCGCCGACCACGGCGAGCAGCGGCGCATCGATGGTCGCCAGCCGGGGCAGCACGTAGTCGTCGAGCTGGTGCACGAGGTCACGGGCCGCGCGGCGATGGTCGGCCACACCGGGCAGTTCGATGGGCAGCGTGACCGGGACCAGCGCCGATCGCAGCCCCGTCAGTGCCGCCGCAAGTTGTTGTGAACCCATGGGCACAGGGTGTCAGAGATCAGGTCACGCCGTCATCGATCGACGCGCGCGCAGCCATGCCAGCGGGTTCGGCACGCGCACGCGTTCACCGGCCGTCGAGGTCACGGCCACCTGGCGGTCACTGCGGATGGACTCGAGCAGTTCACGGGCGCGTTCGTAGCCGATCTGGTCGACGAGCCCCAGCACCATCGAGTCGCGCAGGTAGGCCAACTCGGTCATGTGGCGCATCACCCGAATGGTGGCGGGCAGGCGGGTCGGCTGGCTGACCGCGATCACCAGCATCCACAGCCGCCGCCGCAGGCTGGAATACACGGCCGGGTCGCCGGGCAACAACCAGCCGAAGCGCACCAGGTCGTCCAATCGGGCGCGCACGCGACCACCCTCGCGGATCATCCAGAGGATCAGGGTGCCGGCGAGCACCGCGACCACGGCCAGGGCCATGAACCAGTACTTCTTGGCCTCGTCGGTCGACATCACCGAGGCGACGCCGTTGAAGAGCATGTGGCCGAGCGCGCCCGCGAGGAAGCCGGTGATCGGGGCCAGGATGCGCACTAACTTGCTGCGGTGGCGCAGCCCGAACAGGATGCCGATCGCGATCAGGGTGGTGAAGAAGGGATGCCCGAACGAGGTGTAGATGCCGCGCAGCTTCACCAGGCTCATCAGGGCCTGCTCGGCGTCGCCGGCCTCGATGGTGCGCGATGCGTACTCGTAACCGCGGGCGTAGTAGAGGATGTTCTCGGTGAAGGCGAAGCCCACGGCCGACAGCCCCGCCAGGCAGACGCTCTGCATCACCGACACGATGCGGTAGCGCACCAGCACGGCGAGCGCGAACACGATGGTGGCCTTCGAGAACTCCTCGACGAACGGGGCCACGAACACGGCCGGACGAGCACCCGTCGACGGGTCACCGTTGCCCTGCACGCTGAGCAGTTCCCCGGCCCAGGAGTTGACGTGGATCGAGATCCAGGTGGAGAAACAGGCACCCCAGACCAGGGCGATCAGCCACATGGCGATCCGGTTCTTGCGGAACCGGTCGAACCACAGGAACAGCAGCGTCCAGGCGACGGCGGTGGGCCAGGCGTACTTGGCGCCGATCTGGATCGACTGGTTGGTGATGCCGGGCACCGTGCCGCCCTCGACCTCACGGTCGGCGTGGATCATCCAGTACATGTCGAACAGACCGAGGAATCCGAGGATGGCGGTCACCAGCAGGGCCCACGTCCAGGGGCTGCGCAGCAGGCGCAGGTACCAGGGGCGAGGCGGCTGGGCGCGGGGCACTCCGGAAAGGATGCGGGCGCGGCGCTCCAGACGTGCTGACGACATGTGGGCAAGACTAGCGAGTGGGCGGAGCAGGGACCGGTGCGCCTAGACTGACGTCTCTGGCCCCAGTAGCTCAGCGGATAGAGCAACAGCCTTCTAATCTGTCGTGCGCAGGTTCGATTCCTGCCTGGGGCGCACGTGCACCACGGCTGACAGGCCACGACGAACAGGCCACGACGAACAGAAGGGGGCGCCCCCGGTGCCGCAGACCAACGAGATGCTCGTCTGGATCGATTGCGAGATGACGGGGCTCGACCTCACCACCGATGCGCTGGTCGAGGTGGCCGCCCTGGTCACCGACGGCGACCTGAACGTGCTCGGCGAGGGCGTCGACGTGCTGATCAAGCCGCCCGCCGAGGCGCTGCAGCAGATGGGCGACTTCGTGCGCACCATGCACACCACCTCGGGGTTGTTGGACGAGCTCGAGGCCGGCCTGACCATGGCCGAGGCCGAGCGACTCGTCCTCGATTACGTGCAGGAGCACGTGCCCACCGCGCGGAAGGCCCCGCTGGCGGGCAACACCATCGGCACCGATCGCATGTTCCTCGCCCGCGACATGCCCGCCCTCGAGGGCCACGTGCACTACCGCAACGTCGACGTCAGCTCCATCAAGGAACTCGCCCGCCGCTGGTACCCCAAGGCGTACTACAACTCCCCCGCCAAGTCGGGCAACCACCGCGCGCTGGCCGACATCCAGGAGTCGATCGAGGAACTGCGCTACTACCGCGACGCCATCTTCGTGCCGGTCGCACCGACGACGCAGATGGCCCGCGAGGCGGCGCTGCGCCACCAGGGGGCGCTCACGGGGGCGGTGGCGGACGGTGCCTCCGACCCGGCAGCAGACGCAGATAGCGACGACCCCAGCTCCCTGATCTGAGTCGCGCAGGCCTCCGATTGGCGCCGACCGGTGCGGGCCGGTATATTCTCCTGAGCCGGTTTCGACCGGCGTGACGTGTGGCCGTGGTGGGTATAGCTCAGTGGTAGAGCGCCGCGTTGTGGTCGCGGATGTCGCGGGTTCAAATCCCGTTACTCACCCCACACGGACCACCCCCGAGCCCGTGCCACAATGTTCCGCATGGCTGCTCCTCGACTTCCCTTTCGCCCGCCGAAGCCGGGAACCCTGAGCCGCATCCGGCTGGGTGCCGCGACCGCCGCCGGCAAGGCCGCAGCCCTCGCCTCCCGTGTGACCGGACGAGGCACCGGCGCGTCCATCCAGGGCACCGTGTTGCTGCGCATCGACCCCAAGGCGCTGGGCAAACTGCTCGCCGACCGCCGCGTCGCCAGCGTGTCGGGCACCAACGGCAAGACCACCACCACCCACCTGCTCACGGCGGCCGTGCGCGCCAGCGTCGCCAACCCCGACGAGGTGGTCACCAATGCCGACGGCGCCAACCTGCACCACGGCATCGCGTCGGCCCTGTCGAACCACCCCGAGGCGGGCATCGCGGTGCTCGAGACCGACGAGCGCGTGGTCGCGACCGTCATTGAGTTGGGCAAGCCCGAGGTGCTGGTGCTGCTCAACTTCTCCCGCGACCAGTTGGACCGCCACCACGAGATCAAGGCGCTCGGACGATCGTGGCGGCTCGCGCTGCAGGCCGCCGGCGACTCGGGCCCCGTCGTGGTGGCCAATGCCTGCGACCCGCTCGTGGTCTGGTCGTCCGCGCCGGCCCGGCGCACCATCTGGATCGACACCGGCGACGTCTGGAACGAGGACGCCGCGCTCTGCCCCGAGTGCGGCACGGTGCTCGTCCGCACCCAGGAGGCCGACCGACCCCGCTGGGACTGCCCCGGCTGCGAGTTGACCCAACCCACGGCCGACTACACCGTCGCCGGCGACGAGGTCTCCGACCCCAACGGGCGCGTGTTCACCCTCGACCTGCAGGTGCCCGGGCGCTTCAACCGCGCCAACGCCGCCTGCGCCCTGGCCGCTGCCCGTGCGATGGGCGTGCCCGCCGCGACCGCGCTGGCCGGCATGGCGACCGTCACCTCGCCCGCCGGACGCTACGCGGTGGCCATGATCGGTGGCGCCCAGGCGAAGCTGCTGCTGGCGAAGAATCCGGCCGGCTGGGCCGAGTCGCTGCCCCTGGCCACCACCGACACGGTCGTGCTCGCGATCGACTCCGCGGCCGCCGACGGGCGCGACGTCTCGTGGCTGTGGGACGTGCGCTACGAGCAGTTGGCCGGACGAACCGTGGTCGCGACCGGCCCGCGGGCCCAGGATCTCGCGGTGCGGTTGAAGCACGCCGGGGTCGAGCACGTCGTCGAGCCCGACCTGGCGGCGGCGTTCGCCCGCCCCGAGGTGCGGGCCGACGAGGGGGCCGTCGACGTGATCGCCACCTACACCCCGTTCCAGCGGCTGCGGAAGCTTGGAGGTCTCGCATGAGCCGGATCGTTGACGGACCCGTCAAGCTGGTGCTCGTGTACCAGTCCCTGCTGGGCATCTACGGTGACCGCGGCAACGCGACCGTGCTCACCAAGCGCCTCGAGTGGCGCGGCATCGACCACGAACTGATCGTCGTCGAGCCCGGGGACGAGGTGCCGGCCGACGGCCACGTCTACCTGCTCGGCGGCGGTGAGGACATGGCGCAGATCTCGGCCGTGAAGGCGCTGCGCGCCGACGGCAACCTGTTCCGGGCCGTCGAGGGCGGCGCCGCCCTGTTCGCGGTGTGCGCCGGCTACCAGATCTGCGGCACCAGCTTCACCGTGGGCGACCACGACGAGGTGATCGAGGGGCTCGGGCTGCTCGACGTGACCACCCGCCGCGGACCGGCGCGTGCGGTCGGCGAGATCCTCACCCGCTGGCAACGCCCCGACGGCACCAGCTACGAGCTGACGGGATTCGAGAACCACGGCGGCCACACCACCCTGGGCCCGGACGCCACTCCCCTGGCCATGGTCGAGGTGGGCGTCGGCAACAACGGCGACGGCACCGAGGGCGCCCAGCAGGGCACGGTGCTGGGCACCTACCCCCACGGGCCGGTGCTCGCCCGCAACCCCGAACTGGCCGACCACGTGCTGCGCTTGGGCACCGGGCTCGAGCTGGAACCGCTGGTCGTCCCCGAGGTCGACGAGCTGCGTCGCCAGCGGATCGCAGCCGTCCGCAAGCGCTGATTTCACAAACGGCGCCCCGATGCTCTAAAGTTTCTTCTCGCGCACCGCTAGCTCAACTGGCAGAGCAGCTGACTCTTAATCAGCGGGTTCAGGGTTCAAGTCCCTGGCGGTGTACCACGAAGAAGGCCTTGTGAGATCTCTCTCACAAGGCCTTTTCGTTGTCAGCTTCGGATCAGGCCTTGCGGCCGGCTTGGACGATCGCCCGCACCCCGACCAGCAGAGCCACGGTGCCGACGACGGCGGCGCCCAGCATCAACAGCCGGTCGACGCGCCAGCCGCGATCGTCCTTGACGGTCGACTTCGCGGCGTCGAACTCGGTCTGCGCGAACGACTTGGCGTCGTTGATCGTCCGCTCCTTGACGGCGGTCGGGTGCACCTCGGTGACCAAGTTCGACAGGTTCGCCGACACCCGGGCACGGCGGGCGGCGATGTCGGCGCGAATCTGGGCGGTGGTGCGGGTGTCGGTGGTGTCGGCCACGGGGGTCTCCCTTGGGTGAGTGCCAGTCGTCGAGCTTGCCAGCCCACCCTAGCGCCACCGGTATCGTGTGGGGCATGAACCATCGCCTCGACCTCGGCTCCCCCGCCCCCGATTTCACCCTTCCGGATGCCACCGGCACCCAGGTTTCGCTCGGTGACTTCGCGGGACGGCGCGTGATCGTCTACTTCTACCCCGCGGCGATGACCCCCGGTTGCACGATCCAGGCGGTCGACTTCACGGCGGCCCAGGCCGACTTCCGCAACGCCGGCTACGAGATCGTGGGCATCAGCCCCGACTCGGTCGACAAGCTCGCCAAGTTCCGCGACAAGGAGGCCCTCGGCGTCACGCTGCTGGCCGACCCCGAGAAGACCTCGCTGAACGCCTACGGCGCCTGGGGCACCAAGATGCTCTACGGCAAGGAGATCACCGGTGTGCTGCGCTCGACCTTCGTGGTCGACGTGGACGACGACGGCCACGGCACCATCGCGCTCGCTCAGTACAACGTGAAAGCCACCGGCCACGTCGACAAGCTGAAGCGCGACCTCGGCATCTGATCAGCCGAACAGACGACTCCAGAACCCCTGCCGCCGGCCGTCGGCGGTCTCGACATGCTGCCCCCGCGCGAGCGGGTACTGCTCGATCAGCCGGTCGATGAAGTCATCGACCTCCTGCGCCCGGTACCCGTCGCGGCGCGCCATCGGGAAGCGCGCCCCGGCCAGCAGCCCCGCCGGGCTCTCGCCGCGCTCCATCCGTTGGGCGACCAGTTCCACGAACTCATCCACGGCCTGCTCGGAGTAACCCTCGTGGGCACGCCGGGAGGTGGGGAAGGTGACGGAGCGGACGTCGTCGGGGCTCAACATGCGCCCCAGCGTAGGACCGCTAGCATGGCGGGCGCTGGCCGGAGTGGTGGAATTGGCAGACACGCAGGATTTAGGTTCCTGTGCCGCAAGGCGTGAGGGTTCAAGTCCCTTCTCCGGCACCGTTTCACATCCCCACCGATCGGTTTTGGTCGTCCATTGCGAGAAGTTGCCACCAGCTGGCCACATCTCGCAGGGCGGCGCCGAAACGGATCGGTGCGCCCGGCTGACCTGCCCGCGACACGAGCACCCGGCAGACTGGCACCCATGCTCACCGCGCTGGCCCAGATCTACGCCTCCCTGACCCCCGCGATCCTCGCGGCCGTGGTCAACATGGTCTGGGTGCGCAATCCGTGGCTGCGCCGGCTGGGCCCCATCGACGGTGGCGCCACCCTGCCCGACGGCCGCCGCCTGTTCGGTGACAACAAGACCTGGAACGGTCTGATCGGGGTCACCGTGCTCGGCATCCTCGCCGGCCTGTTGTGGGGCTGGATCGGCCACCTCGGCCCCGGACCCGCCAACGCCATCGGCCGACACAACCTGTTCCTGCTCGACCACGCTCCCACGGCCGGCTGGACGGCCCTCACCGGTGGACTCCTGGGCCTGGCCTACGGCCTGTTCGAGTTGCCGAACTCGTTCCTCAAGCGGCGGCTCGACATTCGTCCCGGCCACACTGCCGACACACGGCACTCGTGGCTGTTCGTGGTGCTCGACCAGATCGACTCCGTGGTGGGCTGCGCGATCGTGCTCGCCCTGCTCGCGCCGGTCTCGGTGGCCCTCTTTGTCGGCATCATCGTGGTGGGCGGGGTGACGCACCTGCTGCTCAACCTCGTCCTGTATGCCGTCAAGCTCCGGAAGCACCCGCTGTGACCTCCTCCGTCGTCTGGTTGGACGATCCCCACCCCGATCCCGCCGTGCTCGGCCGCAAGGCCGCCACCCTCGCCGACCTCCGCACCGCCGGATTCTCGGTGCCCGACGGGTTCGTGGTTCCCGTCGATGCCCACCCCGATCCCGACGAGTTGCGCCGCCTGGGCCGCCGCCTCGGCGACCGGCTGGCGGTGCGCTCGTCCGCCGTGAACGAAGATCTCGAGGGGTTGTCGTTCGCCGGGCAGTACGAGACCGAGCTGGGCGTCACCCCGGACGACCTGCCGGCCGCCCTCGCGCGGGTGCGGGCCTCGTCCACCTCGCCGGCCGCCCTGGCCTACCTCGACGACCACGGCCTGCCGGCCGATGGCGGCTTCGCCGTGCTGGTGCAGAGCCTGGTCGACGCCGATGTCGCGGGTGTCGCGTTCACCATCGACCCGCTCAACGGCCACGACACCCGCATCGTCGCCGAACTGGTGGCGGGTCTGGGCGACAAGCTGGTGGACGGGCAGGTGCGCGCCGAACGGTTCGTCCACGACTGGTGGTGGAGCCAGACCCACGAGCGCTCGTCGCTGCTCAGCCCCGCCGAGGAACGCGCGCTCGTCCGGTTGGCCCTCGACGTGCAGACCCACCACGGGCACCCCTGCGACCTCGAGTTCGCCTTCGCCGACGGCCAGCTGCACCTGCTGCAGGCACGTCCGATCACGACGCTGCACCATGCCGAGATCGTCGACCAGTGGACGAACGCCGACTTCAAGGACGGCGGGGTCTCCTCGGGGCCGTGCTCCCCCATGATGTGGAGCCTCTACCGCATGATCTGGGAGGACTGGCTGAGCACGTTCCTGCTTGACTCCGCGCTGATCAGCCCGCGCGAACTCGCTCCACCGCGGCGCTTGGGGCGCATGTTCCTGGGCCGCCCGTACTGGAACCTCTCGGTGGTCAAGAAGGCCATGGAAACCGCCCCCGGCTACACCGAACGCCAGTTCGACACCGAGCTCGGGGTGCGCATCACCTACGACGGAGACGGCACCACCACCGGCTACACCCCGGCCGCCCTGGCCCGGGTCGCCCGCGCCGCCTGGCGCCAGCGGCGCATCGTCGCCGAGCATCGCGCCAGCGTGCAGGCCAACCACGACGACCTGCTGCGCAGCGCCGAGGCCCACGCGCGCCGCCTCGACGGGCCGCTCACCCGCGACGAGCTCGCCGACCTGTGGCTCGAGCTGGTCTTCACCGACTACCACCGCAGCGAGGGCACCTACTTCTGGCAGATCTTCATCAACACCATCCACCAGCAACTCGCCAAGGACGCCCTCACCAAGGTCGTCGGCGAGGAGGGCTTCTACCGCCTCATCTCGGGCCTGCCGGTGGTCTCGCACCTGCGCCCGTTCCTCGACGCGTGGCAGGTCAGCCGCGAGATCAGGGCGGACGACGCCAGACTCGCCTGGTGGCGGTCGCTGGCGCGCGAACCCGGCGGCCGGGCCCGCATCGCCGCCGAGCTGCCGCCCGAGGTGGCCCGGCTGCAGGGCGACCACGCCCACCACGCCGTGCGAGAACTCGACATCACCCACCCCGACTTCGACGAGGACACCGAGTCGGTGGTGCAGCTCGTGCTCGACCTGCTCGAGCTCGACGACGAGCACGCCCCCCAGCACGGCCGGGAGCGCCTGCGCCAGACCTACCGCGCCACCCTGGCCGAGGGCGAGCGGCGGCTGGCGGCTCGTCCGGGGTCGGGGCGTCGGGTCGCCGCATTCCGCGAGCGGGTGAGCAGCACCCGCGACATGCTGTGGTGGCGCGAGGAGGCCCGCGACCGGTCGACCCGCTACTACCACCTGATCAGGCGCGCGACCATGGCGCTGGCTCCCCACCTGGTCACCGAAGGTTGGCTGAGGCGCGCCGACGACATCTGGTTCCTCGAGATCGGCTGGCTGCGCGAACTGCTGGCCGGGCGGCTGACCCGCGCCGAGGTGGCCGCCGAGGTGGTCCGGCAGCGCACCTACTTCGACTCGTTCGCGCACTTCACCCCGCCCAACGAGATCGGGCGATCCTTCGACTCCACCGCCACCACCGAGACCGACCCCGAGGGTGCGCTCGTCGGGCTCGGCGCCTCCCCCGGACGGGTCACGGGCACGGCCCGCGTCGTCGGCGGTCTCGACGAGATCGACCGCATTCGCCCCGGCGACATTCTCGTCACCCGGTTCACCGACACCGGCTGGACGTCGAAGTTCGCCCTCGTGCAGGCGGTCGTCACCGAGTACGGCGGGCTGCTCTGCCACGCCTCGATCGTCAGCCGGGAGTACGGCATTCCCTGCGTGGTCGCGCTGCACGACGCCACCGCGTTGATCAGCGACGGTGACACCATCACCGTCGACGGCACCTCGGGCCGGGTCAGCCTGATCGAGGAGGCATCGTGAGCGGCATCGGCTTCGTGGGCAGCCTGCACTGCTCCACCTGGCTCACCCTGGCCGGCGGTGCCGTCGCCGTGGTGGGCATGGTGCTGGCCGTGGGCGGGCACCTGTCGGGAGCGGTGATCGCGCTGGTCATCGCCGGGTTGTGCGATCTCGCGGACGGCCCGATCGCTCGCTCGACGACCCGTTCGCCCGCCCAGCGTGCGCACGGGGTGCAGTTGGACTCGCTGGTCGACGTGGTGTCGTTCCTGGCGCTGCCGGTGGCCATCGCGGCCACCGTCACCGGCCCGTGGGTGGCCGCCGTCGTGGGGGCGCTCTACGTGGCCGCCGGCGTGACCAGGTTGGCGGCGTTCACGGTCTCCCAGGATGCGGACGGCGACGAACCCCCCACGATCTCGACGCCCGTCAGTCACTACCGCGGTCTGCCGGTGACCTACGCCGCCCTCGTGCTGCCCGTGCTGGCGTGGCCGCTGGCCCGGTTCGCGCCCGCGGCTCTCGGCTGGGGGTGGGCGGGGCTGCTGGCGGTGCTCGGGCTGTTGTTCGTGATCGACGTGCCCGTCACCAAACCGCGCGGGGCCGCCTACGCGGTCTTCGGGGTGCTGGCGGTGGCCGTGATCGTGGCCTGGGCCGTGGCCTCGTGACCGACGAGGCGACCCCCACGCTGGTGCGCGATCGCCGCACCGGCCGTCTGCTGCCCGAGCGGCAGTTCGCCGACGCCGGGCTGCGCCTGCTGCACGGCCGCCTGCGGGGGCTGCTGCCGCTGGTCACCCACCCCTGGTTCTCGGAACTGGCCGCGATCCCCCGCCGCCTGCCCGGTTCGCGCCGGGGCATCGACGGTTTCGTCCGGTCGTTCGGCATTGACCTCACAGACTTCGAGCCCCCCGCGGACGGCTGGCGCAGCTTCGCCGAGTTCTTCGTGCGCCGGTTCGCCCCCGGCGCCCGCCCCGTGCCTGCGGACGAGCGCCTGCTGCTCAGCCCCGCCGACGGGAAACTGCGGGTGGCGGCCCTCGACGGGCACCGGCTGCGCGTGAAGAGCCACGAGCTCACCGTCACCGAACTGCTCGGCGACGCCGAGGTGGCGGCCCAGTTCGAGGACGGCACCGCGGTCGTGGTGCGGTTGACGGTGGACGACGCCCACCGCTTCTCGCACCCGGTCTCGGGGCGCGTCGTGCGCGCCGCGACCACGCGCCGGCTGCTGCACACGGTCGGCCCGCTGGGCACGGCTCCCTTCCTGGTCACCAACTCGCGCCGCTGGGTGCTGGTCGACTCTCCGGTCTTCGGGCGGGTCTGCCTCGTGGCGGTCGGCGCCCTGCTGGTCGGGCGCATCGACCTGGCCACGGGCCCACGGGCCGTCCGTGGTGAGGAGGCCGGGCGGTTCGAACTCGGCGGGTCGACCCTGGTGCTGCTGCTGGAGCCCGGGCGGATCAGCCTTGATGCCGACCTGGTCGACAGCCCGGTCGAGACCCGTGTGCTCGCCCACGAACCGATCGGACGTGCCCATGCCTGACCTGCCCGACGTCGCGGCCCGACCCACGTGGTTCGGCCGGATCGCCGACTACCTGGCCGAGATGTACCCACCGGCGTCGCGGCTGTTGATCTCGGCGATTGTGTTCTTCGAGATCTATTTCGTGCTGCTGCTCAACTACGACGTGCGCAACTTCGAGCTGGGCTGGCAGGAGGTCGTCGGCACCGTCACGGTCTTCGGGTTCCTGCTGATGTTGCGCATCGCCGACGACTTGAAGGACACCGAGGTCGACCGCCGGCTGTTCCCCCACCGGGCGGTGCCGTCGGGTCGGGTGCGCCTGTCCGACCTGCGCATTCTGCAAGTGATCAACGTCGTCGTGGTGGTGGCCGCCAACGTCGCCGTGATGAACAATCTCGCCTTCTTCGCCGTGCTCTACGCCTACGGGGCGGCCATGTCGCTGTGGTTCTTCGCGCGGGCCAGGATCCAACCCAATCTGTTCCTGGCCCTGGTCACCCACAACCCGGTGATGATGATCATGAACATCTACGTGATCTCGTTCGGCGTCATCAAGTACGGACTGCAGCCGTTCACCCTGACCACGGTGCTGCTGGCGTGGACGATGTACTTCCCCAGCCTGATCTGGGAGATCGCTCGCAAGATTCGCGCCCCGCAGGAGGAGACCGCTTACGTCACCTACTCGTCGCTGTGGGGTCACCGGAAGGCCGCCTGGTTCGTGCTGGCCATCATCTGGGTCGACGTGCTCACCAACCTGACGCTGGTCTTCGCCGTCTCGCGGTTGGCGATGATCCCGCTGGTACTGAACCTGGCGTGGATCACGTGGACGATCATCCGCTGGCTGCGCGACCCCGGCCGGTTCGCATTCGGCCCCAAGGTCGACCGCTACACCTACGGGGTCGAGGGACTGATGGTGCTGGCTGTCGCGGTCAACCTCTTCCTCGGTCGTTTCTGATGGGGCCGCTTCTGATGGGCGGGAAGGCCGCGGGACTGCGGTTGCTGCGGGCCGCCGGCGAACCGGTGCCCGACTGGGTCGAGATCGCCCCCGGTGAGCCGGTGCCCGAGCTTCCCGCGGTGGGCGAGGGCGGACGATGGGCCGTGCGCTCGTCCGCCGACGACGAGGACGGGCTGGCGACGAAGGCCGGGCACTACCTCACCGAACTCGACGTGCCCACCGACCGGGTGGCCGACGCCGTCGAGCGCGTCCGGGCGAGCGGGGCGACGGCGTCGATGACGGTCGTGGTGCAGCGGATGGTCGACGCCGACCTGTCGGGGGTGGTGTTCTCCGCCGATCCCGCCGGCGTGCTCGACCTGGTGGTGGTCAGCGCCGGTGAGGGGCCCGGGGCGGTCGTGGCCGGGGACCGTCCGACCACGACGGTGACCACGTCGACCGCCGACGGACGCGCCTGGCGACACAGGGAAGTGGGAGGGCCCGACGTGCCGGACGACCTCGTCCGGCAACTGGTGGCGGCCGCCGGACGAGTCGAACGGGCCGCCGGGCACCCCGTCGACCTCGAATGGGCGTGGGCCGACGGCCAGCTGTGGCTGCTGCAGTGCCGACGCATCACCACGCTGCCCGCCGGCCAGACGATCACCCTCGACACCTCGAACATCGTCGAGAACTACCCGGGGCTGGTCCTTCCGCTCACGGCCAGCTTCGTGCCGCTCACCTACCGGTTGGTCTTCACCCGGCTGGCCGAACGACTGGCCGACGACCCGGCCCTCGTCGAGGAGTTCGCTCCCGTGCTGGCGGGCATGGCCGTCGCCAACACGGGGCGCCTGTGGTACCGGCTCGAGAACTGGTACAGCGTGATGGCGCTGATGCCGTTCGCCGACCGCTACACCGCCATCTGGCGACGCTCGCTGGGAGTGCCCGAGGGTGGCAATCGTCCGGCAGTACGGGTGACCGCCCGCCAACGTGCGCGGGTGGTGGTCAACCTCGTGCGCTCCCTGCACCGGACGCCTCGGGAGCTCACCGACCTCTCCCGTCGGGTGCGGGAGACGAGCGCGTGGGCTCGTCCGCTGATCGCCCGGGCCACCAACCTCGCCGACCTGCGGTCGATCTTCGACCGACTCGTCGACGACCTGGTCTCGCACTGGGACCTGACGTTGTTGAACGACGTGCGCGCGTTCGTGCTGCCTTCCGGCGCGGGCACGAACGGCGGCGGCGCGGTCGCCGAGGTCGAGAGCCTACGGCCGGCGCTGGCCTGGTCGGACCTGGCCCGGTCGGCGCCCGACCTGTCGTGGATCACCACGCGGGAGCAGGCGGCCGAGTGGCTGGCCGGGAGCGATGACTTCCGCGACCGGGTGCGGGCCGTGGTCGACGAGTTCGGCGACCGCGGACTGGCCGAACTCAAGCTCGAGTCGCGCACCCCTCGCACCGATTCGTGGTTGGTGGTGCAGGCCCTGACGGCGTTCGGGCAGGGGCGGGTGAGGCCGCCTCGCCCCCGCGGGAGCGGGGGTTGGCTGCAGGCCAAGGCGGACGAGGCCATCCGGTTGCGGGAGTCGTCACGGCTCGACCGGGCCCGGGTGCACGGCCTGGTGCGCGACATCGCCCTGAGGGCGGGGGTGCTGCTGGCCGAGTCGGGAGCGGTGGAGGCACCTGACGACGTGTTCTGGCTGACGATCGACGAGTTGTTCGATCCTCCCGCCGACGCAGCCGCTCGGGTCGCCTCGCGCAAACACGACCAGCACGACTTCGCGGGCCTGCCCGACCTGCGCAGGCTGACCTTCGTCGGCGAACCGTTCGACCTGCACCGGCCGGTGGACCTGCACCGACTGGTGGATCAGGGCGCTCCGCGGCCGTCCGGGGAGGCCACCCTCGCCGGCGAACTGCGCGGCAGCGGTGTCTCGTCGGGCTCCGGTCGCGGTGTCGTCCGGGTGGTGCACGACCCGGCCGACCTGCTCGACGCCGACGTCGACGGTGCGGTGCTGGTCACCGCCACCACCGACCCGGGCTGGATCTACGTGCTGCCTCGGTGCGCGGCCGTCGTGGCCGAGCGGGGGTCGGCGCTGTCGCACACCGCCATCGTCGCCCGCGAGCTCGGGGTGCCGGTCGTGGTCGGGGTCACCGACGCCACCCGCCTGCTGGCCGAAGGCAGCCCGGTCGAGGTCGACGGCAGCCGCGGAATCGTCCGTAGGGTGGAGTCATGATCAGCCTGCACGCGGTCACCTTCGCGAACGTGGACGAGTTCTGCGCGCTGGTGCCGGCGCTGAATCGTCCGGGCACGTGGAGCAACGACCTCGACGTCGAACGGGGGCTGCTGCTGGGGCGCCACGCGCTCAGCGAGGGCGCCACCACGGTGGGGGTGATCGCCCGCCACGGCGACCGTCCGGTGGGCCGGATCGCGGTCACCCTGACCCACCCCACGACGTCGCCGGAGCACGCCGACGAGGCGCACGTCGGCTTCCTGCAGGCCACGGACGAGTCGGTCGCCCTGCGGCTGTTCGACTGGGCGGCCACGGTGGCGGCCGACAGCGGCCGCAGCCGGCTGGTCGGCCCCATCGACGGGTCGTTCTGGAATCGCTACCGCCTCAAGGTCTCGGGCTTCGAGCGCGACCCCTACTTCCTGGAACCGCTCAACCCGCCCGATCACGCCGCCTGGTTCGAGGCGGCCGGAATGTCGGAGTGCGGGCGCTGGACCAGCACCTTCCACGACCCTGTGCCGGCGGCCGATCTCGACCGGCTGTTGCCCCGCCTGCGGGCCCGCCGGGAGCGGTTCGCCGACTGGCAGTTCGTGCACCCCAGGCCCGGCGAGTGGGAGCTCACGCTCGATCGGCTGCACGATCTCTTCCACCGGCTCTACGCCGACATGCCCGGGTATCGTCCGTTGTCACGGCGCGGATTTGGGGTGGCCTTCGATGGGTTGAGGCTGGTGGCCGACCCGAGCATGGTGTGGTTCGCGGTACGCGACGGGGTCACCGAGGGTTTCGAGGTGGCGCTGCCCGACCATGGGCTGGGGCTGCACCCCTCGTCGGGGCCGACGGCGCTGCGGCTGGGGCGCGCGCTGCGCGGACGATTCGCCCCCCGACGGCTGCGGGCCGAGCGGTATGTGTCGGCCTGGACCGGCGTCACCGTTCCCGGGCTCGGGGCGGCGCTGATCATGGAGCTCGCCCAGGAGACCCTGGCCCGTGGGGCGGGGCTGGTGGGGTCGTTGAGCGCGGAACACAACCCGACGGCGATCTACGCCAAGTCGCTGATCACGGCCTGCAACCACTACGCCCTGTTCGCCCGCGACCTGTGAGGCCGCGTCAGACCGCGCGCACCCAGTTGGCGCCGGCGCCGGTCTCGAACCGGCCGAGCTCGACCAGCGAGCCGTCGTCCGCGATCTCAACGAGCGCCACCTCGGTGGCACGTTCGCCGGCGACCACGGCGTGACGGGCATCGTCCAGCACCCAGAACCCACGCGGCTGCGTCGGGGTCGACAGCCTGGCGACGGGTTCACCGAGCGACCCGTCGTCGGCGAGCGGCAGGCTGGCCAGCGTCGAGGTGGTTCGCTCGGTGGCCAGCACGTGACCACCGGCCTGGTGCACGTCGGCTCCCCAGATGAGGTGTTCTTCGAGCGGCGGTGCCCCGAGTCGGCTGTGCGAGAGCCCGGCGTCGGGCGGGAAGAACGCCCGCGCCGAGCTCGGGGTGAGCGCACCCGTGGACTCGTCCACGTCGAAGGTCAGCACCTCGCCCGAGAACTCGGTGACCACGAAGGCGTGGCGTCCATCGGCGGCGAACACCAGGTGCCGCGGGCCCGAGCCGGCCGGGGCCGCCGCCGTCGGCGGATCGAGCGGGGTGAGCTCCCCCGCAGGTGAGAGCTCGTACTGGGCCACGAGATCGGCACCCAGCGAGACCACGTACAGCCGGTCGCCCCGGACGACGACACAGTGGGCCCGGTGCCACTCCACCTGGGCGACGGGGCCGGTGAGCACCCCGGACTCGTCGACGGTCCAGGTCTGCGCGACGTCACCGCCGTACGAGGCGGCGACCAGCACGGAGCCGTCGTGGGCGAGGTCGACGTAGGCCATGGACGCCTCGACGGGGGTCGAGACCGCCTCGTCTCCGACCGTCTGCCGGGTCAGAGTGCCGGTGCCACGATCGAGCCGGAAGGTGTCGATCGAGGGAGACTTGCTGGCGGCGTAGACCAGGTCTCGCGCCTCGTCCACCACGAAGGTGCCGCAGCCCTGCCCGACGGGGCTGGCGGTCAGCGGTTCGAGGGTTCCCCCGGTGAAGCGGAAGCTGGAGACGGTGCCGTCGCCGGCATTGGCCACGAGGACGAGATCACGCATGACGCCAGCCTAGGGCAGCAGGTTCGACCGCAACCGGGTGCTCAGTGCGGCGGCCTGGTTCGGATCGTTGGTGAGGGCCACGAACCCCGCCTGCTCGACCACCGTGACCTGCGGATCGCCGTGGGCCTCATCGAGCAGCGGGCCCACCCAGGAGCGCTGATACGCGTAGGTCACGACCTGCACTCCCCGCTTGGCCAGCGCGAGGCAGACCCCCGCCAACCCCGCATGGGCGGGCCTCGGTTCGATGTCGTCGATCACCCCGCGGGAGTCGTCCGGCACCGACCCGCCCGAGATGACGATCCGGGTCAGCCGCGGTAGGTCGAGCAGGAACGTGCCGTCGTGGCCGTCGAGATCGATGCGCAGCCGCTCGACGGGCAACCCGGCGAGCACGCTCAGGTCGGCCTGACGGGTCACCCCCGTGAGCTCGAGGCTCACCAGGTTCGACAGCGACAGCAGCGGCTCGACCGACGTGAATCCCGGCAGGTCGACGGCCCGCACGCGCAGGTCGGTCAGCGACGTGCAGGCAGCGACCTCGGCGAGGCTGGCCTCCCTGGTCAGGCCGACGTCGAGCGAACCCAACCCCTCGACGGCCTCGATCCCGGCGACGGTGGCGCAGATTCCCAGACCAAGGGTGTGGGGGTTCGGACGAAACACGGCCGCCGCGAACTGGCGGCGGTCGAACGACGACCAGGCCCGGTGGAGTTCGGCCAGCATGGCGTCGGAGTGCCGGTCGCTGGCGTAGCCACGCAGCACCTCGAGGGCGCCGGCTCCGCCGATCTCACCGAGGGCACGGACGGCGGCCAGACGCTCGGCGGCCTTCTGACGGGGGCGCGCCGCGAACTGTTCGGCGCGGGCATCGGGGTGCGCCACGAGCCACCGCTTCACCTCGGAGACCTTGGCGGGCAGGTCCCCCGCGTCTGACTCGACGGGCTGCGGTGCGGCCAGCTCGCGGTGGTGCTTGGTGGTCGCCCGGCGGATGCTCGCCAGCTTGGTGAGGTCGGACTCGCGGGGCTCCACCAGCGCACGGTCGAGCACGGTGTCGTCGGCCCGGGCCGCCACGCTGAGCAGGCCCCACAGATCCTGACCGGGCCACTCCATCATGGACTCGTGCTGGCGCAGCTCGTCGATCACCGCCAGGGCGACTCGTTCGAGGGCGGGGTCGCTCGGCCACTTCGCCACGCCGCGAATGGTGTTGGGCAGGTTCGAGAAGGTGTCCAGCCTGTCCCGCAGCCGGGTGGCCTCGCGGTCACCCAGGTGAGCGGTCAGGGCATCGAGCACGGGGTCGAGGGAGTCGGGGGGGTCGAGGGAGCCGGCCATGGCGTTCACCCTACTCAGCCGGGGGTGCTGGGGACTCGTCCGCAGGTTCGGGCGGCTCCCAGGCCATCGGCAGCAGGTCAACGGCGCGGGTCAGCTGCGGGTCGTCGTCGAGGAAACTGCGCACCGGGCCGTGGGGGGTCAGGCGGGTCTCGAACCTGACGGTCACCCGCCCCAGACCTGTCCCCCAGACCCAGCCTCGTCCGAGTTCGTCGTGCTCGACCTCGACCCCGGGCATGAAACCGCGGTCGCGCCGTCGTCCGAACGGCCCACCCCTGTGCTGGTCGACAGAGCGCTCGTCGGCCTGCCCGTCGCCACCAGACCCATCAGCTGCAGACCCCGTGACCGAGCTCGTCACCACCCCGGAATCGTCCGACTCGACCTCGAACAACTCTTCCTGGGCGGCGCCCACGAAGCCCGAGACCCCGATGCCGAGCAGCCGCACCCCCTCGCGCAGATCGAGCCCTGCGAGCAGGTCGCGGCCGGCGCGCGCCACCCGCTCGACGGAATCGGTGCCTCCGATGAACGAGCGAGACCGGGTGTGGGTGGTGAAGTCGGCGAAGCGCACCTTGATGGTCACGGTGCGCGCGAAGAAGCCGTGCCGGCGCAGCCTGGCGACGACCACCTCGGCGTCCCGGTCGAGGATGGTCTCGAGCTCGCCGCGGTCGACCAGATCGGTCTCGAAGGTGTCCTCGACCGAGATCGACTTGGTTTCCCGTTCACTCTCGACGGGCCGGTCGTCGCGGGCGAACGCGAACCCGTGCAGGCCGGCCGCCCACGAGGCCCCCAGTTCCCGCGTCAGTTCGGTCAGCGACGCCCGCTGCACGTCGGCGACGGTGTGGATGCCCAGCCGGTGCAGTTTCTCCTCACTGACGGGCCCGACCCCGGGAATGGCGCGCACCGGCAGCGGCGCGATCGTCGCCACCTCGGTTCCCGGACGAACCACGTGCAGGCCGTCGGGCTTGCCCAACTCGCTGGCCACCTTGGCCATGAACTTGCTCGAACCGATGCCCACCGACGCGGTCAGCCCCTCGGTGCGTTCGACCACCTGGGCGCGCAGCCGTTCCGCCAGCACCTGCAGCCCCTCGACCGACGAGCAGTCGACGTCGCCGGCCGCGAGATCGACGAAGGCCTCGTCGAGACTGAGCGCCTCGACCCGCGGCGAGTACTCCCGCAGCAGTGCCATCACGATGCGGCTCGACTGCTGATAGGCGGCGAACCTGGAGCTGAGGAAGGCCGCGTACGGCGCCCGCCGTCTGGCCTCGCCGCCGGCCATCGCCGAGCGCACCCCGAACGCGCGCGCCTCGTACGAGGCCGTGGCCACCACCCCGCGCGCCCCGACCCCACCCACCACCACGGGCTTGCCCCGCAGCGACGGCTTGTCGCGCTGCTCGACCGAGGCGAAGAACGCGTCCAGGTCGAGATGCAGCACCGAGGCGGTGGCGCGCACCTCAGACCAGGTCGCCGACGACGCCCTGGTAGACGGTCTGCTCCTGGCCGGCCTCGTTCTGGGTCGACCCGTGGGGGGTCAGGCCCAGGCTCTCGACCACCCGGATCGCCTCGGCGTTCTCGTTGCGCATCACCGCACGCACCCGCGCCTGGGCGTCGATACGCGCCAGCTGGGCGACGGCCGCCTGCACCAGTTCGGGGGTGAAACCGTTCCCGGTCTTCGCCGGCACCAGCCGGTAGTAGAGCTTCCAGACCGAGTCGCCGTTGGGCAGCCGAATGGCGCGCATGCCACCGGCACCGACCAGGTCACCGGTCTCCCGTTCGCGGGCCAACCAGTAGCCGAGCCCGTGGTTCAGCCAGCTCACCAGGTACTCGCCCAGTTCGTCCTCGGCCTCCTCGATCGTCGAGATCGGCCCGTCGGGGGCGAACGGGAACGCCTCCGGGTCGGAGTGCAGGGCCAGCCAGTCGTCCACGTCGGCCATCGTGGCCGGGCGCAGGTCGAGGCGGTCGGTGTGGGTGACGGGGGCGTAGCGGACGAAGTCGAAGCCCTCTTGCGGGTCGCGGCTCAGTTCGGCCCAGTCGGCCTCGGTCACCTCGGGGAACAGCGCGTCACCCTCGGGCGACTGGTGCACCTCGGTGATGTCCAGGCCGGTCACCAGGTTCATCGACTGGGCGTAGATCTGCGCGCCACCGGCGACGAAGATGGTGTTGTCGCGGGCGTGCATGCGGTCGGTTCGAGCCGTCTCGATGGCCTCCTCGATCGAGTTGGCCACCATCACGCGGGTGGCACCCTGCCCCTTCGGCGGCCGCCAGTCGGGGTTGCGGGTGACCACGATGGTGGTGCGATTGGGCAGCGGACGCCCGATCTGCTCGAAGGTCTCGCGGCCCATCACCAGGAAGTTCCCGATGGTGCGCTCCTTGAACCGGGCCCAGTCCTCGGGCAGGTGCCACGGAATCTTGGGTCCGTTCCCGATCACCTGGTTCTCGGCAACGGCGGCAATGCTGATGATCTGCATCGGTCTCCTCGGGGACGGTCTCGGACGGCGATCGGACTCAGACGGCGATCGGGGCGGGTATCGCGGGATGCGGGTCGTACCCGACCACCTCGATGTCGGCCAGCGTGAAGGCGTCGATCTCGGTGACCTCGGGGTTCAGCCGCAGCGTCGGCAGGGGGCGGAACTCCCTGGTCAGTTGCAGCTTGGCCTGGTCGAGGTGGTTCACGTACAGGTGCGCATCACCAAGAGTGTGGACGAAGTCGCCGACCTCGAGCCCCGCCACCTGAGCAATGAGATGGGTCAACAGGGCGTAGGAGGCGATGTTGAACGGCACCCCGAGAAAGACGTCGGCCGACCGCTGGTACAGCTGGCAGCTGAGCCGGCCGTCGACCACGTAGAACTGCATGAAGGCGTGGCACGGGGGCAGCGCCATCTCGTCCAACTGACCCACGTTCCACGCGCTGACGATGTGCCGGCGCGAGTCGGGATTCGTCCGCAACCCCTCGATCAGGGCCGCGATCTGGTCGATGTGGCCACCGTCGGGGTCGGGCCACGACCGCCACTGGTAGCCGTACACCGGCCCCAGTTCGCCCGAGGCGTCGGCCCACTCGTCCCAGATGGAGATCTTGTTCTCGTGCAGCCAGGCGATGTTGGTGTCACCGCGCAGGAACCACAGCAACTCACCGAACACCGAGCGGGTGTGCACCTTCTTGGTGGTCAGCAGCGGAAAGCCGGCGCGCAGGTCGAAGCGCATCTGGTGGCCGAAGACGCTGAGCGTTCCGGTGCCGGTGCGGTCGGACTTCGCCACCCCCTGGTCGAGGATGAGCCGCACCAGGTCGTGGTACTGCTGCACCGGTCAGGCCCCCGTCGTGGCGGTGACGGTCTCGACCACCTTCGGCAGGATCAGGCGCAGCGCCTGCCCGCGGTGGGAGCGTTCGTCCTTGTCAGCGGGGTCGAGCTGGGCCGCGGTGCCCTTGGCGTCGGCCGGCGCGAAGATCGGGTCGTAGCCGAATCCCTCCGAGCCGGTCGGCTCGGCGGTGATCCGCCCCGGCCACTCCCCGCGCACCACGTGCTCGGTCAGCTCACCATCGGACGAGGGCACCACCAGCGCCATCGCCGACACGAACCTGGCGCCCCGATCGGCCTCGTCGACGTCGTCGATCTGGCGCAGCAGCAGTTCGAGGTTCTCCTCGTCGGTGGCCTCGGGGCCGGCCCAGCGAGCGGAGCGGATGCCGGGCATCCCGTTGAGTGCGTCGACCTCGAGACCCGAGTCGTCGGCCAGGGCCGGCAACCCGTGCTCGGCCGCCGCGGCGCGCGCCTTGATCAGGGCGTTCTCCTCGAAGGTCTTGCCCGTCTCCCGCGGCACCCGGCTGTTCGGCAGGTCGGCGAGGCCGAGCACCGTCGCCTCGACCTGCAGTTCCTCGAGCAGTCGCTGCATCTCGACGAGCTTCTTCGGATTGTGCGTGGCCAACACCAGGGCGGGACCAGCGGGTCGCACCACGTCGGCCAACCAGCCGTGCTGTTCGTCGTTCACTGGTCAGTCCTTCCGAGTGCAGTCTCCTGCAGGTGTTTGAGTTCGGCGCAGCCCTTCAACCCGAGGTCGAGCAGGGCGTTGAGTTCGTCGCGGTCGAACGGGTCACCCTCGGCGGTGCCCTGCACCTCGATGAAGCGACCGCTGCCCGAGACGACCAGGTTCAGGTCGGTGTCGGCCCGGGAGTCCTCGGTGTAGGCGAGGTCGAGCATCGGGGTGCCGTCGACGATGCCGACGCTGACCGCCTGCACGGAATCCTTGAGCGGCTCGCCCTTGAGGGCACCGCGGGCACGCAGCCACTCGACGGCGTCGGCCAAGGCCACGTAGGCGCCGGTGATCGAGGCGGTGCGGGTGCCGCCATCGGCCTGCAGCACGTCGCAGTCCAGCTGAATGGTGTTCTCGCCCAGGGCGCGCGTGTCGACGATGGCGCGCAGGGATCGTCCGATCAGGCGGCTGATCTCGTGGGTGCGCCCACCGATCTTGCCGCGCACCGACTCGCGATCGGAGCGGTCGTGGGTGGCACGGGGCAGCATCGCGTACTCGGCGGTGACCCAGCCCTCCCCGGTCCCCTTGCGCCAGCGGGGCACGCCCTCGGTGACCGAGGCGGCGACCAGCACGCGGGTCTTGCCGAACTCCACGAGCACCGAACCCTCGGCATGGTCGAGCCACCGCCGGGTGATGGTCACGGGTCGAAGGTGGTCTGCGCTGCGTCCATCGACGCGGGTGTCGGCCATGCCGAACACCCTACTGACTCAGCGCGGGCACTGGCACCGATCGGCCTCGGGCACTCCGACCAGGGCCTGCTCGATGTGTTCGCCGCAGCCCTGCCAGGTCGGCTTGCCGCAGGTGGCGCAGGTGACGCGTGAGCACATGGTTCCTCCAGAAGTAGTTTTGGGTGTCGTTCGTGAATCGGCGCCCAGCCTACTGCGGGTTGTTCGGCTCAGCCGATGTGCACCCGGATGACCTCGTCGACGAAGCCGCCGGTGAGCCGCGAGGCGATCCCCGAGAACCGCTCCTCGTCGCCCGTGGTGAGGAACAACCGCTGCGCCGGACGACCGGCCTCGCTGAGCAGGTCGGCCGCCGCCAGCGCCGCATAGGCCTGCTCGGCGGTCTCGGTGGCGCTGGAGACCAGGCTCACCGACCCGCGCAGCACGTAGTTGATGACGCCCGACAGCAGCGGATAGTGGGTGCAGCCCAGGATCAGCGTGTCGACTCCGGCGGCCTGCACGGGGGCGAGGTAATCGCGAGCGACCGACAGCAGCTCGTCACCGCCGGTGATGCCGGCCTCGACGAACTCCACGAAACGCGGGCAGACCTGGGTGGTGAGCGAGATCTGCGGGGCCACGGCCAGGGCGTCGTCGTAGGCGCGCGAGGTGGCAGTGGCGCGCGTGCAGATCACCCCGACCCGCTGGTTGCGGGTGGTGGCCGCGGCGCGGCGGGCGGCCGGCAGCACCACCTCGACGATGGGCACGTCGTAGCGCTCGCGGGCATCGCGCAGCACCGCCGCCGACGCCGTGTTGCACGCGATCACCAGCAGTTTCACGCCGTGCGCGACCAGCCGGTCGAGACACTGCAGCGCGTACTCGCGCACCTCGGCGATCGGACGAGGCCCGTACGGCGCGCGGGCGGTGTCACCGAGGTAAACCATGTCTTCGTGCGGCAGCAGGTCGACGATGCTGCGGGCGACGGTCAGCCCGCCGAAGCCGGAATCGAAGACGCCGATGGGGGCGCGCGCGCTCATTGAGACATCCTCACGGGGCCATCGTCTCGAGCAGCGATTCCAGCATCCAGCCGAGCCACGCGTAGTAGTGGTGCACGACGGCGCGCGGGTCGTCGTCCGGCAGTTGGGCGGCCTCGTCGGCGCTGATCTCGTCGGTGATCCCGAGCAGCACCGACAGCACCAGCCGCAGGTTGTTGAGGGTGCGCAGCCAGTCCTGCTGGTGGTCGGCGGGAATGCGCACCCGACCCGACGACGACAGGTGCTCCAGGTCGTCGAGCACCCGCCGGCACTCAGCGATCTTGCGGCGGCGCTCGTCGGCCTGGGTGAACCTGCGGAAGTCGTAGGCGGCCTCGGGATCATCGGTGTAGGCGGCCGGGAACAGCCGCGCGGTGATCGGGTCGGGGTCGGTGAAGTCCTCGTCCTCGATCGACTCGGCCTCCGAGAACGATGCCTCCCAGGCACCGAACGGGTCGTCCTCGGTGTGCGAGCCGGGGTCGGCGGGGGTCGGGTGGGGTTGGTCGTGCTCGAGCACGTCGAGCAACTGCTGCACCAGATTGGGCAGCAGTTCGTCCTCGGCGCCTTCGAGCACGAGCACGGTCTGCACCCCCTTGCGCGTGAACCGGCCCACCTCAGTTCCTGTCCACGGTGGCCCACAGGCCGAATCCGTGCATGGCGGCGACGTCGCGCTCCATCTCTTCGCGGGTGCCGTGGCTGACCGCGGCCTTGCCCTCGTTGTGCACCTGCAACATCAGTTCCTCGGACTTCTCGCGGGTGTAGCTGAAGTAGGTGGCGAACACGTGGGCAACGTAGCTCATCAGGTTGACCGGGTCGTCCCAGACGAGCGTCACCCACCCCGGTTCGAGCTGGCCAGTCGGACTGGTCTGCTCGACGGTCGCGGTGCCACCGGCCGGCGTGACGGGAACAGACATGCCCCCAGTATGGCCGACCGCCCGGGCAGCGGGCCGCAGCCCCATAAGCTGGCGGGCATGACCACAGCGTTGCTCACCGACCACTACGAGCTGACGATGGTGCGGGCGGCCCTGGCGCACGGCACGGCCTCGCGGCACGGGGTGTTCGAGCTGTTCGGCCGGCGACTGCCCGAGGGGCGTCGCTACGGCGTGGTGGCCGGCGTCGGTCGGGCCCTGCGTGCCCTGGAGGAGTTCCGCTTCGACGACGAGTCGGTCGACTGGCTGGTGCGCACCGGGGTGGCCAACGACGAGCTGGCCGAGTGGCTGTCGGCCTACCGGTTCGCGGGCAACATCTGGGGCTACCCCGAGGGCGAGATCTACTTCCCCGGCTCGCCCCTGCTGGTGGTCGAGGGCAGCTTCGCCGAGGCCTGCATTCTCGAGACCCTGTTCCTGTCGATCTACAACCACGACTCTGCGATCGCCTCGGCGGCCAGCCGGATGACGTCGATGGCCGAGCAGCGCCCCGTGATCGAGATGGGATCGCGGCGCACCCACGAGTGGAGCGCCGTCGCCGCCGCCCGCGCGGCCCACATCGCCGGCTTCGCCTCGACCTCGAACCTGGAGGCCGGGCGTCTGTGGGGGGTGCCGACGGCCGGCACCGCGGCGCACAGCTTCACCCTGCTGCACGACTCCGAGGACGACGCCTTCCGCGCCCAGCTCGCCGCGCTCGGCGAGCAGACGACGCTGCTGGTCGACACCTACGACGTGGAACGGGCCGTCCGGTCTGGGGTGGAGTTGACCGGCGGACGACTCGGCGCCGTGCGGCTCGACTCGGGCGACCTCGCCATCGCGGCCCGCGAGGTCCGTGACCTGCTGGACGACCTGGGCGCCGAGAAGACCCGCATCATCGTCACCTCCGATCTCGACGAATGGCAGATCGCCGCCCTGCGGGGTGCGCCGGTCGACGGTTACGGCGTCGGCACCTCCGTGGTGACCGGCTCGGGACACCCGACCTGTGGCTTCGTCTACAAGCTGGTGGCGAGAGCGGATTCGTCCGACCCCTCGGCCCCCCTGCAACCGGTGGCGAAGAAGTCGACCAACAAGGGCAGCGTCGGCGGTCGCAAGTTCGCGCTGCGCCGACTCGGCGCCGACGGCCACGCGGAGGCCGAGGTGGTGGGCATCGATGCCACCCCGGCCGACGACGGCAACGACCGCCCGCTGCTGGTCGAGCTCGTGCGCGGTGGCGAGGTGGTCGGCCACGAGGACATCTCGGTCGCCCGGGAGCGGCACGCGCGGGCGCGCGCGGAACTGCCGCGCTCGGCCCTGCGCATCTCGAAGGGCGAACCGGCCATTCCCACGATCATGCTCGACGCCGACGGCGATGCCGCCCCCAATCCGTACGACCGCACCCCACCCGAGACGCACCACCAGAAGGACTGACCATGACCAAGCGAGCCCTCATCGTCGTCGACGTGCAGCCCGACTTCTGCGAGGCGGGAGCCCTGCCGGTCACCGGCGGCGATGCCGTCGCCGACCGGATCGCCGACCTGCTCGATTCCGAGCACGGCTACGACCTGGTGGTGGCCACGCGCGACCAGCACATCGACCCGGGGCCGCACTTCTCGGACGAGCCCGACTTCGTCGACTCCTGGCCGCCCCACTGCGTGGTGGGCACGCCCGGTGCCGAGTTCCACCCCGACCTCGACCCGCGCGGGTTTGCCGCCGTCTTCGACAAGGGGGCCCACGCGGCCGCCTACTCGGGCTTCGAGGGCACGGTGGGCGGAGAGGAGCACGGCGAGTCGCTGGAGGCCTTCCTGCGGCGGCACGACGTCACCGAGGTGGATGTCTGCGGGCTTGCCTACGACTACTGCGTGAAGGCGACGGCGATCGACGCTGCCGCCGTGGGCTTCCGCACCCGCGTGCTGGTCGACCTGACCGCCTCGGTGCATCCCGAGAACGACGACGCGCTGGGCGAGGAACTGGTGAGCCTCGGTGTCGACACCCACACCGCCCACTGACGCGCTCGGTCTGGGGGTCGCACAGTTCTCCCCCACCGACGACGAGGCCACGAACCGGTCGGAGATCGAGCGGTTGGCCAGGCTGGCCGTGGGCCGCGGCGCCTCGCTCGTGGTCTTCCCCGAGTACTCGAACTGGTTCACCCGCGACCTCGGGCCCAAGTGGCGCGACCATGCCGAGGGCGAGGACGGCACGTTCGTCCGATTCCTGGGTCGACTCGCGGACGACCTGGGCGCCCACCTGGTTGCCGGCCTGATCGGCGAACCGACCGAACCCGGCTCTGACAAGGTCGGCAATCTGGTCGTCGCCGTGGCGCCTGGGGCGGGTGTGGTGGCCCGCTACCGCAAGGTGCACCTCTACGACGCCTTCGGCGGTCGCGAATCGGAATGGATCGAGCCGGGGCCGATCGGCGACCCGGTCGTGTTCACCGTGGCGGGGTTCCGGGTGGGACTGCAGACCTGCTACGACCTGCGCTTCCCCGAGGTCACACGCTGGTTGGTCGACGCCGGCGCCGAGGTGGTGGCGATGCCGGCGGAGTGGGTGCGAGGCCCGCTGAAGGAGGCGCATTGGCGCACCCTGGTGACGGCCCGGGCGCTCGAGAACACGGTGTGGGTGGCGGCCGCCGACCATGCTCCGACCGTCGGCGTCGGGCAGTCGATGATCGTCGACCCGATGGGAGTTGCGGTGGCGACGGTGGGTGAGGAAGCGTCCGGGGTGGCGCTGGCGTGGCTGACCCGCGACCGCCTCGAGGGGGTGCGTCGGATGAACCCGTCTCTGCAGTTGCGACGGTTCCGGGTGGTGCCGCGCTGAGGGGTGCGCCCTCGACGCAGCTGCCATTGGCTCAGGTCATGACGTCGTCGTCGGCAGCGTCGTCCACCTGACTTTCGCCCTCAGGGGCATCGTCGTCCCGTGCCTTCTTGCCCTTGCGCCGCAGGACTGAACCGACGGCACCGACCCCCTTGCCGGCCACACCCTTCACGGCCGAACCGGTCTTCTTGGCCGCGGTGACGGCGCGGGCCTCGTCCGGAACACCGTCTGCGTCCAGGTCGACCGATCGGAACACGTTGACGGCCTCGACCGCCTTGCTGCGAACCTTGCCGCCGAACTCGCTGGCGCCCTGAGCGGCCATCGACATCGCCTGGCTGGCCCGCGACGGTTCGCTGGTATCCGGATCTGGCTTTTCGAAGTTCGCGAGAGACGGCGGGAACTGCTCAGGAGTCTCAGGGAAGGCAATCCGGGAGGCCTTGACGACATCGCGTCCGAACGTGAAGCTGCCCACGCCCCCGATCACGGCACCCACACCGAACGGCAATGCCTTCCCCAAGGTGCCCGCTCCCAGCTTGCCGCCCTCCTTCAGACCCTGCTTCGCAATCACGATGCCGAGTGGGCCCAAGGCGGTGTCTGGCACCTGAGTGGTGAGAGCCTCTCCCCAGCCCTTGGGCAGTGTCGCTTCGAGCATGGCTGTGGCGGTGTCGCGCGCAGCCGCAACGTTGCCTGCTCCGGCCGCGCCCATCACCACCTTCTGGATGGCGCTCTGGGACTTCTCCCCGAGGAGCATGCCGATCACCAGCGGTCGAGATCGTGCCGCGTCGGTGACCTCGATCCCATGCAGTTCGGTCACGGCCAGCACGAACAGTGCACTCGTTTCGTAGAAGAACAGGAGGTCGGCGGCTCCGAGCCCGAGCGCCAGCGGGATTCCGACACCAGGGATGGCCGCGGAGGCCCCCACGCCGGTGCTGGCAACGGTGACTGCGGTCACGTACCGCTTCTCGAGCTCAGTGAGAATCTCGCTCGGAGTGGCCTCAGGCTTGTCCCTCCGCAGGGACATCAAGTACTGCAGCACAGCGGGTCGTTGCACCGAGATCGCCTGGTAGATCATGGCTTGGACGCCACTCGCCTCCGTCTCGTGGAGTGAATCCGCCCTGGCCACGGTGAGGTCTTTCCCCTGACCCTCTTCCTCTGTCATGGCCGACACACTAGACGGACGATCTGACATTTCGGGGCATGCACTGCCCACGTTCAGCAATCACCCCTGGTTGCCTGAACAATCCGGCTGCCGCCATCGCGCCTGGTTGCCAGGGTGCGGACATGAAAATTGTCAGAGTCGGTTCGTAGCGTGGGGTCATGGACGAACTCGAGCGCGCGGCTGGTCTGGACTTGACCGGTCTTGACCACGGTGAGCGCTGGGCTGCGCGCACGAGTCGGGCGTCGGAGTTGGCGGCGGAGCTGTGCCAGGTGCAGGCCGATCTGGTGGCGTTCACTCAGGAGTTGATCGCCTCGTCCGGTTGGGCGGGCGACGGCGTCCGGTCGCCGGAGCATTGGCTGCAGGTGTACACCAACCTGGGCCACGCCCAGGCCCGGCAGTTGGTGCGGGTCGCGGAACGCGCCGCCGACCTCGCGCCCGTGACGGATCGGATGAGGGTGGGCACGATCAGCCTGGACCAGGCCGCCGTGATCTCCCGACACCTGCCCGCCGATTCTCCGGTGGAGACGATGGAGCAGGTGGCCCACCTCGCCGAAGCGGTCACCTGCACCCAATTGGCCCGCGTCGTCGCCAGCTACCACTTCGACCGCACCCGAGCCCCGCACGAGGAAACCCGCGACAAGCCCGAACACCGCCCCGCGACCCTGACCGTTCACCGCGGTGCGGACCGGTACCGACTCGTCTACGACTGTGACCTCGCCGACGGCGCCCTCGTCGACCAGGCCCTGCGCGAGGGCAAGGACGCCCTGTTCACGGCCGGCAACCCAGACGCCACCCTCGCCGATGGCCTGCTCGAAGCCTGCCGCCGATCCCTCGAGAGCGTGAGCAGCGAGGGCCGTCGTGACCAGTACCGCATCCTCGTCCACCTCGACACCGCGGGCCACGGCTGGCTCGGACGAACCGGCGCCCTGCCCGACACCATCACCCGACTTTTGAGCTGCGACGGACGGGTGTCCCCGGTGTGGGAGACCGAAGGCACTCCCGTCAGGATGGGACGCAGCCGCCGCATCGTGCCGCGTCGCGTCCGTGGACTCGTCGAGGACCGCGACCGTGGCTGCCGTTACCCCGGCTGTGCCGCGACCGGGTTCCTCGAGAACCATCACCTGGTGCATTGGCGAGACGGTGGTCCCACCGATCCCGACAACCTGATCAGCCTGTGCCCCCACCACCACCGTGAGCACCACCGGGGGCGGTTCGTGATCACGGGCACCCCCACCCGACCCGACGGTCTGGTCTTCATCACCACCTGGGGGCGGCCCATCTCCCGACCAGCCGTCGCTCGCCCGGCGACCACTCGCCCCGACATCAACCGGAATGGCGCTCAGCGCGCCCGGGCTGTGCATCCTCACCGGTTGGCGCCCCGCCGCACCGCACTCCGCGGCGAACGGCTCGATCTGGGCTCCATCAACCTCAACCCCGAGAACCACCAACCCCGTCTGCACCGACGGGAGTGATAGTCAGGCTGCCGCGACCGCCGGCTCGGACTCGTCCTCGTGGGTGGTCACCCACCACCGCGCCGCCACCACGAGGCCGATCGCCAACAGCGCCGAGGTCAGCACGAACGGCAGAATCCGGTCCAGACTCGACAGCCAGCCGCTGATCCAGCCGAACGGAGCCGTGACCAGCATCACGGCCGTGCGCTGGATCGCCATCACGCGCGAGCGCTCCGTGCGGTCGACGTGCAGGGCCACCAGCGACTCGGCGAGCATGAACAGCATCCCGGCGCCGAAGGCGTCCAGCACCAGGCAGACGGCCAACCACAGATAGGTGGCGAGGGTGGCCCCGCCCTGGGCTGCGGTGGCAGGGAGGGCGACGGTCGCCACCACCAGCGTGACCTGCCCGGCCAGATAGACCGCGAACCCCAGCACGGTGGGCAGCCGCAGGTGCTTGGCGTGGGTCAGCAGCGGAATCAGCGTGAACGAGAACAGCACCGACAACAACGAGCGCGCCATCGGGAAGAACGGCAACAGCGCGTCCCGCACGCCGAAGCGCTGGTTGATGACCACCTGCCAGAACGTGCCGGTGATCAACGTCACCGCCGACACCAGGGCGGCGATGGTCAGCGAGAACAGCGTCCCCTTCGACCGCACGATGAGCCCCAGCACGCTGCGGTAACCCCACAGCGACCGCCAGATGCTCGTGCCCCGGGTCTCGGCCATCCGCAGTCGTCCGACGGCGGTCTCGGTCGTGAATCGGTAGAGCAGCCAGATCTTGATCGCCATGATCACGAAGGCATTCAGGTACAGGATGCGCACCGCCGTCTCGAGCCCGCGGTCGGCCACCAGCCAGGCGGCGATCGGGGCGAACAGTGACGAGAACTCCGCCGCGACCTTGACCAACGTGTACAGGCGCGGAATCTGGTCGCGATTCACGTCCTCGACCAGCAGGCAGTCCCACGAGTTCTGCGTCACCTGCCAGACACCGTTGACCAACGACGCCACCAGGAACCACCAGAAGTTCTGCGCCAGCGCCCAGATCAGGCACGGGATCGCCCACGCGATGACGTCGAACACGGCGGTGGTGACGCGTCGTCCGAGCTTGTCGGTGATCACCCCGCTGAGCAGCCCGAACACCATCTGCGACAGCATCGAGACGGTCGCCAACAACCCGATCTGGGTGTCGTGCACGCCCAGCGCCAGCATGTAGACCGACGCGTACGGCAACACCAACTGCACCGACAGCCCCCACATGGGCTCGGTGTAGATCGCGGCCCGGCCGTTCCCGCGCAGGTGCAGCAGGGTGGCGACCATGGGGTTGCGGGCCATCACCACCCCGCCCGCAGCGTCGCCAACCGACGCGCCCCTTCGGCCAGGGCGGCGTCGGTCTTGCAGAAGGCGAATCGGACGAGCCCCCGCACTCGCGGCCGCTCGTCCGGTTGGACGAAGGCCGTCACCGGCACCGCCACCACGCCGGCCCGGTGCGGCAGGTCTCGGCAGAAGGCGTCGCCGTCGCCGCCCGCGCGCGCACCGATGTCGGCAACCGCGAAGTAGCCGGCGGCAGGCACCGCCACGTCGAAACCGGCCTCGGTGAGCGCCCGACAGAGCAGGTCCCGACGTGCCGTCAGCTCGCGCACCGACTGTGCGAAGCGCTCCCGGGGCAGACCAAGTCCCAGCGCCACGGCCGGCTGGAACGGCGCGCCACCGGAGAAACTCAGGTACTGCTTCACCGCGACGACGGCCGTCACCAGCTGCGCCGGGCCGGACACCCAGCCCACCTTCCAGCCGGTCACCGAGAAGGTCTTGCCGCCACTGGAGATGGTGATCGTCCGCTCGAAGGCCCCCGGCAGACACGCCACCGGCACATGCTCGCCGACCATCACGAGATGCTCATAGACCTCGTCGGTGACGATCAGGGCGTCGTGGCGGTGCGCGAGTTCGACCACCAGCGAGAGCAGGTCGCGGTCGAACACCGTGCCGGTGGGATTGTGCGGGGTGTTCACGAGAATGATGCGCGTGCGATCGGTGACGGCGGACCGCAGCTCGTCCGGGTCGGGTTGCCAGGTCGGAAACCGCAACGGCACCGGCACCAGCACTCCCCCGGCGTGCGCCACGACGGCGGCGTAGGCGTCGTAGGTCGGTGAGAAGCAGACGACCTCGTCACCCTCACGCACGTGGGCGAGCAGGGCCGCGGCCAGGGCCTCCGTGGCCCCCGCGGTGACAGCGATCTGGGTCTCGGGGTCGAGCTCGAGGCCGTACCAGGTGCGCTGGTGCTCGGCGATCGCGACCCTCAAGGTGGCCGAGCCGATGCCCGGCGGGTACTGGTTGAGCCCGGCGGCGATGGCCTCGCGGGCCGCCTCCAACACCTCGTCGGGGCCCTGGTAGTCCGGGGCGCCCTGCCCCAGGTTCACCGCGCCGGTGCGTGCCGCCAGCGCCGACATCTCGGCGAAGATCGTCTGCCGCACACTGCCGTCGGACGACAACAGACCCGCTCCGGCGAGCATGCGCTGCCACGGGGCAGGTGAGGAGGTCAGCGCGGCCCCCAGGGTGCGGGCACGGCGTGGAAACCGTTCAGCACGGCCGCCACGCGCATGGCGCGCTCGGAGCAGTACACGTCCTCGAGCAGCATCGGCTCGCCGTCGGGCCCCGACAGCGGCACCCGCCAGTTGGGGTACTCGTCGATGGTGCCCGGCTGGTTCTGCGTGAGCCGATCGCCGACCGCATCGGTGAGCGCTACGTTGAGCACCCGCGCCGGGGTGTCCAGCAGGAAGCGGTGCATGCCCAGCACGGTGGCCTCGACGTCGTCGATGCCCTCCTCGGGCCGGATCAACCCCAGATCATGCAGGTAGCTCAGCAGGCGCCGCTGCTCGTCCTCGTTGTGGGCGAGTTCGTCGTCCAGCGACTCGGTGAGTAGACCCAACTCGTGGCGCAGGCGCACGTGGTCGCCGGCCAGGTAGCCGGTGGTGGGCGGCAGGTCGTGGGTGGTCACCGAGGCGAGGCAGTACTCACGCCACTCCTGGGGCGACAGGGGGCTGCCGTCGTCGTGGTTCTCGAACCACAGCACGGACGTGCCCAGCAGACCGCGCCGGGACAGGTAGTCGCGCACCCAGGGTTCCACGGTGCCGAGGTCCTCCCCGATCACCAGCGCACCGGCCCGGTAGGCCTCGAGCGCCAGAATGCCGATCAGCGCCTCGTGGTCGTAGCGCACGTAGGCGCCGTCCTTCGGCGACCCACCCTGCGGAACCCACCACAACCGGAACAGGCCGATGATGTGGTCGATGCGCACCCCGCCGGCGTGCCGCAGGATGCCGGCCACCAGTTCGCGGAAGGGCGCGTAGGCGAGGTCGGCGAGGCGATCGGGTCGCCACGGCGGCTGCCCCCAGTCCTGACCCGACTGGTTGAACTGATCGGGCGGGGCCCCCACCGTGACCCCCTGCGCGAACACGTCGGCGAGCCGCCAGGTGTCGGCACCGGCGGCGCTGACACCGACCGCGAGGTCCTGGATGAGCCCGAGCGCCATGCCGGCGTCCTTGGCGGACTGGTGGGCCAGCGAGACCTGGTGCTCACAGTTCCACTGCAGCCACTCGAAGAACCGCACCCGGTCGGCGTGCTCGCGGGCGAACGCGGCCACCTCCGGCGACGTCGGACGACGCAACTCCTCGGGCCACTGCCGCCAGTCGGGGCCGTGCACCTCGTAGAGCGCCGACCACACGGCGAAGTCGCGCAGGGATCGGCCCTCGCGGCGCAGGAACCCCTCGAAGGCCATCTGACGGGCGGGCGGCAGACCCACCTCGTAGAGGATCTCGAGGGCGCGCAGCTTGGCCGACATCGCCTCGTTGCGCATGATCTGGTCGGCACCACCGACCTCGGCGACCAGGTCGGCCCGCAGGGACTCGATCTGGTCGCGAGTGGCGTCGTCCACGCCGGCGAACTCGGGAATCGCCTCGGGGCGCAGGTAGATCGGGTTGATGTAGGTGCGGCTCGACGGCAGGTACGGCGAGGGCTCCATGGGGGCAACCGGCTGGGCCGCGTGCAGCGGATTCACCAGCACGTAGTCGGCGTAGGTCTGCGTGCGCGCCCAGGTGCCCAGATCGGCCAGGTCAACCAGATCGCCGACCCCCCACGAGCGCGACGAGCGCACGCTGTACAACTGCGTGGCATAACCCCACACCCGCTTGTCACCGAGGCTGCGGGGGAAGCCGACGAAGGTCGGGGTGACGATCAGCGCCGACTCGTGCTCGCGGCCCTCGTTGAACAGCACCAGCCGGTGGTAGCCCAGCGGCAGGTCGGCGGGCAGCATGAAACTGGCCTCGCCGGTCCACACCCCGTCGACCTCGCGGTCGGGCTGGTCGTTGGTGACCTGCCCGAGCGGGATCAGCCGACCGTCTTCCGTGCGGACGCTGACGCCGGCCCCGCTGCCCCCGGGAACGTGCACGTCGACGACGCGGGTCTGGCCCTGCTCGACGACGACGCACGGCGGCAGGGCCCGTCGCCACGGACGTTGCCTGACCTCGTCCGCGGCCGCGGCGGCCTGCTCGGGAGTGGAGGCGTCCACCCCGAGGGCACCGAGAATGGTGACGACGGCGGAATCGCTGATCTGGGTGTGTCGTCCCTTCCAGTCCCAGAACTCGGTGGCGATACCGAAGTGGGCGGCCAGATCGTCGAGGGCAGCATTGTCCAGTGGCACGCCGACCAGCCTAGGACGTGCTGACGACCTGCGTGCGCGCAAACCGATCCTGCAGCGCCTGGCATCGGGGTTTCTGCAGCGACCACAGGCAGGCGATCAGCGTCGCGACACCGATCGAGATGTCCACCAAGGCGGTGCCGCCGACCGTGAGGGCCCGCAGCAGCGCCGACCCCCAACCGATGCGCTGGTGCCCGCGTCCGACCGGGACGATGCGCAACCCCAACGCCAGCTTGCCCAGCGTGCGCGACGTGAGCCCGACCATCAGCAACTGGTAGGCGAACATCACCGCCACCCAGATCAGGGCGATGGCGGCCACCGGCCCCTGGATCTTCTCGGCCAGTTCGAGCTGGTTGGGAATGACTCCCTTGGAAGCCTCCGCGGACACGATGTCGACGTAGCGGCGCACCCACGGCCACGCCAACGGGATCGCGATCGCCGACACCGCGATGCCGTCGAGCAGTCGGGCCAGCAGCCGCTGGCCGAAGCTCGCCAGCGGCACACCGTCATCGGTGACAGGCCTGATCAGGGCCAGCGAGTTCTGGCCCCGGGTCGGGTGCCCCGGTCCCTGCGCCCGCCCGACAGCGTGGGGCGACTGGCCTGCCGCCGACTGCTGCGGGGTCTGCGCCTGGGCGTCGCCCACGGGAGCGGCCGGTCGTCCCAACCCCGCCGACCACCGCTCGTCCGGCTGGGGATCGCGCACGTTGTGGGTCCAGCGGGTGCCCTCCCAGTAGCGCTCCTGGGCGGGATCGGTCGGGTCGGGGTACCAGCCCATGGGGGGAAGCGACGCCCCGGGGCCCGTCGAGGGACGCTGAGCGTCGGGGTTGGCGCCTGCAGTCTCGTTCACCCCACCAGTCTAGGGAACCGTCCCACCCCACCCGCTCGTCCCAAGCCCGGTCTTCCGGCGCGGGGCCGCAGACGATACCGTCTCGACAGACAGGCTCCTCTCACGGTCTTCTCAGATCAGCCGGGCAGACTGCACACTGCAAGCACTTTCCCGGGAAGGCGTATGGACAGGATCGGTCGCTACCGTCTGACGCAGCGCATTGGCGCTGGGTCTTTCGCGACCGTCTACAAGGGTCACGACGACGATCTCGACGTTCCCGTCGCCATCAAGGTGTTGTCGGCGAACTGGGCCCAGAACGCCGATGTGCGCCGCCGATTCGTCGCCGAGGCCCGCTTGCTGCGCCGCATTCGTGACGAACGCATCGTGCGCGTCTACGACATCGGCGACACCCCCGACGGCCTGCCGTACTTCGTCATGGACTATGCCGACGGCGGCACCATGGACAACCTTCGCAAGCACCTGACCACCCCCGGACGAGCCCTGCGCCTGTGCGCGGAGGCCTCGCGGGCGCTCGAGGTGCTGCACCGCCACAACCAGATCCACCGCGACGTCACCCCGGGCAACGTGCTGCTCACGCATTCCGCGGCCGGCGTGCGCGTGATGCTGGCCGACCTGGGGGTCTCGGAATCGCTGGTCGACAAGTTCGGGGCGTCCACCACCGCGGGCACCCCGGCGTTCATGGCGATCGAGCAGGCCACCGGCGCTCCGCTCGACCACCGCAGTGACATCTATTCGATGGCCGCCGTCACCTATTCCCTGCTGACCGGCCACGCACCTTTCCCCATCCGCACCCTGGAAGACCTGCTCGGCCGCAACCCCGCCATCGGTCCGCCGCCGGTCTCCGACCGGATCGGTGCGCCGCTGGAACTCGACGCGCTGCTCGCCGATGCGCTCTCCCCCGACCCCAGCCGTCGTCCGCAGTCTGCGGAGCAGTTCGCCACCGCCCTCGACGCCATCGCCGACCTGATGCCCGGCGGCGACACCTACGTGCCGCTGCCCCTGGAGGGTGGCGGACGAGGCGCGACCCTGCCCCCCACCACGGCCGGCCACGCGGTGCCGAACGCGCCGCTGCCGTCGAGCGACGGCGACTGGGCGTCGAGTTCCCACCGCAGTTTCCGCTCGGTCGACGACCTCAACACGGTGGCCCCGCGCAATGAGACCCCGGCCTCGATGCTCGAGCAGTACCTGGGTCGCGGCCGATACCAACCGGCGCCCGTCAAGGAACGCCATTCCTGGGGTTATTACGCCACCATTGCCGGCATCCTCGTGGTCGTTTTCGTGATCGTCCTCTTCCTGACGATCACCTACCTCACCTGACACCTCGTTCGACCGACCGGGCGTTTTCGGTTTGACGCCCCGGGCCGCTACGCTCGTGCCCGGGGGGAACGTTTGCATTGTCAGCGTTGCCAGATCCAGCAGGTACCCCGGGGGTGGGGACATGCCGACGACACGGGAAGGTCAGCATGTCGGTGTTCCGCCGTTGCGTGGTCATGCTGTGTGCCGTGGCCGCTGCCTTCCTGGTGTCGTGGTTCCTGCTGGGCACGAAGACCCATGTTCCCGAGGCTCCGCTGCTGGCCGCGACGATGTTGTGGACGCTGGTGGCGCGCTCGGTCGGGGAACGGGTGGCGGCCCCACTGGTGGGCGGTCTGACCACCCTGCTCGGCACCCACGCGCTCGGTGACTCCCTCGCCACCGCCACCCTCTCGGGGTTGGCCGTGGCCTGCGGGGCCGTCGTCGCCCGACTCGTCGTCGACGTCGTGGCCCGCCTGCAGAACCGGCGCACCCGACTCGCGAGTGGCCGCCTGATCGACGAGCCGACCGCCACCTCGGTCGGTCCCGATCCGGCGCGGCTGTTGAACCTGCGGGACTGCGCCCGACTGGCCCTGGGCGTCTTCCCAGGTGCGCTGGTGAGCGCCGCGGTGCACACGCTCGCCTTCCTGGCCGACCCCGACCACGGGTTTCGTCCGGGCGACGTGGTCGTCTGGGTGGTCGACGCCCTGACCACCTGCGTCGGGCTGATCGGGCCCACCCTGGCCGTGCGCTGGGCCGTGCTGGGGCGCCGTGGCCACCGGGCGGTCGTCGGCACCAGCCCGTGGCCCTCGCCTGCGGAGACCATCACCGTGCTGGTGTTGTCGGCCTTGGCCCAGTGGGCCGTGTTCGGCTCGGGCAGCACGTTGCCCATCGGCTACGCCACCCTCGTGCTCGTGGTCTGGTCGGGCCTGCGCCTGCCGCAGGCCGCCGCCGCCCTGCACGGCGTGGGCATGGGTCTGAGCGTCTACTTCTTCGCCCGCCGCAACGTGCCCGGCCCGTTCACCATGGTGCTCGACCCGTCGGTGCGCACCATCGCGATCGACGGCTACATCCTGATGGCGACCTCGCTGGCCACCCTGGTCTCGATCGCCACCGGCGAGCGCCGCGCCCTGGTGACCTCCTTGAACGAATCGATGGCCGTCGCCAGCGCCAAGGCCGAGGCGGCCGAGCGGTTGTTCGTCGACGCCCCCCACAGCAACGTGTTGCTCTCCCCCGACGGCACCGTGCTGCGCACCAATGCCGCCTTCGCGTCGATGTTCCGCTCGAACCCGCAGGACCTGATCGGCAGCCACGTCAGCGACCTGCCCGACGACCAGGCCGAGCACCTGCAGTGGCAGTTGGCTTCGGCGATGGCCAACCCGGGGCAACTCGTCCGGGGTGAATGGACGATTCGCGACGAGGGTGCCGAGCCGATCTACACCTCGTTCAGCGCCCGCATGCTGCCGGAGTACGACGACGGACGAGACGTCGCCCTGGTCAACCTCGTCGACATCTCCGACCGCCACCGCTACGAGGAGCGGCTCGCGCACATGGCCGAGCACGACGCCCTCACGGGCCTCGCGAACCGGCGGCGTTTCGATCGGGCGCTGGCCGAGCACCTCGACCAGTGCGAGCGCTACGGGCCGTCCGGGGCGTTGGTGCTGCTCGACCTCGACAACTTCAAGGACGTCAACGACACCCTCGGCCACAACGCCGGCGACGAGGTGATCGTCACGGCCGCCCAGTTGCTGCGCCGGAGCATGCGCACCACCGACCTGGTGGCCCGCATCGGGGGCGACGAGTTCGCCGTGCTGCTGCCGCGCGCCGACGACGCGGAGGCGGCCGAGGTCGCCAACCGGATCGTCGGCAGCATCGGCGAGTGGTCGTCGACCCTCGACGGGGTGCACCGCCGGGTCAGCGCCAGCGCCGGGGTCGTCACCTTCGCGGCCGCCGAGAAACTCTCCTCGGAGCCCTTCGCGCTCGCCGACATGATGATGTACGACGCCAAGGAGGCCGGCCGCAACCAGATCGCCGTGCTCGACGACAGCCATACCCGTCAACCCCGCACGGGTGCCCGGATGGCGTGGCGTTCCCGCATCGAGCGGGCCCTCGAGAACGACGACTTCGACCTGCACCTGCAGCCGATCCTGCACCTGGCCACCAATCGGGTGACCACCGCCGAGGCGCTGCTGCGCCTGACCGACGCCATCGAACCCGTGCTGCCCGGCCGGTTCATGTACATCGTCGAGAAGGCCGGCATGTCGGCCGACGTCGACGCCTGGGTGATCCGGCGGGCCACCGAGATGCTGGCTCGACTGCGGGCCGTCGACCCCACCTTCGTGCTCGAGGTCAACGTGAGCGCCCAGTCGTTGGGTGCCCCCCGCCTCGAGGCCGCCCTCGACGAGGCGCTGGATCGCACCGGCGTCGACCCGTGCGCGCTCATCCTCGAGGTGACCGAGACCGCGGCCGTCGCCGACGTCGAGGTCGCCCGCGACTTCGCCCGCCGGATCGCCGGGCGCGGGGTGCGCTTCGCCCTGGACGACTTCGGCGCCGGCTTCGGCTCGTACTACTACCTCAAGCACTTGGACCTCGACCTGATCAAGATCGACGGCGAGTTCGTGTCCAACGTGCACTCCTCGCGCATCGACCAGTCGGTGGTGCGCTCGATCGTCGGGGTGGCCAAAGACCTCGGCAAGCAGACCGTCGCCGAGTTCGTCGACCAGCAGGCAACGCTCGAGACCGTGCGCCAGCTCGGGGTCGACCACGCCCAGGGCTACCTGATCGGACGACCCGTCCCCGAGTCCGACTTCATGGAGCAGTGGCTGACCCGGCCGGCCTCCCCCTCGTCACCCGTCACCGTTCCCGCCCAGGAAGCCCCATGAACCGAAGCCGCCCCCCACACCATCGGATGACCCGCAACCTGATGAACCGCGGCGTCGGTCTCGTCGTGATCGGCATCGCCCTGGCGGTCGGCGCCCTGGTGTGGATCGGTCTCGCCCTGTCGAGCCCCACGCTGCGGGAGGCACCCGACAGCCGCCTGCTGTTCGGCATCTGGCGCATCTTCTACGCCAACCAGGCCCCCGCGGTGGGGGTGATCCTCGCCGCGATCGCGATCGCGCTGCTGGCCGGCGCCATCGTCGCCATCGTCGAGGGCGTCATCGCCACCCGGTACCGCCGGTCACTGCAGCCCGAGACGCTGCCGCTGGCGCCTCGTCCGGTGATGGACGACACCCGCGGCGTCTTCCACGGCGAGGTGACGGTGACCGTGCTGATCCCGGCGCACAACGAGCAGGAGCGGATCGCCGACACCCTCGCCTCGCTGCGGGCCCAACAGAGTCCGCCGGAGCGGATCATCGTGGTCGCCGACAACTGCACCGACCGCACGGTCGAGCTGGCGCGCGCGGCGGGCGTCGAGGTCATCGAGACCGTCGCGAACCAGCACAAGAAGGCCGGCGGGCTCAACCAGGCGCTGGCCCGGGTGCTGCCCGACCAGGGCGAGAACGACGCGGTGATGATCATGGACGCCGACACCGTGCTGGTGCCCGGCTACCTCGCCGAGGCCAAGCGACGCATGACCGCCGACCGGGCCCTGATGGCCGTCGGTGGGCTGTTCTTCGGTGAGCCCGGCTCGGGGTGGATCGGGCAGTACCAGCGCAACGAGTTCACCCGCTACAGCCGCGAGATCCAACGGCGGCGCGGCCGCGTGTACGTGCTCACCGGCACGGCTTCGGTCTTCCGACCCCGCGCGCTGCGCACCGTCGCCGCCAGCCGCGGTTCGCTGCTGCCGGGGCGGTCCGGCGACGTCTACGACACCGCTGCCCTCACCGAGGACAACGAGCTGACCATCGCCCTGAAGTCGCTGGGCGCCCTGATGATCTCGCCGGCGGAGTGCGGAGTGGTCACCGAGGTGATGCCGACCTACCGCGCGCTGTGGGCGCAGCGGCTGCGCTGGCAGCGGGGCGCCCTGGAGAACATCGGCGCCTACGGTCTCACCCCGCAGACCTTCCGGTACTGGGCCCAGCAGTTCGGCCTCGGGTACGGCGTCGTGGCCCTGTTCAGCTACTTCGCGCTGATGGCGCTGATGCTGGTGTCGATGGACACCTTCGTCTGGTTCCCGTTCTGGGTGTTGGTGGGGCTGCTGTTCTCGGTCGAACGCACCGTCACCGCCTGGCGCGGCGGCTGGCGCGCCCGGCTGGTGGCCGTGCTCGTGTTCCCGGAGCTGTGGTACTCGGCGTTCCTGAACACGGTCTTCCTCAAGGGCATCTGCGACATCGCCCTCGGGCGCAAGGCCACCTGGCAACACGTGCACCGCACGGACGACGGACGCGTCAGCGTCGTGGGAGGAGACCACTCATGATTCCCCCGTTCCTGATCCACCCGCTCTTGATTCCCCCGCTCTTGATTCCCCTGGGCATTCTGCTGCCCCAGGAGATTCTCGACTCGGTCTGGTTCGGGGTGTTGTCGACCTTCGTGTCGATCAACACCGTGATGTTCCTGTCGATGGCGATCGTCAAGATGCTCCCCCGACTGCACCCGGACGAGCTGCTGCCGCGGCGCCACACCCGATCCGAGACGAGGTCGATCCATCCCGACCACCAGGAGTCGGGCAGGCCGGTGGGCGCCAGCTCGCGCTGAGCCTGTCGTCTGGCGTCCGAGAGGGCTCAGCCGACACCCGAGGTGGCATTGCGCACCGGGCCGATCCGCAGGCTGGTTCCCAGCGACGCGAGCGCACCGATCGCCATCACCCCGAACACGGCGGCGAACACGGTGACCGGCAGGTGGCTCGTCCGCAAGCCCGCGAACAGCGTGCCGGCCAGGCCGACGAGCAGGGCGTTGCCGATCGACTCACTGACCTGCAGCGACGACGTGTTGCGCCCCAGCCGGGCCGGCGGCGACAGCTGCATCACGGCGAGCGTGCCCGACGAGGTCGCCAATCCCATGCCCAACCCGGCGATCGTCCAGCCGGTGGCGATCAGGGCCAGGGGCCAGTGGAGCCCCACGGCCAGGCTGACCAGGGCCAGTCCCACCACGTGGCAGGCCGTGCCCACCTGGATGAACTGGTCGCGGCGCAGCTTGATCCAGGCGCGCGACTGCAGCCAGGAACCCAGAGTCCAGCCGATCGAGCCGATGGTGAGCGCCAGGCCGGCCTGGAACAGGCTGAGGCCGCGCAGTTGCACCAGGGCGAGCGGCAGGAACGACTCGGCGGCGAAGAAGGTGCCGGCCTGCAGCAGGCGCGTCCACGAGACCGCGGCGATGCCGGGCGCCAGTCTGAGAAAGCCCGGCGCCATCAGGGGGCGGATGCAGGCCGCGATGGCGATGCCGGCCGCCACGGCCACCACGAGGCCGAGCCAGTCGAGTCGTTGACCGCCGACCTGAAGGCCGGCCAGCCCCACCGAGACCAGCACGGCCGCCCAGATGGGCACGACCGCCGACTGCTCGGGGTGTGGCTCCAACTGCGACCGCATGCGGGCCAGCGGACCCACGCACAGCAGGCCCGCGACCACCAGCACGGGCAGGACGCTCCAGAAGACGGCGTGCCAGCTCCAGCGGTGGGTCAGCCAGGCGGCGATCGGCGGCCCGACGAAGGCCGGCAGCACCCAACAGAAGCTGAAGGCGGTCATCAGCACCGCGCGCCGGTGCTCGTCCCACAACCGGGCGACGATCACCATCAGCGAGACGTTCAGCAGCCCGCCACCCAGACCTTGGACGAAGCGGGCACCGACCAGCACGAGCATGGTGGGGGCCAACGCGGCGAGCACCAGCCCGAGCCCGAAACCGACGACGCCGAGCGCCGCCGGACGAATCGGCCCGAATCGGTCGCTGGCTCGTCCGCCGAGCACCGTCGACAGGCTCATGCCGATCACGAACAGGGAGAACGCCCACGCGAACAGGCTCAGCTGCCCGAGGTCCTCGGCGGCGGCGGGCATGGCCGTGGCGACCGCAATCGCCTGGAAGGCGACGCTGAACACGATGGTCAGCACCCCGACGGTGAGCGCTCGTTGGCTCTGCGGTTCCTCGATCGTGGGGGTCTGGTCAGTCACTCGCACCATCCTGCCAGTGTCGGGGGCTGGGTATGCTCTCAGGCATGAGTCAACAGCTGGCCCCCGGATCCCAGACGGTCGTCGACGAACGCACCCAGGAGTCGTTCGACCCGGGCGACCACGAGCGGTTCTCGCACTACGTGCCGAAGGCCAAGCTCACCGAAGCGATGGTGATGGGCACCCCCGTGGTGGCGCTGTGCGGCAAGGTGTGGGTGCCGCACCGCAACCCCGAGAAGTACCCGGTCTGCCCCGAGTGCAAGGAGATCTGGGAGTCGTTCAGCGACCCCGGTCCGAAGGACCCTGACCGCTGAGCCCCGAAGGATCCTGACCGCTGAGCGAGGCCAGGTGCGCCAGCGCCAGGTCGTACCCGCCGAGCCCGCAGCCGACGATGATGCCGGCGGCCTTCTCGGACAGCACCGAGTGGTGTCGCCACGGCTCGCGCGCGTGCACGTTCGAGATGTGCACCTCGACATAGGCGCTCACCAGGGCGGCGGCGTCGGCGACCGCCCGTGAGTAGTGGGTCCAGGCACCCGCATTGAGCACGACGGTGGCACCCGAGTCGGCGGCCTCGTGCAACCAGCCGATCAGCTCGTGCTCGGCATCGGTCTGGCGCACCTCCACCCGCAGGCCCAGCCCTCGGCCGGTCTCGACCAGGTGCTCGGCGAGGTCGTCATGGGTGGTCGCGCCGTAGATCTCGGGCTGGCGACGACCCAGTCGTCCGAGATTGGGACCGTTCAACACCAGAACTTCGCGCATGGGCTCAGCCTACGGTGCCGAGCCCGATGCCCAGCCAGGCCGCCCCGTACAGGCCCTTCTGCAGCAGGGTGACGTAGGTCTCCATGGCGCTGGTCTCCATCGCATTGGGTTGCTGCAGGTCCCCGGCCTGCTCGCCCACGGCCGACACCAGGCACACCCGCACGTCATGGGCCTGCGCCGACGCCAGCAGCGTGCTGCGGTCCTGCCGCACCTGGGCATCGCCGGCGGGGTCGTCCAGCACCACCAGTACCGGGCGTGGCTGGGCACCGTCCTCGAACGGGTCGGCGAACATGTCGCGCTCCCGCACCCCCTCGATCACCGGCAGCAGTTCGCTGGCGTCCGCGGCCAGGGCCGCGCGACCCGTCGCCCGCCGGATGGCCTCCGCCACCCGCCGCGAGGCGCGGGCGGCGAGCACCGTGCCGCCCCAGACCAGCGGCTGGGCGTCGGCCAGGGCGACGGCGAGTTCCTTGGCGGGGTTGGTGGTCAGGTCACGGTGGGGGGACGATTCCTCGGCCACCAGATCGGCGGCGTCGGCCACCTGCTCGGGCACCACCAACGGCCCCAGCCCCAGCTGGTGCAGCACGCTGAGAACCTGCACCACGCATGCGAGGGCATCACCTGTCGACAGGGGCAGCGTCAGCGTCGTCCGCGACCCCGCCCGCTCGGCCACCGTCGACCCCTGCTGGGCTGCCACCACCACGGCCGCCCCGCGCCGCACCGCCTCGGCCGTCGACGAGACCAGCGCCGGATCGGACCCGCCGGGCGCCATCACCACCACCAGGTCGAGGGCGCCGACCCAGGCGGGCAGGCCGGGGTGGGGCCACGCCATGAACGGCACCGGGCAGACCGGCTCGAGCACCGCCCGCACCAGCCGGGCCTCGGGGCCGACCACGATCACGCCGCGGGGGCGCAGCCCCGCCTCGAAACCGGCGGCCGGGTGCTCGTCCGTCGACCCCGCCGCTTCCCGGCGCACCCGCGACCCCGCCGAGGCCAGCGACCGCAACAGGTCGTCGGCGCGGGGGGACAGGTCGCGCGATTCCAGCAGCGCGTCGTCGAAGTCACCGGACGACATGGCCGCTCAGTTCTCGAGGGTGGAACGGGCCTCGTCGATCAGCAGCACCGGGATGCCGTCACGCACGGGGTAGGCCAGTCCGCAGACGCTGGAGGTGCACACCAGTTCGTGGGCGTCGTAGTCGACGGCGAACTTGGCATGGCAGGCAGGGCACGCGGCGATCTCGAGGAACTCGGCTGAGAGTTCCAGTTCGGGGGTCGGGTTCGACATGTCAGGCTCCGTCGGGATCGGGGATGTGGCTGGCTGGGGTTGGCTTGGCTTGGGTTGTCTCGGGTGGGCGGATCAGGTCGAGCACGTCATCGCGGATCGCGACCATCACCTCGTCGCTGGCCGCCTCGACGTTGAGCCGCAACAGGGGCTCGGTGTTGCTGGCGCGCACGTTGAACCACCACGGACGCTCGTCGGCATCGACGCCGCGCACGGTGAGTCCGTCGACCCGGTCGATGGACCCGTGGTCGGCGAAGGCCCGGGCGACCCGATCGACGACGGCGGCCTGGTCGGCCACGGTCGAGTTCAGTTCACCCGAGTTCGACACCCGCTGGTAGTCGCGCACGAGCGCCGACATGGGCTGGTCGGATCGTCCGAGCATGGCGAGCACGTGCAGGGCCGCGAGCATGCCGGTGTCGGCACCCCAGAAGTCGCGGAAGTAGTAATGGGCCGAGTGTTCGCCGCCGAAGATGGCGTGCTCGGCGGCCATCAGGGCCTTCACGTGGGTGTGACCGACCAGCGAGGTGACCACGCGTCCGCCGAGGTCGGTGACGACCTGCTCGACGGTGCCCGAGGTGACCGTGTTCACGACGATGGTGGCGCCCGGTTCGCGTGCCAGCTCATTGGCGGCGATCAGCGCCGTCACCACCGAGGGCGTGATCACCTCGCCGCGCTCGTCGATCAGGAAGCACCGGTCGGCGTCGCCGTCGAAGACCAGACCGAGGTCGGCCGAGTGCTCCCGGACGGCCCGTTGGGCATCGACCAGGTTCTCGGGCTCCAACGGGTTGGGCTGGTGGTGGGGAAAGCTGCCGTCGAGCTCGAGGTAGAGGCCGATCAGCTCAAGGTCGAGCCCCGCGAGCGCCGGGCCGACGGTGTGGCCGGCCATGCCGTTGCCGGCGTCGACCACGACCTTCAGGTGGCGCAGCCCCGTCGTGCCGACCAGGGAATGCAGCGTCTCGACGTACCCGGGAAGGGTGTCGATGGTCTCGAGCGTCGCCCCGTCGACCGGCTCACCGACGGGGGGGACGGCGGCGTCGAGCTCGAGGGCACGCTCGGCGACGCGGGTGAGGAAGTCACCGTCGACGGGTGCCGCCCCGGGGCGGCAGAACTTGATGCCGTTGTAGCTGGCGGGGTTGTGACTCGCGGTGAACTGCACCCCGTGCAGGTCCAGCGAACCCGAGGCGTACCAGAGCTGGTCGGTGCTGCTGAGCCCCGAGTCGAGCACCGAGACCCCGCGCGAGCGCGCGCCGGCGATGAAGGCGGCACTCATGGCCTCGCCCGAGACGCGCATGTCTCGTCCGACGACGATCCGCTGACCGGCGAGCCCGGCCACCTCGGCGAAGGCCTGACCCACGTGGGCGGCGCCGGCCTCGTCCCACTCCCCCGGAACTCCCTTGGCCGCGACCACGCCCCGCAGGTCATTGGCCTTGAACACGACACGGTTGATCACGCTGTCGAGACTATCGCCGTGGCCCGACCCAGCGCGCCTGCCACACCCGCGGGCCGGGCGGTCGTAACCTCACCCCCATGGCTTCGCGAATGTGCACCCGCACCACCTGCCGGGCGAAGGCGACCACGACGCTCACGTATGTGTACGCCGACCAGACCGCCGTGATCGGGCCGCTCAGCCCCGAGTCGCACCCGGGCAGTTACGACCTGTGCGACCAGCACGCGACCACCACCACCGCACCGCGAGGGTGGGACACGATTCGCCTGCCCGACGACGACGGCCCCACCGTCGCACCGCTCGACGACCTGTTGGCGCTGGCCGACGCCATCCGCGAGGTGGGCATGCGCGTGGACGACCCGATCGCCCCGGCCGACCTCGGCGGAGAGGTCGTGGTGCTGGCCGAGAAGCGACACCTGCGCGTGATCGCCTCGCCGGCACCCGTGCCCGTGCAGCCGTGACCCGTGCAGTGGGTGCGGCAGTGAGGCGGCGACGATGAAGCGCCGCGACCGCCACGACCGGGGCCTGCGTGGCCCCGTGACGCCCATGGGGGCGCCCCGCCGCAACCCGACCCCGGCGGGCTGGTTCGAGGAGTGCCTGACGGCCTCCCTGGCCCGGATCGGCAGCCTTCAGCCGGGCCTGCTCGAGCACATCGACGTCGGCGTCGAGGAGGTTCCCCCGGTGCGCGACCACGACACCCGGGTGGCGCTGGCCGCGGCCATCGAGGCGTCGGCCACCGAACCGGCGCGGGTCGTCGTCTACCGTCGCCCGCTGGAGCACCGTTCGTCCGGTCGTCGCCACCTGCGTCGACTCGTGCACCGCACCGTGGTCGAACAACTGGCCGCGCTCACCGGGCGCACCCCCGACGACCTCGACCCCCTGGTGGGCGACGAGGACGACGACTGAGTCTATCCAGCCGGGGGTCAGCCCAGCCGGGGATCCTGGTCGATCTGCACCTGCGTCGACTGCATCACGGCGGGACGAAGGGGCTGCACCGCCACCCCCGAGGTCGAGGCGATCGCCACGGCCGCGATCGGCTGGGGGCTCACCAGTGTGATCCGCTGCTCGGCCTGCACCTGCGTGCCGGCCGCTCCCAGCGCCGGCACCCTCAGCTGGGTGGTCTTGCCGCCGGAGACCACCTTCACCGTGATCGGCTGGGCCTGAGGGTTGATCACCTGCACCACGCTCGAGGCCGGGATGTCGCTGATCACCTTCGCCACCGGCGCCGACCCGACCATGGCGGTGTCGCTGCCGACCCTGATCTCTGCCGTCGCGACGATGGGTGCCTTGTCGGAGGTCACCCGCAGGGCGGTCGCCTCGCCGGCGAGGGCGGTGGTCAGGTCGAGCATCACGCTGGACTGACCGTCGACGGAGACGTTCTCGGTGCCGACTGGCACGTACTCCCCGCGCCCGTTCATGGCCTTGACGGTCACCTCGGCGCGGTCGTCGCCGGGGTTGCCGATCACCAGCCGCGTGCGGCTCGACCCCGAGGCGATTCCCGGCAGGAAGACCTCCGGGGCGGGCTGCGTGGCCGCGAGCTGGTCGACGGAGCCGTCGACGGTGCGCCCGACCATCACGACCCGACCCTGGGTGGAGGTCTGCACGACGGTCACCGGGTCCGACCCGGGAGCGAGCACCGAGATCGGCACCACCCTCACCTGGCCAGGCCCGACCGTCAGGCCGCGGGAACCCGCGCTGGTGAGGTTGCCGGTCACCGAGCTCAGCGACAGGTTCACGACGGCGGGGGTCTTGTCGGGGTTGAGCAGCAACAGGTCAGAGACGGCCGGGTCGGGCACCTGCACCGCCGACGTCGACGTGGGTTCGGTGCAGGCCGCGAAACTGCGCCCCGTCGACGAGGTCAGGTTGACCCCGGGCGGCAGCACCCCGCCGGTGGTGCTCTGGGTGACCACGACGGGCGCGTTGACGGCCGCCTTGGGGTCGATCGTGGCGGCCTGGTCGGAGAGCAGTCGCACGCTGGCGCCGGGGGTGGTGCCGCCCACCAGGTCTCCCGAGGCTCCCTGCACCGGGCAGACCCCCATCTGCAGGGTGGCCACGTCGGGCAGTCGGGTGGGTTCGCGGTACTCGACCGGACGAGTCAGCCCCGTCACCAGCAGCGCCGAGGCGACGACGACGGCGGAGCCCGCCACCAGCAGGCGTCGACGAACGGTCATGCGGCACTCCCCTCACGCGCACCCGCCGAGCGGCGGGCGGCCGCCCCGCCCTGCTGCCCCAGCACCGGGGCGGCGAGGGCGGCCAGCACGACGGCCACCAGCGACTCCAGCACCACGGCGGTCACGCCCCACCGGCGCGCCGGCGGTTGGTAGGTGGCTCCCTCGGAGACGGTCCAGACGCGGGTGTTCTCATCGACGAATCCGGGCACCAGCCCGGGGGCATTGTTCAGCCCACTGGTCTGCACGCTCGACGGGCTGCGCAGCCACAGGTGACCGACACCGCGGGCGCGCAGGCTCTGGGCCAGTTCGTCCGACGGGGCGCCCTCGGCGATCTGCTTCACCAGCGCCCCGAACGCCAGCGAGGCCGCCTCGTCACCGGCGGGGTTCTGCTCCGCCGACCCCCAGCGGGGCTGGGTGCTGCTGACCACGTTCCACCGGACGACGCCCTGACTCGACGTGTCGATCATCAGGGTGCGGGAGCGGCGGGGCGAGTCCTGCACCGCCACCACGTAGGAGGGCAACGACGACTCGACGACCGAGAGCTGGCTGATCCGGTCGCCCGGGATCCAGGCGACAGCGCTGGCGATCAGCAGCGCGACCGACGACACCGCCAGCGCCCGGGCGACGCCGCGGAATCGTCCGCCGGGATCGCGGGAGAGGGCGTCATAGCTGAGGGAGACCGAGACGACCAGCGCCCCGAAACCCATCAGCAGCCAGGTGTCGACGGCCGGCCGGGCGACGGCCCCGTCGAGCATGAAGGCCTGCTTGCCGAGCGTGGTCGCCAGCCCGAAACCGGCCACCCCCACCGCCAGCCAGCCCAGTGGTCCCGATCGTCCGCGGGTGGCCGCGAGCACGGCACCACCGACGGCGGTCAGCGCGAGCACGGCCACCACGATGCCGCTCACCCATGCGGTCCAGCCGCCGGCCGAGCCGCCCACCAGCAGCCAGGCGCCCCGGGGAGGATCGAGGTGGGCGACACTCAGCGGGTCGGCGGCCGTCAGCAGCCTGCCCGGGTGGTGCAGCAACCGCGGCACCCAGACACCGATCATCGCCAGCGGTCCGAGGGCGACCAGGGCGGTCCGCAGGCTCCAGCGGCGCCGGACGAAGGCGTGAACGACTGCGGTGACCGCCGCGACCACGGCGAACAGCGGGGTCGCGGTGGCCAGCACCCCCAGCCACAGTGCCAGCGAGGCGGGGGCCCGCCACAGTTCGGCGCCGGTGGGCAGGTCATCGGACGACTCCCCCGCACTCGGCCGGTCGGTGCGGTCGAGGGCGAACCAGCGCACCGTGGCGAGGGCGACCAGCGGCATCACCACGGCCGTCATCGACGTGGCCAGCAGGCCTCGTCCGGTCGAACCCAGCAGCACGACACCGAGCCCCCACAGGGCGGCGAGGCTCGCCTGCACCCAGGCGCCGTGGCCGCGCAGCACCCAGCGGGTGAGGCGAAGGCAGGTGGCGGTGGCGAGCAGCGGCGCCCCGAAGATCAGCAGGCGGGCGAACAGTTCGGGCGAGCCGAGGGTGAGGGTGGAGCCGAGCGCGGCCCAGCCGAGCCAGGGGGCATTGCCGCCCGGCAGCGCCACGGGCTCGGCCGACCACAACCGGAAGGCCTGACCGAGCGTGTCGGGAGCCGGCAACAACCGCACCCCCACCAGATGGCCCGGCCCCAGGTAGTGGCGGGCCACCACCAGCGAGGCCACCAGCATCGAGGCCAGCACGACCGTCACCGGCGACACCAGGCGACCGCCCGATCGTCCGCCGGAGAAGTCGTCACCGGTGAGGTCGTCGATCGAGGTGTCGGAGCGGTCGTCGCGCAGGTCGCGGTAGCGATCCGAGAAGCCGCCGGCGAGGCGATCGAGACTGGCGCGCAGTGACTGCAGGTTCGTCGGCCGCAGCGACCGCACCGCCGGCACCGCGAGGGCGGCACCGGGGTTGCGCTGGTGCATGCGGCGGACGACCTCGCCGTCGCCCAGCAGGGCGGCGGCGGCGCGCCACCAGGCCAGCCCGGCCCGGGGCGACTTGCCGATCAGCAGTCCGAGCCCCTTGAGCAGGGCGGTGAGGGCGAGCCAGACGATGGTGCGCCGCGGGTGGCGCGCGTGCGCGGCGACCACGCGCATGCCCAGCAGTCGGTCGAGGGAGGGGTCGGGGCTGTCGGGGCGTTCCCCGAACCGGCTCGCCTGCCGGTGGTGCAGCCCGGCGGCAGGGGCGGTGCGCACGCGCAGCCCGGCCTCGTGGGCCCGCCAGCCCAGGTCGACGCCGTCGCGGTGCAGCGGCAGGTCGGGGTCGAAGCCGTCGAGGGCGTCGTAGGCGGCGCGGGTGAGCAGCAGCCCACAGCTCGACCCGCCCAGGGTGTCGGCCTCGTCGAGCTGCCGCTGGTCGACGTCGCCCGGTTCGACCGAGAGCAGCCGGTCGCCCGTGGCGGTCACCGACTGGCCCACCTCGCTCACCCGGGTTGCGTGGTTGCGCCGTTGGGGCTGGAGCAGGGCGGGAAACAGCAGGTCGGGGGTGGGGGTGGACGACGCGGCCAGCAGGAGTTCGTGCAGGGCGGTGCGGCGCGGCTCGGCGTCGTCGTGCAGCAGCCACAACCACACGTGGTCGGGCGGGAGCATCGGGACGACGGCCTGCAGGGCTCGTCCGAAACCGCCGGCGGGAGCGTCGACGACCTCGTCGAGGAGACCCTCGTCAACGGCCCGCTCCAGCAGTTCACGGGAGCCGTCGGTGGAGCCGGCATCGACCGCAATCATCAGGCCCGGGCGATCATCCAGGCGCCCGAGGGAGACGAGGGTGCGGGCGAGCCACTCGGCCCCGTCGTGCACGACCATCACGGCGGCCACCTCGGCCGGGGAGATCGTGGGTTGGGGTGCGGGGGTGGTCTCGTGTGCCCACGACCAGTCGACGTCCGAGGTCTGGTCGGTCACGGGGCCTCCTCCCGGTGGACGATGGTCACCATCCGCGGATCCGGACGGCGATCAGGTGCCGAGTCTAGGCGGACTCGGCCAACCTCACGCGCGCTTCTTCAGCCGACGGCGCTCCCTCTCCGACAGTCCGCCCCAGATTCCGAAGCGTTCGTCCATCGCGAGCGCGTACTCCAGGCACTCCCGCTTGACCTCACAGGTCTCGCACACCTTCTTGGCCTCTCGCGTCGAGCCGCCCTTCTCGGGGAAGAACGCCTCGGGGTCCGTCTGCGCGCAGAGGGCCCGCTCCTGCCACTCGAGTGGTCCGTCGGCGCTCGACAGCACTGTCACCAGATCGCGCATTCCGTATTCCTCTCGACCCACACGCCCGCCCGGTGACGGATGCGTTGACTCAAATTACAAGCGTGTGGTTCCACTTCGTCAAGCTGAAGGCGAGAAAAAGTCGGGCTTCCTCGGCGTGGCGCATCGATTTTGTCGGAGTCATCCCTCTCGATGGCGCGTGGATCAGTCGCGGGGCTGCTGGGGCCACTGCGGCGCCGGACGAAGCACCGTGCCCTCCTCCTCGTCGGCCGGGTGCGGCTGGGGCCAGGGGTCGGGCTGCCCCGTCGCGGGCCACTGCTGCTGGGGCTGCTGGTTCTGGGGCTGCTGGTTCTGCGTCTGCTGGGTTTGGGGGTTCCACTGCTGCTGCGGCTGCTGGGGCTGCCAGCTGGCGCTGCCCTGCGAACTCGCCCCGGGGGTTCCCCACGTGGACGCCGACGCGCCACTGGCGGCATCGCCCGCGCGCAGCCAGGCGCCACCGGAGGCCTGGTCGGGCTGCCAGGTGGGGGGCTGGCCCTGCTGGTAGGGCTGCACGGCCTGGTTCCGCTGGCCTGAAGGGGTCTGGTTCGCTGGCGGCAGGGCGACTCGTCCGCCGGTGGTCTGGGTGGCCAGCAGGTAGGCCACCACCGCCGCGCCGGCCTTGGCCAGCAGCTCGAGCAGGTCGTAGGCGGCCGTGCCGAAACGCCAGTCACGGTTGCTGAGGGCGACCACGCCGAAGCCGAGCCCGGTCACCACGTCGAACGCGAGCGTGGCCGCCAGCACCAACGACGGCACCTTCACGTCGAGACGCGGCGAGCCGGCGGCACTCCAGATGAGGGCCGCCAGCGCGGGCAGGGCGTAGGTGAGCGTGGTCAGCCCGCCACCGGAATAGAGGGACATGCTCCGCAGTCCGCCCCCGCCGTTCTGGGTCAATCCGGAGATCCACGCCACCAGGTAGCTGGCGACCGTCAGGCCCACCAGCCCCCAGGCGAGCGCTGGCCGCAGGCGGTTCACCCCCGGCACGGCGGACGACGACTGGGGCTGGGGTTGCTGCGACATCGGAGGTTCCTCCAAGAGATGGGATCGCCTCACTCTAGGACAGGGCGGCCCAGCAGCCGTGCGGCTAGGCGAACGCGGGCCCGGCCTCCTCGGCCACCCGGGCCACGAGATCCTTGACACGCTCGGAGTCGGCCAGCGGCACCACCATCGTCGCCCGGTCGGTGACCACGACCGCCATGCCGCGCAGGCCCGACACCGCGACCACCCGGTCGTCCGTGCGGTTGATGATCAGGTTGTCCCAGCTGTCGAGCACGACCGTCTCGCCCTGGCGGGCGTTGCGGTGCGGGTCGGCCGGGAGCTGACCGGCCAGGGCCAGGAACGAGCCGACGTCGTACCAACTGATGGGCAGTTCGACGGCCACCACGCGACCCGGCGCCCGACCGCGTGAGACGGGCTCCATGATCGCGTAGTCGACCGACACCTTGTGCAGGCTCGGATAGATGGTCGCGAGCAACGACGGGTCCGCGGCCAACGCGCTCACCTGCCGGTGCGTCTCGGGCAGCACCTCGGCCAGAGCGATCAGCAGGGTGGCGGCCCGCCAGACGAACATGCCGGAGTTCCACCAGTACTCGCCCGACGCGAGGTACTGCTCGGCCACCCGGCGCTCGGGCTTCTCGGTGAACTCGGTGACCTCGCAGGCGTGGCCGCCGACCTCGGCACCCCGGCGCAGGTAACCGAAACCCGTCTGCGGACTGGTCGGCACGACGCCGAAGGTGACCAGCGCATCGGGCTGCGACTCGGCGATCGAGAAGGCCTCCTCGAGCCGCTGGCGGAACAACGACTCGGGGCGCATCACATGGTCGGCGGTGAGCACCGCCATCACGGCGTCGGGGTCCTGGGCCGCCAGCACCGCCGCGGGCCAGGCGACCGCATTGAGGGAGTCGCGGCCCTCCGGCTCGCCGAGAATGTTGGCGGCCGGAATCTCCGGCACCTGCTCGGCCACCCGGTCGGCGTAGTCGGCGCCGGTGCAGATCAGGATGCGCTCGTCGGGCACGAGCCCGCACACCCGCTCGTAGCTGATCCGCAGCAGCGACGCATCCAGGGCACCCGAGGCGTCCGGGATCAACGGCAACAACTGCTTGGGCTCCCCCTGGCGCGACAGCGGCCACAGCCGCTTGCCCGAACCACCGGCGACGATGACGATGTAGCGCATGCCCTGAAGCGTAGCGGCCGCCCCTCCCAAGGCTCGCGGCCCCTCCCTAGACTGGCGCCGTGCTTACCGCCCTCGAGAACCGTGTTCAGCGCGACGGCGCTCGTCCCCTGCTCACCTGGTACGAGCCCGCGACGGGAGCCCGCGTGGAGTTGTCGGCCACCACGTTCGCCAACTGGGTCGACAAGACCCGCAACCTGTGCGACACCCTGGGTGTGGACGACGAGGCGGTGGTGGCGCTGCCCGTCGTGCACGACCACCCGGGGCATTGGCTGGCGTGGGTGTGGGTGGTCGCGACCTGGCAGGCTGGCGGGCGCGCCGTGGTGGGCCCCAGGGAGGGCGTCGAGGGTGCCGACCTCGTGGTCGTCGGCCCCGAGGACGTCTCACCGGTGCCCGGCGTCGAGACGGTCGCCTGCTCGCTCCATCCCCTCGGCCTGGGGCTGTCCGTGCCGGCGCCGGGAGTGACCGACGCGCACGAGATCCTCTCCGAACCCGATGTGCACGTGCCCGGCTCCCCCACCGACCTGTGGTGGAGTGACGCGGCCGGCGACCTGGACGGGGCGGCGCTCGCGGGCATGGCACCCATCAGCACCCGGCTGCTGGTGCGCGGCGACGACCCCCGGCAGGTGCTGACCGCCCTGGTCGGTGTGGTGCTCGGCGGCGGTTCGCTGGTGTTGGTCGACGGACCCGCCAGCGACGAGCAGGTCGCGGCAATCGCGGCCGCCGAGCTCACCGCCTGACACGTCGGCCGGCCCAGCCGGGACGATGGCGTGCCGCAGTGCCGCCATCGGGGCCCGATCGGGCCTCCACGCGCCACTGCGTGACGTGATTGTTCGGGAGCCTCAGGCCGTGGGCCTCGGCGCGGGGTCGGGATTGGTCCGCTCGTCGGCGGTCAGGCCGCGAACGAACCCCGCGCCCCACCCCAGATGCATGACGGCGAGCACCGCAGGCAGGCGCAGACGCGCGCGCCACGGCAGGTCGCCCTTCACCCCGGCGGCACCGATGCAGACGCCGGCGGCGTAGGCGGCCGGCACCACCAGGGCCGCGGTCAGGGCGCGGTGGCCGGTGGCGACGCCGACGAGCCCGACCACCAGGCCCACGGCCGAACCCAACACCACCAGCGGGGGCGCCAGGTAGCGGGCGCTCGCGGTCTGCGGGTGCCGGCGGATCACCTCGCGGCGCCACTTGCCCGTCGTGAAGAACTGCTTGGCCAGGGCCCGAGCCGTCGAACGCGGCCGGTAGGTCACCCGCAGGCGGGGCGTGAACCAGACCAGTTCGCCCGATTCGCGCAGGCGCAGGTTCAGTTCCCAGTCCTGCGCACGGCGCAGGTCGGGGTCGTAGCCGCCCACCCGCAGTAGGGCCTCGCGCCGGAAACACCCCAAGAAGACCGACTCCGCCGGCCCCTCCTCGGAATCGGCCAGGTGAAAGGCTCCCCCGCCCAGACCGATGCGGGAGTTGTAGGCGGCGGCGACGGCACGCTCGAAGTCGGTGGTGCCGCGCGCGTCCATCAGCCCGCCGACATTGGCGGCGCCGGTGCGCTGCAGGGTGGCCACGGCGGTGGTCAGGTAGTCAGGGCCCAGTTCGCCATGGGCGTCCACCCGCACCACCACGTCGTGACTGCTGGCCGCGATCGCCCGATTGAGCCCGTCGGGGGTGGTTCCCGACGGATTCTCGACCACGACGAGGCGGGGGTCGTCCGCGGCCAGTTGGGCGGCGATCTCGGCGGTGCGGTCGGTCGACGGGCCCAGGGCGAGAACGATCTCGAGGTCACCGGGATAGTCCTGGTCGAGCACGCCCCTCAGTGACGTGCGCAGGTGCCGTTCCTCGTTCAGCACCGGCATCACGACGCTCAGCGTCGGCCAGGGTTCACTCACGCTGCCCATCCTTGCAGGTCATCCAACAACCGGCTCGACACCCGCTCAGGAGACCGAGCAGACCTCGGAGAGGTCGTCGTTCTGGGGCTGGGGGGTGCCGTTGTCGTCGGCGGTGGTGGACGACGCCGAGCCGGGGGCGGACGCGCTGGTCGCCGGCCGCTCGGCGGTGGTCGGCGCGCTCGAGGCGGCCGGCGCGCTCGACGCCGTGGACGAGCGCCGCGACGGGTCGTCCAAGGCCTCCGAGGCGGCGATCCGCTGCTTCACGGTGGTGCGGATCACGTCGAGCTTGGGATTGCCCGGGTAGATCAGCGGCGGGGTGAACGAGACCGAGCTGATCGGCTTCGACTTGGCCTTGGAGGCGAGCGTCATCAGTCGGTTCACCTCGGTCGAGGGCACGTCGGTGGCGGCGATCTCTTCACCCGCTCCGGCGATGTCGTTGAACTTGACCACCACCGTCGCGGGGTTGAGCTGGTTGAGCATGGCGTTCATCACGCACTTCTGGCGGATGATGCGCTCGTAGTCGGTCGACCCGTGCCGCGACCGGGCGAACCAGAGGGCGTGGTAGCCGTCGAGGTGCTTGTTCTTGCCGGGCTCGATGTAGCCGAACACCTTGGAGGTGCCGCCACCGATCGGCACCCGCTTGTTGACGTCGAGGGTGATGCCGCCCACGGCGTCGATCAGGCTGATGAAGCCGGCGAGATCGATCATGGCGTAGTAGTTGATCGAGAGGCCGAGGGTCTGTTCGACCGCCTCCTTGGTGGCCTGCACCCCGGGATCCTTCACGCCCGGGTACAGGTCGGCGTGTTCCTGCCCCAGTGTGTAGATGGCGTTCAGCAGGCACGAGTGGTCGTCGCAGGAGTACCCGTCGGGGTAGAGGGCGTGCAGCGGCGACGAGGTCGGGAACTCCACGTCCTCGAGGTTGCGCGGCAGGCTGAACAGCACGGTGCGTCCGGTGGCCTCACTCACCGAGGCGACCGTGACCGAGTCGGGACGGAGCCCCTGCCGGTCGGCGCCCGCGTCACCGCCCAGCAGCAGCACGTTGATGCGGCCAGCGTTGGCCTTCTTGCTGCCGCCGCCGGCGAAGACGCTCGAGAACAGGTCCCCCTGAGCGCGAGCCATCGACCCGAGCCCCAGCGAGGCGAAGAACACGGCCATGGCCAGCACCAACGAGGCGACGCCGAAGCCCAGCCGGCCGCGCGGCGCCATCGTCAACGGACGAGCGACCCGCCACGCGTCGAGGATCAGTGCCGCCCAACAGACCCCGAGGGCGATCACCACCCACTGCATCGCCCGCCAGAACGTGCCGTTCGCGGCCACGGCCACCACCGGACCGCGCCACACCAGGGCCAGCAGTCCGACCAGCAGCACCACGCAGAGCAGGGCGCCGATCACCCGCAGCGCGATCACACCGACCCGCCGGTTGCCCGCCACCAACTGCGCACACCCGGGCAGCACGATGCTGCCCACGAGGTAGCCGATGCCGCGGCGCAGCGCCACGCGTTCGCTCCTCTGGGCCACCGTGGGGGCATCCGCGGGCTCGCCCGAGATGGGCGCGGGTTGCACGGGCTCTGGTGGCACGGGCTCTCCGATCTGGGGGGGAAGCAGGGCGCTGTCCAGTATGCGGCGACCGGCCGAGGCGGCCCACCTGCCACGCCGCGCCCCCCACCAGGTGGGATGCGGGGAGGTGCGACCTCTGCCGCTGGGGGACGAAAGAGGCGCGATCGCGTGCGACCGGGGTCGTGGTGCGCCGTCGCACCCGGGCCCGGTGGTTACCGTGGAGAGGTGAATGCTTCCCGCGACCCCCGCGACCCCCGCGACCCCGGCAACCCCAGCAACCGGGGCGACCACGCGCAGGACCGCTCCGGAGACCTGGAGTGGCTGTACGGCACCGACGAGGCCAGGCCCCCGCGCTCGCGCCCGCAGGGGCCGGTGCCCTCGTCCTACGGCCCCCAGTCATCATCACGAGGGTCATCGTCACGAGGGCCGTCCACGCGACCCCCGTCGCAGCAGCAACCCGCGCCCCAGCACCCAAATCCCCAGCACCCACCTGCACAGCACCCAACCCCGCAGCAACCCCCGCACCAGCGACGCCCGCGGCGGCGTCGATTCGGCGCCGGGTCGCTGCTGGTGACCGTGCTGGTCGCCTACCTGGTCTTCCTGATCGCCACTCCGATGTGGTTCCTCGGCAAGGGCGGCACCGTGCAGGCCTTCGCCGCCGATCGTCCGGCCGACACCCCCGGGCAGGTGGTGCTGCTGGCGGGCACGGACGCCTCGGGCCAGCGCACCGACTCGATCATGCTGTTGTTCATTCCCACCTCGGGCAAGCCGGTGCTGATCTCGCTGCCGCGCGATTCCTACGTGCCCATCCCCGGCCACAACAAGAACAAGATCAACGCCGCCTACGCCTTCGGTGGCCCGCAGCTGCTGGTGCGCACCGTCGAGCTGAACACCGGCCTGCACGTCGACCACTACCTCGAGATCAAGATGCTGGCCTTCCCCAAACTGGTGGACGCCGTGGGCGGGGTCGACGTCTGCCTCGACAAGCCCATGGTCGACCAGCAGTCGCACGCCAACCTTCCGGCCGGCTGCCAGACGCTCAACGGCAAGGACGCGCTGGCCTACTCGCGCATGCGCAAGAGCGACCCGATGGGTGACCTGGGGCGCGCCAAGCGGCAGCGCGAGGTGATCTCGAAGGTGGTGCAGAAGGCGATGTCACCCACCATGCTGCTGCCCTGGAAGTACTGGACCTTCTGGGACGCCTCGACCCAGCTGGTGAGCCGCGACCCCGGCACCAACACCCTGGAGCTGGCCCGGATCGCGTTGGCCCTGCGCCGCACCAACGGTTCGGGCGGGGTGGCGATGGTGGTGCCCGTCGGGAACACCAACGCCCAGACGGCCGCCGGTTCGTCCGTGCTGTGGGACGAGGCGAAGGCCCAGGCCCTGTTCGCGCAACTGAAGAAGGGGTCCACGGCCGGGGTCGAGCAGTACGCCTGAGCAAGGCGCCCCGGCCCCGTGCCGTCTGGCTAGGGTGGTTGCCATGACCACCCGCATCCCGGACTTCACGCCGTGGGAGGGCGCGTTGGCGCCCCGTGCACACCTGACCACCGACGCCCCGACCGCCTCGCTCGACGGCGAGTGGGCCTTCCAGCTGGTGGGTTCGCTCGACCAGGTGCCGGACGACTTCGGCGCCGCCGACTTCGACGCCTCGTCGTTCGGCACGCTGGCCGTGCCCTCGTGCTGGCAGCTGACCGACCCCACCGGCGAGGCTCCCCACGGGCGCCCGGCCTACACCAACGTCAACTACCCGATCCCCACCTATGTGGCCGGCGGCGCACCGGTGGTGCCCGACGAGAACCCGGTGGGCCTCTACCTGCGCACCTTCACCGTGCCGTGGGCCTCGTCCGCCGATCAGGCATCGGACGACCTGCGGACCGTGCTGCGCTTCGAGGGCGTCGACTCGGCCTTCGTGGTCTGGGTCAACGGCCACGAGCTCGGCTTCTCGAAAGGGTCGCGCCTGACGACGGAGTTCGACATCACCGACCACCTGATCGACGGTGAGAACGTGCTGGCCGTGCGCGTGCAGCAGTGGTCGGACGCGACCTTCCTCGAAGACCAGGACATGTGGTGGCTGTCGGGCATCTTCCGCCCCGTCACCCTGCTGGCTCGCCCGGGGTTCGGCGTCGACGACGTGTTCGTGCACGCCGACTTCGACCACGCCGACGGCACGGGCACGCTGCGGGTCGAGGTGACGCGCGCCGGTGAGCCGGTGCTGGCCCGGGTGAGCATTCCCGAACTGGCCGTGCACGACGTCGCCGCCAACGAGGCCCACCACGTCGGCGTGGTGCAGCCGTGGACCGCCGAGACCCCCCGGCTGTACGAGGCCACCGTCGCCACCGACACCGAGCAGGTCAGCCTGCGCATCGGCTTCCGCACGGTGAGGATCGACGGCGACCGCATTCTGGTGAACGGGCAGCAGATCACCTTCCGCGGCGTGAACCGCCACGAATGGCACCCCGAGACCGGGCGCACCCTGGACGACGAGACCATGCTGCGCGACGTGCTGCTGATGAAGAGCCACAACCTCAACGCCGTGCGCACGTCGCACTACCCGCCCAACGCGCGCTTCCTCGACCTGTGCGACGAGTACGGCCTGTGGGTGATGCTCGAGGCCGACCACGAGACCCACGGCTTCGGCAACGAGGGCTGGTCGGCCAACCCGCCCGGCGACGAGCGCTTCTTCGACGCCCTGCTCAACCGCCTGGAGCGCACCGTCGAGCGCGACAAGAACCACGCCAGCGTGATCAGTTGGTCGCTGGGCAACGAGGCCGGCTTCGGCGAGGGGCATCGCCTGATGGCCGCCTGGACCAAGCAGCGCGACCCGGGCCGATTCGTCCACTACGAGGGTGACTACGAGGTCGAGGTCTCCGACGTGTGGAGCCAGATGTACACCTCGATCCCCGAACTCGACGCGATCGGCGCCAAGGTCGACCTGCCCGACCCCAGCTTGCAGGGCGCCCGCCCGCAGAACGCCGACCAGCTGGCCAAGCCGCACCTGCTGTGCGAGTACGGCCACGCCATGGGCAACGGCCCGGGCGAGCTGCTCGACTACTCCGACCTGTTCGACACCCACACCAAGCTGCACGGCGGCTTCATCTGGGAATGGATCGACCACGGTGTGCTCGCCCACGACGGCTCCTACCTCTACGGCGGCGACTTCGGCGAGGAGTTGCACGACTCGAACTTCGTCATCGACGGGCTGGTGTTCCCCGACCGCACCCCCAGCCCCGGGCTGGTGGAGTTCAAGCAGGTGATCGCGCCGATCCGCATCACCGTCGGCGACCAGATCACCCTCACCAGCGTGCTGTCGTTCGCCGACGATGCCGCCCACGACTACCTGTGGTCGCTGACGGACGAGGGCGTCGAGATCGCCTCCGGTGAGCTCGAGGTGCCCACCATCGCCCCCGGAGCGACGGTGACCGTGCCGCTTCCCGAGCTGCCCGCCGCCGGCGCCGACACCGGCGAGCGCTGGCTGACGGTGTCGGCGGTGCTGGCCGCCGATGCCGCCTGGGCGAAGGCCGGTCACGAGGTCTCCTTCGGCCAGGGGCTGGTGCCGGGCACCGAGGCCGCCGCGCCGCGCGAGGTCACCGGCGCCCCGGCGGCGGTGGCGTCGTCCGAGGGTGGTTGGACCGTCGGACCGGCCGCCTTCGACGCCCGCGGACGACTGGTGCGGCTGGGCGACGTGGACCTCGACGGGGTCACGTTCGACCTGTTCCGCGCGTGGATCGACAACGAGCGCATGGGTGGCGGCCGGGTGATCAAGCAGGCCGGCGAGGGCATGGGACTGCACCGCCTGCACTCCCGGGTGCTGTCGGTCGAGCAGACCGACGACGCGCTGGTCGTGACCACGCGCACGGCGGCCGCGGCCGCCAGCCGCGACTACGTGGCGCGCTTCGAGTGGCGCGCCATCGGCGACTCGCTGGTGCTCGACCTGACCGCCGAACCGCACGGCCCCTGGGGCGATGCCATGCTGCCCCGGCTCGGCCTGACCCTGCCGGTGCCGACCTCGCTCGACCAGCTGACCTGGTTCGGACGGGGCCCCGGCGAGAGCTACGTCGACTCGCAGGCCTCGCAGCGCATCGGTCGCTGGAGCGCGGGCATTGCTCAGTTGCAGACGCCCTACGTGGCGCCGCAGGGCAACGGCCACCGCGGGGAGGTGCGCTGGGCCGAGGTCGGTTCGGCCGCGTCCGGTTTCCGGGTCACCGCACTCGGCGACGCGACCGTGTCGGTGAGCCTGGCCCCGTGGAGCCAGCACGCGATCCGCGACGCCCGGCACACGACCGATCTGGTTCCCGACCGGGTGAACTGGCTCTCGATCGACGCCCGGGTGGCGCCGGTCGGATCGGGTGCCTGTGGGCCGCTGCCGCTGGAGAAGTACCGGCTGCACGCCGAGCCGGTGTCGCTGCGGCTGGCGTTCACGCCGCTCGCTTCGGAGGTTTCGACTTCTGGGGTTTCAGCTTCTGGGGTTTCAGCTTCTGGGGTGAAGGGCCCCTGAGCCGTGCCCCGGCTGATCCACACGGCCCAGGCCCTGGTCGACCTCGTCTGCGAGGTGCCGGGGTTGCCCCCGCGTGGCGGGAACGTGATGGCAGCCGGGGCCACCCGGCAACCCGGCGGTGCGGCGATCATCCTGGTCGCCTGCGCCCGCTCGGGTGGTGAGGCCGTGCATGCCGGTTCGGTGGGCACGGGCCCGAACGCCGACCTGGTGCGCTCGGCGCTCGCCGACGAGGGGGTGCGGGTGAGCTCGCCGCCGGTGCCCGAGGAGGACACCGGCGTCTGCATCGTGCTGCTCGAACCGTCGGCCGAGCGCACGTTCGTGACCACCTGGGGTGCAGAACGCCGGGTGACCCGCGAGTCGTTGGCGAGCAGCGAGCCGCGATCGGGCGACCTGGTGTGCGTGTCGGGCTACTCCCTGGTCGAGCCGACCCTGACCCCCCTGCTGGCGTTCCTCGAGGCGCTGCCCGCGGGCGTCGACGTGGTGCTTGACCCCGGGGCGATCTTCGCCGACCTGCCCGCCGAGGTGGTGAGCCGGGTACTTGAGCTGACGACGGTGTGGACTTCGAATCTGGACGAGGCCTCCGCCCAGGTCGGCGTCGACGAGATGCAGGCCGCCTGCGCCCGGCTGGCCGAGCAGCACCCCCGGCTGCGGGCCGTGGTGGTGCGAGACGGCCAGAACGGGTGCGCCGTGCTCGAGCCGGGCTCGACCACGACGGGCGCCGCGGTGGTGCCCGGATTCCCGCAGCGGGCCGTGGACACCAACGGGGCCGGCGACACCCACACCGGCGCTCTGCTGGCGGCGGTCTCGCTCGGCAGCGGCTGGGCCGACGCGGCCCGCTGGGCGAATGCGGCGGCGGCGCTGAAGGTCACCGGACGAGGCCCGACCTCGATTCCGTCACGGGCCGCGGTCGAGCAGCTGTTGACGGCCGCCGCCGATCGGGTCAGCGCAGATCAGCGCTGACGCAGCTTCTGGCCCTTGGCGCGGGCCAGGTCGCGCAGGTCTTCCTGGAACGACAGCATCGCCTCGGTGAGCACCGGGTCACCGGCCGCCAGCATGCGCACCGCCAGCAGCCCGGCGTTGCGGGCGTTGCCGACCCCGACGGTGGCGACCGGCACTCCGGACGGCATCTGCACGATCGACAGCAGCGAGTCCATGCCGTCGAGATGCTTGAGCGGCACCGGAACCCCGATCACCGGCAGCGGCGTCAGGGCGGCCACCATGCCCGGCAGGTGGGCGGCACCGCCGGCACCGGCGATGATCACCTCGAGCCCGCGGGTGTGGGCGCTTCGTCCGTAGTCGACCATGTCTTCGGGCATGCGGTGCGCCGAGACCACGTCGACCTCGACGGCGACGCCGAACTCCTCGCAGGCCAGGGCGGCGGCTTCCATGGTGGGCCAGTCGGAGTCCGACCCCATCACGATGCCCACGCGCGGGTGCGCGTCTTCAGGCACGCGTTCATCAGGCACGCGTTCATCAAGCATTGGGGTCTCCCATCAGGTAGCCGGCGGCGTGCCGGGCTCGCTTCAGCGTGTCGTCCAGCTCGTTCCCGAGGCAGGTCACGTGACCGACCTTGCGTCCGGCCCGCACCTGCTTGCCGTACAGGTGCACCCGGAGCTTCCGGTCGCGCGCGAAGCAGTGCTGCAGGGCGCCGGTCAGGTCGGGCTCCGAGCCGCCGAGCACATTGGCCATCACCACGTGGGGGGCGCGCAGGCCGGGGTCGCCCAGCGGCAGGTCGAGCACCGCCCGCAGGTGGTTCTCGAACTGGCTGGTCTGGGCACCGTCGATCGTCCAGTGGCCGGTGTTGTGCGGCCGCATGGCCAGCTCGTTGACCACCACGGAACCGTCGGCACGCTGCATCAGTTCGACCGCCAGCATGCCCACCACCCCCAGCTCGTGGGCGATGCCGAGGGCCAGCTGCTGGCAGGCGATCGACTGCTCGTCGGTCAGCCCGGGAGCGGGAGTGGTGGTCTCGACGCAGATGCCGTCGCGCTGCACCGACTCCGAGATCGGGTAGGCGACCGCCTGCCCGGCGGGGCTGCGCACCACCAGCGCCGACAGTTCGCGGACGAAGGGCACGTACTCCTCGGCGAGCACCACCACCGGCTCCCCCGCCGAGGTGGGCGGCAGCGCGGCGAAGGGCTCGTCGGCCTGCTCGGGCGCCTCGACCTTCCACACCCCCTTGCCGTCGTAGCCGCCGCGGCTGGTCTTGGCGATGATCGGCCAGCCATGGGCGTCACCGAAGGCGCGCAGGTCGTCCGCGGTGTCGCAGACGGCGTAGTCGGGCACAGGGGCACCGAACGCGGCCAACCGGTCACGCATCACGGCCTTGTCTTGGGCGTGAACGAGCGCGGCCGGGCCGGGGCGCACGGCGCACACCCCCTCGTCCTCCAACCGGTGCAGGAAGGCGGTGGGCACGTGCTCGTGGTCGAAGGTGATCACATCGCAGCCCTCGGCGAACGCGCGCAGGGTGGCCTCGTCGTTGTGGTCGCCGACCACCACGTCGTTGATCACTTGGGCGGCGGACGAGCCCTCGGCCTCCGACAGCAGGCGCACATGCACCCCGAGCCCGATGGCGGCCTGATGCATCATGCGGGCCAGCTGGCCGCCGCCGATGATGCCGATGACGTAGGGGCTGCTCGCGGAGGAACTCACGGACACTCACCCTAGCGCTGGGCGTGGGGGCTCCCGACGTTCTGCCAGACTGGACGCCATGCCCGATCTGTCCAAGGCGCGCCTGTTCAAGGGCCGCGGCGACTCCGACGAGCGCACCCTGGTGAAGGTGCGCACCCACGGCAAGGCGGTCTTCGTGCCGATCCTGCTGGCGCTGCTGACCGCCGCGGCGGCGTCGGCGCTGATCGCGGTGCTGCCGCCCGGCTGGAAGCCGATCGGCACGTGGGTCGTGATCGGCGTCGCCGTGGCGATGGTGCTGTGGTTCTCGGTGCGGCCCTTCATCGACTGGTTCACCACCAGCTACACCATCACCACCCGGCGGATCATCACCAAGCACGGGATCCTCAACCGCTACGGGCACGAGCTGCCCTTGTCACGCATCGATTCGGTGGGGTCGGAGCGGGGCATCGTCGACCGCATGTTCGGCTGCGGCACGCTGGTCTTCTCCACCGCCTCGGAGCGGCCCGTGGTGCTGCACGACGTGCCTCAGGTCACCGAGATCGAGGGCCTGCTGGCCGATCTGATCTACCGAGCGCACCGCGACGACGACTGAGCCCGAGCCGCTGACGGCGTGGCCCGCTCGTCAGGGGCGGCGCAGGTGCACCACGTCGCCCGCCGAGAAGGCCCGCGGCCCGGTGGCGGTGCGCACGACCAACCGCCCGGAGGGGTCGATGGACTCCCCCACCCCGACGACCTGCTCGGTCTCGGACACCATCACCCGCACCTCGGCGCCCAACGAACCGCACACCTCGGAATAGTCCTGGCGCAGGTGCCCGCGTTCGTCCCAGACCGCGAGCAGGTCGGCCAGTTCGGTGAGCACACCCGTCAGCAGCTCTGCGGGATCGACGTCGATGCCCGCCAGCGCCAGCGAGGTGGCGGTGGGCACCGGCAGCTGGTCGGCGGTGAGCGTGGTGTTGATGCCGAAGCCGATGACAGCGGCGGCTCCATCGGGGGTGACGTGGCGTTCGCAGAGAATGCCGCACAGCTTGCCCGCCCCCGTGACCTGGACGTCCCCCCTGACCAGCACGTCGTTCGGCCACTTCAGTTCCAGCCGGTCCAGGACCTCGGACGACACCCCTGCCCGCGTCGCGGCCGCGCGAATGCCGCGCAGCACGGCCACCCCCGTCAGCAGCGGCAGCCACGTCCAGTCGCCCATCGGACGATTCGTGCGCACCAGCACACTGGTCGCCAGGGCCGCGCCCGGCGGCGCCTCCCAGCGGCGGTCGAACCGGCCTCGTCCGGCGCTCTGGTGCAGGGCGACGATCACGGTGCCGTCGGGCTCACCGGCGGCCGCGCGGGCCGCCAGGTCGGCATTGGTCGAGCCGGTGGTGTCGACCACCTCGACGCGCCGCCAGCGGGTGGGGAGCAGGGAGGCGGTCAGGGTTTCGCGCAGCGAGGTGGACACGCGCCGATAGTGTCATGCCATGCCTGCCACCGCCTGCCTCGAGCACCTCGCGGACCTGCTCGACGAGGGCTCGTTCTCGCGGCTGGCGGCCGGCCGCCCCTCTGCCGAGATCGTCGGGCTGGGCACGATCGACGGACGACCCGTGGGCGTGTTCGTGCTCGACCTCTCCGCGCTGGAAGAATCCGACGGTGAGCTCGCGGCCGACGCCGTCGTCCGGGTGATCGATCTCGCCCTGGCGGGCGGTTTCCCGCTGATCGGGGTCTACGTCGGCGCCGAACCCGGCCCGCCCGCGGAGCACGCGCGCTGGGGCGTCGTCCTGCGCCGGATCACTCTGGCCTCGGGGGTCGTCCCTCAGATCTCGGTCGTGCTCGGTTCGCTCACCGGACCGCTCGCCCTTGCCCCGGCGCTCACCGATCTCGTCGTGATGGTCGAGGGCTGCTCGCACCTGATGCTCACCAGTCCCGATCAGACCGCGGCCGTGACCGGCGAGCGCGTCACCCCGGACGCTCTGGGCGGCGGGCGCACCCACGCCGCCATCGCGGGTACCGCCCACCTGCTGGCCGCCGACCCGCAGGAGGCGCTGGCATGGGTCGGCGACCTGCTTGCGTACCTGCCGCAGAACAACCTCGACGAGCCACCCCTGGGGCCGGCGACCGAGGGTGTCGACGGCTCGCTCGACCCGAACCCGAACCTCCCGCAGGATCTGCGCGCGGTCGTCGAGGCGGTGGTGGACGACGGCGACTTCCTCGAGCTGCAGCCCCTGCATGCGAGCAGCATCGTCTGCGGGTTCGCACGCATCGACCGACGCCCCGTCGGGGTGGTCGCCAACCAGCCGCTCGTGCTCGGCGGCTGCCTCGACGTCGCCGCCTGCGAGAAGGCCGCCCGGTTCATCCGCACGTGCGACGCCTTCAACCTGCCCATCGTGACCCTGGTCGACACCCCCGGTTTCCGGCCCGGGGTCGAGCAGGAGCACGGCGGCCTCGCGCGTCGGGCCGCCGCCCTGGCGCACGCCTACGCCGCGGCCACCGTGCCGCTGGTGACCGTGATCACCGGGCGGGCCTCGGGCGCCGCCGGCGAGGTGATGGGTTCCCAGCAGCTCGGGGCCGACCTCACCCTGGCCTGGTCGACCGCCTCGTGTTCGTCGTCGGTGTGTTCCTCGCACGGGCAGCCGGTCGACCGGGTGATCGCCCCGCACGAGACCCGAGCCGAGGTCGCCATGGCGCTGCGGCTGCTGCACACCAAGCGGGTCGCGTCGCCGCCCAAGAAGCATGGGAACCTGCCGCTGTGACCGACCTGCCCGCCGACGAGGTGCTGATCACCCATGGCCACCCGGACGACGCCGAGCTCGCCGCGGTGCTGGCGGTGCTGGCGGCCGCAGGCTCGTCCGCCACCCCGCGGATCAGCGTCGGGGTGGACGCTCCCCCGCCCACCGGCTGGCGGTCGTACCGTCGGATGCTGCATCGACCACCCGTGCCCGGGGCCGACGCCTGGCGCACCTACGACCGAAAGGGCTGACATGCGCGTCGTGCTCGCCTCCGCCTCCCCCGCCCGACTGGCCGCCCTGCGCTCGGCCGGGCTCGACCCCGAGGTGATGGTCTCCCACGCCGACGAGGACTCCCTGCAGGCGCCGACCACCGAACGACTCACACAACGGTTGGCCGAACTGAAGGCCTCGCTGGTGGTGCCGCAGTTGCCGGCCGACGAGGACTGGGTGCTGATCGCCTGCGACTCGCTGCTCGAGATCGCCGGGCAGCGCCACGGCAAGCCCGGCGACGAGGCCACCGCCATCACCCGGTGGTACCGCATGCGAGGCGCCACCGGGGTGCTGTTCACCGGCCACCACGTGGTCGTCAACCGGGCGCCAAGGCCGGGGGTGCCGGACGAGGCGCCGCGACGCCTCACGCAGAGCCGGGTGGGCCAGGCCCGCGTGACCTTCGCCGACCTCTCCGACGCCGAGATCGCCGCCTACGCCGCAACCGGGGAGCCGGCCCGGGTCGCGGGAGCCTTCACCCTCGATGGGCTGGGCGCCGCCTTCGTCACCCGCGTCGAGGGCGACCCCTACAACGTGGTCGGCATCTCGCTGTCGTTGGTGCGCCAGATGCTGCTCGACCTGGGCGTCGAGTGGCACCGGCTGTGGGGGCCGTCAGCGGGTCAGTGACGCCACCGCGGTGCGGACGCCGGCGGGATCGTCGGTGCGGCTCGGATCGGGATCCAGCCCCGTCAGGGCGGCCCGGGCCTCGTCCGCCGCGACCCCGGCGAGTCCGGCGACCAGCGCCACCCGCAGGTCACCGCCCGCGTCGGCCAGCAGCGCGGCGGCCGCGTCGGGGTCGAACCCCGTGGCCTGCTCGACGATGCGGACGAGCCGGCGCTCGAGCTTGAGGTTGGTGGCCTGCACGTTGATCATCAGGTTCGACCAGGTCTTGCCCAGCCGCACCATGGTAGCCGTCGAGAACGTGTTCAGCACCAGCTTCTGGGCGGTCGCGGCCTTCATGCGCGTCGACCCGGTGACCACCTCGGGGCCGGTGTCGGGCAGGATCGCGACGTCGGCCAGCTCGGCCAGTGGTGCCTGCACATTGGACGAGACCAGCACTGTCGGCAGGCCACGCTCGCGGGCGGCGGCCAGGGCACCGCGCACGTAGGGGGTGCGGCCCGAGGCGGCGATGCCGACCACCAGATCATGGGGGCCCGCGTCGGCCACCGCCGCGGCGCCCGCCTGCGGATCGTCCTCGGCGCCCTCGACGGCGCGCATCATCGCGGCCTCACCGCCCGCCAGGTGGGCGGTGACCACGTCGGAGCCCACGTGGTAGGTGGGGAAGAGTTCGACGGCGTCGAGCACGCCCAGTCGTCCGGAGGTGCCGGCGCCCACGTAGTGCACTCGTCCGCCCTGGGCGATCGCCGCGACGGCCAGCTCGACGGCGGCCGCGATCTGACCGGCCACGGCCTCGACGGCGGGCACCACCACCCGGTCGGCGCCGACGATGCTCGCAACCAGGTCGACGGTGGGCAGCGTGTCGAGGTCGACGGTGTCGGGGTTGCGCTGTTCGGTCGACCAGGTGAGGGCGATGTCGCTCATGGAAGTTCATCCAAGCACGAGTGCCCCCTGCTCGGCCCTCGGCGAAAAGCACGTGCGAGCGAACGGGGTGCGTCCCGTAGAGTTGGCCCTCGGCAACGGCGCCGCGATCCCCGCCCACAGCTGTCACCAGCGACCCGACCGCACGACCCGCCCACACGGGCCCCAGACGCCAGACGCACGAACCCAGACGCATGCACCCAGACAGGGAAACCCTCATGGCCGCCGACCTGATCGCCCCCGATTCCACTCCCTCCGCCGCCGACCACGCCGATCCGGTGGACACCCCCATCAACTGGGGCGTCATCTGGGTGCTGCTGATCGCCGCGTTCGTGGTGATCCTCAACGAGACCGTGCTCGGTGTCGCGATCGCGCACCTGATGACCGACTTCTCCATCGACGCCCGCACCGCCCAGTGGTTGACCACCGGATTCATGCTGACGCTGGCCGTGGTGATCCCCGTCACGGGCTTCCTGATGGACCGGCTCACCACGCGGCAGGTCTTCCTGACCGCGATGGGGCTGTTCATGGCCGGCACCCTGCTGGCCGCCCTCGCCCCCTCGTTCGCGGTGCTGCTGGGTGCCCGCGTGATCCAGGCGAGCGGCACCGCGGTGATGATGCCGCTGTTGATGACCACCATCCTCAACCTGGTGCCGGTGCACCGCCGCGGCCAGACCATGGGGCTGGTCTCGATCGTGATGTCGATGGCTCCGGCCATGGGGCCCACCATCTCGGGCTTCGTGCTGCAGTTCGCCAGCTGGCGGTGGCTGTTCTGGCTGGTGCTGCCGATCGCCGTGGCCGCCACCACCTACGGCGCCCTGCGCCTGCGCAACGTCTCGGAACTGCGCAAGACCCCGCTCGACGCGCTCTCGGTGGTGCTGTCAGCGCTCGGCTTCGGTGGCCTCGTCTACACGCTGTCACTGGTGGGCGCCACCGGCAAGCAGACCAATCTGCTGGTCGCCGGTGGCGTGGCCGTCGCCGCCCTGCTGGTCTTCGTGTGGCGCCAGTTGTCTCTGCAGAAGAGCGACGCCGCGCTGCTCGACCTGCGCACCTTCACCCACCGCAACTTCTCGGCTGCTCTCGGCGTGATGATGCTGGCCTTCCTCGCGCTGATGGGCGTGGCGCTGATCTGGCCGATCTACCTGCAGGACGTGCGGCTGTTGTCGCCCTCCGTCACCGGCATGGCCATGCTTCCCGGTGGCCTGGCGATGGGTCTGCTCGGCCCCGTCGTCGGTCGCCTGTTCGACCGGTACGGGCCTCGTCCGCTGGTGCTGCCGGCGGCCGTCGTGCTGGGCGCGACCGTGCTGATGATGAGCCGGGTGACGCCGAGCACCCCGCTGTGGCTGCTGATCACCCTGCACGCGGTGATGAGCCTCGCACTGTCGTTCATGTTCACGCCCAGCTTCACCACTGCGCTGAATGCGCTTCCGCCCCGCCTGTACTCCCACGGGTCGGCCGGTCTGGGCACGCTGCAGCAGGTGGCCGGCGCCGCCGGCGCCGCGCTGCTGGTCACCCTGTTCGAGGCCACCGCCAATCGGCGGATGGCCGCGGGCGTGGCCGAGGTGCCCGCCCAACTCGACGGACTCCGCCTGGCCTTCACGGTGGCAGCCGCGCTCACCCTGGGAGTGCTGGCCCTCGCCTCCCTGATGACCCGTCAGGAGAACTCGGCCCCCCACCACGGCGGGCACTGAGGGTCACGGTTCCGAGCACCCGCGCCTCCCGGGCCCCCGTGAGCGGACGGCCCGTCGCGTCCGTGGCGACGCCCGGGCGGCCCGTCACCGACAGCCAGCCCAGCAGGGCGATCAGCACGGCCTCCTTGGCGTCGGCGGGCACGCCTCGTTCGTCGGGGCTGACCACCTGCCAGTCGGCGTGGTCGCGCAGCCGGGCCATGATGCCCGGGTGGTGCGCCCCACCACCCGAGACGACCAGCCGTTCGAGGTCGTCGGGAAGCTGGTCGAGCAGGGTGCGACAGGTGAACGCCACCCCCGTCGCCAAGAGATCCGGCAGGCCGGGTCGGGTGCGCTCGTCGGGGTGCACCTCGGCGACCACCTGATCGAACCAGGCCAGCGAGAACACCTCTCGTCCGGTCGATTTGGGCATCGGGAGCCCCAGATAGGGGTGGTCGAGCAGGCGGGCGAGCAGGGCCTCGTCGACACGACCGGCCGCCGCCAGCGCACCGTCGGCGTCGAAGGGCTGCCCGGTGGCCCGCTGCACGAGCGCGTCGATCAGGCAGTTCGCCGGCCCGGTGTCCCCGGCCACCACGGCGCGGCCGTCGCGGACGACGGTGACGTTGGCGATGCCGCCGAGGTTGATCACCGCGGTCGGACGATCGCCGCACAGCATCACGTCGAGCACCGGCACCAGCGGGGCGCCCTGCCCACCGGCGGCGATGTCGGCGGCCCGCAGGTTCGAGACGACCGGCAGCCCGGTGGCCTCGGCGATCCAGGCCGGCTCCCCCCACTGCAGGGTGCCCAGGGCTCGTCCGCGATCGGGGCCGGAATCGGCCACCCAGTGGAAGACGGTCTGGCCGTGGCAGGCCACCAGCTCGATGCCGTCGACCTCGGCCTGCACCTCGCGGGCCACGGCGGCGAAGGCCTGCCCGATCGCCTGCTCGAGGGCGCACACCTCCCCCACGTCGATGCGTGCGGGCGGCAGGCAGGCCAGGATGCGGCGGCGCAGGGCGTCGTCCCACGGCACCTCGCGGTGATCGACCACGGTGAGGGTGCCGGTCTCGAGGCCTGCCGGGCCGATGTCGATGACGGCGGCGTCGATGGCGTCGACCGAGGTGCCCGACATCAGCCCCAGCACGCGGGTGTTCGCGCTCACCAGGCCACCTCCTGACCCAGCAGGCGCTCGACGGCGGCGCGGGCATTCGACCGGCCGCCACCGTGACACAGCACCCGCCGGGCGGCCGCGGGAGCCGACTGGGCCATGCCGACATGCACGACGACGGCGTCGGGGCGGGCGGCCAGCAGGTCGTCCCACGGTTCGGTGAGCGGGTCACGGGTGATGGCCACGATCGCCCGCCCGGGAGGCAGCGCGGTGACCTCGGCGGTCTCGACCTCACCCAGACCATCCCGCGCACGGGCGTGGGTGAGCGCGTCGACGACACCGGACGAGAATCGCGCCACCGCCTGGTTGACCGTGCGGCGCAGGTCGACCACCACCGGGTCGGGGCCGGTGACGACGTCGCCGGTGACGGTGACGGCGTGGCGGGCCACCTCGAGTCCGAGGGCAGGCAGGTCGTGCTCGACGGTCGCGGGTTGCGGGTCGGGGGTGGCCAGCCATCGCCGGTGGATGTCGCCGACCATGGCCCTCACCCGCGAGGCCGAGGCCTGCAGTCGGTGCAGGCTCAGTCGTCCGTCGGCGACGGCCGCCTCGACCGCGCGCACCGACTCGGAGAGCGCGGCGGCCTGGTCGGAGTTCATGGGCGAACCCAGGCAGCACAGGTCGGCGCCGGCCACCAGCGCGCGCACCACCGCCTCGCCGATGCCGTGCTGACCGTGGATGGCACCCATCTCGAGCGCGTCGGTGATGGTGGGCCCGGCGAACCCGAGACCGCGCAGGCGATCGTGGGCCCACCGCGACAGGGAGGCCGGGTCGGGGCCGAGCCGCGGCACCACGATGTGGCCGGGCATGATCGCCTCGACGCCCGCCGCGACCAGCGCCGCGAACGGGAGCAGCTCGCGGCCCGTCAGGGTGGCCTCGTCGATCTCGATCGCGGGCAGACCGACGTGGGAGTCGACGGCGGTGTCGCCGTGGCCGGGGAAGTGTTTGGCGCAGCCGCCGACGCCGGCGGAGTGCAGGCCCTCGAGCCAGGCCACGGCATGCCGGGCGACGAGGTCGGCGTCGGGGCCGAACGAGCGGGTGCCGATCACGGCATTGTGCGGGTTCGAGGCGATGTCGACGCAGGGCGCGAGCGTCACGTCGATGCCGGCCGCGCGGACGAGTCGTCCGGTGGCGGCGCCGACGCGGGCGGTGAGTTCCACGTCGTCGATCGCCCCTAGGGCCGCGTTGCCGGGCAGGTCCGAGCCGCGGACCCGCTGCAGGCGGGTGACGTCACCACCCTCCTCGTCCACCGTGATGCAGGCCTGCGGGCCGAGCTCCCTCAACCGATCGGTGAGTCGGCGGGTCGTGACCGGGTCGGGGGTGTTGACGGCGAACAGGCAGACTCCGCCGAGCCCGTCGCGCAGGGGCGCGTGCAACCAGTCGGGCACCTCGGTTCCGTCGAAGCCGGGCATGATCACCCCGAGGGCGGCGCGGCGGACGACCTCGCCGGTGGGGTCGGTGGGCGGCGTGTCGGGGCTGGACATGCGGGAGTTCCTCGGGACGGAGCGACGGGCACCTGCCAGAATGGCACTCCCCGCCCCCCAACGCGGCCAACCCTGCCGATGAGAACCCTGCCGATGAGAACCCTGCCGAGGAGAAGCATGCCGAGAATCAGTCAGGCCCTCGAGACGACGTTGTCGAAGGCCGTCGCCGACCGGATCTGTTCGGGTGCGACGTGCGTGGTCGTCCGCGACCAGGAGGTGCTGGGCACCGCCGCCGTCGGCACCCTGGTGAGCGTGAACGCCGATGGTTCGCGCGTCCGCTCCGACCAGCTGGAACCGGTCACCGACTCGAGTTGGTTCGACCTGGCCTCGATCACCAAGGTGGTCTCGGCCATCACCCTGCACACCCTGGTCGAGCGCGGCCAGCTCGGCTACGACGAGCCGGTGGCGACCCACCTGCCGGGCTACCGGGGTGACGCCGACCGCGAGCGGGTCACTCTGCGCCACCTGCTGACCCACACCTCGGGGCTGCCCGACATCTACACCGACTGGGAGCGCCGCATCAACGGCTGGATCGCCGGGAACCCCGGTCGCTGGGTGAGTGAGTGGCCGTTGGACGACCGCCGCGAGATCGTCGCCCAGATCGAGTCGATGCCGCTGGTCGCCGCCCCGCAGACGGTCTGGCGCTACTCCTGCGTGGGCTACAACACCGCCATGCTGGTGGCCGAACGCGAGACCGGCCAGCGCTGGGCCGACCTGGTGCAGCACTTGGTGCTCGACCCGATGGGGCTGACGGAGATCTCGTTCACCCCCGGAGCCGAGGTGGCCGCCACCGAGATCGATGCCGCCCACGCCCGCGGCGTGATCCGAGGCATCGTGCACGACGAGTTCAGCTGGGCTCTGGGGGGTCGCAGCGCCAATGCGGGTCTGTTCGGCACCGCCCGCGCCGTGGCCCGGTTGGGCGAGGCGATCCGCCTCGACCAGTTGCCCTGCAGCCGCGACGGCCTGTGGCTCAACGAGATGCCCCACCTGCTTGGACGGCCCGTCTGCGACCCGGACGAGGCCCCTTGGGGCCACTCGATGGGGCTGCGGATCGGGCAGGCGTCGTGGATGTCGCACCCCGACGTCGGCGAGCGGGGGGACCTGCCCGAGGGCACGGCGGCCGAATCGCGCGGACACACCGGCTTCACGGGCACGAGCGTGTTCACCGACGAGGGCGCCCGCCTGACGGTGGCCCTGATGACCAACCGGGTGCACCCGACCCGCGAGGGGGTCGACGGCACGATGGCGCTGCGCTCCGAAGTGGCGCGGCTGGCGTTCGCCGGCTGACCAGCCGTCAGCGGGTCTCGGGGGTCGCTGCTTCGGGGGTCTCGGCCTCGGTGGTCTCTGCTTCGGGGGTCTCGTCCTCGGGGGTCTCGTCCGCGTGCTTCTTGCCGAACGGCAGCAGGTGCATCACCACGACGACGACGGCACCGACGATCAGCCCGGCCACAAAGCTGAAGAACGTGTTCACCAGCCAGCCGAGCACGCCACCCAGGGGGCCGGCCGCGTGGTGCACGGCCTCCTCGAGGTGGTGGACGAGGGCGTAGGGCGCGTGCCAGCCGAGCTCGTCCGCGCCGACCAGCAGGATGTGCCCGCCGACCCACAGCATGGCGATCATGCCGACCAGCGACAGCACCGCCAGCACCTTGGGCATGCCCTCGACCAGGGTGCGGCCGAGCTTGCGCGATCCGGGGTTGTCCCGCTGGGTGAGGCGGACGCCGATGTCGTCCATCTTGACGATCACCGCCACCACGCCGTAGACGCCCAGGGTGATGGCGATGGCCACCACGACCAGAATGACCGCGCGCTGCAGCAGCGGCTCGTGGGCCACCTCGTTCAGCGAGATCACCATGATCTCGGCCGACAGAATCAGGTCGGTGCGGATCGCTCCGCTGACCATCTTCTTCTCGTCCTCGGGTTCACGGGTGGCGGTGGGGGCCTTCTCGTCGTGGTGCCCCGAGACCTTCTCCCAGAGCTTCTCGACGCCCTCGAAGCTGAGGTAGGTGCCGCCGATCATCAGGATCGGGGTCAACAGCCACGGCGCCCACTGCGACAGCACCAGCGCGATCGGCAGGATGATCGCCAGCTTGTTGATGATCGAGCCCCGCGCGATCTTGAAGATCATCGGCAGCTCGCGATTGGCCAGCACCCCGGTCACGTAGCGCGGGGTGACGGCGGTGTCGTCGATCACCACGCCGGCGGCCTTGGTGGTCGCCCGGCCGGCGGCAGCGCTCACGTCATCGACGGAGGCGGCCGCAACTTTGGCCAGGGCGGCGATGTCATCGAGCAGTGCAGCTAGTCCGCCACTCATGGCAATCCTTCTCGTCGGGGGTCCCGTTGCCGGGCGCGGGTCGCCGGGTTGGGCGAGAACCAGCGTAATGGGCGGTCAGGTTCGGCGGCGGAAGGTCAGCCCCGCCAGTTCGTCGGACGAGGTCCAGGCCCCGTCCCAGACGGAGTCGTGGAACAGCAGCGAGTCCTGGCTGCTGGCATCGACGGTGAAGCCCGCCGCCGGCAGGGTGGCCTCGAGGTGGGTCTGCACCCGGGAGGCGTCGGCGGCGCGCACGATCAGGGTGACCACGTTGGGCTGGTCGATCACCCGCACCGGAGTGAGGTCGGTGGGCAGGGTGACGTCGGCGGGCCCGTTGACCAGCCCCATGGCCCGCAGGGTGGTGCCCGCCGGCGCGGAGGCGGTCGCCGCCGCCGTCGTGCCGGTGGAGGTGGTCGTGGTGGTGGTGGGCGACGGTTCCGGGTTGAGCGCGGGCGCCCCGCACGCCGACAGGGCGCCGAGGCCCGCCAGCGTTACGGTGGCGCCGAGACCCGAGATGACCCGCCGCCTGTTCACGCCCTGAATGGTAGCGGCCGCGTAAGGGGGCTCCGCGGCTCAGGCGTTCCTGACCGGCCCGCGGGCGAGAGGACGAGGGCGCGCGCCGGGCTCTCAGTGATCCGAAACTGCCGCTCACGCGCCCTCAGAGCCCCCAGCCCCCACCAAAGCGCCATGAGTGACAGTCGCCGATCACCGCCGCGGGCACATCGCGGCGGTCCGACCCGATCACAGGGGCCGACCCAGCCGGCGCGCGTGGGCCCGGATCGCCGGCACCATTTCCGGCAACCGGCCCATGGAGAAGCGCAGCACCGTCCAGCCGGCCAGCACCAGGTCGTTCTGTCGGCTGCAGTCGCGCTCCCAGGCCAGGCGCCCTCCGTGAGTGGCCCAACCGTCGAGTTCGACCACCAGGCGAAGACTCGGGAAGGCGATGTCGGCGTAGTACCAACGATCACCCACCGTGATCCGGTGGTTGGCCCGCCAGCCGGTCAGGTGGTGCACCCTCAGGTCTCGGTGCGCCAGCCGCTCGAGGTGGGACCACGGTTCGTCCCTCGAGTCGGCCAGCAGTTGGCGGATCGCCGGCAGGCCCGGAGACTTGGCAGGGATGGCCTCGGCCGCCCGCTCCAGCTCGCCCAAGGTGACGGCACGTACCCGCAGCGCTCGATCGATGACGTCCCCGCCCATGCTGCCGGTGAGCTGGAGCACCGACATGGCCGGACACGCGAACCGCACCCCCCGCCGCGCATCCACCCAGAACTCGGCCAGCAGTCCACGATCGGTGACCACCCCCGGCAGGGTCACCCGAGGCCCCCGCACGCGAATGATTCCCACCTCGATCTCGGGCCACCAACTCAGAGCCGCGGCCGCGTGATGGGTGAACACCGCTTGCGGATGCCTGGCCACCACCATCCCCAGTCGCTGCGCGAGCGTCGGTGCCTCGCCGGGCGGCCGGTACACACCGGGTGCCATGCGCACCAGTTCGCCGCGCCTGGCGGCGCGCGTGATCCGCTGCCGGTGTCCCGGGTGCTGACGAGTCACCACCAGCCCCCACGTGTTGGTCCATGCCGCCACCGTCGAGTCGTCCTCAATGTTTCGCATGCCTGAGTTGTGTCCGGCCAGGCCCGGTCTGTCCCACTTGTCCACAGGTCTTTTTGCGTGACTTCGCGGGGCCTGCCGTGAATGGCGATCGAAACTGCCGCTCAAGGCGCTGCCAGTGCCGCGGTGACCAGGTTCGGCCCATGGGCGGTAGTTTCGGATCGCAGAGACTCGAGGTGGCTCCCAGCCGCCACTGTCCAACCCGCCACCCCACCCCAGGAGTATCCCGTGCCCGACCGCCCCGTCGCCCTCGTCACCGGCGGCACCCGCGGCATCGGCCGCGCCATCGTCGCCGACCTCGCCCGTGACCACGACGTACTCGTCGGCGGCCGCGATCCGGGGGCCGTGCGGGCGGTGGTCGCCCAGACCCCCGGCGCCTCCGGCTTCGTCTGCGACGTGGCCGACGCCGATGCGGTGGCCGCCGCCGTCGCCGACCTCGAGCGGCTCGACCTGCTGGTGCACTCGGCCGGCATCGCCGAGGGCGGCACCCTCGCCGAGACCCCGCGGGAGACCTGGCAGAGGCTGTTCGAGGTCAACGTGGTGGCCGTCGCCGACCTGACTCGACAGCTGCTCCCGCAGCTGCGCGCCAGCCGTGAGCGCACCGGGCGGCAGGGTCAGGTGGTGATGCTCAACTCGGGCGCCGGCTTCACCGCGGGCCCGGGTGGCGGGCCGTACGCCGCCTCGAAGTTCGCGCTGCGGGCCCTCACCGACGCCCTCCGGGAAGAGGAGCGAGGGCTCGTCCGAGTGACCTCGATCCACCCCGGCCGCACCGATTCCGACATGCAGCGGCAGCTGCAGTCGGCCATGGGGCGCGCCTACGATGCCGAGGAGCACCTCACCCCGGCCGCCGTCGCCGAGACCGTCAGGCTGGCCGTCGACCTTCCCGAGAACGCGATGCTGGAGTCGCTCTCGATCCGACCGGTCTTCAAGGGCTGAGCGCCGCTTCCGCTCTCGGCGGAACGTGAAATTATCGTCACCATAACGCCACGTTTTGCCAAAGCGTGGCGAAGGGGTCCATGCTCGATGGGCAACCAACGCCTGGATCTTTGGAGGGGTCGTGTCACTCGAACGCTCGGACGAGGTGGTGGAGATCCCCTCCGCCACCCGCGCCAGCGACGGCGTGTGGCGACGACTGCGTCGCGACCGGTTCGCGATGATCGGCGGCATCCTCGTGGTCGCCTACCTGCTGGTGGCCCTGGCCGCCCCGCTGATCACTCGCCTCGCCGGGGTCGACCCTTACACCTATGACCTGTCGGCGCTCGACGGTCGCGGCGCCCCGGCCGGCGGCTGGGGCGGCATCTCGTCCGAGCACTGGTTCGGCGTGCAACCCCTCACCGGCCGAGACATGTTCGCCATCGTCGTGGTCGGCTCGCGCGCCTCGCTGGTGGTGGGCATCGGCGCCACCGCACTGTCGGTCGCGATCGGCACGGTGCTCGGGCTGCTGGCTGGCTACTTCGGCGGCGTCGTCGACTGGATCATCGCCCGCGGCGTCGACGTGCTGATCGGCCTGCCCGCCCTCATCTTCATGATCGCCGTGGGCGCCGTCGCCCCGAGCTGGCTGCCCCGGCTGCTGCTGCTGGTCGTGATCATCGGCTTCTTCGGGTGGACGAGCATCGCCCGCGTCGTCCGCGGGCAGGTGATGACACTGCGCTCGTCCGGGTTCGTGCGGGCCTCGCGCGCGCTGGGCGCGAGCCACACCCAGATCATCTTCCGGCACCTGCTGCCGAACCTGGCGGCCACCATCGTGGTCTTCGCGACCATCGCCATCCCCGGAGCCATCGGCGCCGAGGCGGCCCTGAGCTTCCTCGGGGTCGGCGTGCCCCCGCCCACCCCCAGCTGGGGCCGCTCGATCGGCGACGCGGTCACCTGGTTCTCGGTCGACCCGATGTATCTCGTCTTCCCCGGCCTGGCCCTGTTCGTGCTGACGCTGGCCTTCAACGCCTTCGGTGACGGACTGCGCGACGCGCTCGACCCGCGCACCGCCCAGCTGCGCACCTCCCGCCGCCGCCGCGTGACCGGCGGGCGTCGCACCCCCACCACCCCCACCAGCACCGGCACCGCACCCAGGGAGGTGACCCCGTGAAGCTCGCCCGGTTCCTGCTGCTGCGCGTGGCCACGCTGGTGTTCGTGCTGCTGGTCGTCTCGCTGCTCACCTATGCGATCTTCGTGCTGCTGCCCGCCGACCCGGCCCAACTGGCCTGCGGCAAGCCCTGCACCCCCGAGCGGCTGCAGACGGCCCGCGAGTTCATGCAGCTCGACAAGCCGTGGTTCCAGCAGTGGTTCGACTTCGTGCGCGGCATCTTCACCGGCCGCACCTTCGGCACCGGCGCCGCCCAGTTCACCTGCCCGGCCCCCTGCCTGGGCTACTCGTTCCGGCTGAACACCCCGGTCACCGAACTGATTCTCGGACGATTCCCGGTGACGGCCTCGATCGCGCTGGGAGCCGCCGTGCTCTGGCTGCTCGCGGGCGTCGCCAGCGGTGTGGTCGCCGCCATCCGCCGCGGTACCTGGCTCGACCGCACCCTGATGGTGGGCGCCATCACCGGCGTCTCGGCCCCCAGCTACCTGGTGGGACTGCTGGCGATCCTGCTGTTCGGGTTCACCCTCGACATGGTGCCCGTCAACGGCTACGTGCCGTTCCGCGAGTCACCCGTCGACTGGGCCTGGCACCTGGTGCTCCCGTGGGTGGTGCTCGCCCTGCTCAACGCGGCCATCTACACCCGGCTGACCCGCGCCCAGATGCTCGAGGCACTCTCGTCCGACTACGTGCGCACCGCCCGGGCGAAGGGCATCACCGAACGTCAGGTGGTCACCCGGCACGCGCTGCGCAATGTCGCCATTCCGATCACGACCCTGTTCGCCCTCGATCTGGGCGGTCTGCTGGGTGGCGCGGTGATCACCGAGCGGGTCTTCTCGATCGCCGGTCTCGGCGCCCTGTTGATGGATGCCGTCGGGTCGACCGACGTGCCGCTGCTCGTCGGGGTGACGGTCTTCACCGCGGCCATCATCGTGGTCGCCAACCTGCTGGTCGACATCGTCTACACGGTGCTCGACCCGCGCGTGCGGGTCGCGAGGTCACGCGCATGACCACCGACCCTCGTCATCCCCCGCGCACCTGCCTGCCCTGTCGATGTCGGTGACCCTCTCCCCCCTCCCCCTCGACACCCCACTCCTGTTTCACACTCATCACCCCAAGGAAACGCTCATGACTCTGCAGACCACCCGCATCAGCCGCCGCTCGCTCGCCCTCGGCATCCCGCTCGCCGGGCTCGCCACCGCGCTGGTCGGCTGCAATGCCAACAACCCCAAGCCGGGTGAGACCGCCGCCGCCACCTCGTCCGCGAGCGCCGCCAAGGGCGGCACCCTGCGCATCCTCACCGGCGCGACGTCGGTCAACTGGGATCCCGCCATCAGCCAGGGCCTGGCCATCACCTCGTTGGGGCTCGTCCAGCGCCGCCTGACCGCGTGGAAGATCGGCGCCGAGGGCACCTCGGTGGTCGTCCCCGACCTCGCCACCGACACCGGCACCGCCTCGGACGACGGCCTGACCTGGACGTTCACCCTCAAGGACGGCGTCAAGTTCGAGGACGGAACCGCCATCACCTCGGCCGACGTGAAGTACTCGGTGGAGCGCTCGTTCGCCCCGCAGTTGTCGGGCGGTCTCGGCTACCACAAGGGCCTGCTGGTCGGCGGCTCCGAGTACTCCGGCCCCTACGAGGGCAAGGAGCTGGCCTCCATCGCGACCCCCGACGAGAAGACCATCGTGTTCACGCTCACCAGCGCCTACGGTGACTGGCCGTGGATCGTCTCGATGCCCGCGTTCAGCGCCGTGCCGAAGGCGAAGGACAACGTCAAGACCTACACCACCACCCCGGTGGCGTCGGGCCCCTACCGCGTCGAGAAGACCGTCGAGGGCACCTCGATCACCCTGGCCCGCAACGAGCACTGGGACCCCGCCACCGATGAGGCCCGCACCGGCGGACCCGACCAGGTGATCTTCGAGCTGGGTCAGGATGCCACCGTCGCCGCCCAGCGGCTGATCGCCGACTCCGGCAACGACCAGTTCGCCTTCGGCGCCAGCTTCGTGCCGGCCGCCCAGTTGGCGCAGGTGCAGTCGACCTCCGCCAAGGACCGCCTGGTCACCTCGGGGCCGGGAGCACTCGCCTACCTGGCCATCAACACCCAGGCCCCCGGGCTGGACGACGTCAACGTGCGCAAGGCGATCAGCCTGGCCGTCGACCGCAACGCCTACCGCGTGGCCGTCGGTGGCGAGATCGCCGGTGACTTCGCCGACACCCTGATCACCCCCGGCATCCCCGGGCGCGTGGAGTACGCCTCGCTGCTCAAGGACGTCGATCCCGCCGGTGACGTGGAGCAGGCCAAGAAGCTGCTCACCGACGCCTCGTGGGTTGGCCGCGCGCTCAAGCTCGCCGTCGGCGATGACGCGGTCAGCTCCACCCAGGCGCAGGCCATTCAGCAGGGCCTGCAGCGCGCCGGGCTGAAGGTGACCATCGTTCCGTTGGCCAGCGACGTGCTCACCGAGGCCACCACCCAGGGCGACGGCAGCAAGTACGACCTCACCCTGAGCTCGTGGCAGCCCGACTTCCCGAGCGCGAACGGCAACATCCAGCCGCTGTTCGCCTCCGACCAGATCGGCAAGGGCGGGTACAACCTTGCCCGCTACTCCAACCCCAAGGCCGACGAGCTGATCAAGAAGGCGACCGCGACCACCGACCCGACCGAGGCCGGCAAGCTGTGGGCCCAGGCCGACGAGCTGATCAACGCCGACGCCCCCGTCGTGCCGCTGATCTACACGAAGAACTCGTTCCTGCACGGGTCGAAGGTGCTGGGCTTCGCGATTCCGGCGTTCCCCGCCTACCCGAACTACCTGACGGTCTCGCTGGCCCAGTGATTCCAACCAATCAGTGATCCCGACCAAGCAGTGACGAGCAACCCGTGACGACACCCACGCCACCCCCGACCCCGGACCGCCTCCTGGCCGTCCGGGGGCTCGAGGTCGCCTTCGACGACCACCCCGCCGTGCGTGGGGTGGACTGGGACCTGCGCCCGGGCCGGATCACGGCCCTGGTCGGGGAGTCGGGGTCGGGCAAGTCCGTCAGTGCGATGGCGGTGCTCGGGCTGTTGCCCGGCACCGCCGTCGTCGACGGGTCGATCGTGCTCACCGACCGCGACGGCCACGAGACCGAACTGGTGGGTGCCCACCCCGACACGGTGCGCCGGGTGCGTGGGGCGGTCTTCTCGCTGGTCTCGCAGGAGCCGATGAGCGCCTGGAACCCGGTGCTGACCATCGGTGCCCAGGTGGCCGAGGCGGTGCAGGCGCACCGGGGCAACCACGTTCGGCCCGCCCGCCAGCTGCGCAGCGCCGTGGCCGACCTGCTCACGGAGGCAGGGCTCAGTGATCCTCACCGGATCGCCGCCTCGTACCCCCATCAACTCTCCGGCGGCCAGTTGCAGCGCGCGCTGATCGCCATGGCCCTCGCGCAGGATCCGGTGGCGATCATCGCGGACGAGCCCACCACCGCCCTCGACGTGACGGTGCAGGCCGGCATCCTCGACCTGCTGCGCCGCCTGCGATCCGACCGGGGCACCGCCGTGCTGCTGATCACCCACGACATGGGCGTGGTCGCCGACCTGGCCGACGACGTCGTCGTGATGCAGCAGGGACGCGTGGTCGAGCGCGCCGAAGTCGGCGACCTGTTCGACCACCCCCAGCACTCCTACACCCGCGAGCTGCTCGCCGCCGTGCCCAGGCTCGACCCCGAGGCCGCGCACCACAGCGGCCAAGCGTCGGCGCACGGTTCGTCCGCGCCGACCCCCACGGTGAGACTGGAGTCGGTGGGTGTCGTGCACCCCGGTCGCCGCGGTGCGCCCGCGGTGGTCGCCGCCGACGACGTCTCGCTGACCATCGCCCCCGGCGAGGTGCTGGGGCTGGTGGGCGAGTCCGGGTCGGGCAAGTCCACCCTGGCCCAGGTCGTCGGGGGTCTGCTGACCCCGACCAGCGGCCGGGTGCTGGTCGACGACGTCGACCTCGCCCGCGCCGACCGCGGCCAGCGCGCCGAGCGGCGCCGCACCACCGGGATCGTCTTCCAGGACCCTGCCTCCACCCTCAACCCTCGCTGGTCGGTCGGACGATCGGTGGCCGAGCCGCTGCGCCTGCACAGCGACCTCGACGACCGGGCCCAGCGCCGCCGCGTGGGCGAGCTGCTCGAGCGGGTACGGCTGTCGTCCGATCTCGCCCGCCGCTACCCCCACGAACTGTCGGGCGGTCAGCGCCAGCGGGTCGCCATCGCCCGCGCCGTCGCGCTCTCCCCCCGCCTGTTGATCGCGGACGAACCCACCTCGGCGCTCGACGTCTCGGTGCAGGCCAGCGTGCTCGACCTGCTCGAGGAGTTGCAGGCCGACCTCGGCTTCGCCTGCCTGTTCGTCTCGCACAACTTGGCCGTCGTCGAGCGGGTCGCCGACACGGTTGCCGTCATGAAGGCCGGGGTCATCGTCGAGCACGACACGGCCGAGAACGTGCTGCGCCGACCGCAGCACCCCTACACCCGCGATCTGGTGGCCGCGGCCCCGGTGCCCGACCCGGAACTGCAGCGCCAACGGCGGTTGGCCCGCACGGGTGGGCGCTAGAGTCCGAGACGCGTCGACGAGGGAGGCTGCCGTGCCCACGATCACCAAGGTGTTGGTCGCCAACCGCGGTGAGATCGCGGTGCGCATTCTGCAGGCTGCCGCCGACGCCGGCATCGCCTCGGTGGCGGTCCACTCCGCCGAGGACGCCGATGCCCTGTTCGTGCAGCGGGCCGACGAGGCCTTCTTCCTCGGCGCCACCACCGCCGAGGGACCAGCGGAAGGGGCCGGGGCCTATCTGAACATCCCCGCCCTGCTCGAGGTGGCCCGCCGGTCGGGGGCCGACGCGGTGCACCCCGGCTACGGCTTCCTCGCCGAGAACGCCGACTTCGCCCGCGCCGTGATCGACGCCGGATTGATCTGGATCGGCCCGCCTCCCGAGGCGATCGAGCTGCTGGGCGACAAGGTCAGCGCCCGCCACCTCGCCCGCAGCGTGGGCGCACCGCTCGTGCCCGGCACCGACGGTCCGGTCGGCGAGGTCGCCGAGGTGGTCGCGTTCGCCGAGCGGCACGGCCTGCCGATCGCCATCAAGGCCGCCTTCGGCGGTGGCGGACGAGGGCTGAAGGTGGCCCGCACCCTCGACGAGGTGCCCGAGCTGTTCGCCTCGGCCACCCGCGAGGCGATCGCCGCCTTCGGTCGCGGCGAGTGCTTCGTCGAGCGCTACCTCGACCGCCCCCGCCACGTCGAGACCCAGTGCCTGGCCGACGCCCACGGCACCGTGGTGGTCGTCTCGACCCGCGACTGTTCTCTGCAGCGGCGCCACCAGAAGGTGGTCGAGGAGGCCCCCGCACCCTTCCTGACCGAGGCGCAGGTCGAGACGCTGTACGCGTCGTCCAAGGCCATCCTGCGGGCGGCGGGCTACGTCGGCGCCGGCACCTGCGAGTTCCTGGTGGGCCGCGACGGCACGCTCAGCTTTCTCGAGGTGAACACCCGCCTGCAGGTCGAGCACCCCGTCTCGGAGGAGGTGACGGGCCTCGACCTCGTGCGCGAGATGTTCCGCCTCGCCGAGGGCGAACCGCTGGGATACGGCGACCCCGACGTGCGCGGCCACGCCCTCGAGTTCCGCATCAACGCCGAGGACGCCGCCCGTCGTTTCGTGCCCACGCCCGGCACATTGACGGCGTGGCGGGTGCCCACCGGCCCGGGGGTGCGCGTGGACGAGGGCTACCACGCCGGCATGACCGTGCCCGACGCCTTCGACTCGCTGATCGCCAAGCTGATCGTGCGCGGCGCCGACCGGGCCCAGGCCCTCGCCCGGGCCCGCCGGGCGCTGGCCGAGCTGGTCGTCGAGGGGCTGCCGACGGTGGTCAACTTCCACCGCCTCGTGGTCGACGACCCCGCCTTCACCGCCGCCGACGGCACCTTCGGCGTGCACACCGGCTGGATCGAGAACGAGTTCGCCACGCCCGTGCCACCCTTCGCCGGCACCCCGGGTGCGCCGCCGACCCCGGAGCCTCGCCGCGAGGTGGTCGTCGAGGTGAACGGACGACGCCTGCGGGTCTCGCTGCCGGCGTCCTTCGGCGGGGCCGGGGTCGGGGGCGGCACGACTCGTCCCGACGGCGCCCGGTCACGACGGGATCGGCGCCGACCGGGGCCGGAGGCCGTGGTGGCGCCCATGCCGGGAACGGTCGTGACGGTGGTCGCGGCTGACGGTGACCGGGTCGCAGAGGGCGACCGGGTGGCCGTGCTCGAGGCCATGAAGATGGAGAACGTCGTCACCGCCCACCGTGCGGGGGTGGTGCGGTCGGTGACGGTCGTGCCCGGCCAGATGGTGGCCGCGGGCGAGGCGCTGTGCGCGATCGTGGACGCCTGAGGGCCCTCCGCAGCAGATCCTTCAATTCTCAAGTTTCCGCTCAGCAACATGAGAATTCCCGCAAATGGTTCTCAGGAACCTGCCGTGGGATTGAGGCTCACCCCTCGGGGTGATCAGACTGGCAGGCGTGCTGTATTGGCTGATGGGTCTCGGAGTGGTCGCGTTGTGCGCCCTTCTGCTCGTCACCCACCTGCACGACCGCGCCGAAACCAAGGCTCTGGCCTCGTCCCATCATGAGGTGGACGAACTGCGCCGCGCCTGCGAGGACGATGTCGCCCTGCTCGGCGCCGACGTGCGCCGCCACGCCCCGCTCGACGATCTGGGTGAGCTGACCGACGATGCCTGGCGGCAGGCACGCGACCTGCAGGGCCGGGCCCGCGACCTGCTGCGGCAGGCCACCAGCCCGCACCAGTTCGAGCAGGTGACGGCCCACCTCGCCCAGGCCCGCCAATGCCTCGCCGACGTGCAGGCCCTGGTGCTCGACGACGAGGCCCCCGAGGCTCGTCCGTGCTGTTTCTTCAACCCGAACCACGGCCCGGCCGACACCACCACCGAGTGGCCCACCGCCACCGGCACCGTGACGCTGCCCTGCTGTGAGGCCGACGCCCGCCGCGTCGCCAGCGGCGCCGACCCCTATGCGCGCACGTGGCCGGTCGGTGACGACCGGGTGGTGTGGTGGCTGGCCGGCGAGGCGGCGCAGCCCTGGGCCCGCGGCTGGTTCGGCGCCTGGCGCGGGACTCCCCCGTGGCAGGCGATGAGCAGGGTCGCCCCGGTGCTGGAGCCCGCCCTGCAGACCGACGCCGCCTGAGGCCAGCCTCGGCTGACTCAGTGCTTGCGCTGGCCTGTCTGCTGACCGCGAATGTGCAGCTGACGCGCCGCCTCGGCGATCGACCCCGACAGTGACGGGTAGACGGTGAAGTCGTTGGCGAACTCGTCGACGGTGATCTTCTCAGAGACCGCCAGCGCGATCGAGTGGATCAGCTCCGACGCCTTGGGCGCCACCACCACTCCCCCGACGATGATGCCGGTGACGGGCAGGCAGAAGATCTTCACGAATCCGTCGTGGAAGCCCTGCATCTTGGCGCGTGGGTTCGAGGCCAGGGGCAGCAGCAGCGGCTGCGCCAGCGACTCACCGGAGTCGACGAGGCGCTGGGTCACGCCCACCGTGGCGATCTCGGGAGCGGTGAAGACATTGGACGACACCTGCTCCAGCTGCAGCGGACCGACCGCATCGCCCAGCGCGTGCCACATGGCGATCCGGCCCTGCATGGCCGCCACCGAGGCGAGCGCGAAGACGCCGGTGCAGTCACCGGCCGCGTAGACGCCGCGGGCGGTGGTGCGGGACACCTTGTCGACCACGACGTGACCCGAGGGCGCGAGTTCGACCCCCGCCTCGGCCAGACCGATGCCCTCGGTGTTGGGGATCGCACCGACCGCCATCAGGCAGTGCGACCCGCGCACCTCGCGTCCGTCCTCAAGGGTGACGACGACCTTCTCCTCCTCGGGGGCGTCGTCGTCGACGCGGGCGCCCGTGGCACGCGACCGCGACAGCACCTGCATGCCCCGCCGCTCGAACACGTTCTGCAGCACCTCGGCCGCATCGGAGTCCTCGCCCGGCAGCACGCGATCGCGCGAACTGACCAGCACCACGTCGACGCCGAGGGCGTCGTAGGCGTTGGCGAACTCGGCGCCGGTGACACCCGAGCCCACCACGATCAGGCGGGCCGGCAGCGCGGTCAGGTTGTAGACCTGCTTCCAGTTGAGGATGCGTTCGCCGTCGCAGACAGCCGTCGGCAGTTCACGGGGTGTGGTGCCGGTGGCCACCAGGGTGATGTCGGCGTGCAGGCGCTCCTCGGTGCCGTCGGAGTGGGTGACCAGCACCGCCGAGGTGCCGTCGAGTCGTCCGCTGCCGGTGATCACGCGCACCCCGGCGGAGTTGAGCTTGACGCCGATGTCGTGCGACTGGGCGTGGGCCAGGTCGAGCACACGCCGGTTGACCTTGGCCAGGTCGACGTGCACCGAGCTGGCGACCGACGAGTCGTCGCCGGTCTCCCAGATCTTGAGGCCGAGTTCGGCGGAGTTCTCGATGGTCGACATCACCTCAGAGGTGGCGATCAGCGTCTTTGAGGGCACGCAGTCGGTCAGCACCGCGGCGCCACCGGGGCCCTCCCGTTCGACGAGCGTGACCTGCCCGCCCAGTTGGGCGCCCACCAGGGCCGCCTCGTAGCCGCCGGGCCCGCCACCGAGAATCACCACATCCGTCACGGCTTCATCTTGTCAGACTTCCGCGCGGGCGCCTTCGCCCTAGAGTGGCCCCGTGACTGAGACCGCAGCCCCGACCGAGACCGCAGCCCTGACCGAGACCGCGGTCGACTTCTCCGACCCGACTGCTCTCGCCGCACGCGCCGCCACGCACGTGCGCCAGGCCGCCGGCATCGAGCGCATCGACCTGGCCCTCGTGCTGGGTTCCGGCTGGAACCAGGGTGCCGACCAGCTGGGCGAGACCATCGCCGACCTGCCGCTGGACGAGGTGCCCGGCTTCGCCAAGCCGGTGGTCGCCGGCCACGGCGGGGCGCTGAAGATCGTGCGGGCCGCCACCGGCAAGGTCGCGATGGTGCTCACCGGCCGCACCCATCTCTACGAGGGACGAGGCGTCGAGCCCGTCGTCCACGGGGTGCGCACCGCCGCCGCGCTGGGCGCCGAGACGATCGTGCTCACCAATGGCTGCGGCGGCCTCAACCCCGACTGGGCGCCCGGCACGCCGGTGCTGATCGCCGACCACATCAACCTCACCGGCGAGACCCCGCTGCGGGGCGCCACCTTCATCGACATGTCCACCACCTACACCCCCGCCCTGCTCGACCGGGTGGCCGAGGTGGCCCCCGACCTCGACCGCGGCGTCTACGTGCAGTTCCGCGGTCCCCAGTACGAGACCCCGGCCGAGGTGCGCATGGCCGCGGCCATCGGCGGCACGCTGGTGGGCATGTCGACGGCACTCGAGGCGATCGCCGCCCGCGAGGCGGGCCTGCAGGTGCTGGGCATCTCGCTGGTCACCAACGCCGCCGCCGGGGTCACCTCGGCTCCGCTCGACCACCACGAGGTGATCGAGGCCGGACGAGCCGCCGGCCCCCGTCTGGCCCAGCTGCTGCACGACGTGCTGGGGGTGCTGTGATGCCCGATCACGGAAGTCTCGACGCCGACCCCATGACCGCTGAACTCAGGGCCGCCGCCGAGGCCTGGGCCTCGCAGGACCCCGACGCCGCCACCAGTCAGGCGCTGGCCGATCTGGTCGAGCGGGCCGAGGGCGGCGACGAGGCCGCGCTGGCCGAACTCACCGACGCCTTCGCCGGCCCGCTCACGTTCGGCACCGCGGGCCTGCGGGCGGCGCTGGGCCCCGGCCCCGGCCGCATGAACCGGGTGGTGGTCTCGCAGGCCGCCGCCGGTTTCGCCGCCTGGCTGAGCGCGAACGGGCACGCCGGTGGCCGGGTGCTGATCGGCTACGACGCCCGCTACAACTCCGACGTCTTCGCCCGCGACACCGCCGAGATCATGGCGGCCGCCGGCTTCGAGGCCTGGCTGACCGACCAGTCGACGCCCACCCCGGTGGTCGCGTTCGGCATCGGCGAGTTCGACTGCGTCGCCGCCGTCGTGGTCACGGCCAGCCACAACCCGCCCGCCGACAACGGCTACAAGGTCTACCTCGGCGACGGCTCGCAGATCGTGCCGCCGACCGACGCCGAGATCGCCGCCCTCATCGCCGAGGTGGCGGCTCGTCCGCTGGCCGAGATTCCCCGCTCGGAGCACTACACCGTGGTGGGCGACGAGCTGGTCACCGCCTACGTGCGCCGGGCGGCCGAGCTGGTGGGTGCCGACGCCCCCCGCGACCTGCGCTGGGTCTACACCGCCATGCATGGGGTCGGTGCCCGGGTGGTCGACCGCGTCGTCGAGGCCGCCGGCCTGCCTGCGGGCATCGCCGTCGCCCAGCAGATCGACCCCGACCCCGCGTTCCCGACGGTCGCCTTCCCCAACCCCGAGGAACCGGGAGCCATCGACCTGGCGATCGCGTTGGCGCAGGAGCAGGGTGCCGACCTGGTGGTCGCCAACGATCCCGACGCCGATCGCTGCGCCGTCGCCGCCGTCATCGACGGCCGCTGGCGCATGCTCACCGGCGACGAGCTGGGCTCGCTGCTCGGCGACGATGCCCTGCGTCGGGGTGTGCCCGGTGTGTACGCCTGCTCGGTGGTCTCCTCGACCCTGCTGGGCCGCATGGCCGCCGCCCACGGGCAGCCCCACCAGTCGACCCTGACCGGTTTCAAGTGGATCGGACGAGTGCCTGGTCTCGCGTTCGGCTACGAAGAGGCGATCGGCTACTGCACCGACCCCGGGCGGGTGCCCGACAAGGACGGCATCACCGCCCTGGTCAACGTGCTCCGGCTGGCCGCCGCCCTGAAGGCCGAGGGGCGAACCGTGGCCGACCGATTGGACGAGATCGCGGTCACCCACGGTCTGCACCTGACGGGCCAGCTGTCGGTGCGGGTCGCCGATCTGGGCATCATCGCCGAGGCCATGGCCCGACTGCGCGGGAATCCTCCGGCCACCCTGTTGGGCGAGCCGGTCGTCGTCCGCGACCTGCTCGAGGCCACGGACAACCTGCCCGCCACCGACGCCATCGAGCTCACCGGCGAGCGCCTGCACGTGGTGGCTCGTCCGTCGGGCACCGAGCCCAAGTTGAAGTGCTACCTCGAGGTGCGGGCGACGGCCGACGAGACCGCCGGCGACCTGGCCGGCACCCGGGAGCGACTGGTGGCCGACCTGGCCGGCCTGCGCGACGAGATGGCGTCGGCTCTGGGTGTGTGAGTTTCTGGGTGTGTGAGTTTCTGGGTGTCTGAGGTGTTGGGGGTCTGAGACGTCGGCTCACTAGTCTGGGGGCATGAAGAGGCTGCTCTCCCTGCTCGGCGCGCTGCTCCTGTCCGTCGCGATGGTCATGCTGGCCGCGCCACGGGCGATGGCCGATGACGACGAGACGCCGTCGTCCTGGAATGTCAGTCGCTATGACGTGACCGCCGACGTGCAGGCCGACGGCACCACCAAGGTGACGGTCGACCTCGACTTCGACTTCTCCGACGACGAGGGCCACGGCCCCTTCGTCACCCTGGTGACGAAGATGCGCGTGCCCGACGACCCCGACAAGTGGCGGGTGATCGACGTCGATCTTGACTCCGTCACCTCGTCCACCGGGGCCAACACCGCCGTCAAGATCACGTCCCGGTCGCAGGGCAAGGTGATTCGCATCGGCTCGGAGGGCCGCACCTTCACCGGCAAGCAGAACTACCGCATCACCTACACCGCCCGGGGCATCGTCAACCCGAAGGCCCCCGGGTCGGGCCTCGACGAGTTCAACTGGAACGTCGTCTTCGCCGACCAGGTGCCGATCAACAACCTGACCGTGAAGGTCACCGGTCCCGCGGCGACCAGCAAGACCGCCTGCTTCGAGGGACGCTCGATGACGGTGGCTTGTGAGGCGTCGTCGGCCGGGTCGCGCAGCACCACCTTCCACGCCGACCGGCTCACGAAGGGTCAGGGCATGCAGGTGGTCTCCGGCTTCCCCGCCGGCACCTTCCCCGGCGTGCAGCCGATCTACACCAAGCGCGTGCACCCCGGGAACATGTTCCCCACCGAGCCGGCCCCGCTGATCGGCGGCGGACTCGCCGCGGCGCTGGGCATCGGCCTCGTGGGCACCATGGTGGCCCGCCGGGGCCGCGACCAGAGCTACATCGGGCTGGCCCCGGGCATGGTGCCCGTGGCCGGCGGCGACGAGCGGGTGGGCTACGCCGGACGACGCGAGATCCCCGTGCAGTTCACTCCCCCGCGCGGCATCGCCCCCGGTGAGATCGGCGTGCTGATCGACGAGCGGGCCGACAGCCGTGACGTGACCGCCGGCATTCTCGACCTGGCCGTGCGCGGACACCTGCAGATTCGTCCCGACCCCGAACGACCGAAGAACTTCACGCTGGCCCGGGCCGTCAACCCCCCGGACGACGACCTGCGCGGCTACGAGAAGCAACTGCTGGCCCGGGTGTTCGGCAACCAGCTGGAGGTCACCAACCATGACCTGGCCGACAAGGACAACTCGTCGATCCTGCGGCTGGGCAAGCCCGAACTCGAGCAGCGCGTGGTCTCGTTGGGCTGGTTCAAGCGCAAGCCCAGCGTGACCCGCTCCGCGGCGCTCATGCTCGGTGCCGTCGTGACCCTGGCGGGGCTCGGCGGGGCGTTCGTGCTCGGCCAGTTCGGGTGGGGTTGGATCGGCATCGGGGTGGCGCTCGCCGGCCTCGTGCTGCTCGCGCTCCACGGCCGGATGCCCGCCCGCACCGCCGTCGGTTCCGCGGCCCTGGCCCAGGCCATCGGCTTCCGCACCTACCTGGCGACCGCCGAGGCCGACCAGATCAAGTTCGAGGAGGGCATCGACGTCTTCTCGCGCTACCTGCCCTATGCCACCGTCTTCGGGGTCGCCGACCGGTGGGTCAAGGTCTTCCAGCAGCTCGAGGCCAGCGGGCGCTACCACCCCGACACCACCTGGTACGGGGGCGGGTACTACTGGGGCACCCAGTACGCCTTCGCCCAGTCCGTCGACGCCATGACCGGGGCGATGACCTCGTCGCTGCAGTCGGCGGTGTCGGCGGCCAGCGCGTCGTCCGGTTCCGGCGGCGGTTCGGGCTTCTCCGGTGGTGGCGGTGTCGGCGGTGGCTCGGTCGGTGGCTGGTGAGCCGATCCGTCATCCTGGTCGCGGGGCCGTCGGGTTCGGGCAAGTCGCGGTTGGCCGGTCGACTCGGTCTGCCGCAGCTCAGGCTCGATGACTTCTACCGTGACGACACCCACCCCGGCATGCCCCGCACCCTGGGCATCATCGACTGGGACCACCCCGACTCCTGGGACTGTGACGCGGCCGTCGCGGCGTTGCGCGAGATTCTCGAGGTCGGACGAGCCGTCATTCCCCACTACGAGATCAGCCAGAACCGCGCCGTCGGCACCCAGGTGTTCGACCTGGGCGATGCGCCGGCGGTGATCTGCGAGGGCATCTTCGCCCCCCTGCTGCTGGCACCGCTGCGGGCGGCCGAGGTCAACGTCGACGCCATCTGGCTCGACCGGCCCAGGCTGTTCAACTTCTCCCGCCGACTGCGCCGTGACCTGGCCGAGCACCGCAAACCACCGGGGGTGCTGGTGCGGCGCGGGTTGGCCCTGATGCGGCAGGAGCCCCACCTGCGGCGGGAGGCGCTGCAGCGGGGCTTTCGTCCGTTGGGCATGCGACGGGCGCTGACCCGCATCGCGAGCATGATGACGAGGTGACCACCGACACCCTGCGGGGCGCCCTCGACGGCCGACCCCTGCGCGCCGACGGGCTGACCCACGACCAACCGGGCACGTTGTCGACGCTGAGCACGCACCTGCGCTGGGTCTCGTTCGTGGTGGCGCTGGTGATCGGGCTGGCGCTGGGCGGCGGGCTGTCGATGCTCGCACCCGAGGGCGACGCCCGGACGACGGTGGCCGCGCTCGGCCAACTGGTCGGCTCGATCGGTGGATACGTGGCCATGCTGGCCTTCGAGCGCCGGCTGGCCCACCCGTTCGAGCTGCGCGGTCGACGCGGTCTGCACGGTGCCTGGGTGGGGCTGGCCGTCGGAGCCGTGCTCATGCTGGTGTGCACCGGCGTGCTCACCGTCGCCGGCCTGCGGGTCTTCGAGGGCACCAATCCCGACGTGCACGGGCTCGGCTGGCAACTGCTCCAGGTGGGCCTGATCGCGGGGGTCTCCGAGGAGATCATCTTCCGCGGGGTCATCTACCGGCTCATCGAGCGCGGGCTGGGCACCTGGTGGGCGATGGCCATCTCGGGTGTCATCTTCGGCGCCGCCCACCTCGCCAACCCCGAGGGCACGTGGTGGGGTGCGCTCGCGATCGCCATCGAGGCCGGGCTGATGTTCGCCGTGCTGTACGCCATCACCCGCAACCTGGTGCTGATGATGGGCATTCACGCCGCCTGGAACGTCGTGCAGGGGCCGCTGCTCGGCTCGGTCGTCTCGGGCACCGCCACCGAGGGCAACGGACTGCTCCGCAGCCATCCGCACGGCCCCACCCTGCTCTCGGGGGGCACGTTCGGCATCGAGGCGAGCCTGATCACCGTCGTGCTGCTCAGCGTGGTCACCGTGGTGGGTGCCCGCTGGCTGCACCGCCACGGACGAGTCGTCGCCCCCGCCCGGGTGCGGAACGCTCGGGCGGAGGAGGCCGAGGCTCAGCCGATCGGCGCCCAGTCCGGGCCGGTCTGACCCAGGGCCTCGTCCAGCTTCGCGAACAGCGGGCTCGGCTTGGCCAGCGGTCGTCCGACCTCGATGGGGCGGGACTCCCACACGGCCTGCTGGGCGGTGTAGTCGCCCGTCAGCACCGGGTAGGTGATCTCGCCCTCGGTGACCTCGACGAGGTCGGGCTGGGCGGCCCAGACGCCGGTGCCGCCGAGCGCCTCGTGGATCTTCTGGGCGGCGTGCGGCAGGAACGGGGTGAGCAGGGTGTTGGCGTCCTGCACCACCTGCAGCGCCACGTGCAGCACGGTGTCGCGGCGGGTCGGGTCGTCCTTCAGCTTCCACGGCTCCTGGTCGGAGAGGTAGCGGTTGGCGAGCGAGACGATGCGCATGGCCTCGGTGATGGCCGCCTTGAACTTGGCGCCGGCCAGCAGGTCGCCGACCGTCGTGAAGGCATCCTTCGAGGCCGCCAGCAGGGCGAGGTCGTCGTCCGTGGGGTCGGTGAGGGCGGGAATGGCGCCGACGTTCTTGTGGGCCATCGAGATGGAGCGGTTCACCAGGTTGCCCCACTCGTTGGCGAGCTCGAAGTTGGTGCGGCGCACGAACTCCTCCCAGGTGAAGTCGGTGTCCTGGTTCTCGGGGCCGGCGACCGCGATGAAGTAGCGCAGGGCGTCGGGGCCGAAGTCGCGCAGGAACTCACGCACGTAGATCGCGCCACCGCGGCTCGAGGCCACCTTGGAGCCCTTCATGGTGAGGAACTCGCTCGACACGATCTCGGTGGGCAGGTCGAGGGTGCCCAGCGCGGACGACGGTTCGCCGCCCTTGGCCCCCTCACCGTTGACGCCGAGGAGGATGCCGGGCCAAATGACGGAGTGGAAGACGATGTTGTCCTTGCCCATGAAGTAGTAGCTCTTGGCCTGCTCGTCGTGCCAGAACGTCTTCCAGGCGTCGGGGTCACCGGAACGCTTGGCCCACTCCACCGAGGCGGACAGGTAGCCGATGACGGCGTCGAACCAGACGTAGATGCGCTTCATCTGGTTGGTCTCCCAACCCTCGACGGGGATGGGCACCCCCCAGTCGAGGTCGCGGGTGATGGCGCGCGGACGCAGGTCCTTGAGCAGGTTGTGGCTGAACCGCAGCACGTTGGGGCGCCAATCAGTGCGGGTCTCGAGCCAGCGGCCGAGTTCCTCGGCCAGAGCGGGCAGGTCGAGGAAGAAGTGCTCGGTCTCGACGAACTCGGGGGTCTCGCCGTTGATGCGGCTCTTCGGGTGCAGCAGGTCGATCGGGTCGAGCTGGTTGCCGCAGTTGTCGCACTGGTCACCGCGGGCACCGTCGAAGCCACAGATCGGGCAGGTGCCCTCGATGAAGCGGTCGGGCAGGGTGCGCCCGGTCGACGGCGAGAGGGCCCCCATCTGGGTCTGCTTCACCACATAGCCGTTGGCGTACAGCGTGCGGAAGACCTCCTGCACCACCTCGTAGTGGTTGGCGGTGGTGGTGCGGGTGTAGAGGTCGTAGGTGAGGCCCAGACCCTGCAGATCTTCGGCGATGATGCGGTGGTACTTGTCGGCCGTCTCGCGGGCGGTGGCGCCCTCTTGGTCGGCCTTCACCTGGATCGCGGTGCCGTGCTCGTCGGTGCCCGAGACCATCAGCACGTTGTGGCCCGCCATGCGCATGTACCTGCTGAACACGTCGGAGGGCACGCCAAAACCGGAGACGTGACCGATGTGACGGGGGCCATTGGCATAGGGCCAGGCCACGGCAGCAAGGATGTTGGCACACATGCGGGCCAGCCTATCGCCCGGCAGACGGTGCCCTCGCCGCGGTCAACCCGACCGAACCAGCGCCCCAGCCCCGCTGATCGAGTAGGAGCGAGCAACGAGCTCCCCGGCCCCGCTGATCGAGTAGGAGCGAGGAACGAGCGACGTGTCGAGATCACCGACCGCCGCCGACCCGTGGCCTCGACACGGTCGCAGGCGACCTACTCGACCAACGGAACTCCCCAGCTACCTCAGTCGGGGATCGTCGTGCCCTGGTGAAACCGCAGTTGCCACCCCGCCGGGGTGCGCTGCCACAGCGAGAACCGCAGGCTCGAGCGTCGTCCCAGCGACAGCCGCCAGCGCAGGGCCGCGAGGTCGTCCGCCAGACGAGTGATGCCGAGCACGTCGATGCGCGGGGTGAGATCGCCGAGGCCCTGCCCGACCGGCTCGAGGCCGGCGAGCGCGCGATTGCGGGTGATCACCCGGCCCGACTGCCCGTGCTCGACGAAGTCGGGGTGGAGCAGCCGATCCAGCGCGGCGGGGTCGCGCCGCACCGACGAGTCGAGCAGCTTCCGCTCCAGAGCCACCAGTTCGACCTCGAGCGGGCCGGCGGACGAGTCCCCGGGATCGCGCCGAGGCTCGGGCTCGGACTCAGAACTGAACAGGTCGGCGCTGAAAAGGTCGGGCTCGGGAGCGACCACGGTCGGGGCGAACGCCTTCGTCCGGGCGCCCGCCAGCACCGAGGCGCCGAAGCCGGGTCCGTGGTCGACGACTCCCCCATCGCGGTGGGCGGTGGCGGCGGCGCGCGCGCGTTCGTCCGCTGCCTCGTTGAGCTCGTGGCCAGCGTGGCCCTTCACCCATTCGAACGTCACTCGGCGACCCGCCAGGGCGGCGTCCAGTTCCTTGAGCAGGTCGACGTTGAGCACCGGCTTCCCGTCGGCCTTGCGCCAGCCGCGACGCTTCCAGCCGGGAATCCACTTGGTGGCGCAGTTGATCACGTACTGGGAGTCGCAGAGGATCGTCAGGGGCTCGTCCGACTCGGCGGTCTGCTGCAGCAGATCGACCACGGCCATCAGCTCACCCATGTTGTTGGTGCCGTGGTCCCAGCCGCCGGCCGCCCAGCGCGAGTCGTCGATGTACCAGGCCCAGCCGGCGGGCCCGGGGTTCGACAGGGACGAGCCATCGGCCGCGGCGGTGATCATGCTGCGGAACCTACCGGATGCCGACCGGAACCGTCCCGCCGCACTCAGGCGAACCCGGGCTTGATCACCTCGTCGATCAGCCGTGCCGCCGAAACCCGCTCGATCACCCGACGGGACCCCTGCCAGACTCACTCCATGCACGCACGCGATCGTCACCGAGCCGCCATCGTCATCCACGAACTGACGCGGCCCACCGGCGCAGCGGTGATCGCGGCGCTGCCCGCACGCCCCGGAGGCACCGCACCGGCGGACGAGGTTCGCGCCCGCACCGGAATGGCGACCGCGACGTTCTGGACGACGGTAGGCCGGCTGGTCGATGTCGGCGTGGTGGCACGCACGGGCGACCAGCTGGCGCTCGACCGCGACTCCCTCGCAACGCTCACCTCCGGGCTGGTCGAGCAGGGACGATGGCGCGCCATCGGGGTCGATCACCCGCGACTGGCGGCCTTCGTCCGCTTCGGACGAGTGACGCGCATGCCCACCGACCCCGCCCTCGCCGCCGAGCTGTACGCAGCCCTGGCGGGACTCTTCGACCCCGGCGAGACGCTCACCGAGGACGAGGTCAATGCACGCATCGACGAGGTGCACGACGACCCGGCGGCCATTCGCCGCGAACTCGTCGACCGCGGGTGGCTCGAGCGAGCGCCCGGATCGTCGACCTACCGCTCGGCGAGCGCGGGCCGCTTCAGTGACCGGCGCCCTGGTACTTGGTGAGCCCGACCCGCCAGACCGCCGCCGCGACGGCCGCCGTCGCGCCCGCCGCCAGCACCGGGGTGAGGGCCCACCACCCGTGGGCACCGGCCTTGCCCAGCACCACCGAGGTCGGCAGGAACGTGATGGCCGCATACGGCAAGACGAACGTGACCACCACTCTCAACACCTGCGGGTAGATGTCCAGCGGGAACTTCGCGAAGTCGCGCACCAGCGCCACCATCGTCGGGAAGGCCGACTGGGTGGCCGGCTCCCAGAAGGCCGTCATGTTGCTGAGGAAGTTGAGGGCGGTGTTGTTCACGAAACCGCACACACACGCCAGAGCCAGCACCGGGATCGTCCACCACTGCCACTCGATCTGGCTGTGGGTCAGTCCCCACGCCATCACCGCGATCCCCAGCCCGGCATTGCCGGTGCCGTGAATGGACGACAGCTCGCCCATCTGCTGCACTGCCGGCGAGACCGGGCGCACCAGCAGCCGGTCGAAGCTGCCGTCGCTGACGTTCGCCCGCAGCCGCCAGACGCCGTCGCCGATCAGCTCGCCCAGACCGGCGGCGACCATCACGATGCCGTGCAGGATCGCCACCTCACCGATCGTCCACCCACCCAACTGGTCGACGTGCCCGAAGAAGGTCACCAGGAAGGTGATGCTCACCACCTGCTGCAGCACGGCTCCCACGACCCCGATCCAGAAGTCGGCCCGGTAGGCCATCGCCGATCGGAGTTGCACCAGTTGCAGGCGCAGCAGCGCGCGCGCGGCACGCATCTCAGCCTCCCTGGATCTCGACGGCGTCGAACGCCCGCCGCCACGCCAGATTGGCCAGCACGACCAGCACCGCCAGCCAGCCCGCCTGCAACCCGAGCAGGCGCAGGGCGTCCGCGCCGGATGCCTGCCCCAGGTAGATCAGCGCAGGCGTCGACGCGATCCCACGCATCGGCATCACCTCGGCCACGACCCGCAGCCAGCCCGGCATCAGGGCCAGCGGAACGATGGTGCCGCTCAGAATCTGGATCACCGCCTGCTGTGACCACATCAGTCCGATGCCCGACTGCGTCCAGAACACCAGCAGGGAGACCAGGAAGACGATCATCAGCTTGGTCAGGAATCCCAGCACCACCGCGACGACGAACAGCAGCGCCGCCGGCACACTCGCCGGCGGTGAGATGCGCAGCCAGACCAACCCGATGACCAGCGTGATCGCCAGACTCGCGATGCCCTCGATCACCGCGCCGCCCACCCCCTTGGCCACCTGGGTGGCGGCGTAGTTCAGCGGCCTGACGAAGTCGAGCAGCACGTCGCCGCTGCGAATCGTGGCCATCATGCCCGAACCGACCCGCCACCCCACCAGGGCGTTGAGCGCGAAGGCCAGCACGATGTAGGTGCGCATGTCGTCCCAGCCGAGCCCCGCGATCGAGGCCTGACCGGCGTAGGCCGACCGCCACATGTAGTACAGGATCACCACCCAGAAGAAGGTGAGGACCACCGACATCGCCGTGCTCGCGCGATAGGCGACCGACTGTTGGACAACCACCTCGGCGATCGAGCGGTACTTCCAGCGAGGGCGGAGGCGCCCCGGCACGACGACCTCACTCATCGGCGGTCTTCCCGCCGGGCGCGCTGTGTCCGTCGTCGAAGCTGAGCCCACCCTCGTACAACTGCCGGACGATGGCCTCGGTGCTCGTCGGTTCGACCGACAGATCGGCGATGGTCACCACCTGCGCCACGGCGGACACCACCTCACCGGCCGTGGCCAGCCGACTGTCGAAGCTGATCGCGAGTTGCCGCTCATCACCTCCGACGACCCCCGTGGCCCGCTCCCCCAACGCGCGCCGCACCGCCTCGGCGGCGCTCTCGTCCGGGTCGTCGTCGGCCAGCGTGACGACGACGCGCTGTTCCCACGCGAACCGGCGGGCGATCTCGGCCAGCGGCCCGTCGTGCACCACTCGCCCGCGGTCGATCATCACCATGCGCGGGCACAGGTGCTCGATGTCGCCCAGGTCGTGCGAGGTCAACATCAGGGTCAACCCCCGCTCGGTGACCATGCGTCCCACGAACTCGCGCAGCTTGGCCTTGACCGACACGTCCAGCCCGATGGTGGGTTCGTCGAGGAAGAGCACCTTGGGGTCATGGACGAGCGAGGCCGCCAGATCGCAGCGCATGCGCTGGCCGAGCGAGAGTTGCCGGGCCGGAACCGTCAGCAGGGGCGCCAGGTCGAGCACGTCGATCAACTCGTCCATGGTGGCGCGGTAGCGCTCGGCGGGAACCTCGAAGATGTCGGCCAGCAGGCGCAGCGACTCGATGACGGGAATGTCCCACCACAACTGGGTCCGTTGGCCGAACAGCACACTGATGTTGCGCGCGTTCGCCACCCGATCGCGGTGCGGGGTGAGTCCGCAGACGTCGACCGACCCCGCGGTCGGCACGAGGATTCCCGTGAGCAGCTTGATCGTGGTCGACTTGCCGGCACCGTTGGGGCCGACGTAGGCCACCGACTCCCCCGCGTCGATGCTCAGTGAGACGTCGGTCAACGCCTCGACCGTCGTGAACTGCCCCCTGACGAGGTGGCGCAGGGCTCCCGCGAGACCCGGTGACTTCACCGGCCGGCGGAACGTCTTGCTGAGGCCCTCGGCCCGAACGATCGTGCCCATGTCAGAAGAACCTATCGGCCCCCCAGCCCATCAAGGTCAGGGGCGATCGGCTGAGGCGAACCCGGGCTTGATCACCTCGTCGATCAGCCGTGCCCGCTGCTCGAACGGCAGGAAGGCCGACTTCATGGCGTTCAGCGTGCACCAGCGCACGTCGTCCATCGTCCAGCCGAAGGTCTCGCCCAGCAGCTCGAACTCGCGGCTGAGGGTCGTCCGAGACTGCAGCCGGTTGTCGCAGTTGACGGTCAGCCGAAAGCGCAGCCGGCGGAACAGGTCGACCGGGTGGTCGGCCAGCGTGGTCGCGATACCGGTCTGCAGATTGGACGACGGGCACACCTCCAGCGGGATGCGCTGGTCGCGCACGTAGCTCGCGAGCCGCCCCAGCCGCCACTGATCGGGCCCCACCTGGTGCACGTCGTCGGCCAGTCGCACGCCGTGACCCAGCCGGTGCGCGCCGCACAGCTGCACCGCCTCCCAGATCGACGGCAACCCGAACGCCTCGCCGGCGTGGATCGTGAACAGCGCGTTCGCGCGCTTGAGCTCGTCGAAGGCGGCCTGCAACCGGGTGGGCGGGAAACCGTCCTCGGCGCCGGCGATGTCGAATCCGCACACCCCCTGGTCGCGGTAGGCGATGGCCAGGTCGGCCACGTCGAGGGTGGGCGCGGTGTGCCGCATCGAGCAGACGATCTGCTGGGCGACGATCTCGCCGCCGGACGATCGCACCTCGGCCATGCCCTCGATCAGTCCGTCGCGCACGGCCTCGAGGGCCTGCGGCATCGACAGCCCCGCCCGCAGGTGCTGCTCGGGTGCCCACCGGGCCTCGGCGTAGACGACCCCGTCGGCATGCTGGTCGAGCACGAACTCGCGGGCGACCCTCACCAACTGCTCACGGGTCTGCATGGCGGCGATGGTGTGCTCGAAGGTCGCGATGTAGTTGACCAGCGAGCCCGAGTCGGCGTGGGCGAAGAACCAGTCGCCCAACTGTTCGGCAGTGAGCTCGCGGCCGTCATCGCCGGTCGGCAACGAATGCCCGTTCTCGCGGCAGTGGTCGATCACCGTCTGCGGGCGCACCCCGCCGTCGAGGTGGTCGTGCAGGGTGACCTTGGGCACCGCCCTGAGTGCCTGGACACTGAGCGTCCCCGTCGCCAGCACACCTGTCGCCAGCTCGTCCACACCCTCAGCCACGCGCGTCGGCCACCCGCCGCAGGTCGTCCGGGCCGAAGGCCAACGGCAGCACCTGCTTCATGGTCCAGATCCCGTCGGGGGTGTCCATCAGCAGGTCGGGCCCGCCGAACTCGTACAGCACCTGCCGGCAGCGGCCGCAGGGCATCAGCGCCTCCCCCAGCGCGTTGACGCACGCGAACGCCACCAACCGCCCGCCCCCGCCGGCGATCAGGTCACTGACCAGCCCGCACTCGGCGCACAGCACCACCCCCAGCGAGGCGTTCTCGACGTTGCAGCCGGCGACCACGCGGCCGTCGTCCACCAGCGCGGCGCAGCCCACCTGATAGTTGGAGTAGGGGGCGTAGGCGCGGGCGGCGAGCTCGCGGGCCTTCGTCCGCAACACCTCCCAGTCGATCTCGGACGAGTCCATCGTCACGCCTTCACGTACGGGGTGCCGTCGGCCGCGGGCGCTCGCACTCGACCCACCAGTCCGGCGACGGCCACGATGGTCGCCGCGTAGGGCAGAAGGATCAGCCACTGCGAGTTGATCGGGGTGCCGAGGGTCTGCACCTGCGAGCCCAACTGCTGCAGGAAGCCGAAGAACAGGGCCATGCAGCCGGCGAGAATCGGCTTCCACCGACCCATGATCACCGCGGCCAGGGCGATGAAGCCGTTGCCGACGGTGATGTCGTCGTTGAACAGCCCCGTCGAGGCAGGGAAGAACGCGCCGCCCAGGCCCGCGAACACACCGCCCACCAGCACGGCCGCCCAGCGGGTGCCGTTGACGGAGATACCGACGGTGTCGGCGGCCTTCGGGTGCTCACCGACCGCGCGCACCCGCAGCCCCCACTTGGTGCGGTAGAGCAGCAGCGAGACCAGCGCCACGCTGATGAAGGCGAGGTAGACCAGCCAGGTCTGCCGGAACAGTACGTCCCCGAAGAACGGGATCTTGCTGAGCCCCGGGATCGCGATCCGCTGCATCAGCGGTGCATCGTTGAGCGCTGGCTTGGGCGTCATGATCGCCTTGAACAGGAACGCCGTCAGTCCGCTGGCGAACAGGTTGATGACGACGCCGATGACCACCTGGTCGACGATGTACTTGATGGTGAACAGCGCCAGCACGGCGGCCATCAGCACGCCGGCAAGGATCGCGCCGATGACCATGGCGGTCACCGACTTGGTGGCCGCACCGACCAGGGTCGCCGTGAACGCCGCGGTCAGCATCTGACCCTCGATGGCCACGTTCACCACGCCCGATCGCTCACAGAGCACGCCCGCGAGGGCGCCGAAGACGAGCGGGGTCGCGAACACGAGCGTGCCGGCGAGTTGGTTCGACAGCTGGAAGGGCAGCGGACGACCGGCGGCCGCCCAGGTGATGAACCCGAGCACGAGCGCCACCGCGGCGCCACCACCGGCGAGGCCACGCACCCATCCGGGCAGTCGGCGGCCCAGCACGAAGGCCGCGGCGGCCAGCAGCATGACGATGGCCGCCAGGGTCACCACGGGCACACCCGGCAGCACGATGTCGGGCAGCCGCTCCCCCTTCGGGACCAGCGCGTCCGAGAGGGCGAAGGTCGCCTTGCCCTCGGTGGCGAAGATCAGCCGGAACAGCACGAACCCCATCAGCGCGACCAGAATGCCCGTCGACATCCGGGCGGTGCGTGACTCCCGCGACTCCGTGGTTGCCAGGTGCACCTCCTGGGTGGCGGCGATCTGCTCGTTGGGGGCGTCGGCGGAGGGCTCGTGGAGCAACGCGGTGGTGGTCATGTCGGGTGCCGGTACCTCGGGAGCGGGTTGGTCGGGGCGGGGCAGTCGCTGGTCGCTCATCAGGCCAGCCCTCCCTGGGAAGCGGCGGCGGGAACGGCGCGTCGCGCGCGTCGCTGTTTCAGGAACGGCAACAGCGTGCGCACCAGCATCGGGGTGGCCACGAACATGACCACGAGGGCCTGCAGCACGGTGGTGAGTTCCTTCGGGGTGCCGGTGCCCTGCATCACCAGGCCGCCGGCGTGCAGCGCGCCGAACAGCAGGCCAGCGAACACGGTGCCGAGCGGACGAGACCGCCCCAGCAGCGCCACGGTGATGGCGTCGAAGCCGATGCTGCCGACCAGACCGGCGGTGAGCGGGGTCGGGGTCGCACCCGACATCGGGCCGAGGGCCACCTGCACCCCGGCGAGCCCGGCGAGGGCGCCCGACAGGGCCATGGTCACCATGGTGGTGTTGGCCACGCTCATGCCCGCGGTCGCCGAGGCGCTGGGGTTCGACCCGACCGCCCGAATGCGGAAACCGAGGGTGGTGCGCTCGATGATCACCCAGACCACGAAGGCGGCCACCAGGGCCAGCAGGAAGCCCAGGTGCAACTGGGTGCCGGCCACCCGGGGGAAGGTGGCGTTCCACTCGACGATCGGCGAGATCGGGTCGGCTCGTCCGGGGCGCTTGAACAACGTCTGCGTCAACGCGTAGGCCAGCAGGCCGCTGGCGATGTAGTTCATCATGATGGTCACGATCACCTCGTGGGCGCCGAGCCGGGCCTTCAGGAAGCCCACGAAGCCACCCCAGACGCCACCCGCGACGACGCCGGCGAGAATCGCCAGCGGCAGGTGCACGACCAGCGGCAGCCCGTGCAGCTTGAACCCGACCAGGGCCGCGAACATGGCCCCCATGATCGCCTGCCCCTGACCGCCGATGTTGAACAGGCCGGCGCGGAAGGCCAGGCCGATGCCCAGGCCCGCGCAGATCAGCGGCGCCGCCTGCGCGGTGGTGTTGGTCAGCGGGCCGATGCCGCCGAAGGCGCCGCGGAACAGGGCCCCGTAGGAGTCGGCGATCTTCTCGGCACTGGCCGACAGCGCATCGCTGGGGCGCGAGAAGAAGTAGGTGAACTTGGTCTGGATCGCCGGATCGGCGAGCACCATCAGCACGGCGCCGATCACGAACGCCAGCGCGATCGCGCAGGCGGTGACGGCGGCCTCCGACCAGTCGAAGCCCGGCTTGCGCACCGGACGAGGCCGGGGGGCGGGCGGCGTGGATTCCTGACTCATGCGTTCACGTCCTCGGTCTCGCGGGGGGTGCCGGTGGCGGCCACGGCCTCCTCGTGCGGAATGCCGGCCATCATCAGGCCGAGCACGTCGCGGGGGGTGCCCGCCGGCACGATGCCGACCACCTGCCCCTTGTTCATCACGGCGATCCGGTCGGCCAACGACTCGACCTCCTCGAGTTCGGTCGACACGATCACCACGGCGGTGCCCGCATCGCGCTCCTGCACGATGCGCTTGTGCAGGAACTCGATGGCGCCGACGTCGACACCCCGGGTCGGTTGGCTGGCGACCAGCAGGCTCAGCGGCCGCGACAACTCGCGCGCCAGCACCACCTTCTGCTGGTTTCCACCCGACAGCGAGCTCACCGGCAGGTCGATCCCCTGGGTGCGAATGTCGAACTCCTCCACCTTCTGGTGGGCGTTCTGCGCCATCTTCGGCAGGTTCAGCAAGCCCGCGGACGAGAAGGCCTCGATCTGGTTGAGCACCAGGTTCTCGGCGACGGTGAAGGTGCCGACGAACCCGTCGTCCTGGCGGTCCTCGGGCACGAAGCCCACGCCGGCGCGAATGGTGTCTCGCGGCTTCAGCTTCGTCAGGGGGCGACCGTCGAGGGTCACTCGTCCCTTCAACACCGGCAACAGGCCGAGCAGCACCTCGGCCAGTTCAGTCTGCCCGTTGCCCTGCACGCCGGCGATGCAGAGGATCTCGCCGCCGGCGACGTCGAAGCTGGCGTCGTTGACGACCACGGTGCCGGCCTCGTCCGCCACCGAGACGTGCTCGACGACCAGACGCTTCTCGCCCAGCTGGGGGGCCTGCTTGTCGACCTTCAGGCTGACGGAGCGGCCGACCATCATCTCGGCGAGTTCCTGCTCCGACGCCGACGGCTCGGCCTGGCCGACCACCTTGCCGCGGCGGATGACGGTGATGTCGTCGGCGATCGCGCGCACCTCGCGCAGCTTGTGGGTGATGAACACGATCGCGCGACCCTCGTCGCGCAGCGAGGTCATCACGGCCATCAGCTCGTCGATCTCCTGCGGGGTGAGCACGGCGGTGGGCTCGTCGAAGATCAGGTACTTCGCGTCGTTGGCCAGAGCTTTCAGGATCTCGACGCGCTGCTGCACGCCGACGGGCAGGTTCTCGACGACCGAGTCGGGCGAGACGGCCAACTTGTAGCGCTCGGACAGCTCCGTGACGGTGCGCCGGGCGCTGGCCATGTCGAGCGCCCCGAGCACACCGGGCTCACGGCCCAGCACCAGGTTCTCGGCGACGGTGAACACGTCGACCAGCATGAAGTGCTGGTGCACCATGCCGATGCCCGCGGCCATCGACTGGCGCGGGTTGGCGAAGCGGCGGGGATGCCCGTCGATGAAGAACTGCCCCTCGTCGGGGTCGAGCAGCCCGTAGAGCTGGTTCATCAGCGTCGACTTGCCCGCGCCGTTCTCGCCGAGCAGGCAGTGGATGCGACCGGGAATGATGTCGAGGTCGATGTGGTCATTGGCCGTCAACGCCCCGAAGCGCTTGGTGATGCCACGCAGGCTGAGCCCCTCGGGTGCGGGTGGGAACTCCTCGACGGCATCGCCGGTGACCGACGGGGACAACGGTGTCTGGTTCACGCTCGCATCCTTCCACAGCGTGGCGGGGGTGGTGATGCGAACGGGAGGGGTCCGACTCGGGACCCCTCCCGTTCACCTTGGTTGGCCGTTCACCTTGTTGGCCGTACTGAAGCTGCTTGGGCCAGGCTCGCGCCGGGCCCGTCAGGTCACTTGGGCTGAGCGGCCGAGGTGATCTTGATGGCGCCCGACTCGATGTCGGTCTTGATCTTCTCCAGCTCCGACTTGGTCTCGGCGGAGACCTGCGAGTCGAACTCGTGGAACGGGGCCAGCGAGGTGCCACCGTTCTTCAGGGTGCCGACGTAGGGGTCGGCACTGAAGCTGCCGTCCTTGGCGGCCTTGATGGCCTCGAACACCGACACGTCCATGCCCTTGGCGACCGAGCTGACGATCGACTTGCAGAAGTTGGCGGCCGAGACGCAGCCGTCGGTGTCGACCCAGATCGCGTTGACCTGACCGTTGCTCGACTGGGCCACCTGCAGCGCGCCCTGGCCGGCGGGGCCGGCGACGGGGAACAGGATGTCGGCGCCCTGCGAGACCAGGTTGGTCGCGGTGGTCTTGCCACCGGCGATGTTCTCGAACGGCTTGGGCTCGGGCACGAACTGGCCGTCCTGCTTGGCGGCGTCCCAGCCGAGCACCTGGACGTCCTTGCCCTTCTGCTTGTTGTAGTACTCCACGCCCTGGGCGAAGCCGTCCATGAAGATGGTCACGGTGGGGATCTTCATGCCACCGAAGGTGCCGACCTTGCCCGACTTGGTCTGGGCGGCGGCGAGGTAGCCGGCCATGAACGACGACTCGGCGGTGTTGAAGACCAGCGGCTTGAGGTTGGTCAGGCCCGCGGCGCCTGCCGGGTTGTCGTCCACGATCGCGAACTTGATGTCGGGGTTCGCCTTGGCGGCGGCGACGGTCGCGTCGGAGAGCAGGAAGCCGACGGTGACGATGACGTTGCACTTCTGGTCGATCATCGTCTGGATGTTGGTGGCGAAGTCCTTGGCGTCGGCCGACTCGACCTCACCGGTCTCGATGCCCAGCTCCTTGCCGGCCTTCACCAGGCCGTCGTGCGAGGTCTGGTTGAACGACTTGTCGTCGAAGCCACCCGAGTCAGAGACCATGCAGGCCTTGAAGTCGCCACCGGCGGCGGTGGTCTCGCCGGTCGAGGCGGAGGTGCTGGTCGAGGCACCGGTGGTGGCGCCTGCGGACGGGGTGGTGGTGGGCGCCTCGGCACAGGCCGAGAGCGACAGGGCGGCCGCGGCGAGAACCGCCGAAACCGTGAGCAGGGGCTTCTTCACTGGTGTCCTCCGGAAGGAATGATCGGGTGCTGACTCGACTCTGAGCGTGGCAACTGTAACCCGCCGTTCATCTTCTGGCGAACTCCGCTCCCGGCTACTCGGACAACCGTTATGAGGGTGTTACGGCCGCAGCATTTCCTGCCCGGGCTCCCCCGCGGTCACCGTCGGCTCACGGACGATCACGAGCACCACCATCGCCACCACGGCACCCAGCACCACCACCATCACCACCAGCGCGAGCGGGCCGGGGCTCCACCACAACAACGCCGCCGCCACCAGCAACCCGACGCACGTTCCGACGATGCGGTGCACGCCACGGACGAGCCGCGCCGCCAGGTCGGGCCCGCCCAGGGCGGCACGGGCGGCCACCATCGCCCAATACGGATGGGTGCCGCCGATCAGGGTGGCCACGGTGCCCGCGACACCCGAGGCCAGCACGAACCGCACCAGGTGCCGGCCGGCGTCGACCGGGGTCAGCGCCCGGGTGAAGTGGGGCCGCACGAGGCGTGGCCAGCCGGCCCGTCGTCCCCACACGGCACCGACCTGCCCGACCGCCAGCGCCACCGGCAACTGGCCGACGCCCACGCCGGTCGAGGCGCACACGGCCAGCAGGGGCCCGACCACCGAGACGGCGGCCCGCGTCGCGACCAGATGGTCGGCCCGGGCGGGGTTCACCCGCAGGGCCTGCCGGCCCAGCTCGGTCAGGCGACCCCCTCTTCGGGTCGGCGCCATCAGGCCACCTGCCGCACCAGCGCCTCGGCCGCGTCGAGGATCCACGCCGTCTCGCCCCGCCAGTTCGGCTCCTGCCCGCGGTAGGGGCCGGTGGCCAGCGAGATGATCACGGCGGCGGCGCGCAGCCGCAGCTCGACGGGGTCGACACGCTCGTCGAACACCGGCACCCAGGTGCGAATCAGGTGGTGCACGGCCGCGGCCTGCTGGGCGTTCATCCGCTGCACCGTCGACAGGTGGGCCACCAGGCAGGCCAGATCGTCCCCCCGCCGGCCGGGGCCGATGGTGTCGATGTCGAGCATGCCCGAGGGTCGTCCGCCGTCGACGAAGACCTGACCCTCGTGGAAGTCGCCGTGGGTGGGTTCGTGACCGACCTCGATGCGGTCGAGCCCGGCGTGGATCAGCCCGCACATCCAGCCCAGCCGGGCGGCCTGATCGGGCAGGGCGGCGGTGATCACGCCGGCGTAGTGGTCGACGGCGTCCGACCACGGGGGTCGGCGTTCCAACTGCGCGACCTCACCGGGCATGGAGTCGAGCAGGCCGATCAGCGACTCGGCCGTGCAGGGGGGTTCGGGGTCGAAGATCGCCTTCGCCAACGGACGACCGGGCAGCTCGTCCAACACCAGGATGTGGTCGGCGGTGGCGCAGCGCACCACCGGGGAGGGCACACCCGCCTCGCCCAGGAGGCGGTGCCGCCGCAGGGTCTCGGCGAACGTGCGCTCCTTCTGCACCTTCACGAAGAAGGTCACGCGCGGGTCGGAGACGGCGCACTTGAGCACGGCCCGACGGCGCGGGCGGTAGCCGATCATGCCGAGACTGAGCTGGCCCGAGCTCACCGGACGATCCAGCAGCCGCTCGTCGTTGATCAGCGCGGCCATCTTCTCGGGATAGGCGGCGCGCTCGAGGCCGGGCAGGTCGGGGTCGGCCGGGTACACCCAGGCCGCCACCTCGCGGCCCTCGACTGTGAACAACTGGGCGCGGTCGTCCGAGGAGGCGCGCCCCGACGTGCGAGCCGAGACGCCGATGAGTTCCTCGCGGTCACCGTAGGGCCAGTGCACCTGGGCCGCGTACGTGGCCGTGGTCGAGAATCCGGGGTTCGAGTCGACGTGGTCCATCGACCAGGAGCGCAGCACTCCCCCGGCCCGCTCGACCACGACCTCCAACAGGGGTTCGACCCGACGCGAGGTCAGCAACGCTGAGCCGTCGGGGTCGTCAGGCCTCGCCACCGGCGCCCTCACCGTTCGCCGAGCGCTGCGCCCGGTGCCGGGCGGCCAGCGGACCCTCGGAGGCCGACGGGCCGTCCGTCCCCGTGGGCTGCGCCGGGCGACGCACCCGCAACCACGACGCCCGACGGCCGTCGAGGTCGGCCACCTCGAGGTCGACGGTCAGGGTCTCGGGACGATCCTGGTCGGCATCCGGCGACCGCTCGAGTTCCACCCGGGTGACGTCGCCGATCTCGGGCACCTTGCCGAGCTGGCTCATCAGGTAACCGGCCACGGTGTCGTAGGGCCCCTCGGGCAGCACGTAGCCGACCCGCTCCTCGAACTCCTCCAAGGTGGTGAGCCCGTCGAGGTCGCGCAGTTCGGTGTGCAACCGCTGGTCGTCGTCGACGACGTCGTATTCGTCGGTGATGTCGCCGATCAGTTCCTCGACCAGGTCTTCGAGCGTGACGATGCCGGCGGTGCCGCCGTACTCGTCGAGCACGATCGCCAGGTGCGAACCCTCCCGCCGCATCTCGGTGAGCGCCTTCAGCACCTTGACGGTGTCGGGCAGGCTCATCACCGGCCGCACCAGCTGGCGCACCGGCACCGTGCGGGTGGTGGGATCGAGATCCATCAGGTCGCGCACGTGCAGGAAGCCGGCGATCCGGTCGGTCGAGCCGTCGCTGACCGGGTAACGCGAGTGCGGCGCACCCTGCACCTCGCGAATGGCCTTGTAGGCGGGCATGTCGCCGGGCAGGAAGTCGACCTCGGTGCGGGGCACCATCACCTCACGCAGACTGCGCTCGCCGGCGTCGAAGACCTCGTCGACGATGTGACGCTCCTCGTCACCCAGCGTCGCCGAACTCGACACCATGGCACGCAGTTCCTCGTCGGAGACCTCTTCCTTGCCGGCCTTGGGGTCGCCACCCAGCACCCGCACGACCACGTCGGTCGACTTGCCCAGGAACCAGATCAGGGGGCGGGAGACCTTGGCGATGCCGTCGACCATCGGCGCCAGCGCCATCGCGAACCCCTCGGCGCGCTGCATGGCGAGCCGCTTGGCGGTCAGCTCCGACAACACGATCGAGAAGTAGCTGATCGCCACGGTGATCACCACCAGCGCCACCGTGTCGGAGACGCCGTTGGGAATGCCGATCCGCTCCAGGTGTGGCGACAGGGCACCGGCCAGGGTCGCACCACCGAACGACGCGGACAGGAAGCCCGCGAGGGTGACGCCTATCTGCACCGCCGACAGGAAGCGGTTGGGGTTCTCGGTGAGGCGCTGAATGGCCGCGCCACGCTTGCCGCGGGTGGCCATCTGCTTGATCTGGCTCTCGCGAAGGCTCACCAGAGCCATCTCTGCGGCGGCGAAAACACCGCCGATCAGAATGAACACGAAGATGAGGGCGATGTTGCTGAGGGTCTGCGTCACGAAGTCTCCCGGAAGCTGGTGCGCCCCAGCCTATTGGTTCGGCAGTCGGGGGTGGGCGCCAGCTGACACCGGCCGCGGTCACCGTCATCGCGGTGGCCGGCCCCGCCCGCCACGCGTTCGACCAGTTGCACCTCGTTTTCCTCCTTCAGGGCTTTTCCCTCCCTCAGGCTGATCCAGAGACAGGACCAATGGTGAACATTCCCCCCACCCGTACCCCCTCCCCGACGAGCCACCCCTCCCCGGCCAGCACGGTCGCCCGGACGACGCGAGTCCTCGCCGTGCTCGCGATGGCCATGGCCGTCACCTTCGGCGTCGCCGGTCAGGCCCAGGCCACCTGGTACCCGCGCAGCGCCTACCCCGCCCCGGCGCGCGCCTACGTGACCCATCCGGCCGGCTTCAGTGACTCCACCATGGTGGTGCGCACGTCGTCCGGGCTGCGCTGCAACGTTCCACTGGCGGCGGCCGCGATTCCCGGCACCAGCGTCAACGTGCGCAAGGAACTGGCGCCGCTGGTGAAGGAGCTGATGCGCCGCACCGAGGCGATGGGCTACAACATCGGCGCCAACACGTGGGGCTACAACTGCCGCTACGTGCGCGGTTCCACGACCTCGATCTCGAACCATGCCTACGGCCGGGCCATCGACATCAACTCCGAGTCGAACCCGATGAGCACGACCTTCCAGTCGAACATTCCGCCGGCCGTGGTGAAGATGTGGATCAACCACGGCTTCTACTGGGGCGGTCACTACTCGACCCGCTACGACACCATGCACTTCGAGTACGTCGGCACGCTGTCGCAGATCGGCACCTTCTACCGCAATCTCACGGGGCAGCCGATGCCGACCCCGCCGGCGCCCTGCCCGTCGCTGACACTGGGCAGCTACCCGACGATCAAGCAGGGACACACCGGCACGGCCGTGAAGGTGATCCAGTGCCAGGTGGGGGCCACCCCCGACGGCGTCTTCGGCGCGGTCACCACCAGCAAGGTGAAGACGTTCCAGTCCTCACGCGGGCTGGTCGCCGACGGTGTCGTCGGGCCCAAGACCTGGACCGCCGCCCTCTCGAAGGGCACCACCCCGGTGCTGCAGCAGGGGTCGTCCGGTGCCTCGGTCAGCCGGTTGCAGCGATCGCTGCGAGCACGCGGCTACACCATCGCCGTCGACGGGTCGTTCGGGACGAGCACCCGCTCGACCGTGATCGCCTATCAGAAGCGAGTCGGCCTGGTCGGTGACGGCGTGGTCGGGGCGAAGACCTGGTCGGCGCTGCAGCACGGCAGGTGATCGGCCCCTCTTGCCGCTTGGGATCGGACGACCTCAGCCGATGATGGCGTTCAGCGTCGACGACGGACGCATCGCGGCCGCCACCTTCGCCTCATCCGGGTGGTAGTAGCCGCCCAACTCGACGGGGCTGCCCTGCACGCCCACCAGCTCGTCGTTGATCGCCTGCTCGTTCGAGGCGAGGGCCTCGGCGACGCCGGTGAAGCGCTCCTTCAGCTCGGCGTCGGCATCCTGGGCAGCCAGCGCCTGCGCCCAGTACAGGGCCAGGTAGTAGTGCGAGCCGCGGTTGTCGATCTGGCCGACCTTGCGGGCGGGTGACTTGTTCTCGTCGAGGAACCGGCCGATGGCCACGTCGAGCGCGTCGGCGAGCACCTGCGCGCGGGGGTTCTGCGCGGCCAGGTGCTCGAGCGCTGCACCCAGGGCCGAGAACTCGCCCAGCGAATCCCAGCGCAAGTAGTTCTCCTTGACGAACTGCTGCACGTGCTTGGGCGCCGAACCACCGGCACCGGTCTCGAACAGCCCGCCCCCGGCCAGCAGCGGCACGATCGAGAGCATCTTGGCCGAGGTACCCAGCTCGAGAATCGGGAACAGGTCGGTGAGGTAGTCGCGCAGCACGTTGCCGGTGACCGAGATCGCGTCCTTGCCCTGGCGAATCTGGGCGAGGCAGTAGGTGATCGCCTCGACCGGCGCGAGAATCCGGATCTCGAGGCCCTCGGTGTCGTGGTCGGCGAGGTAGGTCTTCACCTTGGCGATCAGGTTGGCGTCGTGGGCGCGCTGGGCGTCGAGGTAGAACACGGCGGGGGCGCCGGTGGCCCGGGCACGGCTGACGGCGAGCTTCACCCAGTCCTGCACCGGAATGTCGCGCACCCGGCTCATGCGCCAGATGTCACCGGCCTCGACCTCGTGCTCGGTGAGCACCTGCTCCCCGTCGAGGACGAGGACTCGTCCGGCCTCGGGAATCACGAAGGTGGTCGGGTGGGAGCCGTACTCCTCGGCCTTCTGGGCCATCAGGCCGACGTTCGGCACCGAACCGATGGTGGCGGGGTCGAGGGCACCGTTGCGCTTGTGCTCCTCGATCACGGCGGCATACATGGGCCCGTACGACCGGTCGGGCACGAGCGCGAGGGTCTGCTGCTGCTCCCCGGCCGCGTTCCACATCTGACCGGAATCACGGACGACCACCGGCAGCGAGGCGTCGATGATCACGTCGGAGGGCACGTGCAGATTGGTGATGCCGCGGTCGGAGTCGACCATCGCCAGGGCCGGACGATCGGCGTAGAGCGCGTCGATGTCGGCGCGAATCTGGTCGGCGGTGGCCTCGTCCAGCGAGCCGATCTTGGCGTACAGGTCGCCGATGCCCTGGTTGGGGTTGAAGCCCACCTCGGCGAGAGCGGCGGCGTGCTTGGTGAGCACCGGCTCGTAGAACACGCTGACGGCGTGACCGAACAGCACCGGGTCGGAGACTTTCATCATGGTCGCCTTCAGGTGCAGGCTGAGCAGCAGCCCCTCGGCCTGGGCGGCCTCGACCTGGGCGGCGTAGAACGCGCGCAGCGCGGCGGCCGACATGAAGGTGGCGTCGACGATCTCGCCGTCGAGGGTGGTGATGCCCTCCTTGAGCACGGTGGTGCCCGCGGCGGTCTCGAGCACGATCCGCAGGGTGGTGCCCTGCTCGGTGACCACCGACTGCTCGTGGCCGTAGAAGTCGCCCTCGCTCATCGAGACCACGCGGGCGCGGTTGTCGGCGGTCCAGGGGCCGAGGCGGTGGGGGTGCTTCTTCGCGAAGTTCTTCACCGACTGGGGTGCGCGTCGGTCGGAGTTGCCCTCACGCAGCACCGGGTTCACGGCCGAGCCGAGCACCTTGGCATAGCGGGCGGCGATGTCGCGCTCCTCGTCCGTGCCGGGGTTCTCGGGGTAGTCGGGCAGGTCGTAGCCCTGCGACTGCAGTTCGGCGATGGCGGCCTTCAACTGCGGCACCGAGGCCGAAATGTTGGGCAGCTTGATGATGGTGGCCTCGGGGGTGAGGGTGAGCTCCCCCAGCGCTGTCAGGTTGTCGGCGACCTGCTGGTCGGCGGGCAGTCGGTCACCGAACTGGGCCAAGATGCGACCGGCCAGCGAGATGTCAGAGGTGACCACCTCGACACCGCTGCCGGCCAGATAGCTCTGCACGATCGGCAGGAACGAATGCGTGGCCAGCGCCGGGGCCTCGTCGATCTTGGTCCAGTGGATGGTCTGCGTCATCGCTGCTCCTGTTGGTCGCACGGCTTCTTGGTAGCACGGGTTTCGTCGCGCGGATGGTGGTCGCACGGGAATGGCCCCACGCTATCGGATGACGCCGCGCAGCCGACCACCGGCTCAGCTGTGCCCCACCACCGCGTGCGGGCCGTAGGGCTGCTCGAGTTCGGCGAGGTCGGCGTCGTCCAACGTGAGGTCGAGGGCGGGCAGTGCCTGGTCGAGGTGGCTGGCCTTGGTGGCCCCGATGATCGGCGCCACCACGGGCTGCTTGGCGAGCAGCCAGGCCAGGGCGACCTGCACGCGCGGCACCCCGTGGCGCTCGGCCACCCGGGCGACGGCCTCGACGATGGCGCGGTCGTCCGCCTCGGTCGAGTCGTACTTGCCGCGGGCGATCTCGTCGGTCTGTGCCCGCGCGGTGGTCGCGTCCCAGTCGCGGGTGAGGCGTCCGGCAGCCAGCGGGCTGTACGGGGTCGAGGCGACGCCCTTGGCCCGCAGCAGCGGCATCATCTCCCGCTCCTCCTCGCGGTAGAGCAGGTTGTAGTGGTTCTGCATCGAGATGAACCGCTCCCAGCCGTTCGTCTCGGCCACGTGCATGGCCTCGTGGAACTGCCAGGCCCACATCGCCGAGGCGCCGAGGTAGCGGGCCCGACCCGAACGGACGACATCGTTCAGCGCCGACATCGTCTCCTCGATCGGGGTGGTCGGGTCGAAGCGGTGAATGATGTAGAGATCGACGTAGTCGGTGCCCAGCCGCTTGAGCGAGGCGTCGATCTGACTGAGGATCATCTTGCGGCTCAGCCCGCCACCGTTGGGGCCGTCGAACATGCGCCCGTGCACCTTGGTGGCCAGCACGATCTCGTCGCGGGGGGCGAAGTCGACCAGCGCCTTGCCGAGGATCTCCTCGCTGCGGCCCCGCCCGTAGACGTTGGCGGTGTCGAAGAAGGTGACGCCCAGGTCGAGGGCATGGCGGACGACCTCGCGGCTGGCGGCCTCGTCGATCACCCAGCCGCCGTGCATCTGCTGGCCGGGGTCACCGAACCCCATGGCCCCCAGGCACAGTCGCGAGACCTCGAGGCCGGATCGGCCGAGCTTCACATGATCCATGACGTCCTCCTGCGTGGATGAGTGGAATGGGCGTGGGTGGTGAACCCCACCCTAGGTACGGCGCCCGCTGGCTGGCAGGTACTGCCAGGACCCCTCCCCTAGGGTTGACGCCATGAGCTCAGCCACGACCGGAACCGTCCTGCAGAACTGCCGCCCCTGGGGTGAGGCAGCCACCTCTCTGGTGACCGAGAACGGGGTGATCGTCGACCGGGCACCTTTGCCCACCGACGAGGTCGTCGACTGCCGCGGACGGATCGCCCTGCCCTCGTTCGCCGACGTGCACGTGCACCTGTGCTCGACCCGGTGGGGGCTGCCCTTTCGTCCGCACACCGCTGCCGGCAGCCTGCAGGCGCACATCGAGGCCGACCGGGCTGGCTGGCGCGACGACGCCCCGATCGCCGAGAAGGCGACGGCCATGCTGGGTCGGATGATCTCGCGCGGCACCACCAAGGTGCGCTCCTACGCGCAGATCGACACCGACGCCGGGCTGGAGCGACTGGGTGGGGTGCTGGCCGCGCGCGAGCACCATGCCGACCACGCCGACGTGACCGTGATGGCCTTCCCGCAGTCCGGAATCATGGTCGACCCCGGCACCGAGCAGCTGCTGGACGACGCCCTGCGCCAGGGGCTGGTCGACGTCGTCGGCGGCATCGACCCGTGCGCCGTCGACCGCGACCCCAAGGGCCACCTCGACGTGGTCTTCGGGCTGGCCGAGAAGTACGCCAAGCCGGTCGACCTGCATGTGCACGAGACCGGGACGATGGGCGCCTTCTCGTGGGAGCTGATCTTCGAGCGGGTGCGCAGCCTCGACATGGTGGGCCAGGTGACCATCTCGCACGCGATGGCCCTGGGATCCAACGCGCCGGCCGTCGAGGACCGGTTGATCGAGCAGTTGGTCGAGCTCGACGTGGCCATCGCCACCGTGGCGCCGCGCGGGGCGGAACGGCTGCCCTACCGCCGCCTGCTCGAGGCGGGCGTGCGCGTCGGCCTGGGCGAGGACGGCATGCGCGACTACTGGAGCCCCTACGGTGACGGCGACCACTGGAACCGCCTGTTCCAGCTGTGCTGGCAGCACAACCTCAAGACCGACGATGAATTGCGCCGCGCCGCCTTCACCGCGACGGTGGGCGGTCGTCAGGTGATCGACCCCACCAGTGCGTCAACGGGCCTGGAGCGGGTCGACCCGCTGGCGGGGCGCCCCGGGATCGAGATCGGGGACGAGGCCGATCTGGTGCTCGTCGAGGGCGAGACGCTGAGTTCGGCCGTGGTCGACCATCGTCCGGCCCGGATGGTGGTGCGGCGGGGACGGGTGATCGTCGACACCGAGACCGACGACCACTCCTTCACGGTCTGAGGCTTCGTCACCGGGTGGGCCAGACTCCCCACTGGGCCAGTTCTCCCCGGGGGGCAGGGGACATGGGGCACGATGGGCCCATGACTGATCCCGTGGCCGACCTCGAGGCCCGCATCATCGATCAGGCCGGCGATGCCGTCATCGCCATCGACCGGTCGGGCGACATCACCCACTGGAACCAGCACGCGTCACGGCTGTTCGGCTGGACCATCGACGAGGTGCGTGGCTCCTCGATCGAGCTGATGATTCCCGAGAAGCTGCGTGGGCCGCACTGGCACGGTTTCGACGCAGCCATGGCCGCCGGACACCTCTCCTCCGACGGTGCCGCCCGACGCACCAAGGCGCTCACGAAGGGCGGCGACCCCGTCTACGTCGAGATGACCTTCGCGGTGCTGACGGACGAGGCCGGGCAGGCGGTCGGGGCGATCGCGGTGGCCAGGCAGGCCCCGCCCCGAAGCTGAGGGACGGTGTCTCAGCCGGCGTTGACCCAGACGGCGTCGGCCTTCGTCCAGGGCGACGTGCGGACGAACCACTCGTCCTCGATCGGCGCCCACGTTCCCGACCAGCAGGCGTGCCGGTCCGGATCGCGCCGGCGGGCCCGATCGTTGCGCACGGGCGCGGGCGCGGCCAGCCACAACAACCTGTCCCAGGTCACCCCGGCCGGTGGTTCGGAGGCGCCGATCCCCTCGACCAGTAACCGTCGTCCGGCCGCGAGCTCGACCCACTCGGTCGGCACCGGGCTCGTCCAGTGATGACGCTGGTAGCGCACCGGCTCACCGGCTCGCACGGGTGCGTACACCTGCCGGACGAAGCGGTCGCGTTCCCAGCCGACGGCGCCGGGGCGGGTGAAGTCGTCGAGGGTGACGACGTCGATGTCGGCCACGTCCGAGGCAGCCAGTTCGGCAGCGACCAGGGCGGCGAGGGTCGAGGTGCCGCTGGCCCCGAGTCCGTCGATCGCGACCACCCGGGCACCGTCGTCGAACCAACCGCGGACGAGGTCGACGGCACCGGCGAGAGCGCGGGGGGCGGGCATGGCTCGCACCCTACAGTGGGCGGCCCTACAGTGGTCGGCATGCCTGACGCCACGCTCCACCACTGGGTGCTCACCTTCTCGTGCGTCGACCGCCCGGGCATCGTGCACGCGGTCTCGGGAGCCTGCGTGGCCGCGGGAGGCAACATCACCGAACTGCAGCAGTTCTCGTCGACCGACACGGGCCACTTCTTCCTGCGGCTCGAGGTCGAGACGGCGCTCGACCACGAGGCGTTCGCCGCTCGGGTGGCGCCGGTGTCGAGCCAGTTCGACGCCGAGGTCGAGATCGTCGAACGCGGACGAAAGCTCCGCACCCTGGTGCTGGCCACGAAGGCCGGTCACTGCCTCAACGACCTGCTCTTCCGGGAGCGATCGGGGCAACTGCCGATCGAGGTGCCGCTGGTGCTGGCCAACCACGACGACCTGCGTGAGCTGGCGGGTTTCTTCCGCGTGCCGTTCGAGTCGCACACGGTGACCGCTGACACCAAGGCTGCCTTCGAGCAGCGGGTGCGCGACGTGGTCGAGGCCGAGGGCATCGAGCTGGTGGTGCTCGCGCGCTACATGCAGATCCTGTCGCCCGAGCTGTGCGCCTTCCTCGAGGGGCGGGCCATCAACATCCACCACTCCTTCCTGCCCGGGTTCAAGGGCGCCAACCCGTACCGCCAGGCCCATGCCCGCGGCGTGAAGCTGATCGGAGCGACGGCCCACTTCGTCACCTCGGACCTCGACGAAGGGCCGATCATCGAGCAGAACGTGGTGCGCGTCGACCACACCCGATCGGTGCCGCAGTTGGTGGCCATCGGCCAGGACGAGGAGTCGCGCACCCTGACGAGTGCGGTGGGCCTGTTCGCTGAGCGGCGGGTCTTCCTCGACGGGAAGCGCACGGTCATCTTCCGCTGAGCGGGTCCTCGCCGCTCTCGCCAGTTCGCTCGGGCTTCTCCCACTCGAGCCTCCCCCACTCTGTCCTTCCCCCACTCTGTCCTTCCCCCACTCGGGCCTTCCTCCACTCGGGCCTGCCCCCACTCGGGCCTTCCCGCGCGTCATCGCCGCCACAACCCGCACGCGGGCGTCGGGAGAACTCATCAGCGGCAACCAAGCAGCGGGAACCCTCAGTCGCGGCCCATCTCGGTGCAGACGCAGACCTCGTTGCCGTCGGCATCGGCCAGGATCGTGAAGGCCGGCGGACGTCCGCCGACCACCGTTCCCCCCGCCGCCACGACGGCCGCGATCCGCGACTCGGCCTCGTCGGCGGCGACGGTCAGGTCGAGGTGAATCCGATTCCTCACCGGACGAGGCTCGTCCAGTTCTTGGAACCAGATGCTCGGCCCCAGCCGCAGTGGGTCGACGAGGGCCTCGCGGAACTCCTCGTACCCCGTGGCGGCCTGCCAGAACGGCTTGATCGCGGCCTCGTCCATGGTGTCGATGGCGATCTCCATCTCGCCGACCCGAGCTGGCTGGCGGGTGCCGCCGAGTTCTGCGGCCAGCACCTGCAGCCGAGCCGCCATCGCCGTGTCGCGGTGGGTGATGCCACCGGAGTCGTGACTGCCGACGGCCACGTGCACCCGGTCATAGCGCAGGCTGAGTTCGGGATGGTGGTCGACCTCGCCCGCGAACGCGGCCGCCCGGGCGACGAACTCGGTGGCGACACCGAAGCTGGCGAAGCGGAAGACCTGCTGCAGCCGACCCAACACCTGCGACCAGTCTGGGGCCAGCACCGACGCCTCGGCCTGGCTGAGCACAAGCGTGCCCGGCCGGTAGTCGTCGGGCGTCACGTGCGGTTCGCCGGAGTCCCAGGAAACGATCGCCCAGCCCGACTCGGGGTCGCCCTCGAGGGTGACGACCGCGGTGTTCCCGAGCCGGCGCCCGTCACCGTCCCCGCTGGTGGGGCCCTGGGCACGCGCCGCCAGCCAGGTGCCGAGGGCGGCGGCATGGCTGACCGCCACCGCCTCCGCGTGGCCGGCCGCGGCGATGCGGGCGATGGCCTCGTCAAAGCGTCCGATGAAGGTGGTGCCGTCCTCGCCACCCGGACGAGCCGCCGCCAGGTCACCCTTGCCCCACGTGGCGATCACCTGCATGTAGGTGCCGTAGCCGGGCCACATCTCCAGGTCGCCGGCCTTGATCTCGGCCAACCCGTCGAGCACCACCGGCTCGAGGCCCAGACGCTCGGCCAGGGGTGCGGCGGTCTGCTGCGTGCGCACGATCGGCGACACGTAGATGGCCTCGATGGCCGCGTCCCCCAGCTTGTCAGCGAGCGCGCTGGCCTGCTCCCGCCCCCGGTCATCGAGGTCGTGACCGGGCACGGTGGTGTCGAGCAGATGGTGCACGTTGGCGGCCGTGCGGCCATGCCTGATCAGGTGGAGGCGCATGCCGCCAATCTATCCGGGCCAGTCTCGCCGGGGCGAACATGCGTTTGCCTCCCGAACGAGCATTTGCCCATGTTGCAACGTGGGCAGATGCCTGTTCGAGAGGCAAACGCGTATGAGCGGCAGATGCGGGACGAGGCCCGAGCCGCGCCAGGCAGGACTCAGATCAGGCCGAGACCCTTGACCGCGTCGCGCTCCTCGACCAGCTCGGCCACCGAGGCGTCGATCTTGCCGCGGCTGAACTCGTTGATCTCGAGACCCTGGACGATCTGGTACTCACCACCGACCACGGTGCAGGGGAACGAGCTGATCAGACCCTCGGGCACCCCGTAGGAACCGTCGGACGGCACCGACATCGACACCCAGTCACCGTCGGGGGTGCCCAGCACCCAGTCGCGCATGTGCTCGACGGTGGCGTTGGCGGCCGAGGCTGCCGACGACAGCCCGCGGGCCTCGATGATCGCGGCCCCACGCTTCGACACGGTGGGAATGAAGTCCTTCTCGATCCAGGCCTGGTCGTTGATCTCGTCGGCGGCGATCTTGCCGTTGACGAGCGTGTTGAACAGGTCGGGGTACTGCGTCGACGAGTGGTTGCCCCAGATGGTCATGTGGCGAATGTCGTCGGGGCTGACCTCGAGCTTGGTGGCCAGCTGCGCCTTGGCCCGGTTGTGGTCGAGGCGGGTGAGGGCGTTGAAACGCTCACGGGGAATGTCGGGGGCGTTGGTCATGGCGATCAGCGCATTGGTGTTCGCCGGGTTGCCGGTCACCAGCACCTTGATGTCGGCGGCGGCCGCCTCGTTCAGGGCCTTGCCCTGAGCGGTGAAGATGGCACCGTTGGCGCTCAGCAGGTCGGAGCGCTCCATGCCTGCCTTGCGGGGCATGGCGCCGACGAGCATCGCCAGGTTGACGCCGTCGAAGACCTTCTTGGGGTCGTCCCCGATCTCGATGTTGGTGACGTTGCCGAACGCGCAGTCGTCGAGCTCCATGACGACACCCTCGAGCGCCTTCAGCGCGGGGGTGACCTCGAGCAGACGCAACTCGATCGGAACGTCGGGGCCCAGCAGGGCTCCGCTCGCGATCCGGAACAGCAGGCTGTAGCAGATCTGGCCGGCTGCGCCGGTGACGGCTACCTTCACGGGGGTGGTGCTCACGATGTCGTCCTCTTTCCACGAATGGTCACCACCGACACTATCGGGTCGCGAACCGCCCCGCGCCAGCGGGCCACCCCCTCAGGGCACGCGTGGGGACGACGGTGGCACCAGCATGGTCAGAGCCCACATCGCGCCACCGCACAACAGCAGCAGCACGGTGTCGAGCCAGCGCGCGCGCACCGCCAGCAGCCCCACCGTCTTGGCGGGCAGGACCGCCCGCAGCAGGCCCCCCAGCACCACCGCGCAGCCGAGCGCGAAGGCGCCCTTGCGCCAGTGGCCGGTGGCGACGATGCCGAACGCCGCCGCCAGGGCCGCCAGCACCACCAGCAGCGGCCACTGGTTGATGCCGCGCGCCGAGGCGGCGGCCGCCAACCGGAACCGCCGCCGCTCCTCGGCCTTCTGCTCCGACTCGTCCACGGATCGCTCAGTGGAAGAAGTGCCGGGTGCCCGTGAAGTACATGGTCACGCCCGCGGCCTTGGCGGCCTCGATGGTCTCGGCATCACGCACCGACCCACCGGGCTGCACGATCGCCTTGACACCGGCGTCGAACAGGATCTGCGGCCCGTCCGAGAAGGGGAAGAAGGCATCGGACGCCGCGACCGAGCCGGCGGCCCGGTCACCGGCGCGCTCCACGGCGAGCCGGCAGGAGTCGACCCGGTTCACCTGGCCCATGCCGACCCCGACCGAGGCCCCGTCGGAGGCGAGCAGGATCGCGTTGGACTTGACCGCCCGGCAGGCGCGCCAGGCGAACTCCAGGTCGGCGAGGGTGGCGTCGTCCGCGGCCTCGCCCGCCACCAACTGCCAGTTCTCGGTGGAGTCGCCGGGGGCGTCGATGCGGTCGGGCTGCTGCAGCAGGGCCCCACCCGAGATCGGGTGCAACTGGCGTTCGCGGTGGGTGTAGGGCGGGGCGACCAGCAGGCGCACGTTCTTCTTGGCCTGCAGGATCTCGAGCGCACCCTCGTCGTAGCCGGGGGCGATCACCACCTCGGTGAAGATCTCGGCAACCTGGCGGGCCAGCTCGACCGAGACCGGTCGGTTGGTGGCGATCACACCGCCGAAGGCCGACACCGGATCGCACTCGTGGGCCTTGCGGTGGGCGTCGGCGACGTCGGCGCCCACGGCGATGCCGCACGGGTTGGCGTGCTTGATGATGGCGACGGCCGGCTGGTCGAAGTCGTGGGCGGCCCGGTAGGCGGCATCACCGTCGGTGTAGTTGTTGTAGCTCATCTCCTTGCCGTGCAGCTGCTCGGCCTGGGTGATCCCCGCCGGGCCCGCCGGGTAGGAGTACAGGGCGGCCGCCTGGTGGGAGTTCTCGCCGTAGCGCAGCGTGCCCAGCTTGTGCCAGGCCCCACCGATGAAAGCCGGGAACCCGTCACCCTCGCTGGAATCGGTGAGCACCGACCCCATCCACGAGGCCACGGCGAGGTCGTACTCGGCGGTGTGCCGGAAGGCCTGGGCCGCCAGACGCTTGCGCTCGTCCAACGTGAACCCACCCGACGACAGCGCCTCGGTCACCTGGGTGTAGGCCGACGGCGAGGTCACGATGGCCACGCTCGGGTGGTTCTTGGCGGCGGCGCGCACCATCGAGGGGCCGCCGATGTCGATCTGCTCGACGCACTCGTCCTGGGTGGCACCCGAGGCGACGGTCTGGGTGAACGGGTAGAGGTTGACCACCACCAGGTCGAACGGCGCCACCCCCAACTCGTCGAGTTGGGCGCGGTGCGACTCGAGGCGACGGTCGGCGAGGATGCCGGCGTGCACCTTCGGGTGCAGCGTCTTCACCCGGCCGTCGAGGCACTCGGGGAAACCGGTGAGCTGCTCCACGGGGGTGACGTCGACGCCGGCGGCCTGCAGGGTCTTGGCGGTCGAGCCGGTCGAGACGATCTCGACGCCAGCGGCGGCCAGCGCGGTGCCCAGGTCGGTGAGCCCGGTCTTGTCGTAGACCGAGATCAGGGCTCGCTTGAGGGGCAGACGGTCGTTCATCAGTTCTCCTGGGCTGGGGTGGAGGGGTTCTGGGTCGTGGTCGACTCGGGGGTGCTGGCGACCTGCGCGGCGGCCAGCTCGTCGACAACGCGGACGAGCAGGTCTCGCTCGACCACCTTGATGCGTTCGTGCAGCGTCTCGACGGTGTCGTCGGGCAGCACCGGCACGGCCCCCTGGGCGAGAATGCGGCCGGTGTCGACACCCGCGTCGACCATGAAGACCGTGGCGCCGGCGATCTTGACGCCGTGGGCCAGGGCGTCGCGTGGGCCGTGCATGCCGGGGAAGGAGGGCAGCAGCGCTGGGTGGGTGTTGATCATCCGGCCGCCGAACCGGGCCAGGAAGTGATCCCCCACCAGCTTCATGAAGCCGGCGCTGACCACCAGGTCGGGCCGGTGGGCCGCCACCAGCTCGGTCAGCTCGGCATCCCAGACGGCCCGGTCGGACCCCTTCGTCCACGGGTGCGCGAAGGTGGGAATGCCGGCCCGTTCGGCGCGGGCGAGACCCTCGATGCCCGCGCGGTCGGCGCCGACCGCCACGATGGTGGCCGAGGCGTTGCTGCCCGCGACGTTGCTGTTCGAGGTGGCCAGATGGTCGATCAGGCTCTGCAGCAGGGTGCCGCTGCCCGACACCAGCACCACCACTCGACAGGTCACCCGATCACCCTAGCGGCCCGCGCGGGGGTGCAACCGTGGCCGCTCACGCCCGCTCGACCTCGATGCCGTCGGTGAGCGAGTCGTCCGGTCGGCGCAGCAGACCCACCGCGAAACCGGTGAGCACGCCGGCCAGCCCCATCAGCGTGGGTGACATCACGAACAACTGGGTGATCCTGGGGCCCAGGCCCGCGAGCCGGTTGCTGCCCAGATCACCGCCGGCCAACCAGCCGAGCGCCACCATCACCCCACCGGCGACGACCCCGGCCAGGCCACCCACGAGGGCGGTCTCGTCGAAGCGGGCGCGCGGGCGGGCCCGCAGGATGACCAGGGCGGCCAGCGCACCGGCGAGCACACCCGACAGCAGCCACCACCACGACTGCGCCGGGCCGGGGCCGGCCGCCGGAACCGCACCCAGCACCGGAATGCCGGGCAGCATGCCAGTCTGGTTGGCGGCGGGGCTCACCACCGATCCGTCGCCCAACGTGAAACCGGCGCCCAGCGCCCACGACGCCATCCAGATCACCAGGTTCGGCAGCCACAGCAGTTGCAGCACCAGCAGCAGGATGCCGCCGACGGTGCCGGCCTCCAGCGCGCGGTGCAGGGCCTCGACCTGGTCGCGTCGGCGCAGGAGTTGGACGAACAGCGCCGCCGCCCCGCAGGCGGTCATGGTGAGCACGGCCACGCCCACCGCGCGCGGCACGGCCCGCGCCCACAGTGGCAGGTCGAGCAGGGGATGCCATTCGCAGGCGCGCGCTCCCCCGACCAGACTGGCGGCACCCATCACCAGCACCGATCCGATCAGGGCCCGCGCCGGCTGCTGGCCGCTGGAGACCAGGCCCGCGGCCACCATCACGAGCACGACATGGGCGAGGGTGAACAGAGCAGCCGAGCGCGCCACGAGTCGTCCCCGTTGGCGCTGCGACAAGGTCTCGCCGTCACCCCGGCGCGCCTGCGCGGCGGCCCAGCCGCTCAACCACGACACCACCAGCGCGCCGAGTGCCGTCAGCCCGAGCGGGGTGAGCGAGAGCTCGACGTCGCCGACGCTGGCCGGGGCGAAGTAGCCCAGCAGCCAGAACCGCGTGGCCACGGTCAGCACGCTGCCCAGACCGATGTCGGGGGCGGCCGTCCAGCCGACCAGCACGACGCCGGTGACGACGACCCACAGGCTGAGTGCCGAGAGCAGGCCCGCTCCCACCGCCGCCAGCGGCCACCAGACGGTCAGCCGGGGGCGCTCGGCGCCCTGGGGAGCATCGGCGACCTCGACGTCGAAGCCCCGCTGCTTGCGCGAACGGCGACGGTTGTCGGACGATGCCACCAGAGATTGCCTTCCTCGAATCGGATCCTGAGGAACCCTCAGGTAAAGTGCCCAGTTGATGCGCGGGACACCTTCCGCGCCCGACGCCCCCACCTATGAGGTAAGTGAGTGACCGACGACAACTCGTTCGCACCCCGTCGGGGTGCCGAAGCCGCGAGTGCAGATGGCAACCACGGCGGGCCCGACGATACCCCAGCCACCCCGGGTCGCCGCACCAGAGCGGACGAGTCCTCGCGCGATCATGACCCGATGGCCGGCGACGCCCCGGTGAGTGCCGCCCCCGAGGTGCCGCACCACCACGCTGCCTTCATGCGCCCCGGAACGGCGCCCGTCACCGCCGGTGGCGCCAGCCTGACCGCCGGCGACGTGGGCACGGCCGACGAGGCCAGCCCCACGCAGGACGACCTGAGCGCCCGCACCGAGGGCACGGCCGACGCGCTGGCCTCCGCCGACGCGCTCACCAGGGGTTCCCACCTCGCGGACGAGGCCGTCTCCTCCCGGGCCGGCTTCGTCGAGCCCGCCACCCCCGCCACCCCAGAGCCCGCCGCCCCGGAATCCGCGACCCCCGACGATGACGACCACCTGGTCTCCGGACGACGCCACGGCTTCGGCCCGGGCCTCAAGCTGGTCGCGGCCGTCGCCGCACTGGCCGTGGCCGGCGGCGTCTTCTTCGGCGTGCGGGAGTTCACCCGTCGTCCGGCCGCCTCGACGACGGTCACGGCCAGCACCTCGGCCTCGTCCGCCACCCCCACCCCGAGCGCACCCCCGGCCCTGACGAGCGAGATGCTGCTGACGGCCGCCGACGCCACCAAGGCCTTGGGCGCGCAGGGCTGGCAGGAGACGAAGACGCTCGAGACCATTCCGGCCACCGCCCCCGGCATCACCTGCATGTCGAACCGGCAGGGCCTGCCGAACGCGACCATCACCCGGCAGCGCGGTCTGGTGAGCACCGCGACGACGAAGACGGCGATCCTGCAGCGCAGTGACGCCTACGCCGACGCCAAGCAGGCCCAGCAGGCCTACGACATCACCTACGCCGCGCTGGCGGCCTGCAACGACGTGCCCGCCTTCATCTCGTCGGCCGACTCGATCATGCACGCCGCCGACGAGTCGTTCTCGGTGACGGTGGCCTTCCAGGACGATCCGCTGCAGTACCACACGGTGATCATCGCCCGCACGGGCGTGACCGTGACCATGATCGACGGCGCCAACGACACCACCAAGCTCGAGACCCAGAAGCTGCTCGACGCCGTCACCCCGACCCTGACCCGCATCAGCGCGGCCAGCAAGGGGACGGCACCGGCCAGCCCGTCGGCCCGGGTGACCGCCGTTCCCTCGACCCCGATCCTGGGCTGGCTGGTCGAGTCCGACATTCCCCGCATCACCGCCGGGCAGGGCCGCTGGAACAGCACCGAACCCGCCAAGGTGACCACGCAGGGGTCGGGGTGCGAGAACATGACCCTGGCCACCGTCGCCGGGCCGGCCGACCGCAAGCAGCGTTCATACCTGCTCAATCAGGACGACGCCGCACCCGACCAGTTCGGCATCGACGAGGTGCTGCTCGGCTTCCGCGACGCGAAGTCGGCGACCGCCTTCGCCAAGAAGTTGACCGACAACATCGACGGCTGCGCCAAGCGCGAGTCCGACACCGCCAAGGTGACGGGCGGCACGGTGCTGTTCATCACGGGCCAGGACCGGGCACCGGTCAACGGCAAGGTGTGGCTCGTCGAGCAGGCCACCGGGGCGAACACCAAGGTGCTCTACCGGGTCGGTGTGAACGTCGCCGGCACCCGGGTGAGCTACACCATCTCGAAGGTCACCCCGTCGTTCGACTTCCCGGGTGACTCGTGGCGCCAGCTGAACGCCAGAGCCGGCCAGCGATCCACCCACACGAGGTGACGCCAGCCGGCTCCGGAGGGTCGGTGCTCAGCGCTTGAGACTGGTGAGGATCTCGCGCATCAGCGCGGCGGTCTCCGACGGGGTGCGGCCCACCTGCACGCCGGCGGCCTCGAGGGCCTCCTTCTTGGCCTGCGCGGTGCCCGCGGAACCCGACACGATGGCCCCGGCGTGGCCCATGGTCTTGCCCTCGGGCGCGGTGAAGCCGGCCACGTAGCCGACCACCGGCTTGGTGACGTGCTGCTTGATGAACTCGGCAGCCCGCTCCTCGGCGTCGCCACCGATCTCGCCGATCATCACGATCGCCTCGGTCTCGGGGTCGTCCTGGAAGGCACGCAGGCAGTCGATGTGCGTCGTGCCGACGATGGGGTCGCCGCCGATGCCGACGGCGGTCGAGAACCCGAAGTCACGCAGCTCGTACATCATCTGGTAGGTCAGGGTGCCCGACTTCGACACCAGCCCGATGGGCCCACTGCCGGAGATGTTGGCGGGAATGATGCCGGCGTTCGACTTCCCGGGCGAGATCACGCCGGGGCAGTTGGGGCCGATCAGGCGGGTCTTGCCCGACTCCTCGGCCGCGGCGAAGAACTCCGCGGTGTCACCGACGGGCACACCCTCGGTGATGCAGACCACCAGTTCCATCTCGGCGTCGATGGCCTCGAGCACGGCGGCCTTGGTGTGGGCGGCGGGCACGAAGATCACGCTGACATTGGAGTCGGTGGCCTGCTTGGCCTCGTGCACCGAGTTGAAGACGTTGACACCGTCCTCCTCGAAACGGATCGACTGACCGCCCTTGCCGGGGGTCACCCCCCCGACGATGCGCGAGCCCGACATGATCATGCGCTGGGTGTGCTTGCGACCCTCCGAGCCGGTCATGCCCTGGATGATGATCTTCGACTTCGAGTTGAGCAGGATCGACATGGATCAGGCCTCCTGGGTGGCAGCGGGGGTGGCGGACGACGAGGCGCTCGAGGCGAGCTCGGCGGCCTTGCGGGCGGCGTCGTCCATGGTGTCGACGACGGTGACCAGCGGGTGGGCGAACTCCTGCAGGATCTCGCGACCCACCTCGACGGCGTTGCCGTCCAAACGGACGACCAGCGGCTTCGAGGCCACCTCACCCAGCATCTGCATGGCATGCACGATGCCGTTGGCGACCTCGTTGCAGGCCGTGATGCCGCCAAAGACGTTCACGAAGACGCTCTTCACCTGCTCGTCGGCGAGGATGATCTCGAGGCCGTTGGCCATCACCTGCGCCGAGGCGCCGCCGCCGATGTCGAGGAAGTTGGCGGGCTTGGGCGATCCCGGCAGGTCCTTGCCGGCATTGGCGACCACGTCGAGGGTGCTCATCACCAGCCCGGCGCCGTTGCCGATCACGCCGACCGAACCGTCGAGTTTGACGTAGTTCAGGCCCTTCTCCTTGGCCTTCACCTCCAGCGGATCGGTGCGCGTCTCGTCCGCCAACTCGGCGTGGTGGGCATGGCGGAAGTCGGCGTTCTCGTCCAGCGTGACCTTGCCGTCGAGGGCGACGATGCGCCCGGCGCCGGTCTTCACCAGCGGGTTCACCTCGACCAGGGTGGCGTCCTCGGCCAGGTAGACCTCCCAGAGCTGCTTCAGCACGGGGGCGATGATGACGGCGTCGCGCACGCCGAACCCGGCGGTCTCCAGGATCTCGCCGGCCACCTGGTCGTCGATGCCGATGCGCGGGTCGACGGGCACCTTGGCCAGGGCCTCGGGACGCTCCTTGGCGAGGGTCTCGATGTCCATGCCGCCCTCGGAGGAGCACATGGCGAGGTAGCGGCGGTTGGCGCGATCGAGCAGCAGCGAGAAGTAGTACTCCTCGGCGATGTCGGCACCCTCGGCGATCATCACTTGGTGCACCGTGTGGCCATTGATGTCCATGCCGAGAATGGCGCGCGCGTGCTCGGCTGCCTCCTGCGGCGAGTGGGCCAGCTTGACGCCGCCGGCCTTGCCGCGGCCGCCGGTCTTCACCTGGGCCTTGACCACCACGACCGAGGTACCGAGCTGCTCGGCAGCGTGCTGGGCCTCCTCGGGGGTGGTGGCGACGATGCCGCGCAGCACGGGTACCCCGTGCGCCTCGAACATGTCCCGTGCCTGATACTCGAAGAGATCCACTCGTGTGCTTCTTCCCTGTCGTTGAGCTGTCGTTCGATCGGTCTCGTTGATCGGTCTCGTTGAACCGTGTCGTTGAGTGTGCGGTGTCGACGTGGGGCTCTCGACGGGAGGCTCCCGCGGCATCCGGCTCGAGCCTATCCACTCCGACGATCCTCAGGCGAGCCGCGGCCTCGCCGGCAACCCGGTTGCCACCCCTTCCTGAGAGAATTTGAAAGATTCCTGAGAAGTCCTTAAGCTGTCGGAGGTGGTTCCGTGGGTGCCGTGTCAGCGGCCGGACGAACCACCGCCACCCAGGCCGACGTCAGCCATGACGGGGCCAGTCGAGTCGAGGACGTGATCCGTGTCGAACCGTGACGCCAGCAGGGCCCTGCGCAACACCCGTGTGCTGCGGGCCACCAAGGCTCCCGTCGCCGAGTTCGAGTCCGACCGTGGCTCCCGCTCGTTCGTGCGCCCGATCGTGACCGGCCTGCTCAGCGGCGCCCTGGGTCTCGGGGTGGCCGTCGGCGTGATCACGACCGCCTCGGCCTCCGCCTCGGTGCAGGACCAGAGCTCGTCCATGGTTGACACCACGACCCCCGACAAGTCGTCGGCCAAGCCGATCGACAAGTCGAAGTCGGCCGAGCAGCAGGCCGTCGAGGCCGAGGTCGACACCCCGACCGGTCAGGACGACGGGGCCCTGCAGGCCTTCCAGCAGCGCGGCACCACCGTGAACCGCAACAGCGTGCGCGCCCAGCTGAGCGCCGAGCTGAACAGCACCAGCAACTCCGACCGCTCCGTGAACCTCGGCGAGACCAACGCCACCGTCACCGCCGCCCAGGCCGCGGCCCAGCAGAAGAAGCTGCAGGCCGAGATGGACAGCGACGTCGCCAAGGTCAAGAAGGAAGCTGCGCGCATCAAGGAAGAGAAGCGCAAGGCAGCCGAACTGCTCAAGCAGCAGCAGGAGGCCGCCAAGTTGTCCGGCATCGCCCTGCCCGACGGCCCCGTCGACCTCTCCACCCTCACCACCTCGGGCGGTGGCGCCCTGCCGCTGAAGCCCGGCACCTTCCGCCTCGGCGCGGGCTGGGGAGCCACCGGCTCCTGGGCTCGCTACCACACCGGTCAGGACTTCGGCGCCGCCTGCGGCACCCCCGTCTACGCGGCCGCCGCCGGCGTCGTCGGCAGCTCGGTCGGCGGCTGGGCCGGCAACGACCTGGTGCTGCACCACGCCAACGGCGGGTCGACCCTGTACGCCCACCTCTCCCGCCACGCGGTCAGCCAGGGCAGCGTCGTCAAGGCCGGTCAGTTGATCGGTTACGTCGGCAACACCGGACGATCCTTCGGCTGCCACCTGCACTTCGAGTACTACTCCCCCGGCACCACCCCCGGAGACGTCTACTCCACCGGCAACCCGCTGAACTTCCTGCGGGCCATGGGCATCGCCATCTGAGCCAGCTGCGTCACGCCTGCTGGGTCTACACCCGCTGGGTCACAGCTTCTCCATCGGGGCGTGCTTCAGCGCGAACCGCTTGATGCCGGTCGACCCGAAGTTCACGTCGGCCTTGGCCTGGTCACCCGCGCCCGAGGTGGCCACCACGGTTCCCATGCCGAACACCGAGTGCAGCACCCGGTCGCCGGGCTTCACGTTGAGCGCCACCTTCGCCCTGGCCGAGGCCGGGAGCACCCCTCGTCCGTTGCCGAACGAGACCCCCTCGCTGCCTCGCGATCCCTGGGAATCACGACCGCCGGACGACCACGAGGCCGTCGTCGCCAGTCGCGCCTGACGATTGCGCGTCGCCGACTGGGCACTCCACGAGGTCAGGGCCGCGTCGGTGCGCCGCCAATCCATCAGGCGAGCCGGAATCTCGTCCAGGAACCGTGAGGGCGGGTTGTAGGCCGGTGCCCCCCACGCGGTGCGCACGGCGGCACGCGACAGGTACAACCGCTTGCGGGCGCGCGTGATGCCCACGTAGGCGAGGCGGCGCTCCTCGGCGAGTTCATCGGTGTCGGTGAGGGCACGCATGTGCGGGAACACCCCGTCCTCGAGCCCGGCCAGGAAGACGGTGTCGAACTCGAGCCCCTTCGCGGTGTGCAGGGTCATCAGGGTGACCACGCCCGAGCCGGAGCCGTCGTCGGGAATCGAGTCGGAATCGGCCACCAGGGCGATCCGTTCGAGGAAGGCCGCCAGTGAGTCGTCCGCCTCGGGCATGCCCGCCGCCAGACCGGTGATCGGCTCCCCCTCGTCGTCCAGCGCCCCCTCGTCCAGAGGGTCGCCGTCGGTGATGTCGAGGGCGTTCGCGTTGACCACGAACTCCTGCGCGACCGCGACCAGTTCGACCAGGTTCTCCAGTCGCGTCTCGTCCTGCGGGTCGGACGAATGCTCCAGCTCGGCCAGGTAGCCCGACTCGGTGAGGATCGAGGTGAGGATCTCGTTGGCGGGCACGCCCTGGTCAACCATGGCGCGGTGGCGGGCCATCAGGTCGGCGAAGGCCTTCAGCTGGGTGCGCGACCGTGTGGCCAGGGAGTCGATCTCGTCGACGCGGTCGAGCGCCGCCCCGAAGGGGATCCGTTCCGCGACCGCCAGCGCCTCGACGGCCTGCTCGGCCTTGTCACCGATGCCCCGCTTGGGAACGTTCAGGATGCGTCGCACCGAGACGTCGTCGGCCGGGTTGGCCAGCGCGCGCAGGTAGGCGATGGCGTCGCGAATCTCGCGGCGCTCGTAGAACCGCACGCCACCGACGATCCGGTAGGGCACGCCGGTGCGGATGAAGACCTCCTCGAAGGCGCGGGACTGCGCATTCGTCCGGTAGAACACTGCCGTGTCGCCGTACCGGGAGTCGCCGGCGTCGGCCAGGGCGTCGACCTCGCCGGCCACGAAGTTGGCCTCGTCGTGCTCGGTGTCGGCGACGTAGCCGACGATCAACGCGCCATCGCCGGACTCGGCCCACAACTGCTTGTCGGGCCGTCCGTTGTTGTTGCGGATCACCGCGTTGGCCGCCGACAGCACGTTCTGGGTCGAGCGGTAGTTCTGCTCCAGCAGGATCGTCCGCGCGCCCGGGAAGTCGGAGTCGAAGTCGAGGATGTTGCGGATCGTGGCGCCCCGGAAGGCGTAGATCGACTGGTCGGAGTCGCCGACCACCATCAGCTCGGCCGGGTCGACGGGCACCGCGTCGAAGCCGGTCAGCTCGGCGTCGGTGAGGTCTCCGCACAACTGGCGGATGAGCTGGTACTGGGCGGTGTTCGTGTCCTGGTACTCGTCGACCAGCACGTGCCGGAACCGGCGGCGGTACTGCTCGCGCACGTCGGGGAAGGCCTGGAACAGGTGCACGGTGGTCATGATCAGGTCGTCGAAGTCGAGGGCCTCGGCGGCCTTGAGGCGACGCTGGTACTCGGCGTAGACCTCGGCGTTGACCTGCTCGTTCGATCCGCCGAAGTCGCGCAGCGCCCGCTCGAAGTCGACCAGGTCGTTCTTGCGGTTCGACACCCAGTTCATCATCGAACGCACGGGGTACTTCTTGGGGTCGAGGTCGAGGTCGCGCAGCACCAGCGACATCAGCCGCTTGGCGTCGGTGTCGTCGTAGATCGAGAACGTGCGTTTGTAGCCGAACTTGTCGATGTCGGCGCGCAGGATGCGCACACAGGCGGAGTGGAAGGTCGAGACCCACATCAGCTTCGCCCGCCCGCCGACCAACTCGATCACCCGGGAGCGCATCTCGGCGGCGGCCTTGTTGGTGAACGTGATCGCCAGGATCGAGCCGGGGTGCACGTCGCGCTGGCTCACCAACCAGGCGATCCGGCGGGTCAGCACCCGCGTCTTGCCCGACCCGGCGCCGGCCACCACCAGCACGGGCGATCCCTCGTGCAGCACGGCCTCGCGCTGCGGGGTGTTGAGCCCCTCGAGCAGTTCCTCGGGCTTGGGCCCCCGGCTGCCCCTCGGCTTGGCCGGCGGCTCGACGGAGTCGTCGACGAAGGTGGGCAGCGTGCCCTCCTCGAGGGGCGTGGGCTGGGAGTCGAGGAACGAGAACAGGTCGGGCAACTGGTCAGACATGGCTGTCCCAGAATAGTTGGCCATCCCCTAGGGTGGTGCGCATGTCGTGGGTCGCCAGAACCAGGAGAGTCGTGCACTGGGTGACCGGCATCACGGTCGGCGCCCAGGTGGCCACCATGCTGGGGCTCACGATCGCCGAGAGCGTGCGCCGCCGGCATCGCAAGCCCTACCGGTTCCCGACCACGCCCGCCGTCGCGGTCGATGCCGACGGCGACCAGATCACCGTCTACACCTACGGCGAGGACGTCTACGCCGACATGCTGGCGGCCATCGACGCCGCCGAGCACACGATTCACTTCGAGACCTTCATCTGGAAGGGCGACGAGGTCGGCACCCGCTTCAAGGAGGCCCTGGTGGCCGCCCACGAACGCGGCGTCGACGTCTACGTGGTCTACGACACGTTCGCCAACCTGGTCGTCAACCCCACCTTCTTCCGCTTCCCCCCGGGCCTGCACGTCGGTCGCCACCCCCTGATCGGCGGGTTGGTGCCGAGCCTGCGCAACTCCGGACGAGACCACCGCAAGCTCCTGGTGGTCGACTCGTCCGTGGCGTTCATCGGTGGTTACAACATCGGCTCGCTGTATGCCGACCGCTGGCGCGACACACACGCCAGGGTGACCGGCCCCGGGGTGGCTGAGATCGAGAACGCCTTCGTCGACTACTGGAACTCCGCCCCCGCCGGGCTGTTCGGCATGGGGCGCCGGCGGCCACGCCTGGAATCACCCCGTGAGCGCGTCTGGTCGGGCCCCATCGAGGTGCATCGCAACACCCCACGGATGGCCGTCTACCCGATTCGCAACATGTACCTCGAGGCGATCGACCGCGCCAACGACCGGGTCTGGCTGACGCACGCGTACCTGATTCCGGACGACGACCTGATCGCCGCCCTGCACGGTGCCTGCCTGCGGGGGGCCGACGTGCGCATCATCGTGCCGGCGAAGTCGAACCACGTGGTGGCCGACTGGCTGTCGCGGGGCTACTACGACGACTTGCTGGCCAAGGGCGTGCGGCTGTTCCTCTACCAGGGGGCGATGGTGCACGCGAAGACGGCGGTGATCGACTCGGTCTGGTCGACCATCGGCACCGCCAACCTCGACCGGCTGAGCATGCTCGGCAACTACGAGATCAACATGGAGATCGTCAGCCCCGAGGTGGCCTCCCGCCTCGAGGAGGTCTTCCACACCGACCTCGCCAATTGCGTGGAACTGAGCCGGGACGACTGGCGCCGCCGCGGACTGGTCACCAAGGCGACCGAGCAGTTGCTGGCGCCCTGGCGACCGTTCTTCTGAGCGTCCCACACAGTGGACACCTGTCTCACATCCCACCCCTGAGGGTGAAATCCGGCTGAAATGTGCCTGAGGAGCGGTTTGGTTGACGCATGAACCCTCGCGCCTCTGCTTGACTGAGCGCATGGGAATTCTCGGTTGGATCATTCTGGGCCTGCTCGCAGGCGCCATTGCCAAGGCCATCATGCCCGGCCGTCAGGGCGGCGGATGGATCGTCACGCTCATCCTCGGCGTCGTCGGCGCCATCCTGGGCGGTTTCATCGGGTCGGCACTGTTCAACAAGCCGATCAGCTCGTTCTGGAGCCTTTACACCTGGCTGATGGCCATCGTGGGTGCCCTCATCGTGCTCGTCATCTGGGGGTTCATCTCCCGCAAGGCCGGCCGCGCGGCCTGACGACACCCGTCACACAACACGACCTCCCGCTCATCGTGAGCGGGAGGTCGTTTCTTTGTGGGGGCCGATGCGTGGGCCAGCTCAGACAGGTCGGGCTCAGACCAGCTTGCGATCGGTGGCCCACTTGGTGAGCTGGTGGCGGTTGGACAATTGCAACTTGCGCAGCACGCTCGACACGTGGGTCTCGACGGTCTTGATCGAGATGAACAACTCGCGGGCGACCTCTTTGTAGGCGTACCCGCGGGCGATCAGCTTCATCACCTCGCGCTCGCGCTGCGAGAGCCGGTCGAGGTCCTCATCGATGCTGGCGATGTCGATGGCTCCCGAGAAGGCGTCCAGCACGAAGCCCGCCAGCCTCGGTGAGAAGACGGCGTCGCCGGTGGCCACTCGTCCGATGGCCTCGATCAATTCGGCCGACTCGATCGACTTGGTGACGTACCCGCGGGCGCCCGCGCGAATCACCCCGATCACGTCTTCGGCGGCGTCCGAGACCGACAGCGCCAGGAACTTCGGACGAGACGCCGGGTCTTCCCCCGCCTGGATCGACAACAGCTCACACTGCCGGATCACCTCGGCGCCACCGCCACCGGGCAGGTGCACGTCGAGCAGCACCACCACGGGGCGCACCCGGCGGATCACGGCCACCGACGAGTCGACGTCCTCCCCCTCGCCGATGACGCGGACGAGGTCGGGGGTGCGGGCCAACTCGTGGCGCACCCCGGCGCGGAACATCGCGTGGTCATCGACCAGCACCACCGGCACGGGTCCGCGGGGCTGGTCCGGCTGGGCGTCCTGCTGCTGATCGTCCTGCTGCTGGTGGCCCTGCTGCTGGTGGCCGGGGGTCTGGCTCATGTCTGCATCTCCAATGTGATGTCGGTTCCCTCACCGGGAGCGGACCGAATGGTCGCCCGCCCCCCGTGTCGTTCCATGCGGGCGATGATCGAGTTCCTCACACCCTGCCGGTCGTCGGCGACGTCGTCCATCGAGAAACCCCGACCACGATCGCGGACGAAGATCTCGACGGCACCCTCGCCCACCTCGGCGTAGACGTCGATCTTGGCGGCGGACGAATGCTTGGCCGCGTTCATCATGGCCTCGCGCGCGGCCTGCACCATGGCGCCCAGGTCGGTGGTGAGCTCGATGTCGCCGACGCAGATCACCTCGACCGGAACGCCGCGCTCGTCCTCGACCTCCTGGGCGGCCCGCGAGAGCGCCGCCTTCAGGTGGGTGTCGTCGGCGCCGCCGTCGCCGTAGAGCCAGCCGCGCAGCTCGCGCTCCTGGCGGCGGGCGAGGCTCGCCACGGCCTGGGCGTCGGTGGACTGGCGCTGGATCAGGGCCAGGGTCTGCAGCACCGAGTCGTGCAGGTGGGCGGCCATGTCGGCGCGGGCGTCGGCGAGCAGGCGCTGCTCGGTGGCCTCGTTCATGCGGCGCCTGGCCCGGTACAGCCAGGGCGCCGAGACCAGACCGATCCCGGCCACCACCAGCAGGTTGAGGGCGAGAATGGTCGGCAGGTTGGCGAAGCCGATCTGGTTGCCGACCACGATCGAGAAGGCGGCACTCAGCAGACTGATGCCGATGGCGATCCGGGCCCACGAGGCCCAGCCGCCGCCGGAGACCAGCGGCCGCAGCCACTTGCTGGTCTTGCGGTCGACGGTCGGTGCGGGGTCGTCCGCCTGTCGCCAGATCAGCGCCAGACCGACGGCCGCGATCGCCGTCGGCCAGAAGATCTGTTGCGGCAGCCCCAGCCCGAAGGCCTGCGTCAGCCAGGCCACCCCGACACCGCCCACCACCAGCGCGCTGATCACCCCGAAGTCGCGGGAGGTGACCTGACGTCGGGGCCGCTTGCCGGTGCGGGTGGCCGCTTCGAGCCCGGGGGCCTGCGCCTGCGCCGCGTCCTTGAGGCCGGGCAGCACCACCCAGAGCACGCCGTAGACCAGCACGCCCAGGAAGTTGAACATGGCCAGGGCGACGAAGGCACCGCGCACCAGCATGGGCGGCCAACCGAGGTGGGTCGCGATGCCGTGGGCGACGCCCGCCACCCAGGCACCGTCGCCGGCGCGCGTCACCCGCGGCGGCTCGAGCCGCGGCTCGGGTCGTGGTTCCGGGCGTGTCTCGGGCAGCTGCGCAGCAGCACCCGCTCCGGGCCCCGAGGGGTCGGCGCGCATGTCGCGGGAGGGCTGCACGGTCGTCATGATGCATCAAGACTCACACGCGCGCGCCCGGGAAGCCAGCCACCATGGTCGCAGCCATGGCCGACTCAGGGACGAACCTGATGATCGGCAGTCGACGACTTTGTCAGGATGGGGGGGTGACCGAAACGCCGACCACCGATCTGGTGCGCCACCCTCGCTCGAGCGAGGGTCAGCTCGCCGGCGTGTGCGCCGCGCTGGGTGAGCGCTGGCGGGTCGACCCCCTGCTGATCCGCACGGCGATGGTGCTCGCCACCCTGTCGGGCGGGGTCGGGGCCGTGATCTACGGCGTGTTGTGGTTGTTCATGCCCCCCGCCGATGGCGGCCGTTCCCGCATCGAGCAATGGTTGCCCGCGTGGCGCTCGTGGTCGACCGCCCGAGTCACGGTGCTGATCATCGTCGCCTCCGTCGTGATGCTGGCCCTGACCGCCGCCTTCACCCCCTTCGGCGTGGGTCCCCTGATCGTGCTCGGTCTGTTGGTGTTCATCGGACGACGCCACGTCGCCCATCAGCGCGCGGCCCAGCAGCCGACCCAGCTCCTGCCCCCGTCGGGGTACGCCACCCCGGCTCCCGGCATGCTGCCCCCCGCTCAGGGCTGGCGCCCCGCCCCGCCGCTCACCCGGGCACCGATCACCCAGACACCGATCACCCAGACACAGGGCGGTCGTCCTCAACCGATGGTCACCGGCGCTCCGGCCACCGAGTTCGGACAGGCCGTGCAGGCCTGGCAGTCGCGCCTGCAGCAGGTGCAACACGGTGGAACGCAGCGGCCCGGCGTGGCTCCGGCCGCCTTCGTGGGTCACGCCCCCCAGGGGCGCCCCCTGCCGGCGCCGGCACCCGCCCCGACCGCAACCCCGATGGCGGCGGCCGCCCCGGTGGCGACCCCCCTGCGGCGGCGTGGGCCTCGTCCGTCGTGGTGGGGCGGCTTGGTCACCGCGGGACTCGCGACCGGTGCGTTCCTGATCCTCGACCACACCGCTCCCGGACGACCGGTGCTCGCCCTGGGTGCCGCACTCGCGGTGATCGGGCTGGCCCTGGTGATTGGATCGGTGGTCGGTCGTCCGCGCCTGATGATCGCCGTGGGATTGATCGCTTCGCTGATGATGGCCCCCCTGTCGGTCTCGCCGGGCGACCGGCAGGGCCCGGGAGCGCAGTCGCTCAGCTGGTCCCAGGAGGCCGACCTGCATGACCTCTCGCTGGTCGGCCAGACCTGGAACGTCGACCTGACCGGTCTCACGCTCAGCGAGGACCGCACCGTGACCATCGACGCACGGTCGTCGGCGGTGTCGGTGAAGGTCTCCCCCGACCAGCCCGTCACCGTGATCTACACGAGCCGAGCAAGTGGCATGGTCGTCGACCACCAGGGCAGCGACCCCGGCGGAACGGGCGGATCGGGTGCCGGTTCGGGCAAGGTCGAGCGGGGAACCGTCGGCGACCACAGCGACACCGTCACCATGGGGCCGACCTCGGGCCCGCGCCTGACCCTGGTGATCCATCTGACCTGGTCGGCGGGGGCGGTGCACACCTCATGACGAACCGCCGCGATTCCACCCGCCGGCTCGACGTCTCGTCGCTGGTCTGGGGACTGCTCTTCCTGGGCATCGCCGCCACGGCGGTCTGGGTCGGTTCCGGCCACCGCCTCTCGTGGGAGGTCGTCCGCTGGGCGGCTCCCGCCTTCCTGATCTGTCTGGGGATTCTCGGAGTGGTCCTCAGTCGACGTCACCCCCGTTGACGCTCCGCCCGTCCCATCCATCCACCCACCCAGACCCACCAACAAGGGAGAAGTCATGGCATCCGCCACCTGGACCCGCAGCCGCGACAAGATGGTCGCCGGCATCTGCCAGTCGATCGCGCGACAGACCAAGCTCGACGTCAACATCGTCCGGCTGATCATGATCGTGCTCACCATCGCCACGTCGGGAGCCGTCGCGCTGATCTACGCGGTCGGCTGGCTCGTGCTGCCGCTCGAGGGTCAGCAGAAGACGCACCTCGACGAGGTGCTCGGCAAGGGCAAGCAGGCCTACGACGAGTACAAGACCAAGAAGGAGGCGCAGCCCTCGGGTCGTCCGGGCGCAGCCCCGCACCCGCGGGAGACCTTCGACCCCTACCGCGACGACGAGCGCTGAGCCTCGTCAACACGATCGCCCGCTTCGGGTTCGACCATGTGTCGGGCCTCGGAGCGGGCGATCGCCTTCTTCACACCCCAGAACACCAGACCGGCCAGCACCAGCGCACCGATGAAGGCGTAGCCGGCCCAGTGCAGCCGCTCGGAGAGTTGACGGTAGCTCTCGGCGGCCCGCCAGCCCACCGTGACGTAGGCCAGGGCCCACAGCGTGCAGGCGGCGCTCGTCCAGGCGATGAAGGTGCGGTAGCGCATCTTGCTCATGCCGACCGTCAGGGGCACCAGCGAGTGCAGCACCGGCAGGAATCGGCTCAGGAAGACCGCGATGCCCCCGCGTCGGGTGAGGTACAGCTCGGCGCGGCGCCACTGGTGCTCGCCGATGCGGCGGCCGACCCAGGAGTGCCGAATGTGGGGGCCGAACCATCGTCCGAGGTAGAAACCCAGCGACTCACCGATCAGGGCGCCGACCACGACGGTGATCACGGTGGCCGCCCACTCGGCCCAGTTCTGCACGCCGGTCGACGCGACCAGCACGACGGAGTCACCCGGCACGACCAGGCCGATCAGGATCGAGGTCTCGAGCATGATCGCCAGGCCGGCGAACAGCGTGCGCAGCACCGGGTCGAACTCGGCCACATGCTCGAGCAGGTAGTTGATCCAGTGGTTCAGGTTCATGCGTCACGCCCCCTTCGATCAGCCCCGAGGGAGAGGCTCGATGGGATCACTCCCATTCAATGGTGCCCGGCGGCTTCGAGGTGACGTCGAGGGTGACCCGGTTGATCTCGCGCACCTCGTTGGTGATGCGCGTCGAGATCGTCGCGAGGGTGTCGTAGGGCACCCGGCTCCAGTCCGCAGTCATCGCATCCTCGGACGACACCGGGCGCAGCACCACCGGGTGGCCGTAGGTGCGACCATCACCCTGCACGCCCACCGAACGCACGTCGGCGAGCAGCACCACGGGGCACTGCCAGATCTCGCGATCGAGGCCGGCCTTGGTGAGTTCCTCACGGGCAATGGCGTCGGCCTCCCGCAGGATGTCGAGGCGCTCGGCTGTCACCTCGCCGATGATGCGAATGCCCAACCCGGGCCCGGGGAACGGCTGCCGCCACACCATGTGGTCGGGCAGGCCGAGTTCGGCACCGACGGCGCGCACCTCGTCCTTGAACAGGGTGCGCAGCGGCTCGATCAGGCTGAACTGCAGGTCGTCGGGCAGGCCGCCGACGTTGTGGTGGCTCTTGATGTTGGCGGCGCCCTCTCCCCCGCCCGACTCGACGACGTCGGGGTAGAGCGTGCCCTGCACCAGGAACTCGATGTCGCGGTCGTCGTTGAGCTGCCGCGCGGTGGCCTCGAAGGTGCGGATGAACTCTCGTCCGATGATCTTGCGCTTGGTCTCGGGGTCGGTCACCCCCGCGAGGGCGCCCAGGAAGCGGTCGCGTTCGTCGGCGACCACCAGGTCGACCCCGGTGAGCTCGACGAAGTCGGTCTTGACCTGCTCGGCCTCACCCTTGCGCAGCAGCCCGTGGTCGACGAACACGCAGGTGAGCTGGTCACCGATCGCCCGCTGGACGAGCGCCGCCGCTACCGCCGAGTCGACCCCGCCCGACAGGGCACAGAGCACGCGCTTGTCCCCGACCTGTTCGCGGATGAGGGCGATCTGGTCGTCCACGATCGTCTTCGAGGTCCAGTCGGCGCGACAGCCGGCGATCTCGATCAGGAAGCGCTTCAGAATCGCCTGCCCGTGCTCGGAGTGCAGCACCTCGGGGTGCCACTGCACGCCGGCCAGCCCCTTCTCGACGCACTCGAAGGCGGCCACCGGGGCGCCGGCGGTGCGGGCGAGGGTGGTGAACCCCTCGGGGGCGCGGCTCACGGAGTCGCCGTGGCTCATCCAGGTGTTCAGGGCGTGGGGCACGTCGGCGAGCAGCGTGCCGGGCTCGTCCACCCAGGTCTGGGTGCGGCCGAACTCGCTGAGCCCGGTCTTGGCGACCTGTCCGCCCAGGGCGGCGGTCATCGCCTGGAAGCCGTAGCAGATGCCGAAGATGGGCACCTGCAGGTCGAAGACGTCCGGGTCGAGCTGCGGCGCGCCCTCGGCGTAGACCGACTGGGGCCCGCCGGAGAGCACGATCGCCTTCGGGTGCTTGGCGGCCAGCTGGGCGGCCGAGAAGGTGTGGGGCACGATCTCGGAGTAGACCCCGGCCTCGCGCACGCGGCGGGCGATCAACTGGGCGTACTGGGCACCGAAGTCGACGACCAGCACCAGGTCGTGGTCGTTGCCCACAGTGGGGTCAGCAGGGGTGGGATCAGCGGGCGACTCGCTCATGGGGCGAGTCTAGGGGGTGACGCGGGGGTCTCCCACTCGCTCCACTCAGCGCTCGTTGAGCGGCTTGTCGAGCTCGTCGTGGCTGGTGTCTCGGTCGCGGCGCGAGGTCTCGTCGTCGTCCTTGCCCAAGGCGGTCACCCGCTCGTTGACATCGCGCAGGGCCTGCTTGCGGGCCCGACTGGCCAACTGGGAGGGCAGCCCGAGGGCCAGCCCCAGCACCAGCGCACCGGCGAAGGCGAAGACCACGGCGGCGTTGTACTCGGGGCGGGGCGAGTCCATGCCGGGATCGGTCACGTGCACGGCCGTGATGATGCGGTCGAGTTGCACCCAGCCGTTGACGAACCAGTAGATCGCGAATCCCAGCCCGATCACACCCAGGGCCGCCAGCACCACCTTGATCACCTTCACGGGCGCCACTCTAGGACGATCGCGGGTCCACCGGTGCCCACCCGAGGGGGTGCCTGCGCCTCAGATGGTGAGACGCGGGAAGAAAAACTGGAACAAATCACAGCGATAAGCGATTGTTATGCACATGGGCATCTATGCAAATGTGACTGACCTCGTCGGACGGACCCCGCTCGTCCGCATCAATCGCCTCGTGGGCGACAACGCCACTGTGGCCGCCAAGCTCGAGTTCTACAACCCCGCCAGCTCGGTCAAGGACCGCATCGGCGTGGCCATGATCGACGCCGCCGAGAAGTCGGGCGAGCTACGAGAGGGTGGCACCATCGTGGAGGCCACCTCCGGCAACACCGGTATCGCGCTGGCCATGGTGGGTGCGGCCCGCGGCTACAAGGTGGTGCTGGCCATGCCCGAGACCATGTCGCTCGAGCGCCGCGCCCTGCTGCGCGCGTACGGCGCCGAGCTGGTGCTGACGCCCGGCCCCGAGGGCATGAAGGGCGCCGTCGCCAAGGCCGAGGAGCTGGGAGCCGCCGACGGTGCCGTGCTGGTGCGCCAGTTCGACAACCCCGCCAACCCCGCCATCCACTACGCCACCACCGGCCCCGAGATCTGGGACGACACCGAGGGCAAGATCGACATCTTGGTGGCCGGCATCGGCACCGGTGGCACCATCTCGGGTGCGGGCAAGTTCCTGAAGGAGAAGAACCCCGACATCAAGCTGGTCGGTGTCGAGCCCGCCGAGTCGCCGATCCTCAACGGTGGCAACCCCGGCCCGCACAAGATCCAGGGTCTCGGAGCGAACTTCATCCCCACCAACGTCAACCGCGACATCATCGACGAGGTGATCGACATCTCCACCGACACCGCCGTCGAGGTGGCCCGCAAGGCGGCCACCGAGGAGGGCCTGCTGGTCGGCATCTCGTCGGGTGCCGCTCTGGACGCCGCCCGCCAGGTCGCGGAGCGTCCCGAGAACGCCGGCAAGCTGATCGTGGTCGTGCTGCCCAGCTTCGGCGAGCGCTACCTGACCTCGGTGCTGTACAGCCACCTGCTCCAGCAGGCATGAGCCGACTTCTCTCTCTGGCCTCCCGGGTCCGGGAGCGGGTGAGTGAGGACATCGACGCAGCGATGCGCGAGGATCCCGCCGCCAGCTCCCGGGCCCTGGTCGCGGTGGCCTATTCGGGCCTGCACGCCGTGTGGCTGCACCGGGTGGCGAACTCGATGTGGACGACCTCGGACCGGCTTCGTCCGGCGGCCCGGGTGGTCTCGCAGGCGAGCCGCTTCCTGACGGGCATCGAGATTCACCCCGGCGCCACCATCGGGCGCCGGTTCTTCATCGACCACGGCATGGGTGTCGTGATCGGCGAGACCGCCGTGATCGGCGACGACTGCATGATGTACCACCAGGTCACCCTCGGCGGACGAAGCCTGCAGCCCGTGAAGCGTCACCCCACTCTGGGCGACCGGGTCGTGATCGGCGCGGGCGCGGCCATCATCGGCAACATCACCATCGGTGACGACGCCAAGATCGGCTCGGCCGCCCTGGTGATCAAGGACGTTCCCGCTGGTGAGACGGTTCTGGCGGCGCCCTCGCACATCCGCGAGAAGCAGTTCGCGACCGCCGGCCAGGGAGTCAACGGGTTCGCCTCGTTCTCCGGCGACACCGGTTTGGCGCCGGAATTCGAGATCTGAGCCCCTCGGTCGCGGGCCCTCGTCCGGACACACCGATCCGAAACGGTGTCACCGTGCGTGAAGTTGCCATCTGGTGGCACAAACTCGCAGGGTGACACCGTTTCGGATCGGTGTTGGCCTGAGCCCACCCGCCCAGATCTCGTTCGGGCGCGAGGCCCGATCAGGGCAGCTGTTCGGCCTCGCGGCGCAGCACCTCGTGGTTGCGCACGACCTCGGCCACGATGAACCCGATGATCTTCTCGGCGAACTCCGGGTCGAGATGCGACTCCTCGGCCAACTGCCGAAGCCGGGTGATCTGCGCCTGCTCGCGCGTCGGATCGGCCGGCGGCAGGCCCAGATCTGCCTTCAACTCCCCCACCCGCTGGGTCACCTTGAACCGCTCTGCCAGCAGGTGGATCAGCGCTGCATCCATGTTGTCGATGGACGACCGCAGGCGGGCCAACTCGGCGGGAACCGCCGCCTCGGCAGACATCAGTGCACCACCAGCTCGATGCGCTGGAATTCCTTCAGGTCCGTGTAGCCGGTGGTGGCCATGGCGCGGCGCAGCGCCCCGACCAGGTTCATGGTGCCGTCGGTGACCCGCGAGGGGCCGAACAGCACCTCTTCGAGGGTGCCGACCTGCTCCACGCGGGTGCGGCGGCCCCGGGGCAGGGTCTCGTGCCAGGCTTCGGCGCCCCAGTGCCAGCCCTGACCGGGGGCCTCCTGGGCGCGAGCCAGCGGGGTGCCCACCATGACGGCGTCGGCCCCGCACGCGAGGGCGCGGACGATGGCTCCGGATCGTCCCATGCCACCATCGGCGATCAGGTGCACGTAGCGCCCGCCCGACTCGGCCATGTAGTCGCGGCGCGCGTCGGCGACGTCGGCGATGGCCGAGGCCATCGGCACCTCGATGCCGAGCACGTCACGGTTCGCGCCGGTGGCTCCCCCACCGAAGCCCACCAGCACTCCGGCGGCGCCGGCGCGCATCAGGTGCAGGGCGGTCTGGTAGTTGGCGCACCCGCCGACGATCACCGGCACGTCGAGCTCGTAGATGAACTCCTTGAGGTTGAGCGGCTCCACCTCGTCGGAGACGTGCTCGGCCGACACCGCGGTGCCGCGGATCACGAAGAAGTCGGGGTTCGAGGCGACCACGTCGGCGGCGAACGCCTGGGTGTTCTGCGGCGACAACGACCCGGCGGCCGGCACCCCGGCCTCGCGGATCTCGTTCATGCGGGCGCGAATCAGCTCACCCTTGATCGGCTCGGCATAGATGCGCTGCATCGCCACCGTCGCCTCGACGGGGTCGCTGATGGCGGCCAGCTCGGCCAGCTGCGCGGTCGGGTCCTCGTAGCGGGTCCACAGCCCCTCGAGATTGAGCACGCCGAGACCGCCCAGTCGTCCCATCTCGATGGCGGTGGCGGGGCTCATCACCGAGTCCATGGGGGCGGCGATGATCGGGAACTCGAAGCCGACGGCGTCGATCTTCCACGCGAGGCTCACCTGGTCGACACCGCGGGTGCGCCGCGAGGGCACGATCGAGATCTCGTCGAGGTTGTACGCACGCTGGGCGCGCGGGCTACGGCCGATGTCGAACACTGCGGGCCTCAGTTCTTGGAGGAGGAGTAGTTGGGGGCTTCGACGGTCATCTGGATGTCGTGGGGGTGCGACTCGCGCAGGCCCGCCGACGTGATCCGGACGAACGCCCCATTCTCGTGCAACTCGTCGATCGAGCGGGCGCCCGAGTAGAACATGGACTGCCGCAGCCCCCCGACGAGCTGGTAGGCGACGGCCTCGAGCGGCCCGCGGAAGGCCACCTGACCCTCGATGCCCTCGGGCACGATCTTGTCGTCGGAGGTGACGTCGCCCTGGAAGTAACGGTCCTTGGAGTAGGACGCCTTGCGCCCGCGGGCGGCCATCGCACCCAGCGAGCCCATGCCGCGGTAGCTCTTGAACTGCTTGCCGTTGATGAACACCAGCTCACCGGGCGACTCGGAGCAGCCGGCCAGCAGCGAACCCAGCATGACGGTGTCGGCCCCGGCCACCAGCGCCTTGGCGATGTCACCGGAGTACTGCAGGCCGCCGTCGCCGATCACCGGGACACCGGCCGGACGAGCCGCCCGCGCCGCCTGGTGGATCGCGGTCACCTGCGGCACACCCACGCCCGCCACCACGCGGGTGGTGCAGATCGAGCCGGGGCCGACCCCGACCTTGATGCCGTCGACCCCGGCCTCGACGAGCGCCTTCGCGCCCTCGTAGGTGGCGACGTTGCCGCCGACCAGGTCGACATCGGCACAGGCCTTCTCGGCGCGCAGCCGCTTGATCATGTCGACCACCCCTTGCGAGTGACCGTGGGCGGTGTCGACCACCAGCAGGTCGACGCCCTCCTCGACGAGCGCCATCGCGCGCTCCCACGAGTCACCCCAGAAGCCGATGGCCGCGCCCACGCGGAGTCGTCCCTGAGGGTCCTTGCTGGCCAGCGGGTAGCGGTCGGACTTCACGTAGTCCTTGAGCGTGATCAGCCCGCGCAGGCGGTTCTGGCCGTCCACGATCGGCAGCTTCTCGATCTTGTGCTGGGCCAGCAGCTTCAGCGCGTCGTCCGCGGTGACGCCGACCGGGGCGGTGACCAGCGGCATCGGGGTCATCACGTCGCGGACGAGGCGCGAGCCGTCGTCCTCGAAACGCATGTCACGGTTGGTGACGATGCCGAGCAACTCGAGCGAGGAGTTGACCACCGGCACACCCGAGATGCGGTAGCGGGCGCACAGTTCGTCGGCCTCGCGCAGGGTGGCGTCGGGGGTGATGGTGATCGGCTCGTCGACCATGCCGGCCTCGGAGCGCTTCACCTGGTCGACCATGGCGGCCTGATCGGCGATCGACAGGTTGCGGTGCAGGATGCCCAGCCCGCCCTGACGGGCCATGGCGACGGCCATCCGGGTCTCGGTGACGGTGTCCATCGCGGAGCTGACCAGCGGAATCTTCACGCTGATCCGCCGCGAGACCTTGGCCGAGGTGTCCACTTCCGAGGGAATCACGTCGGAGGCCACCGGCTGCAGCAGCACGTCGTCGAAAGTCAGGCCCAGGGTTTCGAAGGCCAGGGGGACGCCAGCCGGGGACAGGTCTGCGGGAACGGTCACTGCGCACCTTTCAGAGGGGGATGCGCGTCAGTCTATCCGCGCGGCCCCCGCCGGGACGACGCGGCCAAGCCTGCTTCGCGACGGGCGTGATCCCCACTCGCCCCGGCACCCATCGGCGAGCGCCCCACAGCCGGCACCCTTCGGGACGCCACTGTCGTCCGCAGACTCTCTCGAAAGAGTGCGGCCCGCAGGAAGTTTCCTAAGAGTCGCACTCTTTCGTGGGAGTTTGCGGAGGGGGCGGGGCGGAGCGGGCGGGGCGGAGCGGGGCGGGGATTGCGGCGGGGCGGGGCGGGCCCAGAAGACCTCAGCCAGAACGCACCGCGGCCCCCGACCGGTCTGGTCGGGGGCCGCGGTGTCACATCACGCCCGGTTCAGGGTGCGAGGGCAGCTCCAGCTCAGTGCTGGTGGCCGTCCTCGTCCTCGTCCTCGGGCTTGTCGACGACCAGCGTCTCGGTGGTGAGCAGCAGACCGGCGATCGAGGCGGCGTTGGCGAGAGCCGAACGGGTCACCTTGACCGGGTCGATGACCCCGGCCTCGACGAGGTCCTGGTACTCACCGGTCTTGCCGTTGTAGCCGTGGTTCGGCTCCAGCTCGGCGACCTTCGAGACGATCACGTAACCCTGCTCGCCACCGTTCTCGGCGATCCAGCGCAGCGGCTCGACGACCGACTTCGCCACGATCTGGGCGCCGGTCTTCTCGTCGCCCTCGAGGCCCAGGCCGTCGGCCAGCACCTTCGAGGCGTGGACGAGGGCGGAGCCGCCACCGGCGACGATGCCCTCCTCGATGGCCGCACGGGTGGCCGAGACGGCGTCCTCGATGCGGTGCTTCTTCTCCTTCAGCTCCACCTCGGTGGCGGCGCCGACCTTGATCACGCAGACACCGCCGGCCAGCTTGGCGACGCGCTCCTGCAGCTTCTCGCGGTCCCAGTCGGAGTCGGTGCGCTCGATCTCGGCGCGCAGCTGCGCGACGCGACCGGCAACCTCGTCGGACGATCCGGCGCCGTCGACCAGGGTGGTGTTGTCCTTGGTGACGACGACGCGACGGGCGCGGCCGAGCACCTCCAGACCCACCTGGTCGAGCTTCAGGCCGACCTCGGGAGCGACCACCTGACCACCGGTCAGGATGGCGATGTCCTCGAGCATGGCCTTGCGACGATCACCGAAGGCAGGAGCCTTGACGGCGACCGAGGTGAAGGTGCCGCGGATCTTGTTCACGACCAGGGTCGACAGCGCCTCGCCGTCGACGTCCTCGGCCACGATGAACAGGGTGCCGTGGGCGGCAATGACCTTCTCCAGCAGCGGCAGCAGGTCGTTCATCGAGCTGATCTTGCCGGAGTGCACGAGGATGTAGGGATCCTCGAGCACGGCCTCCATGCGATCGGCATCGGTGACGAAGTAGGGCGACAGGTAGCCCTTGTCGAACTGCATGCCCTCGGTGAACTCGAGCTCGGTGCCGAAGGTGTTCGACTCGTCGACGGTGATGACACCGTCCTTGCCGACCTTGTCGAACGCCTCGGCGATCAGCTCGCCGATCTGCTCGTCGCGCGAGCTGATGGTGGCCACCGACGCCATGTCGCTGGTGGTCTCGACCGCACGCGACACCGAACGCAGCTCCTCGACGAGGGCCTCGACGGCCTTGTCGATACCGCGCTTGAGGCCGATCGGGTTGGCACCCGAGGCGACGGCCCGCAGGCCCTCGTGCACGAGCGCCTGGGCCAGCACTGTGGCGGTGGTGGTGCCGTCACCGGCGACGTCGTTGGTCTTGGTGGCGACCTCCTTGGCGAGCTGGGCGCCAAGGTTCTCGTAGGGGTCGGAGAGCTCGACCTCGCGGGCCACGGTCACACCATCGTTGGTGATGGTGGGGGCGCCCCACTTCTTGTCGAGCACCACGTAACGGCCCTTGGGGCCGAGGGTCACCTTGACGGTGTTGGCGAGGATGTCGACGCCACGCTCGAGCGAGCGACGCGCCTCCTCATCGAACTTCAGAGTCTTGGCCATGGAGTGTCACCTCACTTGGTGACGACGGCGAGAATGTCGCGCGCGTTGAGAAGCAGGTACTCCTGGCCGTCGTACTTGACCTCGGTGCCGCCGTACTTGGAGAAGATCACGACGTCGCCCTCGGCGACGTCGAGGGGCACGCGGTTGCCGGAGTCGTCGATGCGACCGGGGCCGGTGGCCACGACCTTGCCCTCCTGGGGCTTCTCCTTGGCGGTGTCGGGGATGTACAGACCCGAAGCGGTCTGCTGCTCGGCGTCGAGAGGCTGGACGAGGACGCGGTCCTCGAGCGGCTTGATCGTGGTTGCCACGTCAAACCCCTTTCTGTTGCTGGTGGCGATGCGCCACGTGTCAGTTCAGGTGTCCGGCCGGGGCGTCGTCGCGGTGTCGTCCCGTTCGGTTTGGCACTCACCACGGGCGAGTGCCAATGACCAACTTAGTACCGCGCTGGCACTCGTTCAACCCGAGTGCCAATCCCTTCCTCGCGAGATCAACCCGGGCGGTGCAAGACTCCCCCCATGACCACCGAGGGCCCCGACCGCCCCAACTTCGAGGCGATGACGGACGACGAGCGCGCCGCCTGGCTGAAGGCCCAGCGACGGCCGATGCCTCGCGGGGCCAGGCCGATCCTGGTGGGGGTGGTGCTCAGCTTCGTCTGGTTCATCGTGCTGTCTCCCCTGATCGCCGCCCCCTTCGGACCCCAACTGTCGCCGACGGTGATCGACCGGGGGCGGGCCGACGTGATCTCGTGCTCCCGATCGTGGACGACCCTGTGGCGCATGTATGCGTGCGAGGCCACCGTGGCCTGGGAGCGACAGGAACTGGCGCGAACGACGGTGTCCAGCAGTCACGAGCTCTCGGGTCAGGTGGCCGTCGTGGCCCGCAACCGGCTCACCAACGGTCGGGCCAGCAATGTCACCACCTTCGGCAAGCGCACCGTGGTCGTCCCGGCCGACATGCCGGCCAACACCGGCGCCTCGGTGGCCTTGCTGACGGTGCTCAACGTGGCCGCGATGGTCGTGGTCTGGGGCACGGTCATCGCCGTGGTCACCCGGGGCGGAGCCGGGGCATCCCGCCGCCGACAGCCGCCGTCGACACTGGCTGGCCGCTGACCGGCCGCTGACCCCGGGGCGACTTACGGTGGATCAATGACGATCTCCCCCGGCGACCCCTCGGACGACGGCACCTCCGACTCCCTGGCCCAACAGTTGTTCCAGCAGGAGGTCGACCTGCCCGACGGCGGCAGTTTCAGCATCCAGGGCCTGCTCGACAGCCTCGAGGCGCACACCGCGACGATGCTGCAGGAGGCCGCGAACGCCCAGGCCGCCCTGGCGGCGGCTGGCGGCGAGGGCCAGCACGGCATCGTCAGGGTGCGGGTCGACGCCGGCGGACGACTCACCGGCCTCAGCTTCGACGAGGCCCTGTCCGAGACCTCGACGGCAAGCCTCAACCGGCAGCTGATGCTGGCCCACCGACTGGCGGTTCGGGCCGCGAACCGGCAGGTGGCCGCGTGGACCCCGGCCTTCTCCGACCTGATCACCGGAGCGGCGCCCAGCGTCGACGACGAGTCGGCCGCCCGCGACGAGCGGCCGTCCGACCCCGAGCCGGCCCCCGCGGCCCCGCCGCTTCCGCTTCCCGCCGACCCGCAGTTCGACGCCTGGCTGAGTGCCCTCGACGACCTGGCCGACGGCGAGGACTTCGGAGCGGCGGTGCAACGCATGAAGCAGACCGCGCCCTTCGAGGTGCCCGACCTGACCGGACTCACCGGCCCGCAGGTCGACGAGATGTTCCGGCTCGACAACGAGCGCACGGCGGCCCGCATCAACGCTCTGCAGACCGAGCTCCAGGCCATCACCGGCACGGCCTCGCTCCCCGAACTCGACCTCACCGTCAACGCCGGCGGCGCCCCGGTCGCCATCGAGTTCCGCGCCGCGGCCGTCCGCCTCACCCCGGACGAGCTGGCCGCCCTCGTGCTGACCGCCCAGTCAACGGCGGCCACCGACGCCGATGCCCGCACGCGGGAGCTGCTGCGATCGTCCGGTCTCGACGACGAGGCCAACCTGCTGCACGCAGGCACCCACCCGACCACCACCGAACAGGAGTGACCATGACCGCCACATTTCGGGTGAACCCGACCGCGATCTCGAGCGGCGCCACCCAGATCACCGGCATCGGGGACGACCTCTCGTCGCGCGCCGGCACCATCCAGTCGCCCAGCCCCATGATGATGGGGCTGTTCATGGCGCCCATCCTGTCGTTCGTGCTGCCGACCCTGACCTCGGCCCTGCAGGGGTCGGTCGCCGGCTCCGGCAAGGGCTACCAGGTGCTCGGCGGGCGGCTCGAGAACTCCGCCAAGGGCTACCGCGACATGGAGGACGAGGGCGCCAAGCTGGCCTCGACGATCACGAAGGATCTGGCATGAGTGCCTATGCGACCGAGATTCCCATCGTCAAGGACGTGCGCGAGGTCGGTGAGGGGTTCTCGGAGGGTGTGAGCCTGTCGACGTTCACGGCCGCCGCCAACATCGGTGTCTCGGCCCTGGGCGCCTTCCTCGACCCCCTGGCATGGGTGATCGGCCAGCTGATGGAGCCCATCTACAACTGGATCATCAACAACGTCACGTTCGTCAAGGAGACCCTGAACGCCCTGCTCGGCAACCCGGACGCGGTCTCGGCGGTGGGCACCTGCACCTCTCAGCACGGCGACACCATCTCGACCCAGGCGAAGGCCTCCAGTGAGGCCGCCCAGCGCATTCGTGAGCAGTGGGAAGGTGTCGCCTCCGACGCCATGGCCGCCGTCATGCAGATGTGGGCCGTGGCCCAGGAGAGCCTCAGCATGGTGCTGAAGGCCTGCGGCGTCGCCATCGAGGCCGTCGCCACCGTGGTCGACACGGTCAAGCAGTTCATCATCGGGCTCGGCAAGGAGCTGATCAACGACCTGATCAGCAAGGCCGTGATGTCGGCCCTGGCGAGCTTCGTCACCTTCGGCGCGGCCTACGCCGCCTACACCGCGTGGGCGGCGGGCAAGGTGGCCTCGGTGGCCGCGAAGTTCACCGGCCTGTTGAAGAAGTTGGCCGACTGGGGCGCCGGACGAGCCGCGCAGGGCAGCCAACTGCAGGCGGCCCTGCAGCGCGCGAGCCAGACCCTGGGGCGCATGCAGACCGGCTTCCTGCGGCAGGTCCACCTGGCCGACCAGGCCTCGGGCCACGCCTCGACGGCGCAGAACCATGCCTCGACCGCCAACGATCTCAACGGGCCGGCCAACGCCCCCATGTCGGACGCTCCCTACTACCAGCAGCAGCAACAGCACCACACCGAGCAGGCGCAGCACCACACCAACCAGGCGAACCAGACGAGCCCTGACCCTGTGCCCACCTCGACCACCACCGGCGTGGGTGCGGCCAACGACGCGGCCCAGAACGCCGACCAGCGTCACGATGACAGGAACCCGCGGTGACCACGGCCGATCAACGGCCGGGCGTCTATGAGGCGATGGGTGGCCGCGAGGCCTGCACCCGGCTGGCCCATGCCTGGCACGAGCGGGTGATGGCCGATGAGGTCGTCGCGCACGCCTTCAGCCACGGCTTCCACCCCGAGCACACCGAGCGCCTGGCGGCCTACCTGGCCGAGACCTTGGGCGGGCCGGCCGACTTCAGCGAACGCCTCGGCAGCCACGCAGGGGTCGTCCGCATGCACGCCGGAAACAGTGACCACCAGGAGATGGACGACCGGGCCGAGGCCTGTTTCGCCCAGGCCCTCGCCGACGCCGACATTCCGGAACCGGTGCGCCCGACGTTGCGGGCGTACTGGCACTGGGCGACCCGGCTGATGGCGGCGTACCCGCGATCGGCCGAGGACGTTCCCGAGGCGCCGATGCCCCACTGGACGTGGGACGGGCCGGTCACCGCCACCGACGGCACCGACCCTCAGACCAGCGCGCGGTAGGCCGCGATCGCCTCACCGGGGGCGCCGTCGGCGGCGACTCGTCCCTCGTCGATGACCACCACCCGGTCGAAGTCGGCGAGCACCTCCAGATCGTGGGTGACCAGCACCACCTGCTGCGGCAGGTCGGCCACCAGCGCCATCACCGCCCGCCGGTTGCGCAGGTCGAGCAGGGTGGTGGGCTCGTCCATCACCAGGATCGAGGGCTCGGTGACGAGCACGGCCGCGATCGCCAGCAACTGCTTCTGACCCCCCGAGAGCAGGTGGGCCGGGTGGTCGCGGTGGTCGGACAGGCCGTGGCGTGCGAGCTGGGCGTCGACCCGGCGGGCCACCTCATCCTTGGGCAGCCCGAGCCGACGCAGCCCGAACGCGAGGTCTTCTGCGACGGTGGGCATGATGATCTGCAGGTCGGGGTCCTGGAAGACGAAGCCGACGTCGCGACGGACCAGTTTCTGCTGGCGCACCGTGTCGTGACCGCGGACGAGCACCCGCCCCGACGTGGGCGTCAGCAGCCCGTTGAGCAGGCGGGCCAGGGTCGACTTGCCCGAGCCGTTGGCGCCGATGATGCCGATCCGCTGCTCGGCCAGCGTGAGGGTGACCTCGCGCAGCAGCAGCTGTGAGGGTGACTGGCGATGCGGGTAGCCGAAGCTGACCGCCTCCAGCTCGATCATGGTCGACTCAGGCGGCCCGCGTGGCGGGGCTCGTGGCGGGCTTCGGGTTGATGATCGGGTAGGCCTTCTTCACGGTCACGATGATGACAGCCGCCACGACCGCCTTGACTAGGTCGCCCGGCAGGTAGACCACCCAGCTCCACCAGCCCTGGGCCAGGGTGAGCTTGGCCGAGGCCACGATCAGCCAGGGCTGGCCGATCAGGTAGACCGCGAGGGCGCCGCCGATGAAGCTGGCGAGAAAGGCGGTGACCGCATTCAGCCGCGGCCACCAGCGCTCGACCAGCAGCCCCGTGACGAGGGCGCCGAGCGGGTAGCCCCAGATGAATCCCCCGGTGGGGCCGAGCAGCATGCCGAAGCCGCCGAGGCCGCCCACCAGCACCGGGGCGCCGACGGCCACCAGCAGCACGAACAGGGCCATCGAGGCGAACCCGCGCTTCCAGCCGAGAATGCCGCCGGCCAGCATCACCCCGAGCGTCTGGGTGGTGAATGGCGCCGGCAGCAGGGGCAACTGGATGCGGGGGGCCAGCCCGAGCACGCACATGAGCGCGGTGAACAGGGCGATGAGGGCGAGATCCTTGGCGCGCATGGGTGGTCCTTCGAGGGTCGGGCAGAGCAGTTTGAACACCGTTCAAAAGAACGCTAGCACCGACCTGCCACAAACTTCTACACCGTGGCTCGACCCACCCCCGCTGAGACGGGGTGGCTCGAGCCAGCGTGTGGAAGTTTGTCGGCAGGCGCGGATGGAGTGGCCGGCAGGTCGCTGGGGATCGCGTGCCGCCTCAACGCGATGCGTCGGCCGTTCCCTCCGCCGATGAGATCCGTGTCGATGAGATCCGGGCCTCGAGGGCCTCGCCGAGCCCGTCGGCCATGCGCAGGGTGCGAATCACCAGGGGCGAGATCCAGCCGAACGCCGCCCGCATTCCCCGCGGCGGCACTCCCCTGGCCGCCTGCGCCTCGCGCACCCGGGCGGCCTCGTCCGCGATCACGGGGATGAATCTGAGCACCAGGGCGATCAACAATCCGAGCTGGTCGGGGTCAACGCCCAGTCTCCGCAAGGGGCGGGCCACCCACACCACCGCGTCGATGATGGCGGTCTGGGTGGTGGTGAGCGTCACCAGATTGGCCAGCGCGACCACTCCCAGCAGGCGAAGCCCCACCTCGGCGGCGGTGCCCCAGTCGCCGAGGAACCCCTGCGCCACCACCACCAGCACCAGCATCACCAACACACCGCGCAGCAGCCGCCACGCCCGCGACCACGGCACCCGGGCCACCGCGTAACCAGCCAGCACCACCGCCACGAAGCCGGCCAGCCATCGCCAGTCGTGCACGAAGAATGACAGCGTGCCCACCACCATCACCATCGCGAGCTTGACCCCCGCGGGCCAGCGGTGCACCACCGAGGTGCCGGGACTGTACAGACTCAGCATCAGCGACCCACCAGTCGGACGAGCGCGACCCGCAGCCGCGCCGCACTCTGCCGCGCGTCACTGGGTGAGGGGTCGGAGCCGACGCCGAGGCGGGCGAACTGATCGCGCTGTTCCTCGTCGAGGGTGTGGCCGAGCACCAGGTTGACCACGCCGTGAGCCAATGCCTCGTGAGCCAGCGCCTCCCGCGTCGGGGCGTGATGGGGGTCGCCACTGGGGTCGGCCAGCAGGGCCGCCAGCTCCTTCGCGGGCGACTCCGACAGCGGACGCATCGCCAGCGCCGCGCTGACGAGTTCGGCCCCGGATCGGTGACGGCGCAGGGCCGCGTGCAGTGCCATGCCCCACTCGACCGGGTCGGTTGCGGGCTCCAGACCTGCCACGACGGGGTCGGCCAGCACCAGGTCGGCCAGCGCCACCAGCAGGGTCTGCTTGTTGGCCACGTGGTAGTAGAGGGCACCCGCCTGCACGTCCAACTGCGCGGCGAGCCGGCGCATGGTCAGGTCGGCCAGCCCGTACTCGTCGACGATGGCCAGCGCAGTGGTCAGCACCTCGTCCCTCGTCAGAGCCATGGCCCCATGCTACGCACCTTTTGAACGCCGTTCAGCCCTGGTCGAGCCTCGGCCCGGGAGCAGCCGCCGCCCCGACCGTCGGCCCTCGACATGGCACGATCGAGGGCATGGCTGACCCGTCCGACCTTGCCCGCCTGCTGACCTGGTGGTCGGGCCTCGCCGACCAGACCTTCGTCGCCCTCAGCCCGCCTCGCCCGCGGGGCCGGTACACCCAGAGCGACCTGCACGACGACGCCGTCGAGGCGATCTCGGCGGCCGACCTGCCCCGGACCACGGCCTATGCCGGCTGGCACTGGCAGTCGCACGAGCGGGCCTTCGACCGCTCCGGCGGACTCATCGACCCGCTGCTGCTGCACTGGGGCGGCGACCCGCAGGTCGTCCACGCCCACCTCACCACCGTTCCCGACGGTTTCCTGGTCTCTGCCCCGCAGCCCGGGGCGGCCTTCTCCCTCGACCGCGTCGTGCGGCTCGGGCCCGACGGGCTCGCCGACCCCGGCGACCCCGCCTCGGTTCGCCAGGAGCTCGCCCGGCTGACCTCACCCATCGATGCCCATGCCACTGCCTTCGCCGAGCTCACCACCGCCGAGGAGGCCTGGCTGCTCGACCGCTGGGAACAGTCGCCCGATCTCGACAGGGCCGCCGGTTTCGTCCGCGCCCTCGCCCTGCGCGACCGCATCGACGCCGACCGGCTGGCCGGCCTGGCGGCCGCGTGGCTCGACCTACCCCGGCCCGAGGCATGGCCGGCGTGGAAGGCGATGCTGGCCACCCTCGTCCGGCAGTCACACCCCGCCGCGAGCGTGGTGGTCGGGCGGCTGGGCGCACTGGCCGACTCGGTGCTGGCCGACGTGCCCACCCCCGCGGCGGTCGCCGTGCTGCGCGAGCACGCGCTGGCGGCTGGGGCCGGCCCTGACCTCACCCCCTGGCTGCGCGCGCACCGGGCGGTGCACGGTGGCGATCGGGTGACGGCCGCCCTCGCGCTGTGGGACGACCTCGCGGCCCTCGGCTCCGGTGAGTCTCGCGCCGCGGCCCTCGCCCAGGCCCTCACTCGGGTCACCCCCGCACCGTTCGCGGCCCTCGCCGTGGCCACCGACGATCGCCTGCCGCTGGCGGTGAGGCGGGGGGCCGCGCAGGCCGCCCGGGAGAGCCTGCCCCACGCCGAGGAGCAGGGATCTCCGCTCGCCGAGCAGTTCCGCGGCTGTTCGGACCTGCTGCTCGAGGGATCGGGGCCAGACCTGTCGGCCACCGAGTCGCGCCTGTCGCTTCACCTGGACGACTTCCGTGACCTCTCCCCCGCCCAGGAGGCCTGGCTGCACGCCCGCGTGGCCGACCCCGCCCTCGACCTGCAGGGGCTCGCGTTCTGCCTCGAGATCCTCGTCGCCCACGGACGCGGAACCGCCGCCGACATCGAGGCGCTGTCGGCCGGCTGGAAGAAGCGCATCGCCATCAACTACCGCACCACCTACTGCGCGTGGCGGCACCCGCTGGTCACCCTGACGGTGCTCGCCCGCGACCTGGGCCACCCCCTGCGCGACGAGCTGGCGGCCCACCTCGCCAGGACGACCCCGAAGTGGCTGGCCGGCCTGGCCCCGTTGACACTCGCCGGCAACTCCTCGCCCGACGATGCTCGGGCCCTGTGGGACGCCGCGGTGGCCGAGGAGAACGCGAGCCAGCTGTGGCGCACGTGGCTGCTGGCGCAACACCGGCTGACCGGACGACCCGTGGTCGAGTTGGGCGCCACCATTCTGCACGAGGCGTCCCCGCGCTACCCGGGGCAGGTCGCGAACGCGGTGATGGCGACCGTGGTGCCCTCGGCTCCCCTGTGGACCTACGCCTTCTCGGCGCGCGACGTCGCCTGGCTCGACCGAGGCCTTCTGGTGCTCGAGACCCCGCGGCTGGCCCCTCAGCTACGCGAGCTCGTCGTGCGGGAGGTGTCGCGGCACAGCTTCCTCGAGCATCCCGACCAGGTGCTCCCCCGCCCGACGGAGGCCCAGCTGGCCGACCTGCGCGGACGATGGCACCAGGTGATGCAGCCCCGGTGAGGGGCGGGCTGCCGGGTCGGCTGCTGGGGCGCTGACCCCCACACCTCCACGGGCGAGGGTTGAGCGGCTCAGGCCGGCAGTCGTCGGCAGAAGACCGCTCGGGCACCGGCCGGAGTGGGCGTGATCACGAGGGTGGCGGCGGCTCGTCCGCGTAGCTTCAGGCGGCGACGTAGTTCGGCGGGGTCGACGTCGATGCCCCGCTTCTTGATCTCGAGGGTGCCGACGTCGTGGGCGCGGCACCAGGCGCGCACGGTCTTCTCCGACCACGGAAGCACCTCGCCGACCGCGAAGCTCGCCAGCAGCGGCGACTCCAGCGGCGCATCGCTGGTGAGGTAGGCCACGTCGTGGTCGACGAACCATGCCTCGGCGCCCGCCAGCGAGGCCACCAGTTCGGCGTAGACCTGCGCGCGGATGACGGCCGGGTCGGGCTCGTGCAGGTAGGAGCCGATCGGACCGACCTGCGGCCTCGGCAGGCCCTGCGACACGAGTGTGTGTCGCCGGTCGCCTCGTAGCGCCACGACGTGGTCGACGCCGGCGCCGGACCCAGCGTCCGAAGGGGCGTCCGAATGGGTGTCGTAAGGGTCGTCGACCGAAGCCAGGCAGAGTTCCACCAGGCTGCCGTCGTGGCTCACCCAGTGCCGGTCGAGGTCATCGGGCAGGGCCGATCGGGCGATGCCCGGCCCCAGTTTGACGACCAGGCGCGCCGCCCGCGACCGCAGCCCGAGCACGAAGTCCCACCCGGGAGACAGGTCTTCCAACCGCCAGCTGCGGCCGGTCGTCGAGCGCCGGGCGGGGTCGACGAAGACCAGTGCCTCGGGCCGTCCGTCGAGCAGGGTGTCGACGGCCTGTTCGGCGTCGCCGACCCACACCCGGGCGGCCGCGGGTTCACTGGTGTGGGGGGTGGAATGGGCTAGCTGGTGCTGGGCGAGATTGTGGCGCGCGCAGGACGCGGTGAGCGGGTCGCGTTCGACCGCATCGACCTCGTGCCCGGCGGCGGCGAACGCCAGGGCGTCGAAGCCGAGCCCGCAGCCCAGATCGACCACGCGCGTGGGCGGTCCTGACTGCTCACCCGACCCGCGGTGTTGTTCGGCCCCGAAGGTCTGGGCTCGCCACGCCGACACCTGCGGACGAGTGGCCTGCTCCAGCCCCGTGGCCGTGTAGAGGTGGCGGCCCGCCTGCTCGCCGAACTTCACCCGCGCCCGCCGACGCAGCGACGCCTGCTCCAGTGCCAGGGCGGCCAGATCGGGGCTGACCCGGCGACGCAGCCGGGTCGCCGCCGACAGCGAATCGGGGTCGGGCTCGTCCATCGCCAGACCGAGGGCGAGCGGGCCGTCGCCGACATCGAGCGGGTGCGGGTCGGCGGGGATCACGCGGGCACCACGTGCACGCTGAAGCTGGTGGGGAGCCCGTTCTCATACGGCAGCACCGCATGGAACTGGGCGATCGTCCGGTCGAACATCAGGGGTAGGAAGTGCCGGTCGCCCGCCCACATGTCGAGCCGGTCGAGGGCGTCGATCCGCTCCCAGGTGAGCACACCCTCGTCGTTCTCGGCCGGCGGTTCGCCCTCGAAGGCATCGACCACGAACAGGAACCCGAAGTGGTCGGAGCCGTCGCTGCCGAACCCGGGCCACGAGATTGTTCCCCGTAGTCGCATGGCGGTCGGGGTGATGCCGGCCTCCTCGTCGAGCTCGCGCAGCATGCCCGACCAGACGTCTTCACCCGGCTCGACCTTGCCGCCCAGCCCGTTGTACTTGCCGTGCTGCTCGTCGTCGGTGCGCGCGATGCGGTGACACATCAGCACCCGTTCGCCGTCGGGATGCAGCACGAAGGCCAGCGTCGTCAGGATCGGCGTCAGCACGGGCTCACACCAGAATCGTCGAGACCGGCAGGCCCGAGTTGGCCGAGATGTCGAACGAGCTCGGACGAAGCCCGGCCCTGATCACCTGCGTGCCCAGGGCGGCCATCATGGCCCCGTTGTCGGTGCACAACGCCGGACGAGGCCGACGCAGCTCGATGCCGGCGGCCGAGGCCCGCTGCTCGAGCAGGGCCCGCAGGCGGGAGTTGGCCGCGACCCCGCCACCGATCAGCAGGTGGGTGGCGCCGTGGTGCAGGCAGGCGTCGACCGCCTTCGCCGAGAGCACGTCGCAGACGGCCTCCTGGAAGCTGGCTGCGACATCGGCGACCGGCACGGGGCGGCCGTCGCGCTGCTCGGTCTCGACCCATCGCGAGACGGCGGTCTTGAGGCCCGAGAAGCTGAAGTCGAAGCGGTGCTTGTCGAGGTCGTGGCGGGCGGTGAGCCCGCGCGGGAAGCGAATCGCCGTCGGGTCGCCGTCGGCAGCCGCCTTGTCGATCACCGGGCCGCCCGGGTAGGGCAGGCCGAGCAGGCGGGCCACCTTGTCGTAGGCCTCGCCGGCGGCGTCGTCGATGGTCGAGCCGATCTCGACGATGTCGGAGGCCATGTCGTTGACCAGCAGCAGCGAGGTGTGACCGCCCGAGACCAGCAACGCCACGCACGGTGTCGGCAGGTCACCGTGGTCGAGCAGGTCGACGGCGACGTGACCGGCGAGGTGGTTGACGCCGTACAGCGGCTTGTTCAGGTAGGCCGCCAGCGTTTTGGCCGAGGCAAGGCCGACCACCAGGGCGCCCATCAGTCCGGGGCCGGCGGTGACGGCGATGCCGTCGAGTTCCGAGAGATCGATGTCGGCGGTCGCGACGGCGCGTTGGAGGGCCGGCACCATGGCCTCGAGGTGGGCCCGGCTGGCGACCTCGGGCACGACCCCGCCGAAGCGCACGTGCAGGTCGACCGAGCTGGCGACCTCGTTCGCGAGCAGGGTGTTGCCGCGGACGATGCCGACGCCGGTCTCGTCACACGACGACTCGATGCCGAGCACCAGCGGGCCGGTGCTGCCGGGGTGGGTCTGGGTCGTGGAAGTCACTGCGCCACCTCGTGCTGCATCACCCGGGCGTCGAGCCCCGGGCCGTAGTAGTTCTTGCGGGTGTCGATCACCTCGAAGCCGAAGCCTTCGTACAGGGTGATGGCCATCTGGTTGTCGTCCCTCACCTCGAGCAGGATGCGGGTGCAACCGTGCGAGGTCGCGAACAGGATGCCTGCGCGCAGCAGGTCGCTGGCCACCCCCATGCGTCGCCAGCGGGCGTCGACCATCACCCGCAGCAGGTCGAGCACCTCGTCGACGAGTTGGAAGGTGGCGACGCCGATCAGGGCCTCGGACGAGTCGACGGCCACCATCACGAACCGGTCGTCGGCCCGCAGTTCGTCGGCCCACAACTGCTCGCTCCACCGCTCCTTGGTGGGGAAGGACTGCTCGTCGAGCCGCGCGATCGCGGGCACGTCGTCGAGGGTGGCGCTGCGCTGCATCATCGGCGGTTCCCCTTCAGTGACAGCCGTACCCCCGGCTGCAGCGCCGACTTGCGCGAGGTCGAGACCTCGGCGTCGGGTTTGCGCAGATAGAGCGGTTCGAGGCCGGCATCGGTGAACGTGTCGGGCACCTGGGCCAGCACGGCGACGTCGAGGGGCAGGTCAGGTTCCGACTTTGCGGCGAGGCCGGCGCCCGGACCCACGACAGGCAGGTCGGGCAGTTCGGAGGCGGGGCCGACGAACGGGCCGTCCAGCCGGGTGCCGTCGGCGTCGTAACGGGCCCAGTAGAGCTCCTTGCGGCGCGCGTCGATGGCGGCCACGAACTCGCTGGCGTCGGCCGGCCCGTCCGCACCCGGCGGCACCCCGCGGCCGAGCACGTACTGCCGGGCTGCGATGTCGAGGGTGCAGACTCCGCGGGCAGTGGTGCCGGCCAGGGCGGCCAGCGTCAGCGCGGTGACCACGCCGACCCGCAGGCCGGTGAACGGGCCGGGCCCCACGCCCACCGCGACGTCGGTGACGTCGGTGAGCGCGATGCCGGCCTGCTCGCACAGCTCGGTGACCAGAGGGACGAGTCGCTCGACGTGGGCGCGGGTGTCGTCCACCCGACCGCTGGCGAGCAACTGGCCGTCGCGGGCCAGGGCGGCGCACACCACGGTGGCGGTGTCGATCGCGAGCACGATGCGCGGGGCGCCAGTGCTCGGGGTGCCGGTGGTCGGGGAGCCCACGCTGCCAGGGCTGTCGGGACTGACTGCGGTCATGCCGACCTCTCGATTCGTTCGTCAGGCGCCACCGGTTCGTCAGGCGCCAGGCCGGAAGGCGGGGTCAGCGAGACCCCACGCCAACGCTCCCCCACGCCCATCAGCAGCACGTCGCGACCGTCGGCCTCCCCGTCGGCGGACTCATCGGCCAACGGGCGTCGGATCTCGATCTCGAGCCGGTCGTCGCTGAGGGTCTCGGCGACGCCGCGCCCCCACTCGACGACGGTGACGTGGTCGGCCAGCGAGTCCTCGAGGTCGAGGTCCTCGACCTCGGCCGCCGAGGCCAACCGGTAGGCGTCGACGTGCACCAGCCCGGGAGCGCCCTCGACGCGCGCCGGATGGATGCGCGAGAGCACGAAGGTCGGCGAGATGATCGGGCCGTCGACGGCCAAGCCAGCCCCCAGACCCTGCGTCAGGGTCGTCTTGCCGGCACCCAGTTCACCGTCCAGCACCAGCACGTCGCCGGCCCGCACCAGTGTGGCGAGCCAGGCACCCAGGCGCTGCATCGCGGCAGCATCGGGTACGTGCACACGGGTGGGCAGGGCCGCCCGCAGCATCCAACCGAGTTCGACCTCGGCATGGCGCACGAACCCGTGATGGATCCACCAGGCCATGGTCTGCGGGAACTCACGCCGGCTGAGCAGTTCCAGATGGGTGGCCCCCAGATCGAGAGCCACGTCGGCGGCGCCGTGCACCAGGGCCGAGGCCAGTCCGTTGTTGCGGGCCTCGGGCAGCACGCTGACGCGATGCACGCCCACCACCCGCGCGTGGCGCCCGTCGGCGGGCAGGTCGTCCTCGGGCCCGCTCAGCAGCAGGCAACCGCTGACGACGCCGTCGATCTCGGCGACCACCCCATGTCCGCTCTCGAGCTGGCGTCGGACGTCGTCGACCGTGTCCGAGAGGGCCGCCGGGGGCGGGTCGACCGCCGGACGAGCCGCGAACGCCCGCTGGATCACGTCGAGCATGGCCGGGGCGTCGTCCACCCCGGCCAGTCTCAACTGCACGTCATCTGCCACAACCCAGCAGCCTATGCCCCCCGCAGGGGTCACTCGCCGCGGTTCCAGCCGCCGAAGTCACCGACACGGTCGCGCTGGGGGCGATCGCCGCCCTTGCGGAAGCCGCCACGGTCGCCACCCTTGCGGAAGCCACCGCGGTCGCCGCCCTTGCGGAAGCCGCCACGGTCACCGAACTGCTTGCGGCCACCGGGTCGTCCCTGACGGGGAGCGCGCTTCGGCGGGGCGATCAGGTCGTTGTACTCGTTCTCGCTGATCGGCTCGTGGTCGATCGGACGAGCGCCGGTCACCTCGGTGAGCAGCTCGTCGCCGGGCTCCACCTTGGTGAGCTCACCCGAGACCCCGGCGTCGCCGGCCATGCGCTGCATGGTGCGGCGCTGGTGCGGCAGCACGATGGTGGCCACGACACCCTTCTCACCGGCGCGGGCGGTGCGTCCGGCGCGGTGCAGGTAGTCCTTCGAGTTCTGCGGCGGGTCGACCTGCAGCACGAGCGAGACGTCGTCGACGTGAATACCGCGGGCGGCCACGTCGGTGGCGACCAGCACGGGCACGGTGCCCTCCTTGAAGGCGGCCAGCACGCGGGCGCGGGCGCCCTGGGTCAGACCACCGTGCAGGGCTCCGGCCATCACGCCGGCCGCACGCAGCTGGTCGGCGATGCGCGAGGCGCCCATCTGGGTGCGGGCGAAGATGACGGTCTTGCCCTCACGGTTGGCGACCAGGGCGGTCGTCTCGTTCTTGTGGTGCGGGTGCACCAGCAGCAGGTGGTGCTCCATGGTGGTGACGCTGGCCTGACCCGAGTCGACCTCGTGGGTCGAGGGGTCGTGCAGGTACTTCTTGACCAGCTGGCCCACGGCGTTGTCGAGGGTTGCCGAGAACAGCAGACGCTGCGCGTTCTCGGGGGTGGCGTCGAGAATCGCCTGCACGTCGGGCATGAAGCCCATGTCGGCCATGTGATCGGCCTCGTCCAGCACGGTGACGAGCACCTTCGACAGGTTGGCGACGCCCTGTTCCATCAGGTCGATCAGTCGGCCGGGGGTGGCCACGACCACGTCGACACCGCTCGAGAGTGCCTTCACCTGGGGGCCGTAGCTCATGCCGCCGGCGACCAGCGCCAGCGACAGGCCGAGGGCCTTCGCCAGCGGCGAGAGCGCGTCGGCGACCTGCAGGGCCAGCTCGCGGGTGGGCACCAGCACGAGGCCGGCGGGGGCGTCCTTGAAGCCGTTGTTCTGGCTGATGCGGGTGAGCATCGGCAGACCGAACGACAGGGTCTTGCCCGAGCCGGTGCGGCCGCGGCCGAGCACGTCGCGCCCCTCGAGGGCGACCGGGATGGTGGCGGCCTGGATCGGGAAGGGCTCGGTGATGCCCTGGGCGGTCAGGCTGGCGACCAGCTTGTCGGGCAGGCCGAGCTGGTGGAAGCTGTCGGTCTCGGTGACGGTGCTGGCGTCGATGTCGACGTCGGCGGCCTCGGTCCAGCTCATGATGTCGGCGTCGAACGCGGCCTCCTCTCCCTCGGCGAAGCTGCGCTGGGGGCGGTCGTCACGCTGGAAGCGGTCGGGCCGGTCACCCCGGTCGACGTCCCGGCGGGGGCGGTCGAAGCGGTCGGCGCGGTCGCCGCGGTCGGCGCGGTCGAAGTCGCGGCGGGGGCGGTCGTCCCGGTCCCAGCTGCGCGAGCGGCGCTCGTCGCGATCCTTGCGGAAGCGATCCTTGGCGGGGTCGCCGTGGAACTGGCGGGGGCCGCGGGCACCGGCGTGAGGACGCGCCGAGTCACGGTCGAAGTCGCGCTCGCGCCAGGGGCGGTCCTCGCGGTTCTGGTGGCCGCCGCGGCGGTCGTCGCGGTCATCGCGGCGGGGACGATCGTCGCGGTCATCGCGGCGCGGACGGTCGAATCGGTCGCGGGACTCGAACCGGTTCTGGGACGACCCGTCCTGGTGCGGACGGTCGTACGAGCGGCTCGGGCGGGTGTAGGTGAAGGAACCGCCGCGCTCGGTGCGCTGGAAGCGGTCGGCGGGGCGGCGGTCGTCCCGGTTGTCGCGGCGGTCGTCACGCGAGTCGGCGCGGTTGTCGCGGCGATCATCGCGGGCATCGAACCGGTCGCCGCGGTTCTCGAAACGGTCGCGGTTCTCGAAACGGTCGGTGCGCTCGCGGTCACCGCGGTACTCGCTGCGGGGCTGGCCGCCGCGGCGACGGGGATCATGACCGGCGGCGGCGCGCTGATCGGCGCTCCAACGCTTCTTGGGGGTGCCGTCGGCCTTGTAGGCCTTCGGGGCCCGCGCCTTGCCGGGCTTGTTCTTGGGTCGATTGTCGAACTTCGACACAGGGGTGCTCACTTCCGAACCTGATGGCTCTGTCGTCCCGGCACGCAGCCGGGCGCACCCGCGCACCTCCCGCGGACACACAATGGTCGGTCGGGGGTGGATTCGGGGTGCGAATGGATGGTGCGAACGAGTCGCCCACTGGCGTCAGCTCCAGGAGTTCTCTCCTGCCGCCGCCCACGCAACCATTCGCCTTGACTGGCGCTCGTCCGATGAAGGAACCGGCGCCCTGAGGTGGCCTCACTTGAGGCTTGAGCTACTTTACCGGTTTCGGGCGCGGGCTCCAAGTCGGCCGGGTTTGCCGCCCGATCGTCCGGGTTTCACCGAACGTTCACGGGTGTCACCAAACGTTCAACTCGAGCGACGGCCCAGCGCCGCGGGCGACGCCGAGGGCCGACATAGACTGGGACCGTGCGAGTGGCCATTGTCGCGGAGAGCTTTCTTCCCCAGGTGAACGGCGTCACCAACTCGGTGCTGCGCATGCTCGAGCATCTGCGGGCCACCGGGCACGAGGCCTTCGTGGTCGCGCCGGCCGACGGCACCAAGACCCCGCGCCACTACCTCGGCACCCCCGTGCTGACCGTCCCCTCGGTGGGGCTGCCCGGCTACGCCGACGTGCGGGTCTGCGGTGTCACCACCTATCAGATGACCAAACTGCTGGGGGACGAGGCGCCCGACGTCGTGCACCTGGCCGCCCCGTTCGCGCTCGGCTACAAGTCGGCGCTGGCCGCGGCCCACCTGGGCATTCCCGCGGTCGGCATCTACCAGACCGAGATCCCCAGCTACGCCGCCCGCTACGGCTTCCCCACCATCGAGCCGATCCTGTGGTCGCGCATTCGCCACGCCCATTCGCTGGCGACGCTGAACTTCGCGCCGTCGACCTTCGCCAAGCAGCAGCTCGAGGCCCAGGGCATTCCGCGCGTCGGCATCTGGTCGCGCGGGGTCGACTCGGTGCGCTTCGATCCCCGCAAGCGCTCGGACGACCTGCGCCGCCAGTGGGCACCCAACGGTGAACGGATCATCGGCTACATGGGGCGGCTGGCCAGTGAGAAGCGGGTCGAAGACCTGCGGGTGCTGGGCGACCTGCCCGGCACGAAGCTGGTGATCATCGGCGGTGGACCGCTGGCTGACCAGCTGCGCACCCAGCTTCCCGAGGCCGTCTTCACCGGTCCGATGGGCGGTGAGGACCTGCCGGTGGCGCTGGCCAGCTTCGACCTGTTCGTGCACACCGGCGAGCTCGAGACCTTCGGCCAGGCCATCCAGGAGGCGCTGGCCTCAGGGCTGCCCGTGGTGGCTCCCCGTCGCGGTGGACCCATCGATCTCGTGAACCCCTCCCGCACCGGCTGGTTGTACGAGCCCGGTGATCTGGCGGGGCTGCGCTCCTACGTGGTCGACCTGATCGGGGACGACGCCAAGCGCGCCGCCTTCTCGACCGCCGCCCGCATGTCGGTGGAGCACCGCACCTGGGACTTCATCTGCGCCCAATTGGTGGGGCACTACCAGGAGGCGATCGACGCCGGTTCGCGGGTGCTGAAGGAAACCCCGCACCTGCTGCCCTGACGCGCTCGGCCCATCTGCCGCCTCTTGTCGCATGTGCCCCATGTTGCAACGGCGGCAGATGCGAGCAACGTGGGCAGATGCCAGGGTGTGGTGGCCAGAGCGGGCGCCTCAGTGGAGCAGGGCCGCGAGGGTCTCGGGGAAGCGGGCGGCCAGCTGATCCGGCGGCCATGGCCCCGGATGTTCGGCCGCGGTGAGCGCCTGCAGCGAGGCGGCCAGTGCACCGGCCCACACCGCGGGAACTCCTGCCGCCAGCAGAGTTCCGCAGACTCCGGCGAGCACATCGCCCGACCCGGCCTGCGCCGTCCACGCCGGCCCCGGAACGGCCACCAGCACCTGGTCACCCTCGGACGACACGCACAGCTGGCTCGCGCCCTTCAGCAGCACCGCGGCACCGAACCGACCGGCGGCCTCCCGCGCCCGCTCGAGCGGATCGGCCTCCACCCGGTCGCGGGAGAGGCCCAGCAGCCGCGCCAACTCCCCCGCGTGCGGGGTGAGCAGTGAATTCGCGGGCAGCGGCAGCTCGTCCAACACCTCGGGGACGAGCGCGCTCGCGTCGATCACCATCGGCACCCCGTCGCGGGCGCGACCCTCGAGTCTGGCCGTCAGGCGGGCGGGGTCATCGTCCGACCACCCCGAACCGACCACCCACGCCTGCACGCGGCCCTCGCCGACGGTGATGCTGGGGTGGCGGCGCACCGCCTCGGTGGTGACCCAGTCGGGGCCGACGTGGCGCACCATGCCGGCGCCGGCGAGCAGGGCGCCGTCGGCGCCGAGCAGCCCGGCGCCGGGGTAACGCTCCGAACCGATGTCGAGGCCGACGACCCCGCGGGAGTACTTGTCGCTGCGCACCCCGGGGGTCGGCCAGCGCTCGGCCAGGTCGGTGGGCTCCAGCGCCAGCGCGAGCCGCTCCGGCACCCGCACGCCGATGTCGGCGACGACCACTCGTCCGCACTTCGAGGCGGCGGGCTGCAGCACGTGGCAGGCCTTCTCGGCGATGAAGGTGACGGTGGTGTCGGCGCGAAAGCTCGGGTGATCGGCCCCGGAGTCGGCGACCAGACCCGAGGGCAGGTCGATCGACAGCACCGCCACCCGGCGGCGGGTGCAGTGCACGGCCAGCGCGCGCACCTCATCGGGCAGCCCGCCCCGGCCACCGATGCCGGTGAAACCGTCGATCACGAGCACCAGGTGCGACCAGTCCTGGGAGTTGGGGGCGAAGGAGTCGCTGACGTCGCTCCACCGGCGCACCTCGACACCCTCGGAGGCGAGCAGATCACCGGCGCGGCGGGCGTCCTCACCGTTGTTGCCCGACCCGTCGACGACGAGGACGAACCCGTGCGGGAGCGACTGCAGCATCGCGCGGGCGACCTCGGCGACGGCGGTGACGGCCGGCCGGAACAGGTCTCCCCCGGGATGGGTGTCGAACCAGGCCCGCTCGGCGGCGCGGATCTCGTCGGAGGCGCAGATGGATCTCATGGTCAGACGGCCTCGCAGACCACGTAGGCGCACGCCAGGCCGGCGTCGTGGCTGATGGACAGGTGCACCCGGGTGATGCCGAGTTCCGCCGCCCGCGCGGCCACCGTGCCACGCAGTTCGAACTGCGGCTGGCCCCCGTCGAGGCGCACCACTTCGGAGTCGAGCCAGACCAGACCGCTGGGCGCACCGAGGGCCTTGGCCAGGGCCTCCTTCGAGGCGAACCGGGCCGCCTGCGAGGCGATGGGCACGCGTCGCTCGCCCTCGGTCAGCAGGCGCGCCACGACCCCGGGGTGGCGGTCGACCATGTTCTGGAAGCGCTCGACGCTGCACACGTCCATGCCGATGCCCACGATCATGGGTTCAACCTAGCCGCCCGGTTCGTCCCGGACGAGCAACCGCCCTCCCACCACCGCTGATCGACGGGACTCAAGCCCCGCCGGTCGAGCAGGAGCGAGGAACGAGTGACGTGTCGAGACCATCAACCGGCGGAGCCGGCACTCACTCTTGGGCGGCGTCCTCTCCCCCGGTCTGGCCTTCGAAGAGGCCGATCTGGTTGCCGTCGGGGTCGGTGAACGCGGCGAACCAGCTGGTGGCGTCGATCTCGGTCTTGGGCAGCACCACGCTGCCGCCGAGCTCCGTGGCCTTCGCCAGGGTCTCGTCGATGGAGTCCACCTCGACGTAGCTGCGCGGCTGGGTGAGCGAGCCATCGCGCAGCATCATGCCGCCGCCGGAGACCTTGTTGGGCGCCTGCCACATCGGGTACCCCTCGAAACCGGGGTACTCCGCGATGTTCCAGCCGAACAGGGTGCCGTAGAACGTCTTGCCCGCCTCGAGGTCGGAGACGGGGATGTCGGTGTGGGTGATGTCGCCGTGAGCCATGCTTCCTCCTGTGATGTGCGGGCCCGTCAGGACCCACCACTCACGCTAGGTCGCCGCCACGACAAAACCGCCGGAAACCCCTCATTCCACCGTGACCGACTTCGCCAGGTTCCTCGGCTGGTCGACGTCGTGACCCTTCTGGGTCGCCAGTTCACAGGCGAACACCTGCAGCGGGATCGTCGCCACCAGCGGCTGCAGCAGCGTCGAGACCTTGGGCAGCCTCACCAGCGTGTCCGCATACGGGGTGACGGTGTCGTCCTCCTCCTCGACGAGCACGATGGTGCGCGCGCCGCGGGCCCTGATCTCCTGGATGTTCGAGACCACCTTGTCGTGCAGTTGGTCGCGACCCCGCGGTGGGACGACCACGAACACCGGCAGGTCCTGGTCGATCAGGGCGATCGGGCCGTGCTTGAGCTCTCCGGCGGCGAACCCCTCCGCGTGGATGTAGGCCAGTTCCTTCAGCTTCAGCGCACCCTCGAGGGCGACGGGGTAGCCGACGTGTCGTCCGAGGAAGAGCACCGACGGCACGTCCTTGAACTGGGCGGCCAGGTCGAGCACCTGTTGCGAGGCGTCGAGCACCTGCTGCATCTTGGCCGGCATCGAGTCGAGCTCGGTCATCACGGCCCTGATCTCGTCGCCGTACTTCATACCGCGAACCTGCGCGAGGTAGAGCCCCAGCAAGTAGCAGGCCACTACCTGGGTGGTGAAGCCCTTGGTCGAGGCCACCCCGATCTCGGGCCCGGCGTGGGTGTAGATCACCGCATCGGACTCGCGCGGAATCGTCGCCCCGTTGGTGTTGCAGATGGCGATCACCTTGGCGTGCTGTTCGCGGGCGTGCCGGATGGCCATCAGGGTGTCGGCCGTCTCCCCCGACTGCGAGATGGTCACCACCAGGGTCATCGGGTCGATGATCGGGTCGCGGTAGCGGAACTCGGAGGCGATCTCGACCTCGCAGGGAATGCGCGTCCAGTGCTCGATGGCGTACTTGGCGACCAGCCCGGCGTAGAAGGCGGTGCCGCAGGCGACGATCACGATCTTGTTGATGCGCCGCAGCTCCTCGGGGCTGATCCGGATCTCGTCGAGGGTCAGCTCACCCCGGTTGTTCCAGCGACCCAGCAGCGTGTCGGCGACGGCCTGCGGCTGCTCGTGGATCTCCTTGCGCATGAACCAGTCGTAGCCCTGCTTCTCGGCCGCCGACAGGTCCCAGTCGACGTGGTACGGCTTGCCCTCGGAGGCGCCGCCGTCGAAGTCGGTGATCACGATCTCGTCGGGAGTGATCTCGACGACCTGGTCCTGCCCCAGCTCGATCGCCTCGCGGGTGTGCTCGATGAAGGCCGCCACGTCGCTGGCGAGGAAGTTCTCGCCCTCGCCTCGTCCGACCACCAACGGCGAGTTGCGCCGGGCCGCGACCACGCGGTCGGGGTCGGCGGTGTCGATCGCCACCAGGGTGAAGGCACCCTCGAGCCGGCTGGCGACCGCGCGCATCGCGTCGCCCAGCGAGTCGGCCTTCTCGACCTCGACGCCCAGCAACTGCGCGGCCACCTCGGTGTCGGTCTCGGAGGCGAAGGTGATGCCCTGTTCCTCGAGCTCGGAGCGCAGATCCGCGAAGTTCTCGATGATGCCGTTGTGCACCAGCGCCACCCGGCCGTTCTGGCTCAGGTGGGGGTGGGCGTTCTCGTCCGTGGGCCCGCCGTGTGTCGCCCAGCGGGTGTGCCCCACCGCGTGCCGGCTCTGCGGGATCGGACGAGCCTCCAGCTCGGCCTCGAGGTTGGCGAGCTTGCCCGACTTCTTGCGGGCGCTCAGTTCACCCCCGGCCTCGACGGCGATGCCCGCCGAGTCATAGCCTCGGTACTCGAGGCGACGGAGTCCTTCGATGACGACCTGCTGGGCACTTTGGCTGCCCACATATCCGACGATTCCACACACGGCAACAAACGTACAGAGACTCTGAGCGATTGACCAATCCGCCGCACCGTGTGACTCTTGCCGCGTGACTTCCGCGGCGCCGCAGCCCCTTCTCGCCACCCCCGCTGGCAACCCCGAAGACGACAGCCCCTACCTCGAGATAGCGCGCACCGAGTGGGCCGATCTGGCCGATCACACCGACATCGATGTCGACGAGACCACTCTGGCACGACTGCGCGGCCTCGGTGACCCGACCAGCCAGCGCGACGTGCGTGAGGTCTACATTCCCCTCACGCAGCTGCTGCACCTGCACATCAAGCACACCGGCCACCTCTACCGCGCCAGCAACGCCTTCCTCGATCGTCAGGTCGGACGAACGCCGTTCGTCATCGCCGTCGCCGGCTCGGTGGCCGTCGGCAAGTCGACCACGGCGAGGTTGCTCAAGGAACTTCTGGGGCAGGCACCGGGCCGTCCGCGGGTGGAACTGGTGACCACCGACGGATTCCTCTACCCCAACGCCGAGCTCGAGGCGCGCGGCATTCTCGACAAGAAGGGCTTCCCCGAGTCGTACGACCGGCGGGCCCTGCAGCAGTTCGTCATGGACGTCAAGTCGGGCCGTCCCGAGGTGAGCGCCCCGGTCTACTCGCACCAGATCTACGACATCGTGCCCGACGAGCAGATCGTCGTGCGCCACCCCGACATCTTGATCATCGAGGGCCTGAACGTGCTGCAGCCGGCGCGGCGGCACTCCGATGGCCGGGTGGGGTTGGCGCTGAGCGACTTCTTCGACTTCTCGGTCTACGTCGACGCCGACGACGACCACATCAGGGCGTGGTTCGTCGATCGCTTCCTGGCGCTGCGCGAGACCGCCTTCCAGCAGCCCGACTCGTTCTTCGCCCGGTTCGCCTCGATGGCGGTGCCCGAGGCGACGCAGTTCGCGCACCAGGTGTGGGACGAGATCAACGGCCCCAACCTCGAGGCGAACGTGCGCCCGACCCGGGAACGCGCGACGGTGATTCTGCGCAAGGGCGCCGACCACGCGATGGAGTCGGTGCGCATCCGCAAGATCTGAGCCTCAGGCGGCCTCGCGGCGCGGACGAGCCACCACCAGCATGCAGAACATCGACACCAGCGAACCGCCGAGGAACATGATGCCGGGGCCGAACGCGCTGCCCTCACCGAACAGCGCCACGATGGGCGGCGAGACGGCGAACGACAGGCTCATGGTGAGTCCGAGCACGGCCGACGCGGTGCCGGCGTATTCGGGCACCTCGGCGCTGGCGAGCGCTCCACCGTTGGGCCCGATCAGGCCCTGGCCGGCCATCAGCAGGAAGAAGCTGGGCATCACCAGCGACCAGTGCGCGTCGAACCAGATCGCGCTGACCAGCAGCAGGATCGCGCCGACGAAGGCCAGGCTCTGACCGGTGAACATCACCTTGCGGGTGGCGACCTTGCCGGCCAACCGGGCGGCGATCAGGGTGGCGACCATCATGCCGCCGGCGTTGAACGCGAAGTCGACCGAGTAGGTCATCGGCGACAGCCCATTGCGCACCTGGATCAGGATCGGCGAGCTGGCGACATAGGCGAACAGTGCGAACCCGGTGGCCGCGTTGGTGAGCATGTAGCCCACGAACCGCCGGTTCGACAGCACCACCCGTGAGTTGCGGACGAACGCCTGCAGCCCTCCCCCATGACGCTTCTCGCTGGGCAGCGACTCGGGGATGACCAGCAGCGATGCCACCAGCATGACCACGGCCATGGCGGCGATCACCCAGAACGCCGTGCGCCACACCGACCACCGCAGGATCACGGCGCCGATCAGCGGGGCGATCATCGGCGCCAGCGCACCCACGCCCATCAGCACGTTCATGACGCGGACGAGCTGCCCGCCGTGCGCGAGGTCGACGATCACGGCGCGGCCGATCACCATCGCCCAGCCGGCCCCCAGACCCTGGAAGAAACGGGCCACCAGCATCACACCGATGGAGGGCGCGATCGCGCAGATGATCGATGCCGCGAGGGTCACCAGGGTGCCGACCAGGAGCGGACGCTTTCGTCCGATCTGGTCAGAGACCGGGCCACCCACCAACTGGCCCAGGCCCATGCCCAGGAAGAAGGTGGTGAGGGTCAGCTGCACCGAGCCGGTGCTGGTGACGAGGTCGGCGGCGACGTGCGGGAAGGCTGGCACGTACATGTCGGTGGCCAGGGGTCCGACGGCGCCGAGCAGCACCACCGCGGCGATCAGCAACGGGGTCACCGTCTTGGCCGCCGCGTCGTCGTGGCGAAGTCTGGCTCCGCTGATCACTGCTGCACCCATGTGGTCGTCCCCTCGTCGTCGGCCACTCAAGTGAACAGCCATTCAGTTCCACAACGGAAGCGCTCAAGGGGGCATTCCTATTCCCCCTTCGCATGTGATCTGGCGACCGGCACGTTTGGGCTGGTGGGAACGCGATTCCGGAGTCAGAGGCTGACGCGCGCCTTCACCAGTTCGGCGAGGCGGCTGGCGATCTGCTCGGCACGCTCGGTGGTGTCGGCCTCGACCATCACCCGCACCAGCGGCTCGGTGCCCGAGGGGCGCAGGACCACTCGCCCGTTGCCGCCCAGCTCGTGGTTGGCGGAGGCGACGGCCGACTGGATCTCGGTGTCGATGCCGGCCCGCAGCTTGTCGACCCCCTTGACGTTGACCAGCGCCTGCGGGAGTCGGGTCATCACGGCGGCCAACTCGGCCATGGACTTGCCGGTGGTGGCCATGCGGGCGGCCAGGTGCAGGCCCGTGAGCACGCCGTCGCCGGTGGTGGCGAACTCGCTCATGATGACGTGCCCGGACTGCTCGCCGCCCAGCGTGAACCCGTTGGCGTTCATCGACTCGAGCACGTAGCGGTCGCCGACCTTGGTCTGGTCGACGCGAATGCCGTGCTCGCGCATCGCGTTCACGAAACCGAGGTTCGACATGATCGTGGCCACCACGGTGTCGGACGAGAGCTTGTGCTCCTCCTTCAGGCCGAGCGCCAGGATCGCCAGGATCTGGTCGCCGTCGACGAGGTTGCCCTCGGCGTCGACGGCCAGGCAGCGGTCGGCGTCACCGTCGAAGGCAAGCCCGAGATCGGCGTGGTGCTCGATGACGGCGGCCTGCAGATCGCCCATGTGGGTCGAGCCGCAGTTCTCGTTGATGTTGAGGCCGTCGGGAGCGTTGTGGATCGCGATGACGGTGGCGCCCTGGGTCTCGAAGGCGTCCTTGGCGGTGGCGGACGAGGCCCCGTTGGCGGTGTCGATGACGATGGTCAGTCCCTCGAGGCTGGTGCCGTCGATGGAACTGACCAGGTGGGCCACGTACTCCTCGATGGCGCCCAGGTCGGCGCTCACGCGCCCCACCTGGTCGCCGACCGGACGCTGCCAGTCCTCGCCCATGCGCTGCTCGATGGCGTCCTCGAGGGAGTCGTCGAGCTTCACGCCGCCGCGGCTGAAGAACTTGATGCCGTTGTCGGGCATGGGGTTGTGCGAGGCCGAGAGCATCACCCCCAGGTCGGCGTTGTGGGAGTTGACGAGGAAGGCCACGCCCGGGGTGGGCACGACGCCCACGCGGACGACGTCGACCCCCGCCGAGGCGAGCCCGGCGATGACGGCCGCCTCGAGGAACTCACCGCTGGCGCGGGGGTCGCGCCCGACCAATGCCTTGGGACGACGCTCGCCGAAGAACCCCACCTCCCCGAGCACGTGGGCCGCTGCGACCGCGAGGTCGAGGGCCAGTTCGGCGGTCAGGTCTTGATTGGCCTTGCCGCGCACACCGTCGGTTCCGAAGAGTCGTGCCACGGGTGACACCCTAGCCGGATTCGCTCACCCCGGTTGCGCGCGGCCGGTCGCGTGCTGGCCTTTGATCGGGTGTGTCGCGGGGCGGGTGGTTCGGTCCGGGAACCCTCGCGGACGGTGGTGCTCGTAGACTTGCCGCTCGTGAGCGACCTGGACGATCTCGGCCCCGACGACATGCGGTTCCACTCTCGCCGATGGGTGCGGCCGGAGGACCTCAATGCCAACGGCACGCTCTTCGGGGGCAGCCTGTTGAAGTGGATCGACGAGGAGGCCGCGATCTACGTGATCGTGCAGCTCGGCAACGAGCGCGTTGTCACCAAGTACATGTCGGAGATCAACTTCGTCGCCTCGGCCTGGCAAGGTGACCTCGTCGAGATCGGGCTCATCCCCACGCACTTCGGGCGCACCAGCATCACGCTGCGGGCCGAGGCGCGCAACATGATCACCCGCCAGACCCTCATCACCATCGACAAGATCGTGTTCGTGAACTTGGACGAGCACGGGGCCGCGAAGCCCCACGGTTACACCGAGATCACCTTCGACCGCGACCGGATCCCGGTGCGCTACGGGCCCATTCCCGACGCCCACCGCGCCTGAGGTGCGAGTGGTGTGCTGACGGCTGGTGCCTCCCGGGCGTGGACCACCCCCAGCAGTTGACGCACCACGGCATCCGGGCGGTCTCGCAGGTCGGCGGGCGTGTAGTGCAGCACCGTGTAGCCGGCGCACGTGAGCACGTTGTGACGGGCCCAGTCGCTGGTTCGATCCTCGTCCGGCGCGTGGTACTGCCGCGACTGAAGTTCGAAGATCGTGCGGGAGCCCTCGAACAGCACGTCGGGGCGGATGCGCCTCCCCGCTACTTCGAGCAGGGGGTTGGCCTTCCATCGCCTGAACCCTGTCCTGTGCAGGAACTGGTGTGCGTCGAGCTCGGCCGGTGACCAGGGATTCGTCGCCACAGTGGCGGCGAGTTCTCGCCACCGACCACGCGGCCCGTACGGGGCGAGGTCGGCGACCTCACGAAGGTCGGCGGGTGAGAACGCCTTCTGCCGCAGCCCGTTGAACAGGGGTTGGAGGTCACCCATGGCACCTCCCACCAGGGCACCCGGTGCGTATCGCAGGAACGGCACGTCCCCGCGCCAGACGAGCAGGTGGCTCGGCAGCGGCATGGTGGTCACGCGTAGCCATCCAGGAGTCCTGCCGCGATGACGAGGGAGGACGACGTCAAGTTCGCGAACCTCTGCTTCCTCCCAGAAGGTCAGTCGTGCCGCCAGCCGGCCGGCGAGAGCTGCCTCGGGACGCCAGAGACGAGTGGCCCGAAGCCTGACCCGCCAGTCGTGCTCATGCGGCACTGACATCGCAATGCCGGGCAACGGGACGCAGACGAGGCCCTGCTCGTGCTGTCTGCGCACAGCGGAGCCCACGTTCGGATGATCGGCGATCCTCAGGGCCCAGCCGTTCAGCCGCAGTTGCTCGAGCAGTTCTCGATCGGGGCGCATGGAGGGATTGGGCCATGCGACCGGGGTCATGGAGGGCGACTCGGAGCAGCTGGGGACAACTTCCTGCGACACGCCCACCGGACATGCCGATCTGTGGACAACTGCGCCGCTCCGAGGCCGGAGCCAGTCACGGGTGGCCCGGTCACCGGTGCCGCTCCGCCGAACCACGCCATGGCCTGGGCTGGCCGATCACGCAACTATTGGCGCACAACCCGGCCATCGGGAACGTGGCGTGACGGAGGGCCCAGTTGGGCGCCACTTTTGGAGCGGTGGCCAGGCAGAGCTCCCACCACTCCCCCGCGACACCGCTCATCGACCCCCGAACAGCACTCGACCCCGGCTCCACGAGGGAACCGGGGTCGAGTGAAACTCAGCGCTTCGAGTACTGAATCAACGCTTCGAGTACTGGGGAGCCTTGCGGGCCTTCTTCAGACCAGCCTTCTTGCGCTCCTTGATGCGGGCGTCGCGGGTCAGCAGGCCGGCCTTCTTCAGCACCGGACGGCTCGCCTCGACGTCGACACCGTTCAGCGCACGGGCGATGCCCAGGCTCAGCGCACCGGCCTGGCCGGTGATGCCGCCGCCGTGGATGCGAGCGATGATGTCGTAGGAGCCCTCGACACCGGCGACGACCAGCGGCTGGCTGGCGATCTGCTGGTGCACCTTGTTCGGGAAGTACTCCTCCAGGCTGCGGCCGTTCACGGTCCACGAACCCGAGCCGGGAACGAGGCGCACGCGGGCCACGGCCTCCTTGCGACGACCGGTGCCACCGCCGGCGGCGATCACGGCCGGACGCGACGAGGCGCCGGTGGCGGCGGCAGCGTTCGAGTCGGAGCGGTAGGCGATCTCGCGATCGTTCTCGTCGACGAAGGAGTTCTCCTCGACGTCGATGGTCTCGTCAAGCTCAACGGTTTCAGACACGGTCATTCCTTGGCTCAGTTGGCGGTCTGGGAGATCTGGGTGATCTCGTACGGCTGCGGCTGCTGGGCAGCGTGGGGGTGCTCCGGGCCGGCGTAGACCTTGAGCTTCGACATCTGCTGACGGGCCAGCTTGTTCTTGGGCAGCATGCCCCAGACAGCGAGCTCGACCGCCTTGCGGGGGTCCTTGGCGAGCAGCTCACCGATCGGGGTGGCGGTCAGGCCACCGGGGCGACCCGAGTGGCGGTAGCGCAGCGAGTCGGTGCGCTTGTTGCCGGTCACCGCGATCTTGGAAGCGTTGACGATGACGACGAAGTCGCCGGTGTCGACGTGCGACGCGAAGGTGGGCTTGTGCTTGCCACGCAGCAGAGTGGCGGCAGTCACAGCCAGACGACCGAGAACAACGTCCTCGGCATCGATCACATGCCAGTTCCGGGTGATTTCGCCCGGCTTGGGAGTGTAGGTAGACACGGTCGCGGACCATCTTCCATAGAGTTGCTTGTACAGGTTCTGCAGCGCGGGCCGCGAGCTCAGCCAGAGCGAGCAGGCATGCCGATGCGCAACAGCGTCTTAGGCTACCCCGCCTGCGCACCGGCGACCAAATCGCCCTCTGGCAGGCGTTCCGACCGTCGGCGGCCCCGTCGGCAGCCCGTCACCAGCCATCCTCACCCACGGACACCCCGCATGCCAACACCCCTCCCCCACCACCCCGGACGACGCGCCGCCCAGGCCCCCACCCGGGCGCGCTGGCGTCGTCCGTCACAGTGGCCGGGACTGGCCCGCGGATTCTCGCGGCTGGCTCGCCGATTCGCGCGCGGAACCGTGATCGATGCGGCCGCGCGACTTGGCATCGACCCCCTGACTCGATGGAGTGAACGCATGACCGAACCCACGATCGTCAACCCGGCCAGCGACGCCCTGGTGTCACTCATCGAGCGGCATGCCGCCGAGATCGCCACCCACCTCGACCGCGCCGACGCCGGCACGTTCTTCCGCGACGCGATGCTGAACACCTGGCAGACGACCCTCAACCCCCAGCCCGACGGCTCGGTGTTCGTGATCACCGGCGACATCCCGGCGATGTGGCTGCGCGACTCGTCCGCGCAACTGCGCCCCTACCTGCTGCTGGCCACCGAGTCCGACGAGGTGCGCGCCACCATCGCCGGGCTGATCCGCAAGCAGTGGGAGCAGATCGCCATCGACCCCTACGCCAATGCGTTCAACGCCGAGCCGAACAGCGCCTCCTGGCACGCGGCCGACCTGTGCGACAACCCGTGGGTGTGGGAGCAGAAGTACGAGATCGACTCGCTGGCGTTCCCGATCCAGCTGGCCTGGCAGTACTGGAAGGTCACCGGCGACACCGCCGCGCTGGCGCCCGTGCACGCCGGCGCCCGCACCGTGATCGACCTGTGGCGGCTCGAGCAGCACCACGAGGAGAGGTCCGACTACCGCTTCGTCCGTGAGGGCACCGACGACACCCTGGGGCCCGACGGTCGCGGCACCCCCGTCGGGGTCACCGGCCTGACGTGGTCGGGCTTTCGTCCCAGCGACGACGCCTGCACCTACCACTACAACGTGCCCGCGCAGTACTTCGCGGCCCACGCGCTCGGGCTGCTCGCCGACCTCGCTCGCACCATCTGGGACGACGAACCGTTGGCCGCCGACGCCACCTCACTCGCGGACGAACTCCGCGCCGGCATCGAGGCCCACGCGCTCACCGACGAGCAGACCCTGGCCTACGAGGTGAACGGGCTGGGCGACCAACTGCTGATGGACGACGCCAACATGCCGAGCCTGCTCAGCCTGCCGCTGTGCAGTGACCTCGCCGCCGCCGACGAGCGCTACCTCACCACCCGCGGCTGGATCCTCTCCGACGCCAACCCCTACTACCACTCGGGCGCGCACGCGCGCGGCACCGGCAGCCCGCACACCCCCGACGGCTACATCTGGCCGATCGCGCTGGCCGTGCAGGGCATCACTGCCACCGACCCGGACGAGGCGCGCGGCCTGGCCGCCTGCCTGCTCGACACCACCGGCGGCACCGGGCTGATGCACGAGGGCTTCGACCCGGACGACCCCACCCGGTTCACGCGTCCGTGGTTCAGCTGGGCCAACTCGATGGCGTGCGAGCTGCTGCTGTCGCTGACCGGGCACACGATGGATCAGGCGACGTCGGTGCGCTGAGCCTTCCCGGCCAGCAGGTCGGCGCGCAAGGCCTGGAACACCTCGGGACGCCAACTGGTGATGCCGGTGGTCGTCACCGAGGTGATCTCGCCGGCCTCGTCGCGCTCGACCCGCATGGTTTCGCCGTAGCTCGAGAACCCGTCCTTGGCCTCGGCCTGCAGGGCGCCCTCGTCGACCACGGTGAGCCGCACCGCGCCCGCGACCGGGTCGGCGGCCTCGGTCGACAGCGACAGCACCGCCCCGGGCACAGGAATCAGGTGCAGGCTGCCCCACAAGGAGCTGAACCGGCCGGCGAAGCGGTCGTCCGGAGTGTCGGTGCCCGAGCCAACAGCACCGACAGCGCCGACGACGTGGTCGAGCAGCTTCACGATGGTGGTCGCCCAGTCGCTGGCGGACGAGCCGTTGCGGTTCGTGAGCACGCTCACCGACAGGCCGGTGGCCGGGTCGCCCCAGGTCTGGGTGATGTGGCCGGGGAACCCGCCCGAATGCCCGATCACGAACCGGCTGCCGATCTCGCGCATGATCCACCCCAGCCCGTACCACCGGGTCTGCCCCGCCTCGACGACGGTCGATTCCTTGCGCTGCATCAACCGCTTCGAGGAGTCCGACAGCAGTCGGTCGGTGCCCCAAGCATGGGACGACAACCACGCCGTGGTCGCCTCGGCATTGGCCCAGCAGCCGGTGGCGGCCGCCTCGGCGAAGGTGTCGACGTGGGCGATGGTCGCGGGCTCGCCCAACTCGGCCGGCAGCCCGACCTCGGCCGGGGTGAGCGTCGGCAGGGCGTGACCGGCGGCGAGGGTGACGTCGGGTCCGTGACCCAGCTCGGGCCCGAACACCAGGTCGCCCTCGACGAGGTCGACCAGCGGTGTGACCAGGTCGAGCACCACCTCGTGCCAGCCTCGTCCGGTGACCGACTCGATCACCAGGCCCAGCGCCGAGTAGCCGATGTTCGTGTAGTGGAAGTGCGTGTTGGGAGCGAACACGAGGTCGCGGGAGAGCTCGGCGATCAGCTGGTCGCGGTCGTTGAAGGGCTTGGCCAACTGCCAGAAGTTCGCGTCGTCGCCGTCGCGCAGCACCCCGGCCTGATGGCTCAGTAGCTCGCGAACCGTGACCTGACCAGCGGGAACGTCGACCAGCTCGGGCACCCAGTGGCCCAGCTGGTCGTCCAGACGCAGGCTCCCCTGCTCCGCCAGGGCCATGATCGCGGTCGCCGTGAACGTCTTGGAGTGCGAGGCGATCCGGAAGGCGTGGGCCGTCGTCAGGGGTTCGCGGGCGGGCTGATCGGCCCAGCCCACGGCGAACGAGCTCAACAGGTCGTCGCCCAGGCGGATGGCGACCTGCACCCCCGGCACTCCCGTGCGCAGGCGCTGGGTGTCGATCCAGTCGATCAGGAAGGGCTCGAGCCAGCGCACGGCCTCGGGAATGCGGGTGTCGGCGGTCATGACCCGATCCAACCACCGCCGTGGCCGCTGCGCACCCCTGCGCACCTCTAGGCTTTCCGACGTGACCGAGCAGCCCGACGACCGACCCCGCGTGCACCGCGAGGTGGTCAGCTTCGTGCGCCGGTCCGACCGCATGAACCCCTCGCAGCAGAAGGCCTGGGCCCGCCACGCCGACGACTGGTTGGTGCCGGTCGCCACCCTCGAGACCGAGACCTCGGTGGCCCCCGACCAGCCGCTCGACCTGCCCGCCCTGTTCGGCCGCACCGCTCCCCTGGCCGTCGAGATCGGCACCGGCACCGGCGAATCGCTGGCGGCGATGGCCTCCGCCCACCCCGACTGGAACATCCTCGCGTTCGAGGTCTTCCAGCCGGCCGTCGCCAGCGCCATGAACCTGCTCGGACGCGAGGGCATCACCAATGTCCGCTTCGTGATGAACGATGCCGCCGCCGGTCTGCGCCACCTGCTCGGCCCCGACTCGATCACCGAGTTGTGGACCTTCTTCCCCGACCCCTGGCACAAGACCCGCCACCACAAGCGGCGCCTCGTCCAGGCCGAGTTCGCCTCGCTGGTGGCCTCGCGGCTGGTCCCCGCCACCGGTGACACCCTCGGCGGTCTGTGGCGGTTGGCCACCGACTGGGACGACTACGCGGAATGGCTCCGCGAGGTGCTCGACGCCGAGCCGGGCCTGGTGAACGTGCACGCCGCCGACACCGGCTGGGCGCCGCGGCTGGGGCTTCGTCCGATCACGAAGTTCGAGGCCAAGGGACTGCGCGCGGGGCGCATCGTCCGCGACCTGACCTACGCCCGCCGCCCATGAGCACGCACACCACCCGCTGGCGCCTCGACCTCGCCTACGACGGCACGAATTTCCACGGCTGGGCCCACCAGCCGGGGCTGCGCACCGTGCAGGGCGAGCTCGAGCGCTGGCTGCCGCAGGTGCTGCGCCTCGATGCCCCCGTAGCGCTCACCGTCGCCGGACGCACCGATGCCGGGGTGCACGCCGACGCCCAGGTCTGCCATCTCGACCTGCCCTCCGACACCAACACCTCGACCCTGCTGCACCGCCTGCGCCGTGTGCTCGACGGCGACATCGCCGTGCACCGGCTCACCCCGGCCGCCCCCGGTTTCGATGCCCGCTTCTCGGCGATCTGGCGCCGCTACCGCTACCGCCTGTGGGACGACGAGGCCGTCCGCACCCCCACCCTGCGCCACCGGGTCGCCACCACTCGCGGACGACTCGACCCCGGCGCCATGCAGGCCGCTGCCGAGCTCACGTTGGGGCTGCGCGACTTCGCGGCCTTCTGCAAACCCCGCCCCGACGCGGAGCAGACCGGTGCCACCACGATCCGCACGCTGCAGCACTGCGAGGTCGTCCGCCACCGCGACGGGCAGATCGACACCGTGCTGCGCGCCGACGCCTTCTGCCATTCGATGGTGCGCTCGGTGATGGGCGCGCTGGTCGCCGTGGGGCTCGGACGACGCACCCTCAGCTGGCTCGAGCACACGCTCACCCTCGACCACCGCGCCACCGACGTCACAGTGATGCCCGCCTCGGGGCTCACGCTGGAGGCCGTGGGCTACCCCGACGACGCGCGCCTGGGCGACCGGGCCGTGGAGTCCCGCCGCCGACGCGAGGTCGACGAGATTCGCCTGGAGGACCTGTGAGCCTGGAGGACGTGTGAGCCACTACTTCGACTCCCCCGCCGAACCGCTCGACGAGTCGCGGTTGCGCGAGGTCGACTGCCAGATCTGGGACGAAATCCTGCGCTTCCGCACCGCCGCTGGCGTGTTCTCGGGTACGCGGCTCGACCCAGGCACCACCGTGCTGTTCCAGGAATCCGCGCCGCCGACCACCGCCCGCCGGATCGCCGACGTGGGCTGCGGGTTTGGTCCGATCGCCGTCGCCCTCGCCCGCCGCTGCCCCGAGGCCCGGGTCGACGCCATCGACGTGAACGATCGCGCCCTGCAGCTCACGCGCCTCAACGCCGACACCCTCGGCGTGGGCGAGCGGGTCGCCACCCTTCGTCCGGACGACGCCGACCCCGCGACCCGCTACGACCAGCTCTGGTCGAACCCGCCCATCCGCATCGGCAAACCCGCCCTGCACGCCCTGCTGCTGACCTGGCTTCCACGCTTGTCGGACGACGGTGAGGCGCGGCTGGTGGTGGGCAAGAACCTGGGCGCCGACTCGCTTCAGCGCTGGATCGCCGAGCAGTCCGTCGACGGGCGAGGGTTCACGTGCGAGCGCGCAGCCTCGGCGAAGGGATTCCGAATCCTGAGCGTTCGTCCACGCTGAGGCGCGACCACCCCAGCACACCTCGGGCCCCCATTCCCGGACCCCATTTCTGGGCTGGGTCGGCGACCTGTACTGTGATCGCCAGATCCACCCGTGGGGGAATCCGGTGAGAATCCGGAGCTGACCCGCAGCCGTGAGGGCCCACCAGCTGACGCTGGCGACGCCCGAGTCGGAATGCCCGCGTGCGGACCGACCTGCGTTCTTGATGAACACCCGCCGAGGCTGCGGGACCGGGGTCGCGAACCGGGGCACTCGCAGATGCCCCAGGTCGCAGGACGAATGTCCCGGTGCCACGCATGCCTCTCCCGAGAGGACTCCCCATGGCCACCACCCCTGACACCGCGGCCGCCACCCGCACCGAACGCCGTCTGAGCACCCGCCTGCTGGCCGCCGGGTTTGCCGCCAGCATCGCCCTGTCGGGCGGCATCGCCACCCTGACCCTGAGCTCCGCCGACGCGGCGCCGATCAGCGCGGCCGCCGTCAGCAACCCGGCCGAGACCCAGAAGGCCGCCGACTGGATCGCGGCGCAGTGGTCGTCCGACCCCTCGAAGCTGAGCGGTGGCCTGCTGGCCGACGCGATCCTCGCCCTGGTGGCCAGCGAGTCGCACCAGACCGAGGTGGCCGCGATGGTGGCCAAGCTCAAGTCGACGGCCGCCGATGACGCCTACAACGCCGGCAGCGCGGGCAAGATCGCTCTGGTGGCCGCGGCCGTCGGCGCCGACCCGAAGGACTTCGGGGGCGTCAACCTGATCGACGTGATCACCACCGATCTGACCGCCGATCCGTCGGCCGGGTACTCGTTCTCGCTGGCGCTGGCCGTGCTCGGGCTGGCCCGCAACGGTGTCGCCGTGCCCGATTCCGCGCTCGCCCAGGTGTTCTCGCAGCAGGGCACCACCGGTGCCTACGGCTACGTCGAGACCTGGAACAACAACACCTTCGTCGAAGACCCCGACGCCACGGCCATCATGATCGCCGCGCTGCGCTCGCTGGGTGACACCCCCGGCGCCGCCGACGCGCTCGCGAAGGCCGAGGCCTGGGCGGTCGCCAACACCACCCCCGAGGGCTACTGGACGAACTACTCGCCCCTCAACACCACCGGTCTGATGGCCGCGGCGCTCGCCGACGGCAGCACCGACGTGACCAAGGCCACCGCCTGGCTGAAGGGCTACCAGCTGGCCGACGGCGGCTTCGGCGCCTCGCTCGACGCGACCTCGAGCGACCTGATGGCCACCACCCAGGCCATCCTGGGGCTGGCGGGCGTCAGCTACGCCACGGTCGAGCTCGTCGAGGGGTCGTCCAGCGCTCCCGTGTCGAGCGCCCCCGTCTCGAGCGCGCCGGTCTCCAGCGCCCCCGTCTCGAGCGCCCCCGTGTCGAGCGCTCCGGCCTCGTCCGGCACCCCGTCGGTGACGATCACCTCGGCCACCCCGAAGCGTCCGACGGGCCTGCCCGACACCGGCGCCGAGGGCACGCCCGCCGCGCTCTGGGTGACGCTGGCGTTCGGCGCCGTGGCCGCCGGTGCGCTGGTGAGCCGTCGTCGATGAGGCGGACGACCGAGCGCATCCTGCTCGCCCTGGTGGCGGGGGTTCTGGCCTGGGTGGGGGCACCCTGGCTGGGCCAGTCCCCCGCGGCCCGGGCCAACCCGCTGCCTGCCAGTCCCCTGGCCAGCAGCTCGGTGGCCGACAGTTGCCTCGGTCAGAAGAAGGTGTGGCTGCTGGTGGTCACCGATGCGGGGTCGACGATGCGCAGCACGTGCGTCGGCACCCCGTCGTCGGGTGAGCAGGCGCTGGTCAACGCTGGGTTGAACTTCACCTACTCGCGAGGGGGCTACCTCTGCACGATCGGGGGCTACCCCGCGTCGTGCCCGACCACCTTCACCGGGCAGTACTGGAGCTACTGGACGGCCACCCCCGGCGGCTCGTGGACCTACTCCAACCTGGGGGCCGGGGCGCGCACGCCTCCGCCGGGCACCCTCGACGGGTGGTGCTACACGAAGGCCGCCTCCGAGGCGACCCAGAAGGCGACCTGCTCGGCGCAGCTGACGAGCCGGGTGAACCCGGCCAACGTGACTCCGACCGTGCCGCAGCCGACCACCAAGCCGACCACGGCCCAGCCCACGACGGCTGCCACGACGGCCAAGCCGACCACGGCGAAGCCCACCACAGCCCGACCCACCACGGCGAGGCCGACGGCCTCGAAGGCGTCCACCTCAAAGGGCACCACGACCCGATCGACCACGACCAGTTCGGCGCGCACCAGTTCGGCGACGTCCAGTTCGGCCGCCAGCTCGCGCCCCAGCACGCCCGCCAGCACCTCCACCAGCAAACCGGCCACTGCCTCGTCCGCCCCCTCGACCGCCCAGCCGGGAGCGAGTTCGGCGAACAACGAGCAGACCACGACTGCCTCGCCCAGCCAGCCCGACGCGAGCGCCGAGCAGACCACGGTGCCGGCGACCGACTCCGGTTCGCCGACCGGGCTGATCGCCACGGGTGGCGTGCTGGCCGCCGGTGCGGCCGGGGTGGGCGTGTACCTGCTGCGAGCCCGGCGCCGGTGAACGAGCCGCGCTGATGGCCCGCGTCGAGCCGGCGACCCATCCGTGGGCCTGGTGGGGGTGGGCGCTGCTGGCCGCGGGTGCGGTCAGCCTGTCGACCAATCCGCTGCTGCTCGTGCTGGTGATCGGCGCGGTCGCGGCGGTGGTGCTCGCCCGGCGCAGTGACGCCCCGTGGGCCCGCTCGGTGACCGCCTACTTCGTGTTGGCGCTGGTCATCGTGGGTTTCCGCGTGCTCATGCAGGTGGTCTTCGGCGGTCAGCGCACCGGCTTCGTGCTGGTCACCCTGCCCGAACTGGAGCTGCCCACCTGGGCCGCCGGCATTCGGCTCGGGGGTCCGGTCACCCTCAACGCGGTGCTCTCGGCCTTGTACGACGGGCTGCGGTTGGCGGCCATCATCATCTGCGTGGGCGCCGCGAACGCGCTCGCCAATCCGCGCCGGGCGCTGCGCAACGTGCCCTCCGCGCTGCACGAGTTGTCGGTGGCGGTGGTGATCGCCCTGTCGGTCGCCCCCCAATTGGTCGAGTCGCTGCACCGCGTGCGCCGCGCCCGTCGACTGCGCGGCGGCGCCGTGAAGGGGCTGCGAGCCGTGCCGGCGCTGATCGTGCCGATTCTCGAAGACGCCGTGGAGCGATCCCTCACCCTGGCCACCAGCATGGAGTCGCGCGGCTACGGCCGCACGCGTGACCTGGGTCGCGTGCCCCGGTGGGTCTCGGGGGCGCTGCTGATTGCCGTGCTGGTGGTCACCTTCGGGCTCTTCCTGCTGCTGGGGGTTCCCGGGGGGCTGTGGCCGGGGGTGGCCTGCTTGGTCGTCGGCGTCGTCGCCACCGTGGTGGGGCTGCGGCTGTCGGGCAGGCGGTTGGCGGTCACCCGCTATCGTCCCGATCGGTGGCGGTGGCGCGAGACCGCGGTCGTCGCCCTCGGGCTGGCCGGGTTGCTGGCGATCGTGGCCGTCACCCTGGTCGATGGGGCGAGCCTGAACCCGGCCACTCGTCCCCTCGTCTGGCCGCCCCTGCACCCCCTGTTCGTGGTGGCCGCGGTGGCCTTCGCGGCGCCGATCGCGGTCACCGTGCCCGACGTCACCCCCGACCCCTCCCGCGAACGGAGCCCGGCATGATCACCTTCGACCACGTCAGCATTCGATGGGACGAGGCCTCGGCCCCGGTGATCGCGGACGCCTCGTTCACCATCCCCGACGGTGACCTCTGCCTGGTCGTGGGCGGCACCGGGTCGGGCAAGTCGACGCTGCTGCAGGCGATCAACGGGCTGGTGCCGCACTTCTCGGGCGGCATTCTCACCGGCAACGTGCGTATCGACGGGCGCGACACCCGCGACCACCGTCCGCGCGAACTGGCCGACCTGATCGGGTTCGTCGGGCAGAATCCGCTGGCCGGTTTCGTCACCGACACCGTCGAGGACGAGGTGGCCTACGGCATGGAGCAGCTGGGGCTGCACCCGACGGCCATGCGCAAGCGCGTCGAGGAGACCCTCGACCTGATGAACATCGCGGAGTTGCGGCGGCGTCCGCTCACGCAGTTGTCGGGCGGGCAGCAGCAGCGGGTCGCGATCGCGTCGGTACTGGCGGCGCAACCGCGGGTGATCGTGCTGGACGAGCCGACCTCGGCCCTCGACCCGACCGCCGCGCAGGATGTGCTGGGGGCGATCACGACGCTGGTGCACGACGTCGGCATGACGGCCGTGGTGGCCGAGCACCGGCTCGAGCGGGTGATGCAGGCGGCCGATCAGGTGTTGTGGCTGCCGGGCGACGGGTCGGTGACGCTGGGTCCGGCGGCGCAGGTGCTGGGGCGGGCGTCGGTGGTGCCGCCGCTGGCCGAGGTGGCGCGTGCGCTCGGGTGGCGCGAGGTGCCCCTGTCGGTGCGCGACGCCCGTCGTCGGGTCGCCCGCGAAGCCATCTCCCCCATCGCCGGTCGAGTAGGGGCGAGGAACGAGCGACGTGTCGAGACCACCCCGCACGCCGACCGACGGGCCGAGATCGTCCGCACCTCCCACCTCACCGTCACCCACGGATCCCTCCGCGCCGTCGACGATCTCACCCTGACCCTCGACGGGGGCACCATCACCGCCCTGATGGGCCGCAACGGCGCCGGGAAGTCGTCCCTGATGTGGGCGCTCCAGGGCGCCCTCCGCAGCACCGGCACCCTCGCCATCGCCGATCAGGACCCGCGCACCCTCTCCGCCGGCGCCGCCCGCACGCTCGTGGGCCTCGTCCCCCAGGACGCCGGCGACCTGCTGCACCTGCACACTGTCGGGCTCGAGTGCGCCCAGGCCGACCGCGAGTCGCACGTCGCTCCCGGCACCACCGCCGACCTGCTGCACCGCCTCGGGGCCGACTTCTCCCCCGATCATCATCCGCGTGACCTCTCCGAGGGGCAGCGGTTGGCGCTCGTGCTGGCGATCCAGCTGTCGGCCCACCCCACCGTGATGCTGCTCGACGAGCCCACCCGCGGGCTCGACTACACGATGAAGCACAACCTCGCCGAGATCCTGCGCGGGCTGGCCGCCGAGGGCACCTGTGTGGTCGTCAGCACCCACGACGTCGAGTTCGCGGCAAAGGTGTCGTCGCGCACCATCGTCATGGCCGAGGGCGAGGTGGTCGCCGACGGATCGACCCGTGAGGTGTGCACGTCGTCGCCGGCCTTCGCTCCGCAGGTGACCAAGGTCTTCCTGCCCGAGAAGGTGCTCACCGTCGACGAGTTGGTGGCTCGCCATGACTGAGCGCGTCCTGCCTCGTCAGGCGCCGGTTCGCGCGGTGCCGCTGTCGCGCCGGTCGGTGCTGCTGCTGGCCCTTGTCACTCCGCTCACGGTGGCCGCGTTCGTGTGGCCGCTGTGGTTCAACCCCTCCGCCGTCGCCCACAACGGCCAGCTCGCCCCGCTCGTGTTCGCGCTCATCCTGCCCGTGGTCACGGCGGTGGTGATCTCGCACCTCACGGGCGACGATCTCGACGTCAAGGCGCTGGCACTCCTGGGAGTGATGTCGGCGGTGGTGGCGGTGGTTCGTCCGTTGGGGGCGGGCACCGCGGGCATCGAGACGGTCTTCTTCCCGATCATCATCGCCGGACGAGCCCTGGGCCCCGGGTTCGGATTCGTGCTCGGCACCACGGGTCTGCTCACGTCGGCGCTGCTCACCGGCGGCGTCGGACCGTGGTTGCCCTACCAGATGCTGGCCGCCGCCCTCGTCGGGCTGTTCGCGGGGTTGCTGCCCCGCGTGACCGGCTGGCTCGAGATCGCGATGCTGGCCGTGTGGGCGATGGTGATCTCGTTCGTCTACGGCTGGCTCATGGACCTGTCGTTCTGGCCGTTCATGACCGGCATCGGCTCGACGATCAGCTTCGACCCCGACGCCGGTCCGGCGGCGAACCTGCACCGCTTCGTGCTCTACAACGTGGCGACGTCGATGGGGTGGAATCTCGGACGAGCCCTGACCACGGCCGCACTGATCGTGGTGTTGGGGTCGCCGCTGTTGAGGGTGCTGCGGAGGGCTGCCCGCCGAGGCCGTTTCGCCTCCTGAGACCCGCCGTTTCCGCTGGTCGAGTAGGAGCGAGGAACGAGCGACGTGTCGAGACCACCCCGCACGCCGACCGACGAAGTGGGAGCCCCCTACCCCTTCACCATGTCGAGCATCCGGGTCCGCTGCGCGGTGTAGCGCAGCACGTGGCCGTCACCCACCTCGAGCGACTCCCCATCCGCCAGCACACCGGAGAACGATGAGGGCTTCCCGCCCTCAACCCGGCGCGTGCCCTTCACGGCCACTCGTCCGTCTCTGAGAGCCGACACCTTCACCGTCACCGCACCTCGCTGCGCCGATGACCCCACGCCGTCGAGCACGAACTCGTGGGCGACCTGGCCGTCTCGCACGATGGCCATCGACCCGTCCAAGCGCGGACGACGCGCCCGCACCACCGCGAGCACGATGCCGAGGGCGGCGATCAGCACCAGCGCGCCCAGGGCCGCCGGCAGCAGCCAGGTCGGACGAGCCGTCCCTCCGTCGACGGTTCCCACCACGGCACCGTCGGTGCCCCCGGTGGGAGCGGGTGTGCTGGCACCCCCACTGGGGCGTTGGCTGACCGTGGCGACGGGCTTCGACGGCCCACCCGGCACCACCACGGTCGCGTTGACCTTCGGCAGGGTGAGCCCCGCCGCGGTGAGCTCCCTCGCCCACGGACTGCCCAGCGTGGCCTTGAGCAGCGGCTTTGTCGCCGAGTCCCCGGTCAGAGTGATCGTCGACGTGGCCGTGGCTCCCGGCGCGAGGGTGACGGTGGCCGGGTTCTGCTGAGCGGTGCCACCGTCCAGGGCAACGCCCGTGACCGTGAGCGGCAGCTGAGTGGTGTGCGAGACCCAGGTTGCGGTCGCCGTGATGGTGTCGTCGGTGCGAACGACGTCGCTCAGCGTGAGGGTGGCTGGCTTGCCGAGGTCGGTGGCGAGGGCCTGCCCGATGCGCGCCTTGGTCAGTTCGGTGGTGATGCCGGCCAGGTAGCCGGAGATGTCGGCCGGGGTGGCGACGGAGGCTTGTGGGAAGACTTTCGTCAGCAGTCCGGCATCGGTCTTGTCGCCCACCGCGACGGCGAAGGCCCCGACCTCGCGGTTCTTGCGCGTCTGGTCGGCACGGGAGCGCAGTTGCGTCCAGGAGCCGCTGGTGGCGGTCGGGTACTTCGAGGTGGACGAGGCGTCGAGTTCGCCGTCGGTGAGCAACACGATGGCGGCCACCTTGCGGGCCCCCGATCCACCCAGCGCGGTGACGCCGGCGTCGATGGCGGCCCCGATGTCGGTCTGGTCACCGGTGGGGGTCGCGGGGAGTCGTCCGACCAATTGGGATGCGCTCGGGGAGGTCGCCGTCCAGGTTTGGCGGACTCCGTCGTCGAAGGTGATCAGCGTGACCCGGTCGGAGTCCTTGAGCTGGTTGGCGAGGGCGCCGACGGCTGCCCGCACCCGGCCCCAACGACCCTGCTGCTGCATGGAGGACGAGGTGTCGACCAGCAGCACGTAGTCGGTGGGTTCGGCGGTGATCTTGAGGCGGCCGGCAAGGTCAGACAGGGGGTCGGCGTGAGCCATCGGAACGAGCCCGACCAGTAACACCACAACCGTGACAAATACGGCCAGAACCCTGCGCACGCCCCCATCCTGACGCACGACGGTTCAGTCGTGAACAAACGTTACCGATCCGTGATGTTCACCCGTTGACCACCCCAGGGGGTGAGGCATAGCTTTCTTCCGGGAGGCACACACCACTGCCGTTCCGGGGGGAACGAACCGCAGTCCACACCACCACTTCGTGCTGCCCTTTCTCACACTCTCCGGAAGGAGCAACCCCATGGTTGCGCTGCTCGTTTTCGTCCAGAACGCCCTCCTGGGCCGTTTCCACAACAAGTCCAAGGGTGCCACCGCCGTTGAATACGGCATCATGGTGGCCCTCATCGCCGTGGTGATCATCGCCGGGGTGACGTTGCTCGGCAAAGAGCTGCTCGCGCTCTTCAACAGTGTCGCTGGGTCGATCTGACCCACCCCACTGTGCCCGGCGCCCGGACACGAGCGCCGGGCACAGAGCGTTTCTGCAAGCCAGGTGATGGCCAACGATAGGTGGCTCTCACAGAGAGCAACCGCTTTCTCCTCTTGCAGAACGACAGCCCATCCCTTTTCTCTCCTAGGGGCAGGACATGCGCAGGTCACGTGACTCCCGCGGCGCGGCCGCGGTCGAGTTCGCCATCATCGCCCCCATTCTGATCACCCTGCTGCTTGGCGTCATGGAGTTCGGCTACCAGTTCGTGCTCGCCGGCGCCACGGCCTCGGCCGCCCGCGAGGGAGCCCGCGCTGCCGCTGTCAGTGACAGCCAGGCCAATGGTGCAGCGGCCGCCACCAACCGCATGTCCACCGTCCCCCTGACCGGCACCCTCGGGGTGACCGTGGTCAAGCTCGGCTCCGGTGACGCCTGCGTCTGGCGGGCCACGGTGCGGGTCAACGGCTCTGGGCTCACAGGCTTCTTCGACTCCCTTGTTCCCGGCGGGCTCAACGTGCAGTCACAAGGAGAGATGCGATGCGGAGGCTGACCATTCGCCGCGAGCGACACTTCGCCGCCAGCCGCCCCGACGAGCGCGGAGCCGTCGCGGTCACCACCGCTCTCGTCTTCGTGATCCTGATGCTGTTCGTCGCAGTCGCCATCAATCTTGGAGCACTGTTCTGGGACCGCCAACAGGGGCAGAACGGCGCCGACTCCGCGGCACTCGCACTGGCGCAGACCTGCGCCAAGGGCGGCTGTGGCGGCGGGGTCACGGCATCCATGCAAGCCATGGCCACCTCGTTCGTGAACGGCAGCAAGACCGACGCCAACGCCGAGTGGACCTCCATCACCCTCGGCGTCACCTGCTCTGGCGTCGCCAAGGCCAACACCGTCACTGTGCGAGTCTCCACAGAGCGCACACCCCTGGCCCCCGGGACCGGGGGCGGTAGCGACACCACCGGCACGTGCGCCACGGCCGCCTGGGGAGGTGTTGGCTCGGCGAACGTCATTCCTTGGGTCGTATCAATGTGTAACGTCGCAGAGAGCTTGGCTGCCGGAACGCCCCTGACCATTTATAGCAAGGGCCCCATGGTCGACTGCACCCCTAGCGGTGTTCCACACTCAGTGCCCGGCGGATTCTCTTGGCTGTCGGGAACCGACGCAGACTGCAATGTCGCCACGTCCGTTGACGGCTGGGTCACATCCCAGACCGGAGCCAAGCCCACTGGTGCCAACACGAGCGCTGCCTGCGCCGCGCTCTTCAGCTCCCTTGCAGGCAAAGTCGTGATGATTCCCCTGTTTGACGACATGCGACTCACGGGCTCGAACGCCCAGTATCACATCGTCGCGTACGCAGCGATTCAGATCACGCAGTACTGTCTCTCCAACGGATCCCCAAGCTGGTCGAATGTGTCACCATGCAACGGGTCGACGTTCTACATCAAGGGAACGTTCCAGCGGTTGGTGCCGCTCGAAGAGACCATTGGCGGGCCCGACTTCGGTGTCACCACCATCCAACTGACCGAATGAACCAGGAACCCTGCCTCTCATGAAACGACGCGTCGTCGCCGCCATCCTTGCCAGCGTCCTGGCCCTCGCCGGCGTCGCCATGATCGCCCTCTACGTGCGCAATGCCGACGCCCGGGCCATGCGCAAGCTCGATCCGGTCGAAGTCTTCGTCGTCACCCAGGAGATCCCGAAGGGACAGGCCGTCGAGCTCGGCACCAACATCGACGTGGCCCGCCTCCCCCGCGTGGCGGTCGCCCCGGGTGTCGTGACCAACCTCGCGACCCTCAACGGTTTGGTGGCCGACACGACGCTGCATCCTGGGGAGCAGTTGTTCAGCTCACGCTTCACCACGCCCGAGGCCCTCACCAATGACGAGGTGACCGTGCCGGAGGAGCTCGTCCAGATCACCATCAAGCTCGCACCGGAACGGCTGCTGGGCGGCGAGCTCAAGGCCGGCAACACCGTCGGCGTCGATCTGTCCTGGGTCGACACCAACTCGGTGCACTACACCTACCCGTTCGTCCACAAGATCCTGGTGACCCGGGTCGCCGACGCCGAGACCCAACCGTCGACCGACGAGAGCGCCCCTCCTCAGGCTCCCGGCACCAAGTACGTCACCTTGGCGGTCTCGAACACGCAGGCCGACCGCATCATCTGGGCCGCCGAACACGGCACGGTCTGGCTCACGCTCGAGCGGGAGAACTCGAAGACCGACGACGGCAAGCTGATCGTGTGGGGCGACCCCAACGGTGAACCGCCGGTCACCGTGCCCACCAGCTCGGCGAGCGCGGAGTCGGGCTCGTGAGCGGGCTGGTGCTGCTGGCGCAGACTCCGAACACGGTCGAGCGGGTCACCCAGGCCAGTGGTGGTCAGGTGACGCCGCTCACGGGCGACCAGACGAGGAACGCCCAGTTGGTCGCGCAACATCTCGGGGCCGACCCCGACCTGGTGCTCATCGAGGCCACCTCCGACCCGCAGGAGGCGTTGGCGATCACGACCTGGGCCGTGCAACGATTCGGCACTCCCGTGGTGCTGCTCAGTGACGACGTCAGCCTCGGCCTGCCGGCCATGCGCGCCGGCGCGCGCGATCTCGTGTCGCCGACCGCCGACCCCGCGGCCTTGCGGGAGGCGATCGACCGGAACCGGCGCGTGCAGGCGGCGGCCCAGCACACCCGTCGGGGGCGAGTCGTCACCGTCGCGTCGCCCAAGGGCGGCGTCGGCAAGACGACTGTCACCACCAATGTGGCCATCGGGCTGGCGCAGGCAACCGGCGAACCCACCGTGCTCGTCGACCTCGACCTGCACTTCGGCGACGTAGCCAGCGCCCTGAACCTCACCCCCGAGTACGCGCTCCCCGACACGGCCCGCGCTGCCGCGGCTGGCGACCCGCTCGCCCTCAAGCCCTACCTGACTCGCCACGAGACGGGGCTGTGGGTCGTCGCAGGATCGGACGATCCGGTTGCCGCCGACAGCATCACCGCCACCGAGATCACCAATCTGATCACCACTCTCGCGCTCGACTTCGCCCATGTGGTCATCGACACCGCCCCGGGATTGTCCGAGGCCACGCTGGCTGCTCTCGACCAGACCAGCGATCTCGTGCTGGTCACGGGTCTGGACGTGCCGGGGGTTCGCGGGCTCCGCAAGGAGATCGAGACTCTGAATGAGCTGTCGATGCTGATGGAGTCGCGCCAGATCGTGCTGAACTTTGCCGACCCCTCGCGCGGGCTGACCGTTGCTGATGTCGAGGCAACCATCGGGGCCAAGGTCGACACCGTGCTGCCCACCTCGTCGTTGATTCCCATCTCGGTGAACCAAGGCATCCCCTTGCTGCAGACCCGAGGTAAGGACAAGATCACCCGCGAGCTCGACGGCGTCGTGGGCCGGCTGGTGGGACGCCCCGAACCGCAGGCCAAGCGGTCGCTGTTCGGTCGCCGCAAGGAGGGGGCGTGAACCTCGCCGAACGTCTCGCCGCGGCCCGCGGCCAGAGCGGCGCCTCGCCCGCTGAACACTCGCCGGAGCCCGGGGAGAACGGAGCCGACCAGCACGTGCCGGACCCGAGCAAGGCCGATCAGGCCGTGCCAGATCAGGCTGAGTCCAACCTGGCCGCGTCCGACTTGGCCCTGTCCGAGCACGATGGGGCCGTCCCCCAGAACCCCAGCGACGGCGCGGACCTGGGCCCCCAGCCAACGGGCCAGTCGCCCACTCCACCCCAGAACAGCCCTTCGCTCGCCCAACCGCCCTCGCCCCCCGAGCCGCGGTCGCCGTGGGCCGCCCCCATGCGCGGTCTCTCCCCCACCCCCAACGACGAGTCCGACCAGCGACCCGGCGGCCTGGCCGCACGTGGGGTGGCCACCGTCGGCCGCAACGACGCCATGCAGCGACTGCAGGACCGCACCGTCGAGAGTCTCTACGAACGTCTCGGAGCTCACCTGTCCGACGGGGAGCTCAGCGACGACCAACTGCGTCAGTTGGTGCAGGGCGAGTTGGCGCAGGTCATCGAGGGCGAGGGCTTGGCCATGAGCAGCCAGGAGCGTCGGCGGTTCGTCGATGACATCCTCGCCGACATTCTCGGACTGGGCCCCATTCAAGGCTTCCTGAACGACCCGGCGATCACAGAGGTGATGGTCAACGGTCCCAACAACGTCTACATCGAGCACGCCGGCCGCATCTATCGAACCGAGGCCCGGTTCCGCGACGAGACCCACCTGCGCCAGATCATCGACCGCATCGTCGGCCGGATCGGTCGTCGCGTCGACGAGGCCTCTCCTCTGGTCGACGCACGCCTCGAGGACGGCTCCCGCGTCAACGCCATCATCGCTCCCCTCGCCGTGAGTGGTTCGACGCTGACCATCCGCAAGTTCAGCCACGACGCCCTCAGCGTCCACGACCTGATTCGCCTCGACACCCTGTCGCCACAGATCGCCGAACTGCTGTCAGCCTGTGTGCGGGCCCGGCTCAACATCTTGATCTCGGGCGGCACCGGCACGGGCAAGACGACCCTGCTCAACGTCATCTCGTCGTTCATCCCGCCGGGTGAGCGCATCATCTCGATCGAAGACGCCGTCGAGCTGCAGCTGCAGCAACCGCACGTCGTGCGCTTGGAGTCGCGCCCGCCCAACATCGAGGGCAAGGGCGAGGTGAGCATCCGTGACCTGGTGCGCAATGCCCTGCGCATGCGCCCCGACCGCATCGTCGTCGGCGAGGTGCGTGGGGCCGAGGCCCTCGACATGCTGCAGGCCATGAACACCGGTCACGACGGCTCGCTGTCGACGGTTCACGCCAGCACCCCCCGCGATGCTCTCTCACGCCTCGAGACCCTGGTGCTGATGGCCGGGCTCGAGCTGCCCCTGCGGGCCATCCGCGAGCAGGTCGCCAGCTCGATCGACCTGATCGTGCAGCTGGGCCGTCTGCGCGACGGCACCCGCCGCGTGGTGGCGGTCACCGAGGTGCACGGCATGGAAGGGCAGACGGTCACCCTGCAGGACGTCTTCCTCTTCGACTACTCGGCCGGGGTCGATCCCAACGGACGATTCCTCGGCCACGTGCTGCCCACGGGCGTCCGTCCGGCCTTCGCGGACCGCTTCGCCGAACTGGGCATCCAGCTCCCCCCGCAGACCTTCGGGGAGGTCACCACATGGCTGCGCTGACGCGCCCGAGCAGGCAGGCCCACCGTGTCCTGGCTTCCTGACTGGCAACTCTCGCTGGCGGCCACCGCCGGTCTGGTGGCCTTCATCATCCTGCTGCTGCTGATCGTCGCCCCTCGTCCGAAGGTGGTCTCACGTAGCCGTCGGCGACCTGGAGTGGTGCAGCAGGCGGGGCCCCTGAGCGGGGTGGCCGAGCGCGTCACCGGCGGGGTCGACCGCGTGCTGACCAGCCGGAACAGCGCCCTGGCCGAGCGCCTGGAACTGGCAGGCATCAAGACCCCTGCGAGCCACTATGTGGTGCTCACCGGATCGGCGACCCTGGCGGCGGTCGCTCTGGGACTGCTGTTGAGGCTGCCCCTGCTGGCTCTGGTGATGCTGGTGGCCGTGCCCTTGGTCTCGGTACTGATCGTGTCGCTACGCACCGACCATCGGCGCACATCGTTCTCGAACCAGCTCGACGAAACTGCCCAGATGCTCGCCGGCGGCCTGCGCTCGGGCTACTCGTTCCCGCAGGCGATGGCCGCCGTCGGACGAGAGGCCCAGGCCCCCACGAATGAGGAGTTCGTGCGCATCACCAACGAGCTGCGCCTCGGGCGCTCGCTCGCCGAGACGATGGAGAACACCGCCAGGCGCATGCGCAGCGAGGACTTCTCGTGGATCGGGCAGGCGGTGACCATCAACCGCGAGGTCGGCGGCAACCTCGCCGATGTGCTCGACAACGTCTCCCAGACCATCCGTCAACGCGCCCAACTGCGCCGCCAGGTGCAGTCGCTCAGCGCGGAGGGTCGGCTGTCGGCGATCGTGCTGGTGTTGCTGCCCTTCGTGATTCTGGGGTTGCTGCTGCTGGTCAACCCCGGCTACGTCGGGGTGCTGTTCACCAACGTGCTCGGCTGGGTGATCATCGGGCTCGCGGTGGTTCTGCTCGTCGTCGGCAGTCTGTGGCTGCGCTCCGTCGTCCGGATCAAGTACTGAGGTCGCCATGATCTACGTCGCTGTTGCAGCCTTCGCCCTCGGCACCACGATCGTGCTGACGCTGCTGTTCGCCGGCCCCGACCCGGTGCGGGCCCGGGCGGTCTCGAACTTGGGCCGTGGTTCCGAGACGCCGATCGCCAGCACGCGTCGCACCCAAGGAAACCTCGGGTTCGCTCGCTTCATCGACACCCCGAAGCGGCGCAATGCTCTGGAGTTGGCGCTCGCCAGAGCCGGATTCCCGGGTGGCTGGACGGTCGACCAGTTGCTCTCCATCAAGGTGCTGGCCTCACTGTTCTTCGGCGTGCTCACGGTGGTGTCGTGGGTGGCCGGCGGCAAACCACTGCTGGTGATCATGCTGCTCGTGCTCACCGTGCTCGGTTACTTTCTGCCCGACCTGCTGCTCTACAACACCTTCCTCAAGCGGCGAGAGGCGATCGACCTCGCCCTGCCCGACACGCTGGACCAGATGACGATTGCCGTGCAGGCTGGCCTCGGATTCGACGCCGCCATGGTGCGCGTCGCCAGGAGCGGACGCAGTGTGTTGGCCCGCGAACTCGTGCGGACCCTGCAGGACATCCAGGTCGGGCAGTCACGGCGCAACGCCTACGAAGATCTGGCCCGCCGCACCGGTTCGGCCCCCCTGCGCCGCTTCACCCGCACCGTCATCCAGGCCGAGGCCTACGGCATTCCGCTCGCCGCCGTGCTCACCTCACAGGCAGACGAGATGCGCGTCATGCGCCGCCAGCTCGCCGAGAAGAAGGCCATGGAGATCCCGGTCAAGGTGGTGTTCCCCCTGATCATCTGTATCTTGCCGGTGATCTTCCTGGTCATCCTTGGCCCGGCGGTGATCAACATCATCGGCACGCTGTCCAAGGTCATCGGGTGACCGAAGGCACGCCCGTCGCCGCCGTTCCCCGCTGGGTTTACCTGGTCACGGCCTTGGTGGTGCTGGTCTGGGCCGCCCTGGTGCTGAACGACATGTGGGCTCTCCCCGCCTTCGCCGTCCTCGCCTGGGCGTGGGGCGCCGGAGTGGCCACCGACCTCGTCCGTCACGACCTGCCCGACCGGTTCACGCTGCTCCCCTACCCGCTCGTGCTCGTGGCGCTGCTGCTGCCGGCCGCGGCTCACGGCGAGTGGCGACGATGGCTGGCGGCCCTGGTGACCGGTCTGGTGACCGCGGTGGTGCTGTTCGTGATCGCCTTCATCAACCCGAGCGGGTTCGGGCTGGGAGACGTGAAACTCGGGCTCACCACCGGGACGGCACTCGGGTGGGTCGGGGGTCTGACCGCCGGCGCAGTGGTGCATGGCCTGCGCATGGGGCTGGTCGGCATCTTCGTGGCGTTCGCCCTGTTCGCGGTCGTCGGGGTGGTGCTGCTGGTGGCGCGGCGAGCGGGGCGGACCACTGACGTCGCGTTCGGTCCGTTCATGGTGGCGGGAGTGCTGCTGGCGCCGGCGGCGGCAGCGCTGCTGGGCTGGTGACCACCACCCGTCTTCCCACCGCAAACCGGCACCAAAAGGTGCGACCCCCAGGAAAGTTCCTGGGGGTCGCACCGTTTCCTGAGAGTCTGCGCGTAGCGCCCTCAGATCACAGCGGGTCTGCGCGTAGCGCCCTCAGATCACAGCGGGTCTGCGCGTAGCGCCCTCAGATCACGCGTCGGTGACTCAGATCAGGTCGGCAGCCTTGGCCTTGGTGAAGCGCTCGTTCACGTCGGCCCAGTTGATGACGTTCCACCAGGCGGTGACGTAGTCGGCCTTCACGTTCTTGTACTGCAGGTAGTAGGCGTGCTCCCACATGTCGAGCTGCAGCACCGGCACCTGACCGGCCGGCAGGTTGCCCTGCTGGTCGAACAGCTGCGCCACGTTCAGACGCTTGCCCAGCAGGTCCCACACGAGCATCGACCAACCGGACCCCTGCAGGGCCTTGGCGTTCTCGTTGAAGTGGTTCTGGAAGCCCTCGAACGATCCGAAGTACTCGTCGATCGCCGCGGCCAGCTCGCCGTCGGGACGCTCGCCACCCTCGGGCGACATGTTCTTCCAGAAGACCGAGTGGTTCACGTGACCACCGAGGTGGAAGGCCAGGTCCTTCTCGAGCTTGTTGACGGCCCCGAAGTCGTTCTTCTCCCGCGCCTCGGCCAGCTTCTCCAGGGCGGTGTTGGCCCCCGCGACGTAGGCGGCATGGTGCTTGCTGTGGTGCAGCTCCATGATCTCGGGCGCGATGTGGGGCGCCAGCGCCGAGTAGTCGTAGTCGAGGTCGGGCAGGGTGTAGACAGCCATGTTTCGCCTTTCGTTGCGGTTCACGCTTCGTACGGGGACGAGGTCCATTCAATCCCTCATCCGTCCTTGGTTCAACGGAATCGACGATGGTCGCATTCCGGGTGACCGGCATGTGGGATTGGATGAGGGGGTGAGTGAACCCCAGCCCCCCACCCAGCAGACCACGACCACTCTGGCGCCACCACCCCCGCCGGGAGGTGTGCCGGCACTCGAGATCAGGGGTCTCACCAAGCGGTTCGGCGCGAAGGTCGCCGTGGACGACCTGTCGCTGCTGGTTCCCGCCGGCTGTCTGTTCGGGCTCGTCGGGCCCAACGGGGCCGGCAAGACCACCACCTTGTCGATGGCGACGGGGCTGCTTCGTCCCGATGCCGGCGGCGTACGCATCTGGGGCGACGACGTCTGGCACGACCCCATCCGCGCCAAGGCCCACATGGGGGTGCTGCCCGACGGCATGCGTCTGTTCGACCGTTTGAGCGGACGAGAGCTTCTCCGGTTCGTGGGCCAGATGCGGCGAGTGCCCTCGTCCGAGATCACCGATCGCAGCGAGGCACTGCTGGCGGCGCTGGGGCTGACGGCCGACGCGGACACCCTCGTGGTCGACTACTCCGCGGGCATGACGAAGAAGATCGGGCTGGCGTGCGCGCTGATCCACAACCCTCGGCTGCTGCTGCTCGACGAGCCGCTCGAGGCGGTCGACCCGGTGTCGAGCCAAGGAATCCGGGCGATGCTCAAGCAGTTCGTCGGCGCCGGCGGCACCGTGGTGATCTCGTCGCACGTGATGGAGCTGGTGGAGTCGCTGTGTGACGCCGTCGGGGTGATCGCCGGGGGCCGCGTGCTCGCCGTCGGACCCACCGACGAGGTCAAGCAGGGCAAGCCGCTGCAGGATCGCTTCGTCGAGCTCGTCGGCGGTGCCCAGTACGTCGGAGGGGAGGCCATGTCGTGGTTGGGACGCTCGTCCGACTCCAACTGAAGCTCGGCTGGCGGTCGGCCCGACGCAATGTCGGGGTGATGATCGCCATCATCATCGGCTACCTCTACGGCCTCGGGTTCGTCGCGGCCGCGCTGGCCGGTCTGACGGCGCTGCGCGCGCAGCCGGTGGTGCTGGCCGGCATTGTCACGACCCTCGGGTTCGGGCTGGTCACCCTGGTGTGGCCGCTGGTCACGCTGCTGGTGGCCGGCATGGACCAGACCCTCGACCCCGGACGATTCGCCCTCTTCCCCGTGCGGGCCCGGCAACTGATGCCGGGGCTGCTGGCGGCCAGCCTCACCGGAGTCGGCGCGCTGGTGACCATTGCGCTCGGCATCGGGCAGGTGATCACCTGGTCGCACAGTGCCGGCGAGTTGGTGGCGGCGATCGTGGCGATGGTGATCGGCGTGCCCACCTGCGTGCTGCTGGCGCGCACCCTGGCCAGCTACTTCTCGTCGGCGTTCACCCAGCGCAAGTGGCGCGACGTGGCCGCCGTGATCCTCGGACTGTTCGGCCTGACGATCGGGCTGGCGATCCAGGTGCTGCAGCGCACCGTGATGGAGCACGTGCATGACCTCACGGCGACGCTCACCCCGATCGCTCGCGTGGTCGGCTGGACGCCCGTCGCGTGGGCATGGTCGATGCCGTGGGAGGCCTCGCAGGGGGCCTGGTTGTCGGTGCTGGTGAAGCTCGTGCTGTCGTCCGGTTTCCTGGTCGTGTTGTGGAGGTTGTGGGAACGGCAGTTGGACGAGGCGCTCATCTCGCCGCTCACCACGGGCGGATATGGCAGCAAGGTGAAGGCCAACTCGTGGCTCGATCGGCTGTTCCCGCACACACCGGCCGGGGCGGTGGCCGCCCGCTCGCTGCGGTACTGGCGGCGCGATCCCCGGCACCTGATGGTGGTCGTCTCGGTGGTGCTGATGCCGATCCTGATGGCGACGCCGATCCTGCTCAACCCCGAACTCGGGGGCGCCGCCCGTGCCACCACCACGCTCTACCCCATCGGCGGCATGGTGATGATGGCCGGTCTGACCGTCGCCGCCGAGATCGTCTACGACGGGTCGGCCCTGTGGGGGCACATCGTCTCGGGGCTCACGGGCAGGGACGACCGCTGGGGTCGCGTGCTGGCGGTGTCGTGCATCCTGGCCCCGATCGCTCTGGTGCTGTCGGTGGTCTTCCTGCTGCTCTCGCGGCAGTGGGCGCTGGCTCCGGGGCTGGTCGGAGGCACCTTCGGCGCTGCGGCTGCGGGAGTTGGCGTCGGGTCGGTGGTGGGCGCGGTCTGGCAGTACTCGGCTCCCCCGCCGGGGCAGAACGCCTTCGGGAAGTCGTCGGGTGGCGGCCTGGTGGGACTGCTGTCGACGGTGGTGTGCATGGTCGCCAGCTTCGTGGTGTCGCTGCCGATCACGGTGCTGACGGTGATCAGCCTCGACCGCCCCGGTTTCAGCTGGCTGGTGCTGCTGGCGTCGGTGATTCTGGGGCCGCTCTACGTCTGGGCGGGCGTCCGCTGGGGAGGAAGCATCCTCGACAAGACCTGGCCCGAGGTCCTCAAGCGAGTCACCTACGAAAAGACCTGATCCCGGCCGTCGGGACCATCGTCCGCCCTCCTCCCCCCTCCTCCCCCCAAACCCGCACCAAAACGTGCGACTCCCAGGAATCCTCCTGGGTGGTCTCAATCGGTCAGTGCAACGGTGAGTAGTTGTTGCAGTTTCTCACGTGGGGTGAGGGCGTTGAGAGTTTCGCGGGGTCGGTCGTTGAGGAGGTTCTGGACGTGGAGGATCTCGGCGTCGGTGATCTGGGCGAAGTCGGTGGGTTTTGGCCAGAAGTCGCGGATCAGGCCGTTGGTGTTCTCGTTGCTGCCTCGTTGCCACGGGCTGTGGGGGTCGCAGAAGTAGACCTGGGTGTGGGTGGCGAGGCTGAACGTGGGGTGCTCGGCCATCTCGGATCCTTGGTCCCAGGTGAGTGACTTCATCTGCATCTGCGCTGGCAGGGTGGCGGCCATGGCGATCAACGCGTCGACAACGGTGGTGCTGTCGTGTTGGTCGGGCAGCCGATGGAGCAGGACGAACCGTGAGGCGCGTTCGACCAAGGTGATGATGGCGGTCTGGTTGCGTGCTCCGAGGACCAAGTCACCCTCCCAGTGGCCCGGGATCGCTCGATCGGCTGCCTCGGCCGGTCGTGTGGAGATGTGATGACCCTGCAGCCATGGTCGTCCCGTCCGGGGCGGTAGCTTCGAGTGGGGGATGCGGTGGGTCCGTCCGGATCGCAGTGCCTTGTCGATCCTCAGTTCCTCGCGCAGGGAACCCCTGCCCTGGACGTAGAGGGCCTGGTAGATCGTCTCGTGGCTCACGGAACCATCTTTGCCATGCTGCGCCGCCAGACGGATCGACACCTGCCGGGGCGACCAGTGAGAGTTCAACCCCTCGACGACCCGTTGCCGCAGCACGGGATCGTCCAACCTTGACCGTTTCGGACGTCCCCGACGGCCCGCGGCCGCGGTCTCGGCAGCCTCAGCCCGATACCCGGTCGGTGTCGAGTTGCGGGCGATCTCTCGGCTGACCGTCGACGCCGACACCCCCAGCTGGCCGGCGATGCGCCGTAACGACCACCGCTGGACCAACCCGACATGGATCAACGTCCGATCCGCCAACGACAACCGGGCCCCGTGTGACGGCGCCGGGTGCGGCAGCACCGGCCGTACAACCTCGACCTCAACAACCAGACCGCCATGACGACCACGCTTCAGATCCATGCCAGCAGCATGCAACCAACCAGCAGCCGTCCCCGCGCTCACACCCACCTGATCCGCGGCCCTCTGCGCCGAGTACCCCGACGCCGCCAACCACAGCACCCACTCCCGCATCCACCCCGGGTAACCCGGATTCCCACGACGCATGCAACACCTCCGAACAACGTGTTGCACTGACACCCTGACTCCACCCTG
>NZ_JBPJSQ010000010.1:0-87297 GCF_051192575.1 Aestuariimicrobium soli | reverse complement strand
GAAATGAGTACACCCCCCTGACCCGAAGGTCAGGGGGGTGTGTAAGTCCGGCGGCGTCCTACTCTCCCACAGGGTCCCCCCTGCAGTACCATCGGCGCTGAAAGGCTTAACTTCCGGGTTCGGAATGGAACCGGGTGTTTCCCTTTCGCCATGGCCACCGAAACATCAAGGAGATGCTCCAGGCACCAGACAACCATATGCATGTTGTAACTGGTTCCCGACCGTATCTCGGGAACCACACAGTGGACGCGTAGCATCTTTGTAGAAGATATGAGACAAGCCCTCGGCCTATTAGTATCGGTCAGCTCCATGCCTTGCAGCACTTCCACATCCGACCTATCACCCGGTGGTCTGCCGGGGGCCTTACCAGATTAAATCTGTGGGAACCCTCATCTTGAAGCGTGCTTCCCGCTTAGATGCTTTCAGCGGTTATCACTTCCCAACGTAGCCAACCAGCCGTGCTCTTGGCAGAACAACTGGCACACCAGAGGTTAGTCCGTCCCGGTCCTCTCGTACTAAGGACAGCTCTTCTCAAGATTCCTACGCGCGCAGCGGATAGGGACCGAACTGTCTCACGACGTTCTAAACCCAGCTCGCGTGCCGCTTTAATGGGCGAACAGCCCAACCCTTGGGACCGACTCCAGCCCCAGGATGCGACGAGCCGACATCGAGGTGCCAAACCATGCCGTCGCTGTGAGCGCTCGGGCAAGATCAGCCTGTTATCCCCGGGGTACCTTTTATCCGTTGAGTGACGGCGCTTCCACAAGCCACCGCCAGATCACTAGTCCCGACTTTCGTCCCTGCTCGAGATGTCTCTCTCACAGTCAAGCTCCCTTGTGCACTTACACTCGCCACCTGATTACCAACCAGGCTGAGGGAACCTTTGGGCGCCTCCGTTACCTTTTGGGAGGCGACCGCCCCAGTCAAACTACCCATCAGGCACTGTCCCTGATCCAGATAATGGACCTAAGTTAGATATCCAGAGCGACCAGAGTGGTATTTCAACGTTGACTCCCCAACCACTGGCGTGGCTGCTTCACAGTCTCCCACCTATCCTACACAAGTCGCACCGAACACCAATACCAAACTGTAGTAAAGGTCCCGGGGTCTTTCCGTCCTGCTGCGCGTAACGAGCATCTTTACTCGTAATGCAATTTCGCCGAGTTCGTGGTGGAGACAGCGCCCAAGTCGTTACTCCATTCGTGCAGGTCGGAACTTACCCGACAAGGAATTTCGCTACCTTAGGATGGTTATAGTTACCACCGCCGTTTACTGGGGCTTAAGTTCAGTGCTTCGCGTAAGCTGACACTTCCCGTTAACCTTCCAGCACCGGGCAGGAGTCAGTCCGTATACATCGTCTTTCGACTTGGCACGGACCTGTGTTTTTAGTAAACAGTCGCTTGGGCCTGGTCTCTGCGACCTTCAAGGCTTCAGGAGTCAATCCCTACACCCATCCGGTCCCCCTTATCCCGAAGTTACGGGGGTATTTTGCCGAGTTCCTTCACCACGATTATCTCGATCGCCTTGGTATTCTCTACCTATCCACCTGTGTCGGTTTGGGGTACGGGCGGCTCATACGTCGCTCACGAAGCTTTTCTAGGCAGCATAGGATCACCCACTCTTGGAAACGAATTCCAATCACGACGTCACGTCTCAGGCACATGAGGAGCGGATTTACCTACCCCTCGCCCTACACGCTTGTCCCGGCATACCAGTCACCGGGATGGGCTACCTTCCTGCGTCCCTCCGCAGCTTGCCTACTACAAGTTCGGATCGCAGAGTCAGTGGCATCGATCCGAAGACCTCAACCACCTTCCGTGCTTAGCATCACCTGATTCAGCATGGGCCGTACTTCGCCGGTACGGGAATATCAACCCGTTGTCCATCGACTACGCCTGTCGGCCTCGCCTTAGGTCCCGACTCACCCAGGGCAGATTAGCTTGACCCTGGAACCCTTGGATATTCGGCGGACGGGTTTCTCACCCGTCATTCGCTACTCATGCCTGCATTCTCACTCGTGTGCACTCCACGACTGGGTCACCCCGCCGCTTCACCGCGCACACGACGCTCCCCTACCCATCCACACACCTGGACCACAAAGGCCAAGTACACGCGTGAATGCCATAGCTTCGGCGGATAACTTGAGCCCCGCTAAATTGTCGGCGCAGAATCACTTGACCAGTGAGCTATTACGCACTCTTTCAAGGGTGGCTGCTTCCAAGCCAACCTCCTGGTTGTCTCCGCAACTCCACATCCTTTTCCACTTAGTTATCGCTTAGGGGCCTTAGCTGATGATCTGGGCTGTTTCCCTCTCGACTATGAAGCTTATCCCCCACAGTCTCACTGCTGCGCTCTCACTTGCCGGCATTCGGAGTTTGGTTGATTTCGGTAAGCTGTTGGGCCCCCTAGACCATCCAGTGCTCTACCTCCGACAAGAAACACGCAACGCTGCACCTATATGCATTTCGGGGAGAACCAGCTATCACGTAGTTTGATTGGCCTTTCACCCCTATCCACAGCTCATCCCCTCGGTTTTCAACCCAAGTGGGTTCGGGCCTCCACGACGTCTTACCGTCGCTTCACCCTGGCCATGGATAGATCACTACGCTTCGGGTCTAGAGCATGCGACTCAACGCCCTGTTCGGACTTGCTTTCGCTACGGCTCCCCCACACGGGTTAACCTCGCCACATACCACTAACTCGCAGGCTCATTCTTCAAAAGGCACGCCGTCACCCCGCAGGGCTCCGACGGATTGTATGCGATCGGTTTCAGGTACTATTTCACTCCCCTCCCGGGGTACTTTTCACCTTTCCCTCACGGTACTTGTCCGCTATCGGTCACCAAGGAGTATTTAGGCTTAACGGGTGGTCCCGCCAGATTCACGCGGAATTTCAAGAGTTCCGCGTTACTTGGGATAACACTCACGAGTGAACAGCTTACGTCTACAGGAGTCTTACCCTCTACGCTCTACCTTCCCAGGTAGTTCAACTTCACCATTCATTTCTTACTCGCCGCCGGGTCAACAGCCCCGACCAAATGCTCCCACAACCCCGCACATGCAACGCCTGTCAGCTATCACACACATACGGTTTGGCCTCTTCCGCTTTCGCTCGCCACTACTCACGGAATCACGGTTGTTTTCTTTTCCTGTGGGTACTGAGATGTTTCACTTCCCCACGTTCCCTCCAACTGCCCTATATATTCAGGCAGAGGTTGCCGGACATGACTCCGGTATTTCAAGGTTTCCCTATTCGGAAATCCCAGGATCAAAGCTCGTTTACCAGCTCCCCAGGGCTTATCGCAGGTTACAACGTCCTTCATCGGCTCTTGGTGCCTAGGCATCCACCGATCGCACTTAGTAGCTTGTCAAAAAATATATCTACAAAGATGCTCGCGTCCACTGTGCAGTTCTCAAAATACGGGCGAGCCCGGAAACCCACCACCCACCAAGGGCAGCAGACCCACCGGTCCGCAAGGAAATCACGCCGCAACAGCGACCGACCCCTCAAAACCCAACAGCGTGCTCCACACCCGCCACCCACACCAACACCCACGTTCCACTCCCCCACACAACCGTGCAGAAGCTGTACTTGCCGGCGCCACCATGAGCAGCAGACTTGCCAGTGATCCACCAAACAGCCTTGCCAGCCCAGGGACACTCGCCCCAGCACCAACAAATGGACCAACACCACCACCAGGGCAGCATCAGCCAAAAGGCTCCTTAGAAAGGAGGTGATCCAGCCGCACCTTCCGGTACGGCTACCTTGTTACGACTTAGTCCTAATTACCAGCCCCACCTTCGACGGCTCCCCCCACAAGGGTTGGGCCACCGGCTTCGGGTGTTGCCGACTTTCATGACTTGACGGGCGGTGTGTACAAGCCCCGGGAACGTATTCACCGCAGCGTTGCTGATCTGCGATTACTAGCGACTCCGACTTCATGGGGTCGAGTTGCAGACCCCAATCCGAACTGAGACAGGCTTTTTGGGATTCGCTCAACCTTGCGGTATCGCAGCCCTTTGTACCTGCCATTGTAGCATGTTTCAAGCCCTGGACATAAGGGGCATGATGACTTGACCTCATCCCCACCTTCCTCCGAGTTGGCCCCGGCGGTCTCCATTGAGTCCCCGGCATTACCCGCTGGCAACAATGGACGAGGGTTGCGCTCGTTGCGGGACTTAACCCAACATCTCACGACACGAGCTGACGACAGCCATGCACCACCTGTATACCGACCAAAAAGGGGCACCTGTCTCCAGATGTTTCCGGTATATGTCAAACCCAGGTAAGGTTCTTCGCGTTGCATCGAATTAATGAACATGCTCCGCCGCTTGTGCGGGGCCCCGTCAATTCCTTTGAGTTTTAGCCTTGCGGCCGTACTCCCCAGGCGGGGTACTTAATGCGTTAGCTGCGGCACGGAGAACGTGGAAGTCCCCCACACCTAGTACCCACCGTTTACGGCGTGGACTACCAGGGTATCTAAGCCTGTTTGCTCCCCACGCTTTCGCTTCTCAGCGTCAGGAAATGCCCAGAGAACCGCCTTCGCCACCGGTGTTCCTCCTGATATCTGCGCATTCCACCGCTCCACCAGGAATTCCATTCTCCCCTGCATCCCTCAAGTCTGCCCGTATCGAAAGCACGCTCAGGGTTGAGCCCTGAGTTTTCACTTCCGACGCAACAAACCGCCTACAAGCTCTTTACGCCCAATAATTCCGGACAACGCTCGCACCCTACGTATCACCGCGGCTGCTGGCACGTAGTTGGCCGGTGCTTCTTCTCCTACTACCGTCACTTGCGCTTCGTCATAGGTGAAAGCGGTTTACAACCCGAAGGCCGTCATCCCGCACGCGGCGTTGCTGCATCAGACTTCCGTCCATTGTGCAATATTCCCCACTGCTGCCTCCCGTAGGAGTCTGGGCCGTATCTCAGTCCCAGTGTGGCCGGTCGCCCTCTCAGGCCGGCTACCCGTCGAAGCCTTGGTGAGCCACTACCTCACCAACAAGCTGATAGGCCGCGAGTCCATCCCAAACCGCCGGAGCTTTCCAACCCCCACCATGCGACAGGGGCTCATATCCGGTATTAGCAGCTGTTTCCAACTGTTATCCCAAAGTTCAGGGCAGGTTACTCACGTGTTACTCACCCGTTCGCCGCTCGTGTACCCCGAAGGGCCTTACCGCTCGACTTGCATGTGTTAAGCACGCCGCCAGCGTTCGTCCTGAGCCAGGATCAAACTCTCCGTTGAAAAATATCAACCACCCCCAAAAAGGGTGATCAAGAGTTCAAATCCTGACAAAGAATCCAAAAACTGGATCAATCATCATTCATCAAAGGAATCTCCACCCAACCAAACAACCCACCCACAAAAGGCAGACCATCCAGCCAGGCACGAGACAAAAATTGTCATTACTTCACTGACTTTAAAAAAGCACGCTGTTGAGTTCTCAAGATTCGGGCGCGTCCCGCGCATCCGGCCTTTCGACCATCCGCTTGGGGCAACTCGTGAAACTTTAGTCCGCCTCACCTTTGCAGTCAAATCCGCCGGCCTGGCTCTTCGTCCTTCATTTCCGCTCCGACAAGGGGCTTCAATTCGGTTCGAAGGTCATGCTGCCTTGTGGGGCAACCTGACAAACTTTAGTTGTGTGTGAGATCCGAGTCAAATCGGCTTCTCGCCATCATCGGTTCCAACCCTGCGGTCTGAGTGGGTACTCGTTGTACGCACACTCGTGCCCTCAGGAGGGTGTTGGAGTGATGTGGGCCCTGGGCTCGTCCGGCTCCGTCTCCCGAGGAGTTCCGCCGTCCGTGTCGCCTTCAAGGCTTGGTAAACATTACGCGCAGGTCACGGTCAACGCAAACCGGGCCCGTGTGAGCTTGCCGACATGACATCCCCGCTCGTCAGCGGCCTGTCGGCCGCTCAGCGTGCGGCCGGCGCCAGCAGCGCACCGAGGGTCTTCTTCCCACGACGCAGCAGCACGGCCTCGCCCGCGAGCAGGTCGGCTGGGGTCAGCACCTGGTCGGGGTCGGTGACTTTCTCGTTGTTCAGGTAGGCACCGCCCTCCTCCACGGCCCGGCGACCGGCGGACTTGGAGTCGACGACTCCCGCCAGCACCAACGCGTCCACGACGGTGGGCAGGTCGCCACTGGGCAGCTCCACTCCCCCCAGCTCGCGGGCCACGGCGCGCACGGTCGCGGCCGGCAGGTCCCTCAGGTCGCCACGGCCGAAGAGGGCCAACGCGGCTGCCACGGCCGCCTCGCGTTCGGCGACGGAGTGCACCAGGTCAGTGACGTCGTCGGCGAGCGCCTTCTGCGCAGCGCGCTTCCACGGCTCCTCGGCCGTCGCCCGCTCGAGCTCGGCGATCTCGTCGCGACCCCGGGGGGAGAACACCTTGAGGTAGTCGATGACCTTCTCGTCCTCGGAGTTGAGGAAGAACTGGTGGAAGGCATAGGCCGACGTCATCTCCGGATCGAGCCACACCGTGCCCGACTCCGTCTTACCGAACTTGCTTCCGTCCGCCTTGGTGAGCAGCGGGGTTGCCAGGGCGTGCACCCGCGCGCCCTCCGAGCGCCGGATCAGTTCGACGCCAGCGGTGATGTTGCCCCACTGGTCGGAGCCGCCGGTCTGCAGCGTCGCCCCCTTGGAGCGGAACAGCTCGCGGTAGTCGAGGCTCTGCAGCAAGACGTAGCTGAACTCGGTGTAGCTGATGCCCGACTCCAGTCGCCGCGAAACCACGTCACGGGCCAGCATGCGGTTGACCGGGAAGTGCTTGCCCACGTCGCGCAGGAAGTCGAGGGCCGAGAGCTCGGCCGTCCAGTCGTAGTTGTTGACGACCTCTGCGGCGTTGTCACCCTCGAAGCTGACGAAGCGGCTGACCTGGGCACGGATCTTCTCCACCCAGGCGTGCACCTGCTCGACCGGGTTCATCGTCCGCTCACCGGCCTCCTTCGGGTCACCGATCAGCCCCGTCGAGCCACCCACCAGCAGCAGCGGCTTGTGGCCGGCGGCCTGCAGGTGGCGCGCGACGATCAGCTGCACCAGGTTGCCCATGTGGATGCTGGGCGCCGTGGGGTCGAAGCCGACGTAGAAGGTGACGGGTCCCTCGTCCAGGTGCTGGGCCAGAGCCTCGGCATCGGTGGAGTGCGCGACCAGACCGCGCCAGGACAGTTCATCGAAGACCGCATTCACGCGGGTCAGCCTACCGAGCGCGGACGAACCCGTCGCTCACGTTTCGCCGGGCACCTGCCAACCGCCCGCCCGAGGGAGGCCTCAGCTGGCCGCGAAGGCTCGCGCCTGCCCCAGGGCCACTGAGAGCTCGTCCAACTGCTCGCGCACCCGCGCCGGAGCCGTGCCGCCGCGACCGTCGCGGGATGCCGTCGACCCCTCGATGGTGAGCACCGAGCGCACCTCCCCCGTGAGCGCCGGCGAGATCTCGGCCAACTGCTCGTCGGAGAGCTGCTCGAGCTCAAGACCCTGGGACTCGCAGTACTGAACGGCTCGTCCGGTGATCTCATGGGCCTCGGCGAAAGGCACCCGCCGGCGCACCAGCCAATCGGCCATGTCGGTGGCCAGCGAGAATCCCCGCGGTGCCACCTCGGCCATGCGGTCGTGGTGGAAGGTGAGGGTGCCCACCATGCCTGCCACGGCCGGCAGCAGCACGTGCAGCTGATCGACGGCGTCGAAGATCGGCTCCTTGTCCTCCTGCAGGTCACGGTTGTAGGCCAGCGGCAGCCCCTTGAAGGTCGTGAGCAGGCCGGCGAGGTGGCCGACAAGTCGTCCGGCCTTGCCACGGGCCAGTTCGGCGACATCGGGGTTCTTTTTCTGCGGCATGATGCTCGAGCCGGTCGACCAGGCATCGTGCAGGGTGGCGAACCCGAACTCGTGGGTGCACCACAAGATCACATCCTCACTGAGGCGCGACAGGTCGACGCCGATCTGCGCCAGCACGAAGGCCGCCTCCGAGACCAGGTCTCGGGCCGCCGTGCCGTCGATCGAGTTGGGCACCGAGGAGTCGAAGCCCAATTCGTGCGCAACCCGCTCGGGATCGAGCCCCAGCGACGTGCCCGCCAGCGCGCCCGAGCCGTAGGGGCTCACCGCCAGTCGTCCGTCGAGGTCGCGCAGGCGCTGCAGGTCACGCACCAGCGGCCAAGCGTGGGCCAGCAGGTGGTGGCTGAGCAGCACCGGCTGGGCCGACTGCAGATGCGTGCGTCCGGGCATCACGGCGCCGAGGTTCGCTGTCGCCTGGTGGTGCAGGGCGTCGACCACGGCGGCGACGTCGAGGCTGAGCGAGCGCACTTGCTCACGCAGCCAGCGCCTGATCAGCGTCGCGATCTGGTCATTGCGGCTGCGGCCGGCGCGCAGTCGTCCGCCCAGCTCGGTGCCGACGATGTCGCGCAGTCCGCGTTCGAGGGCACCGTGCACGTCTTCGTCGGTGGGGGCCGCGACGAAGGCACCCGACACCACGGCCGCCTCGAGCTCGTCGAGGCCGGCCAGCATGCGGGCGCGCTCGTCGTCGGTCAACAGTCCGGCGGCGGCGAGGGCCCCCGCGTGGGCCCGCGAGCCCGCCAGGTCGTGCCGGGCAAGCCGCCAGTCGAACTGGGTCGAGACCGACAGCGCGAACATGGCGTCGGCCGGTCCACCGGCGAAGCGCCCGCCCCAGAGTCGTCCCTGCTGATGCGCGCCCGACTCGTTGCCCTCGCTCATGCGTCCACTCTCCTGGGGGTGCGTGCCGTGCCCGCCAGCGCGAGCAGTCGTTCCGCGACCACGGACCCACCGTCGGCCGCGCGGCTGATGATCATGATGGTGTCGTCCCCGGCGATGGTGCCGAGCACGTCGTCCCAGTTTGCCCGGTCGAGCGCCGACGCGAAGTACTGGGCCGCGCCGGGGGGCGTGTGGGCCACCGCCAGGTTCGCCGAGGCGTCGGCCGAGATCAGCAGTTCGGTGCACACCCGGGCCAGCTTCTGGTGGGCGGCATCGCGATCGCCGGTGGCTTCGTCGGGCAGTGTGTAGACGACCGAACCCGACGCCGATCGGGTGCGGACGGCGCCGAGCTCGAGCAGGTCCTTCGAGACGGTTCCCTGGGTCACGGCGACCCCCTCGGCCGCCAACAGGTCGGTCAGTTCGGTCTGGCTCGCCACCTCGTGCGACCGCAGGATCGAGGCCACCAGACCCTGCCGGGCCGTGCGCGAGGGCCCCCGGTCGGCACCGGGCCCCCCGACCGTCACGACCGCACTCCTCGCAGCGCCTCGGCCAGGGCGCGGACGAACGACGCGATCTGCGCCTCGGTGATGATCAAGGGCGGCGCCACCCGAATCACGTTCGGACGAGGGGCGTTGACGATGAAACCGGCCTCGAGCAGCCGGTCGACGACGGGTGCGGCGACCTCGGCGGACAGCACGATGCCCCGCAACAGGCCGGCTCCCCTGACCTCGACCACGAGCGGGTCGTCGAGCGCGGTCACCTCGGCGGCCAATTGCTCACCGCGCTCGACGGCGTTGGCCAGCAGTCCGTCGCGCTCGATCACGCCGATCACCGCCAGACCGGCAATGGCCGCCACCGGGTTGCCGCCGAAGGTGGTGCCGTGCTGACCGGGTTGCAGCAGGGTCGCGGCTCGTCCGATGCCCACGCAGGCGCCCACCGGGAAACCGTTGCCGAGCCCCTTGGCCAGCGTGACCAGGTCGGCGGTGACCCCCTCGGAGGCCAGCCACCGGCCGGTGCGACCCATGCCGGTCTGCACCTCGTCGAACCACAGCAGCGCACCGGTGGCGTCGCAGAGCTCGCGGGCCTTCGCCAGGTAGTCGGCGGGTGGCACCACGACCCCGTTCTCGCCCTGGATGGGCTCGATCACCACGGCGGCGGTCTGCTCGTCGACGGCGGCGGCCAGGGCCTCGGAGTCGCCGTACGGCACGAAGGTGACCTCACCGGGCAGCGGCTGGAAGGGGGCGCGATACTTCTCGTTCGCAGTGATCGCGAGGGCACCCATCGTCCGACCGTGGAAGCTGCCCTCCATGGCCACGATGCGGGTGCGGCCCGTCAACCGGGTGAGCTTGAAGGCCGCCTCGTTGGCCTCGGTGCCCGAGTTGGTGAAGAACACCCGGGCCGATCCCGGCTCGGCACCGGGAGCGACCAGGTGGGTCAGCTTCTCGGCCAGGGTCACCTGAGCCGGCGTGGCGAAGAAGTTCGAGACGTGCCCCAGGGTCGACAACTGCGAGGTGATCGCCGACAGCACCGCCGGGTGGGCGTGCCCCAGCGCGGTCACGGCCAGCCCGGAGAGCAGGTCGAGGTACTTGGTGCCGGCGTCGTCCCAGACGTGACACCCCTCACCCCGGACGAAGACCCGCTTGGGCCCGCCGAAGGCGTTCATCATCACCTGCCCGTATCGCTGGGCCAGCGCCGGGGTGCCCGCCTCGGGGGTCTGGGTCAGGTCGGCTGCGGTGGGCTGGCTCATGAGGTCTCCTGCTGCTGGCTGTCGTCGATAACACTGTCGTCGATAACACTGCTGTCGAACACAAGGGTGCCGATGCCGTCGTTGGTGAAGATCTCGAGCAGCAGGCAGTGCTGAATGCGCCCGTCGATGATGGTGGCGCGCGGCACGCCCGCGGTGACGGCCCGCAGGCAGGCCTCCATCTTGGGCACCATGCCCGATTCGAGCGAGGGCATCAGGGCGCGCAGCTCGTCGGCCGAGATCTGGGTGATCACGTCGGTCGAGGCCGGCCAGTCGGCGTACAGGCCGGCGACGTCGGTCATCATCACCAGTCGCTCGGCACCCAGCGCGACCGCGAGCGCGGCGGCGGCGGTGTCCGCATTGAGGTTGTGCACCTCGCCCTCGGCATTGGGTGCCACCGACGCGACCACCGGAATGCGCCCCTTGTGCACCAGATCGAGCACGCCGTCGGCCCGTACCGACTCGACGTCGCCCACCAGGCCGAGGTCGACGTCCTCACCGTCGATCTCGACCCCGCGACGCACCGCCGTGAACAGGCCACCGTCCTCCCCCGACATGCCGATGGCGAACGGCCCGTGGGCGTTGATGAGACCGACGAGCTCCCGCCCGACCTGCCCCACCAGCACCATGCGGACGACCTCCATCGCCTCGGGCGTGGTGACCCGGAAGCCGCCCCGGAACTCCGAGGAGATGTCGAGTCGCTTGAGCATCGACGAGATCTGCGGGCCGCCGCCGTGCACCACCACCGGCAGCACGCCGCAGCGGCGCAGGAAAACGATGTCTTCGGCGAAGGCCTTCTTCAGGTCATCGTTGATCATGGCGTTGCCGCCGTACTTGATCACCACGATCTTGCCGGCGTACTCACTCAGCCAGGGCAGCGCCTCGATCAGGGTGGCGGCCTTGTCCTGCAGGGCTTGGGTGTCGTCTGCGCGCAGGCGGCTCATGTGGAGTACTCCGAGTTCTCGGTGACGTAGTCGTGGGTGAGGTCGTTCGTCCAGATGGTGGCCTCGTGGTCGCCGGCGTGCAGGTCGACCTCGACCGTGACCTGGCGCGGGCCGAGGTCGACGAGGTCGCGATCGTCACCGACGGCGCCGGCCCGGCACACCATCACCTGGTTGAAGCTGACGTCGAGTGCCTCGGGGTCGAAGACGGCATCGGTGGTGCCGATGGCCGCCAGAGCGCGCCCCCAGTTGGGATCGCCACCGTAGATGGCGCACTTGAACAGGTTGTTGCGCGCGATCGAGCGGCCGACGACCACGGCATCGCGCTCCGAGGCCGCGCCCCGCACCACGATGCTGATGTCGTGGTGGGCCCCCTCGGCGTCGCCCAGCAGTTGCTGCCCGAGGTCGGCCAGCACGGCCGTCAGCGCCTCGGTGAACACCGAGGGTTCGACGGTGATGCCCGAGGCTCCGGAGGCGAGCAGCAGCACGGTGTCATTGGTGCTCATGCAGCCGTCGGAATCGAGCCGGTCGAGGGTGACCCCGGTGGCGGCCCGCAGGCTCTCGTCCAGCACCTGGGGGCTCAGGTCGGCATCGGTGGTGACCACGACGAGCATGGTGGCCAGCGCCGGCGCCAACATGCCCGCACCCTTGCCCATCACGCCGATCGACCAGCCGTCGGGGTGGGTGAACTCGGCGGTCTTCGAGACCGTGTCCGTGGTCATGATGGCCGTCGCGGCCTGCGGCCCCTGATCGGACGAGAGTCGGGTGACCGCCTCGTCGACGCCGGCCAGCAGGCGATCCATCGGCAGCCGCACCCCGATCAGGCCGGTCGAGCACACCCCGACATGGGTGGCCTCGAGCCCGAGCGCTGTGGCCACGTGTTCGGCCGTCGCGCGGGAGTCGGCGTACCCGCCCGCCCCGGTGCAGGCATTGGCCCCGCCGGAGTTGAGCACCACCGCATCGAGGCGCCCATCGGCGACGGCCTCGCGCGACCAGACCACGGGCGCGGCGACGACCCGGTTGGTGGTGAAGACGGCCGCGGCCGCCGTGGCCGGCCCGTGGTTGACCACCAGGGCCAGATCGGGGCGGCCCGACGGCTTCAGCCCGGCGGTGACGCCAGCGGCCGAGAACCCGCGCGGGTGGGTGACCCCGGCGCCGCCCCGAGAAACGGTGGCCTGCGCCACGGTGACCCGGGGAGCCGATGAGGACGAGGTGCTGGTCACGGTGCGACTCCGATCGCCGACAGGCCGGTGCCCTCGGGCAGCCCGAGCGCGAGATTCATGGACTGGATGGCTCCGCCGGCGGTGCCCTTGGTCAGGTTGTCGAGGGTCGCGACGGCCACCAGCCGGTTGACGGACTCGTCGACGGTCACCTGCACCTGCACCGCGTTCGAGCCGATCACGTGCTGGCTCTGCGGCCACTGCCCCTCGGGGAGCACCCGGACGAAGGGTTCGTCGGCATAGGCGTCGAGATAGATCTGCCGCACCTGGTCGGCGCTGGGCACGCCGTCGCTGCCCGGGCTGAGCGGGGCCGTGCAGACCGCGAGGATGCCCCGCGACATCGGCACCAGCAGCGGGGTGAAGCTGACGCTCGGGTCGGGGGCGCCCAAGCGGCGCAGGTTCTGCAGGATCTCGGGAGTGTGCCGGTGGAGTCCCCCGACCCCGTAGGCCGACGCCGAACCGAACAGTTCGGCGCCCAGCAGGTGGGCCTTGGCGGCCTTGCCCGCACCGGACGACCCCGAGGCCGCGGCCACCGTGACGTCGGCGCCGGTGATCAGCCGACCGGTGACGGCCGGCAGCAGCGCCAGGGTCGCGGTGGTCGGATAGCACCCGGGCACCGCGATCCGGGTGGCGCCAGCCAGTTGCTCGCGCTGACCGGGGAGCTCGGGCAGCCCGTAGGGCCAGGTGCCCGCGTGGTCACTGCCGTACCAGCGAGCCCAGTCGTCGGGGTTGACCAGCCGGAAGTCGGCGCCGGCGTCGATCACGACCGCGGCGTCACCGAGCTGGGCCGCGACGGCTCCCGAGGCGCCGTGCGGCAGGGCCAGGAAGACGACGTCGTGCCCGGCAAGATTCTCCGCGGTGGTGTCGAGCACCTCACGATCGGCCAGCGGGGCCAGGTGCGGGTGGTGAAGACCCAGCTGGGTGCCCGCGGACGAATGGGCCGTCAACGCCCCGATCTCGATCTCGGGGTGGCCGAGCAGCAGGCGCAGCAGCTCTCCCCCGGCGTACCCGGTGCAGCCGGCGACGGCAACAGTGAAGCTCATGGAATAAGTATGCCGTGCTCGGCATACTTATTCCACAACGTCCGTCCTCCGAGATGGCCCCGGACAAACCGAGAGGCCCCGGACAACCCGAGAGGCCCCAGGCAACCCGTCAGGCCCGGTGCACGGCTCCGAAGCGCTCCACCGCCACGGCCACCGCCCGATCGCGGGCAGCGGCGGCGTCGGCATCGGTGAGCGTCTGCTCCCCGCGCAGCCGCAGCGCGAACGCCAGCGACTTCTTGCCCGACCCCACCTGCTCCGAGCGGTACACGTCGAACAGGTGCACCGCGTCGAGCAGGTCGCCCGCACCCTCGACGAGGGCGGCCTGCGCCTCGCCGGCAGGCACCGACTCGTCGACGATCAGCGCAACATCCTCCTTGGCCACCATGGCCGTGCGCAGCGGGGCGATCTCCCCACTGGCCGGTGCGGCCGCGAGCAGCGCGTCGAGGTCGAATTCGACCGCGGCCGTGCGCTCGGGTGCTCCCCAAGCCTTCAGCACGGTCGGGTGCAGCTCACCGGCGTGACCGATCACCCTGCCGTCGACCAGCAGTTCGGCGCAGCGCCCCGGGTGCCAGGGTTCGTGCTCGGCGTTGCGGCGCTCGAGGCGCAGCCCCACCGACGCCGCCACAGCATCCGCCAGGGCAACGACGTGGGTCCAGTCGGCGGGCACCGCGGCGCCACGCCAGCCGGCCGCCCGCCACTGCCCCGTCACCACGGCCGCCAGCAGGCGCGGTTGGTGCGGAAGGGCGGCATCCAGCGCAGCGATCTCGTCGTCACTCGGCCGAGCGGCGACGTCGGGCATCGGGGCGGCCACCGGCTCGTCCAACCGCTGGAAGACGCTGCCCACCTCGAACAGGGCAAGGTCGTCCTGCCCACGCGAGGTGTTGCGGGTGACGGCGGTCAGCAGGCCGCCCAGCAGGGTGGTGCGCAGGTACGGTTGCGCGTCCGACAAGGGGTTGTGAAGTCGAACCGCCGCCAACCGGGGGTCACCCTCGGGCAGCCCCAGCCGCGCCAGCTCGTCGTCCGAGACGAAGGGCAGCGTGATCAACTCGACGAAACCGGCGTCGGCGGCCGCCCGGCCGACCGTGCGTCGGCCGCGCTGCCGGGGGGTCAGACCGCGACCCGACGTGCTGATCGGCAGGATCGAGCCGATGCGGTCGAAGCCGACCTTGCGCCCGACCTCCTCGACGTAGTCGTACCGGTCGACCAGGTCGCCTCGCCAGGTCGGGGGCACGAGGCGGAGTTCGGCCCCGACCACCTCGACCTCACACCCACTGGCGCGTAGCACGTCGATCACCTCGTCATGGGCGAGGTCGGCGCCGAGAACGGTCGCGGGCAGGTCGATCGGCAGACGTTGCGCGGGCATCTGCCGCGGGCCACCGACCACGGTCGCCTCGGACGACACGCTGCCGCCGCCGAGCTCGGCCATCAGATGGGCGGCCCGCTGGGCGGCGGCCCAGGCGAGGGCCGAGTCGACGCCCCGCTCGAACCGCTTGCTGGCCTCGCTGGGCAGCTTGTGCGCACGGAAGGCCCGGGCGACGGTGACGGCGTCGAACGTGGCCGCCTCGAGCACGACCGTGGTGGTGGTGTCGGTGACCTCGGTCGAGGCACCGCCCATCACGCCGGCCAGACCGATCGGCCCGGAGTCGTCACAGATCAGCAGGTCGTCGCCGGCGCGCAGGTCGCGGGTGACGTCATCCAGGGTGACCAGCTTCTCGCCCTCACCCGCGCGGCGCACCACGATCGGGCCCTGCAGCTTGGCCGCGTCGTAGGCGTGCAGCGGCTGCCCCGACTCGAGCATCACGTAGTTGGTGATGTCGACCACCAGCGAGATCGCGCGCATGCCCGAGGCCTCGAGCCGGCGCACCATCCACGTCGGCGACGGCCGATTCGGGTCGATGCCGGTGATGGTGGTGGCGGTGAACAGGCTGCAGGCCGCCTGGTCGTCGACCCGCACGGGGTGACCCGACGAGACCTCCGCCGGCACCGGCGCGGCATAGGGGTCGACGAACGGCACCTGGAACGCCTGCGCGGTCTCCCGCGCCAGGCCGCGCATGGAGAGGCAGTGGCCGGTGTCGGGCGTGATGTCGGCGTCGATCACCTCGTCGCGGGCGCCCAGCACGTCGAGGGCATCCTCGCCGAGCATCAGCGGTCGTCCGTCGATCTCGTCGGCGAGCACGATGATGCCGGCGTGGTCGGTGCCCAGGCCCAGCTCGTCCTCGGCGCAGATCATGCCGTCGGAGACGTGTCCGTAGGTCTTGCGGGCCGCGATGGCGAAGCCACCCGGCAGCACCGAACCCGGCAGTGCGACCACGACGTGGTCGCCCACGGCGAAGTTCGGGGCGCCGCAGACGATGCCCCGGCCCGGGGCCACCTCGCCGAGGGTCGGGTCGACCCCTGCCGGCTCGTTGTGCTCGGGGCCGACGTCGACGCGGCACCACCGAATGGTCTTGCCGTTCTTCTGCTGCTCCTCGACGAAGGCCAGCACCCGGCCGATGACGACCGGTCCGCTGACCTCGCCACCGGTGACCTCGACGCGTTCGACGTTGAGACCGGCGGCTGTCCAGCGCTCGGCGATCGCCGCGGTGGTGACGTCGGCCGGCAGCTCGACGAGTTCACGCAACCAGGAAACGGGGGCCTTCATCGTGCTCCTCCCAGCAGTGAGCGGCTGAAACGGATGTCGCCCTCGACGAAGTCGCGCAGGTCGGAGGCGTTGTTGCGGAACATGACGGTGCGGTCGATGCCCATGCCGAAGGCGATGCCCGAGTAGACGTCGGGGTCGACACCGGCGGCGATCAGCACGCGGGGGTTGACCACCCCGCAGCCACCCCACTCGATCCAGCCCTCGGAGCGGCACGTGCGGCAGGGACGATCGGGGTTGCCGACCGAGTCACCGTGGCAGACGAAGCACTCGAGATCGATCTCGGCGCTCGGCTCGGTGAACGGGAAGTAGTGCGGACGAAGCCGGGTCTCGATGTCACCGAACAACGAGCGCGCCAGGTGGTCGAGGGTGCCCTTCAGGTGGGCCATCGAGATGCCCTTGTCGACCACGAGGCCCTCCAGCTGGTGGAAGACCGGCAGGTGGGTCGCGTCGTACTCGTCGGCGCGGTAGACCTTGCCCGGGCAGACGATGTGAATCGGCAGGTCGCGCGACAGCAGCGTGCGGGCCTGCACCGGCGAGGTCTGGGTGCGCATCAGCACGTGATCGGCCAGCGGCTCGACGAAGATCGTGTCGGTGAGCCCACGGGCCGGGTGGTCGGGGCCGGTGTTGAGGGCGTCGAAGTTGAGCCACTCCGCCTCGAGCTCAGGGCCCTCGGCTACCTCCCAGCCCAGGTTGAGGAAGACGTCGCTCATCAGATCCATCATCGCCGTCAACGGGTGGATGGCGCCCTCGGGGTGCTGCTCCACGGGCACCGTCATGTCGACGCGCTCGGCCACCAGCCGCGCCGCGAGCTCGGCCTCGGCGAGGTCGTACTGACGAGCGGTGACGGCCTGGTTGACCTGGCCGCGGGCGCGGCCCATGCGCTGGCCCGCGTCCTTGCGGGCCTGGGGTGGCAGTGCCCCGATCTCACGGTTGGCCAGCGCCAGCGGCGACTTGTCGCCGGCGTGGGCCAGGCGCGCTGCCTTCAGTTCATCGGTGGTGGTGGCCGCGGCGATCGCGGCGAGGGCCTGGGCCACCATCTCGTCGATCTGGTCGGCCTTCAGGGGGGTGACCTGCACAGGGTCGTAGTTGGTGTTCGGCCCGCTCATGGGGCGCCATCCTTTCGGCAGGGGGAGGAGGTGGGTCGGTTCTCCCCCGACCGGTCACCGCGGGTCAGGACGCGTCGCGCTCCCCGCGGCCAACCGGCCGGGGGCACTGAAATCGCTGTCCACACATGGTGGTGACTCTAGCAGTCCGACCGCCGTCGACCCGAGCCGGTTTCACCCCGCCGAGGCCGGGTCAGCGTGCCCGCTGGGCGCTGGCCGTGGCGTACAGGCAGACCGCCGCGGCCGTCGACAGGTTGAGCGACTCCGCCTGCCCCCACATCGGCACGCCCACGACCTCGTCGGCGAGCGCACGGTCCTCGGCCGGCAGACCCCAGGCCTCGTTGCCCATGATCCAGGCCGTCGGGCCGGACAGGCCACCGGAATGTTCCAGTTCGTCGAGGGACGAGCCTCCCCCATCGGCCGCCAGCACGCGCAGGCCTCGTCCGCGCAGGTGGGTGACGGCTTCCTCGAGAGTCACCCCCGTGACGACGGGCAGGTGGAAGATCGAGCCGACCGACGCCCGAACCGTCTTCGGGTTGTGCAGTTCGACCGACCCCTTGGTGAGCACCACCAGGTCGGCCCCGAAGGCGTCGGCGCAACGGATGACGGTGCCGGCATTGCCGGGGTCACGCACCTGCGAGCAGATCACGACCAGCCGGGGCTCGGGGGCGTCGGCCCAGTCGGCCTCGAGTTGGCGGCAGATGGCGAAGATGCCCTGGCTGGTGACGGTGTCGGCCAGCTGGGCGGTGTCGGACGAGGTGGCCCGCCAGCACAGGTCGGGGTTCGCCTGCGACAGCAGTTCGGCATGCCGGGAGGGGTCCTCGACCAGGACGGCCTCGACCAGCTCGGGGTGGCGCAGCGCCTCGCGCACGGCCTGGATGCCCTCGACCAGGAAGCGGCCCGTCTCGTCGCGGCCACGCCGCTGCAGAAGCTGACGAGCCGACCGCAGCTGCCCCTTCGAGATGAGGGGGAAGCCTGCGGTCGGCTCGGTCTGGGATTCGTCAGTCACGAAAGGACGAACCGGCTCAGGCGGCGGCCGGCTGGTTGTCCTTGGCGACCTGCACCAGCGCGTTGAAGGCGGTGACGTCGTTGACGGCGAGCTCGGCCAGGATCTTGCGATCGACCTCGATGCCGCCGTTCTTCAGACCGTTGATGAAACGGTTGTAGGTCATGCCCTCGGCGCGGCAGGCAGCGTTGATGCGCTGGATCCACAGCGAACGGAAGTCGCCCTTCTTGGCGCGGCGATCGCGGTAGGCGTAGGTGGCCGAGTGCAGCAGCTGCTCCTTGGCCTTGCGGTAGAGGCGCGAACGCTGACCGCGGTAGCCGGATGCGAGCTCCAGAACCTCGCGACGCTTCTTCTGCGCATTCACAGAACGCTTGATGCGTGCCATGGTGTTTCTCCTTGGTGGTGGTTCGGGAGGGTCAGCGACCCAGCAGCTTCTTGATGGTCTTGGTGTCGGCGGCCGAGACCTCGACCATGCCGCTCTTCTGGCGGTGCTTGTTGCGGCTGCCAGTGGTGGGGGCCGAGGCGAACGCAGCGCCGGACTTGCGGCCGGCCTGCAGGCGCATGATCTTTCCGGATCCGGTCACCTTGAAGCGCTTCTTGGTTCCCGAGTGCGTCTTGTTCTTGGGCATGTCGCCGCTCTCCTGTCGTGTGGTGGGCGGATCCGGACGAACCGGATCCGGGTCCTGGCGGGTGAGCCCGCCAGAGGATCGGGTGTCTCAGACGTCGATGTCGGCGTCCAAGTTGTCGGCCGGGCCCCGCTTCTTCTTCGGGGTGGCCGTGGCCTGGTGCGCGGCGCGCACCTCGGCCTCGTGGGCCCGCTCGGCCTCCTGGTCGGCCTGACGCGAGGCCATGCGGCGATCACGCTCGGCCTGCACGTCGGCGCGGGCTTCGGTCTTCTTGCGGGTCGGGCCGAGCACCATCAGCATGTTGCGGCCGTCGAGCTTGGGCGCCGACTCGACGAAACCGAACTCGGCCACGTCGTCGGCCAGCCGCTGCAGCAGGTTGACGCCGAGCTCCGGGCGCGACTGCTCGCGACCGCGGAACATGATGGTGATCTTGACCTTGTCGCCAGCCTTGAGGAAGCGGACGACGTGGCCCTTCTTGGTGTCGTAGTCGTGCTGGTCGATCTTGGGACGAAGCTTCATCTCCTTGATGACCGTGTTCGTCTGGTTGCGACGCGACTCACGTGCCTTCTGGGCGGCCTCGTACTTGAACTTGCCGTAGTCCATGAGCTTGACGACCGGCGGGCGTGCCTGGGGCGCGACCTCGACGACGTCGAGATCGTGCTCGCGCGCCAGCTGGAGCGCCTGCTCCATGCGGACGATGCCCACCTGTTCGCCGGCAGGGCCGACCAAGCGGACCTCCGGAACGCGGATCCGCTCATTGATGCGGGGTTCGGTGCTGATGTGTCCTCCAAAGTTGTGGTGACTGGCGATCGGTACGGCGTGACTGGACGACGAAAAGGCCTCCGCGCATGCGAAGGCCTGAGGCATCAGAGGTGCCGAGGACGACGAACGCGAACGTTCGTCCCAGCTCAGCGCCGCTGGGTACCGACCCGTCGAACCTGGGCTCGAATCGGGTGGGAGGTCAGGCCCCCACTTGTGCGGATCCGTCACGAGGACCGATCACCGAGGAACCATGTTACCTCACGGTGCGGGATTGACCGAATCGGGCCCGCGCCACTCCCTGTGGGTGGTCTCGACCTGGGCCCACCCGAAACCGCCGTCGGAGAGCTCCACCAGCCGGCGGCCGCTCGCGAGTTCGGCCACCAGGTCGTCCAGCACCGTCAGCGGGTGCGGGCCGGCGGGGTCGACCACCAGCACCTCGGCGCCGGCTTCGGCGACGGTGGCGGCCAGATCGTCCAGGGTGCAGGGCACCGGACGCGCGCGCCCGTTGCCCTGCCCGGCGGCGGCGGCCCAGACCTCCAGGGAGTCGAGCCCCGAGAACGCGATCAGTGCTCGTCCCCCCTCGGGATGGACGAGCGTGACCGCCCCCATCTCGGCCTGGCGATCGGGGTCGGGGCCGGTCGGGCCACCCGGCAGGGACGACTCGTCGCCGGTGGAGACGACCGGCAGCAGCAGGCGGGCACCGCCCAGGGCCGCGACGGCGCGCAGGTAGCCGGTCTGCCCGTCGGCCTCGGCGAGCCGTGCGCGGACGAGGGGGTCGGGTCGTCCGTCGTCGTCGAGCCACGCGGCGTTGGGCTGGGAGAGCTGTCGCACACCCCGAGCCTACGCACCGGGCTCCCGCTGGGGGGAATCCCCCGCCCGTCCCCCCATCGGCCCCGGCCCGCCCGCCACGCGCGCGCCCGCGCGAGGGTGCGTGTGTCAGGCTGGGCGCATGGACATCTTCACGTGGACCGTGGTCGCCACCGTCGTGCTCTCGCTGATCTGCGCGGGCGGGGCGCTCTACTCGCACCTGCGGGGGCACGGGCCTCGTCCGGTGTTGCGCTGGGCCGCCCTCGGCCTCGTGCCGATCGGCCTGCTGATCACCGGCGCGATGCGTCCCGTGGTGATCGGCGCCCAGGCGGTCGGTCAGTACTTCCAGCACGCCACCCTGACCCTGGCGATGATCATCGGGTTGTCGATCATCGGCGTCGCCGCCCTGGTGTACGTGGTCGCGGGGCGCCTCAGCCCGCGCACCCGCCAGCAGGCCAAGCAGGTGAGGGCGTCCCGTCGCGGAGGTGCCGTGCCGGCCGGGCAGGCGCCGGCCGTCACGCGTGGGGCCGCGGGTCAGTCGGTGGCGCCGGGCGCTCCGGCCGCACGCGGGGGACGCGTCGCGTCCGCACCGGTGGACGACGAGATGGCCGAGATCGAGGCGCTGCTGAAGAAGCGCGGCATCGAGTGATCCGTGGACGCCGTGACCGTCAGCCGACCCGGTGGGCGGCGGCCAACTCGCGCAGTTCCCTGACCCTCGCCTGAGCGACGTCGGCACCCTCGGCCCGCTGGATGGCGAGCAACATCGCGGTCTCACCATCGGGGTGCTGGTCCGAGGGGGACAGCGTCAGGTAGGCCCAGGCGTCGCCCTCACCGATGCCGACGCTGGCGACCTCGTCCCACGCGTACCGGTGGGTGGCGAGCACGTTGCGGACGACCAGACCCTCGGCGGTCGCGACGGCCTTCGACAGGCCGATGGCCAGCATCAGGGCCACCATGAACACCACGAAGAAGATCAGGGTCGCCAGTTGCGGCCAGGTGAACTGGGCCCGCACGCGCGCGTCCATCATGAACCAGCCGAAGCCTGCCGCCGCCAGCAGCAGCACCGACAGGCTGACGGCGGTGCGCAGCACGGGCTTGGAGCGGAAGACGCGCCGCTCCCCCGCCGCCAGGCTCACAGCCGGCACGCCGACAGCTCGGTGATCAGGATGGCGCGAGCGCCGGTGTTCCACAGCTCGTCCATCAGCCGCTGGGCCTCGGCCTGCGGAACCAGCGAGCGCACGGCATTCCAGCCCGGCTTGGCCAGCGACGACACCGTCGGGCCTTCGAGACCCGGGGTGAGGGCGCAGGCAGCCTCGAGGAACTCGTCGGAGACGTCGTAGTCGACCAGCACGTAGTCGCGCGCGACCAGCACCCCCGACAACCGACGCAGGAACTGGTCGATCTGGGGGGTGTGCTCGAGTCCGTCGCGCTCGATGAGGATGCCCTCCGAGATGCAGATCGGCTCCCCGAACAGTTCCAGCCCGGCCTTGCGCAGGGTCGTCCCGGTCTCGACGACGTCGGCGATCGCGTCGGCGACCCCCAACCGAATGGACGATTCCACCGCCCCGTCGAGCTTGATCAGGCGGGCGCTGACACCGCGCTCGGCGAGGTAGGTCTCGACCAGGCCCGGGTAGGAGGTGGCGATGCGGGTGCCGTCGAGATCGGCCACCGTCCAGGTCGCACCTCCGGGGGCGGCGAACCGGAATCGGGAGCGTCCGAAGCCGAGCCCCATCATCTCGGTGGCCGTGGCGCGCGAGTCGAGCAGCATGTCGCGACCGGTGATGCCCAGGTCAAGCGTGCCCTCGCCCACGTACACGGCGATGTCGCGGGGGCGCAGGTAGTAGAACTCGACACCGTTGCGCTCGTCGAGCAGCACCAGCTCCTTGGTGTCGTTGCGGGTGCGGTAGCCCGCTTCCCGCAGCATCTGCACGGCGGAGTCGGACAGCGACCCCTTGTTCGGCACCGCGATCTTGAGCAGGGACGAGGGCGTGGTCTGGTCGGGCATGAGCGATCCTCAGAGGTACTTGTAGACGTCGTCGGTCGAGAGGTCGAGGGCCAGCATCATCACCTGCAGGTGGTAGAGCAGTTGGCTGATCTCTTCGGCGGCCTCGTCCTTGGACTGGTACTCGGCGGCCATCCAGACCTCGGCGGCCTCTTCCACTACCTTCTTGCCGATGGCATGCACGCCGGCATCGAGTCGGGCGAGGGTCCCCGATCCCTCGGGGCGGGTGGCGGCGGTGTGGCTCAGCTCGGCGAAGAGCTCATCGAAGGTCTTGCTCACGTGGCCTGAGCCTACCGGGGTGGGACGAACCGCCCCACCCCGGTGGCATCAGCGAGACGCCCGGGAGCGTCAGGGGGTGGCGGTCGCCGCACCCGCCCGCTCCACGGAACCCTCGCGGCGTTGCACCCGCAGCCAGGTGATGAACCCCCACACCACGAAGGCGCCGTAGATCACGTACATCAGGGCGCTCGGGTAGTACTGCGCCTTCCACAGCAGCGGCACGCCCACGATGTCGACGGCGATCCAGATCAGCCAGAACTCGGTCCACCCGCGGGCCATGCCGTAGGTGGCGAGGATGGAGCCGGTCAGGATCCAGGCGTCGGCCGCAGGCCCCCACGAGCCGAGCGCCTTCAGCACGAAGTAGCCGGCCACGAACAGCACCACGGCCGCGACCAGCAACTGCAGACGACCGGCGCGTCCGGCCCAGCGCGGCTGCACGCCCACGCCCTCGTCCGCGTGGTGACGACGGTAGGCGGCCCACACCACCCAGCCGTAAACCGAGGTGATCAGGAAGAAGACCTGGCGGCCGGCCTGACCCCACAGGTCGAGGTTCTGGGGAGTGTGGAAGACACCGCCGAGGAAGACGGTGAACAAGATGATGTTGCCGATGATGCCGATCGGCCAGGCCGCGACCTTGCGTCGCATGCCCAGCACGGCAGAAGCCAACCCGAAGACGTTGCCGATGATCTCGCGCCACAACATGGGCTTGCCGAGACCGACATTGAGTTGGGCATCCAGCAACCGGGTGAGGAGGTCGAACATGAGTGGTTCCTTTCGCACGGTTGCAGCGATGCACCGGGGCGAAAAGATCCCACCGGGCATGCGGGCATGCCGGTCGGACCTCGTGTTCCTCCCATCCGGACTTTCACCGTCGGTACTGGAATTCCACCAGTTCAACCTCGGTGGTGGGTCACCCCACCAGCCTCGGGTCGCGGACTGTCACCGCCGGCTCGGACTTTCACCGACCCCGGAACACAAGCTGCGTCGCCTGTCGGCGACCAGATGATTCTGGCAGGTCCAACGACGCAGCGGCCACTCTTGTTCCCGCCGTGGGACGGCGACGGTTCAGAGGGTGATGCCCAGCAGGGCGTCGAGGGCGACGACCACCTGCTCGGGCGACTCGCCGTCGGCAGCGCCGGCCAGCGTCTGCTCGGCCCACGCATCCACCGCTGCGAGGGCGGCCGGGGCGTCCAGATCGCTGCGCACCGCGGTGCGCAGGGCCGAGATCAGCGGTGCCACGGGGGCGACGGACGACGCCGAGGCCGCCTTCCGCCAGGTCGCGAGGCGAGCCTCGGCGGCCGTCAACTGGTCGGGCGTCCACTCCCAGTTCTCGCGATAGTGATGGTTGAGCAGGGCCAGCCGGATGGCCATGGGCTCGGCTCCTGCCTCGCGCAGCCGCGAGACCAGCTCGAGGTTGCCCTTCGACTTCGACATCTTCTCGCCGTCGAGCGCCACCATGCCCGAGTGGACGAAGGCGTCGGCCAGGGGCTCCCCCGAGGCCACGACCGCCTGCGCGGCACACATCTCGTGGTGCGGGAAGGCGAGGTCGGAGCCACCGCCCTGCACGTCGAAGTGCGGGCCGAGGTAGCGCAGCGCGATGGCCGTGCACTCGATGTGCCAGCCTGGGCGGCCCTCGCCGAACGCCTCCGACGGCCAGTGCGGTTCGCCCTCGCGGCGCTGTCGCCAGACCAGACAGTCGAGCGGGTTGCGCTTGCCCTCCCTCTCGGGATCGCCACCCATCTCGGTGAACTTCGCCAGCGCGGCGTCGTGGTCGAGGTGGCCGACGCCACCGAACCCGGGGGCGCGGGACACGTCGAAGTACCAGTCGGGGAACTCGGGGTCGTCCACCTGATAGATGGCACCCGACCCCGACAGCGTGCCCAGCAGCGCCAGCACGCACGGGACGCACTCGACGGCACCGATGTAGTGGTCGGGCGGGATCACCCGCAGGGCCTCCATGTCGGTGCGGAACAGGTTGGTCTGATCAATGGCCAGTTCCTCCCAGTGCACGCCGGTCTCGTCAGCGCGCTCGAGCAGGGGCTCGTCCACGTCGGTGACGTTCTGGGTGTAGTTGACCTCGAGGCCGAGATCGCGCCACGCGCGGTTGACCAGGTCGAACGACAGGTAGGTGTTGGCGTGGCCGAGGTGGGTGGCGTCGTAGGGCGTGATGCCGCACACGTACAGGCGGGCGAGACCACCGCCGTGCTCGTCGGGCACCGGGCCGACCTGGACGGCGGCGTCCCGCGCGGTGTCGTGCACCGTCAGCCGGGAGGGGGCGTCGGGGGTGGCGACGGTGACACGGGGAACGTTCGGACGGGTCCAAGCCTGCATGGCCCTCAGCCTAGCGACGGCCCCCCGTGCGGAGACGGCCCGGTCCAGCCATCCACGCGTGCCCTCAGCCGGGAGCGAACAGCGGGCCACTCGTCCACGATCACCGAGAACACGGCGGCGTCGCGCCAACTGCCGTCGGCGCGCCGCTGGTCGCGTCGGGTGATGCCCTCGAAGGTGGCACCGATGCCGGCGATGGCGCGGCGGGAGCGTTCGTTGATCGAGTCGGCCTGGATGCGCACCCGCCCCCAGCCGTGATCGAACAGGTGGCCGAGCAGCAGCAGCTTGGCCTCGGGGTTCACGACGGTCCCCCACGCCTGCGGTGCGTAGGCCGTCCAGCCGAGGTGGCAGCGCTCTTTGGCCGGTTCGAACTCGCCCACCGAGGTGGTGCCGACGCACCTGCCGTCCCACCTGACCAGGTAGGTCAGTCCGGACGACCGCAGCCCGGGCAGATAGCCGGCGAGCAGGGCGGCCAGCGCCGCGGGATCGTCGGTCCAGGCGGCCGGGCCGCCTCCCCAGCCCGCGGCGAACGTCTCGGGTCGGCCGATGGCGGCCACCAGTTCGTCCATCACCTCGGACGAGGAGTCGGGGCCCAGTGGTTCGAGGGTGACGTGCGGGCCGACCAGGGCGACGGCGGGCGGCGGGTCGGGCACGGGGCCTGGGGTCATGGGCCGTGGGGTCATGGGCCTTGTGGTCATGGGCCGACTCTGTCACGCCCTCGTTCGCCGTTATTCGCGTGACAATCCGGCGGACGAGTGCCTACGCTGTCGCCCACGCCCGCCCACGAGGGGCGCGCCCGCTGGAAGGAGGACGCCATGGCCCATGCACGGCTGCATGCCCATCACGTATTCGTCCTCGGAGGCGCTGCCTGAATCACAGCCCTCCGGACCCCTTTCCAGGAGTTCACGCTGTGAATGCTTCTTCCTTCGACTGGTCATCAGTCGATCTCACCTTCGGCGACACCGACCTGAACGACGGTGAACGCTGGTCGACCTGGCCCGATCGCGACGTCACCCAGGGCCCCGACCCGATTCCCGACTGGGTGGTGCAACACGAGGCCGCCCGCGACACCGATCTCGGCGTGCTCAAGACCGGCAAGGAGGCCGATGCCCACCTGCTCGAGCGTGCCCTCATTCCGGAGGAACGCACCGGGGCTGTCGGCGAATGGTCGCTCCTGGTGGCCAAGCGCTACCGCGCCCACGACCACCGTTCCTTCGTCGGGTTCGACACCTATCTGGCGGGAATCCGCCAGCGGGAGACGCGCGAGACCCGCGCCAAGCGCAAGGGCACCGACCTCGGCCGGCAGGTGGCCGTCGCCGAGTGGGCGGTGCGCGAGTTCGGGCTGCTCTCGCGGTTCTGGCTGGCCGGCCTGCCGGTGCCCTACCCGGTGCAGGTGTACGGCACCGAGCTGTTGATGGAGTTCATCGGCGACCCGGACGAGGGGCAGGCGGCACCGCGATTGGTGCAGGTCTCGCCCACCCGCGAGGAACTGGTCGACCTGGCCGCGCAGGCCCGAGCGGTGGTCGTGGGGTTCGCCTCACTCGGCTGGGTGCACGGTGACCTGTCGCCCTACAACACGCTGGTGCACGACGGCCGACTGTGGGTCATCGACGTGCCCCAGGCGGTCGAGTTGGTGATCCACCCGCAGGCCAACGAGTGGCTGCTGCGCGACTGCACCAACCTGTGCGACTGGTTCAACCGCAAGGGACTCGACGAAGACCCGCAGGACTGGTTCGCCCAGGCGGTGGCCGCCGCCTGGTGAGTCACCAACTTCTACACCGTGGCTCGGGTGACCCCGCGAAAACAGGGATCACCCGAGCCACGGTGTAGAAGTTTGCGTTCGACGCCGGTTCGGGCTGGAAGGAGTCGGGGAATCGCACTCGTGGGATCGGGCCATCTCAGATGGGCGGCCACGGAATGGTGCGCCAGCCCTCGTCCGGCTGCTCGGGGAAGGTGCCGGCCGCCAGAGCGGCGGTCACCCGCTCATGCGTGGCATCGAGCTCGGCGTCGGTCAGCCACGGCGACAGGGCCTCGTCGGCCACCTCCAACGTGCGCCGCAGCAGGCTCACCTCGGCTGGGCTGAACGGCTCCCCGGCCCACCCCCACAGAATCGTGCGCAGCTTCGGGTCGGCGTTGAAGGTGAGCCCGTGGTCGGCGCCGAAGACGGCCTCGGTCACCCCGTCCGCCGCCCGGCGGTGCAGCACATGACCACCCTTGCGGTCGGCGTTGTTGGTGACCACGTCGAACAGGGCCAGCCGACGCAACAGCGCGTGATTCGCGTGCACCAGGGCGATGTCGCGGTCCTGCTCGTCGGCGCCCACGACCATGCCGAACCAGTCGTCGGGCACCTCGTCGACGAGCACCAGGGCGGCCAGGTCATCGACCGCGTCGTCGACCCAGTGCTGCACCGAGCCGACACCGAACGGACCCTCCGCCCGGCAGGTGAAGGGCACGCAGTCGAAGCCGGCGGCTCGGGAGAGGTCGTGCGCAGCGATCTCTCGTTGCCCCAAGGTTCCCGTCGGGAAGTCGTGCAGCGGGGCCTCCCCGCGCAGCGGCTTGTAGACCCAGCGGCGGCCGGATTCGTCCGCCACCAGGAAGGTCGCATTCGATGCGCGGACGAGCCGGCCGACGATCTCGAGCTGGCCCACCGGCGGTGTCGCCAGTTCGGGGGTGGCCCCGGGTGGTTGGGTGAGATCGAACTCCTCGGGGCCGGTTTCCTCGGGGCCGGACTCCTCGGTACCGGTCTCCTCAGGCCCGCTCCCCTCGGGCGAACTCTTCTCAGGGTCAGTCACGGGCGAAGAGGGGCCGTCGGTAGCCGTTGGCGCGCGGGCAGATGTGTCCGTCGGGGTTGATCGGCTGCAGGCAGAACGGGCAGGCCGGTCGTCCCGACTCGACGAGCGCCCGCGACCGGGCCACGAACTGGCGTGCCTCGGCGGTGGTCAGGCGCAGGTCGACCGAATCGCCCGACTCCTCCCCCTCGTCGTCGATGCTGAACAACTCGATGGCGATCTTCCCGCGGCCGGAATCCCAGGCAAGGGCCATCGAACCGACGCGGAACTCCTCATCGAGGGGCTGGTCGAGGGGTTCGAGGTCGTCGGCCACGTCGACGTGCGGGGCCACCACGACGGTGGCATCGTCCAGCAGTTTCTCGAGCTCGTCCATGATGCGCTCCAGGTGCTCGGCCAACACCTGCACCTGCTCCTTCTCGAGCCCGACGCTGACGATGCGGTTGCCCTCGCGCACCTGCAGGTAGAAGGCGCGCTGGCCCGGCTGACCGATGGTGCCCGAGACGAAGCGGTCGGGATCGTGGAAGCTGTGGATCGCCCTGCTCATGGCCTCACCCTAGAAGATGGCTCCACCTCGGCGTCGCCGCCCGCGGGTTGGTCAGCCTCCCCGGTGGCCCCGGTTCCGCCCCCGACCTGCCCGCCCGCGGCCGTCGGCGGACGCACGAACGCTCTCAACGGCCCGGCCACCCCGTTGACGCACGCCACCCGCACGATGCCCCGTTCCTCGGTGGCATCCGGCGGCGGCAGGTGGACCACCGACGTGGAGGCCGGGTCGACCATCAGCGACTGCACCCGGTCGTAGTCCATGCCCAACGCCCAGGTCAGCAGCCCGTTGATCGGGTCGCCATGGCTGACCAGCAGCCAGACGGCCTCCGCGGGCAGGCGTGCGTTCCAGTCGAGCACCGTCTCGACCATGCGCTCGCGCACCGCCAACATGCGCTCGCCGCCGGGAAACTCGGCGGTGCTCGGCGACGTCTGCACCGTGGCCCAGCCGGGTTCGGTGGCCAGTTCCTTCAGCGGACGGCCCGACCACTGCCCGTAGTCGGTCTCCTGCACGCGGTCGTCCGTGGTGACCTCGGTGTCGATCCCGGCCCGGTCGAGCGCGATCCTGATCGTCTGCTGGCACCGCTCGAGCGGTGAACACACGACGGCCGCGGGCTGCACACCCGCCAGGCGGTCACCCAGAGTCTCGGCCTGCTGTCGCCCGACGTCGTCGAGGACGATGCCGGGGGTGCGACCGGCCAGGGTGCCGGCCGCATTGGAGGTGCTGCGGCCGTGACGGATCAGAACCAGGGTGCTCATGTCGGCGAGACTAGTCGCATGCTGCGTGCCGCCGTCGTCGCCGACGCCCCCCAGATCGCCGAACTGCACCGGCTGGGCTGGGAGGCCTACCGCGGCCTCGTCGACGACCGGGTGCTCGCCGAGACGCCCGAGTCGTCCGACGCGTGTTTGGCCCGGTGGACGTCGCAGCTGCAGCCCGGACGAGCCACCCGGGTGCTGGTGGACGACGAGGCCGGGATGCTGCGCGGGTTCATCAGCTGCGGGCCGACCGCCGACCCCGACCTGTCCGGAAAGGTTGGGGCCGACGAGGTGTGGGACCTGTGGGTGCATCCCGACCACCGGCGGGCGGGGGTCGGGGCCGCGCTGCTGACCCAGGTGCTGCGGGAGTCGCGTCGTCCGCTGGTGGTGTGGGTACTCAACGAGAACACCGACGGCATCCGGTTCTACCAACGCGAAGGGGCCAGGTGGGACGGACTGATGCGCACCGAGGTCGTGAACGGCGTGGAACTGACCCTGTTGCGCCTGCTGTGGAAGTGAGGGGTCTGGCCGTGACGCAGTGGGGGTGTGGCAGACCTTCTCGGGCCCGGCATGGCTAGGGTGTCGGGAGTGAAGGGCATGCAGGAACGCCACGTCGGCGCATCGGGACTGAAGGTGTCGGCCCTGGGACTGGGCACGATGACCTGGGGTCGCGACACCAGTCCCGAGGTGGCCCGCATGCTGCTGCGCGAGTTCGTGGCCGGCGGCGGCACGTTGGTCGACACCGCACCCGCCTACGGTCAGGGCGTGGCCGAGAAGATCATCGGCAAGGCGATCCACACCGACCTCCGCCGCGACGATCTCGTGATCGCCACGAAGGCGGGATTCGGATTGCACGACGGGCGCAGGGTGGTCGACACCTCGCGCCGGGCCATGCTGAACGATCTCGCGGAGTCGCTGCGGCGACTGCACACCGACCACGTCGACCTGTGGCAGGTGCACGCCTGGGGCGATGCCCCCCTGGACGAGACGCTGGCGGCCCTCGACCACGCCGTCAGCCAGGGCATGACCCGCTACGTGGGCGTCTCCAACTTCGTGGGCTGGCAGACCGCGCAGGCGGCCACCTGGCAGCGCGCGGTTCCCGGACGAGCGCAGGTCGTCTCGGCGCAGGTCGAGTACTCGCTGCTGGCCAGGCGCGCCGAGGTCGAGGTGGTGCCCGCCGCCCAGGCGCTCGGGCTGGGGGTGTTGGCCTGGTCGGCGGTCGGGCGCGGTGTGCTGACCGGCAAGTACCGCACCGGCACCCCCCGCGACAGCCGCGGTGCCCTCGAACACTTCTCCTGGTTCGTCGAGCCGTACCTGGAACCGAAACCACGCGCCATCACCGATGCCGTCGCGCTGGCCGCCGAGGGCCTGGAGCTGACCCCGGCCCAGGTGGCGCTGCTCTGGACCAGGGATGCCCCCGGGGTGGCGTCGGCACTGATCGGCCCGCGCACGCCCGCCCAGTTGGCGGAACTGTTGGCGGTCGTCGGCGTGAACCTGCCGGCCGAGATCACCAGGGCGCTGGACGACGTCTCCGGTGGCCCGAACGTGGGTCGCGCCTGAGCCTCAGGCCCGATCCAGGAAGTGGTCGAGCACGCGCGCGCCGAACTTCAGTGACTCCAGCGGCACCCGCTCGTCCACCCCGTGGAAGAGGGCGGTGAAGTCGAGGTCGGGTGGAAGCCGCAGCGGGGCGAAGCCGAAGCAGTTGATGTCCATGCCCTCGAACCCCTTGGCGTCGGTGCCCGCGCTGAGCAGGTACGGCACGGCCTTCGCGTGCGGATCCTCCTGGCTGAGGCTCCACTGCATGGCATCGACCAGCCCACCCGCGAACTCGGTCTCGACGGCGCGGCGGCGCACCGTGGCCTCGACCTGAATCTTCGGGCCGGCCAGTTGCTTGACCGTCTCGATGAGCTCGTCCTCGAAGCCGGGGATGAAGCGGCCGTCGAGTTGGGCCTCGGCTCGTCCGGGAATCACGTTGGCCTTGTAGCCCGCATCGACCATGGTCGGGTTCACCGTGTTGTGCATGGTGGCCCCGATCATGCGGGCGATGGAGCCGAGCCGCTCGAGGGTCTGCTCGACGTTGTCGTTGTCGACCTCGATGCCGAACGCGTCCTCGATCTCGGCCAGGAACGCCTTCTGCGCCGGGTGCAGGCGGTCGGGCCAGGTGTGCGTGCCGATGCGGTGGATCGCCCCGGCCAACTCGGTGACCGCGTTGTCGTGGTGACGCATCGAGCCGTGACCGGCGGTGCCCTCGGCGATCAACTTGAGCCAGATCAACCCCTTCTCCGCGGTCTGCACGAGGTACAGCCGCAGGTCGTCGCGCACGGTGAGCGAGAAGCCGCCGACTTCCGAGATGGCGTCGCTGCAGTCGTTGAACAACTCCGGGCGGGTGCGCGCCAGGGTGTGCGAGCCGAGTTCGCCGCCCGCCTCCTCGTCGGCGAAGAAGACCATCCTGATCGGACGACGGGGGGCGCGGCCCTCACGGACGCGGGAGCGCACCACCGAGAGCAGCATGGCGTCGAAGTCCTTCATGTCGACCGCACCGCGCCCCCAGAGCATGTCGTCGCGCACCTCGGCCGCGAACGGGTCGACCGACCAGTCGGCCGCCATCGCCGGCACCACGTCGGTGTGGCAGTGGATCAGCAGCGGCGGGATCGAGGTGTCGACGCCCTCGGGCTCCCAGTGGGCCACCAGGGTGGTGCGGCGGGGTTCGGTCTCGATCAGTTCCGAGGTGATGCCCACCTCGTCGAGGTACTCAGCGACCCGCTCGGCGCACTCGCGTTCGCCCTTCGACTCCCCCGCCCCGAAGTTGGTGGTGTCGTAGGTGATCAGGTCGCGGCAGATGTCGACCACCTCGGCGTCGGCCGTGCGGGTGGCCGCATCCGAGGGGGTCATGGGCGGTGACTGGGAGGCTGCCATGGGGCCCATCCTGCCAAGCCAGCACGCGAGTGGCGGGGCTCGTCCACTCGATTTCAGGTGCCGGGTCTCTGGTGCTATTGTTCAAGGGCTGTCCGGGCGACCGGGCGGTGGAGTCCGGGTGGCGGAATAGGTAGACGCGCTAGCTTGAGGTGCTAGTGCCCGTTAAGGGCATGGAGGTTCAAGTCCTCTCTCGGACACAGGTACGACAGCAGGTCCCGAGACATCGATGGATGTCTCGGGACCTGCCGTTTGTGCCCCCCTCGTGGTCAGGATGCAGCACCCCAGGGCGAGCGTTTCCTGGTGCGCAACGCTCGGGCTGTGGTGCTGCATCCTGACCACCCAGCCTCGTCATAGCATGGCGGCATGGCCGAGATCCGGAAGTTCAGCCCCGGCACCGGGGGCGCCATCGCCCAGGCACTGGCGAAGGCGATGGGTGAATCCGTGCGACCGACCACCCCGGGAGCGCCTCCCGAACTGGGCCCGGCCCACGACGAGGCGGTCACCGCACCCGTGAAGCCGGCGCCCACGTCGGCCGCATCGTTCGTTGTGGGCGCCGGGCAGACCTTCACGGTGTCGGCGTCAGCTGTGGCTTCGGCCCGCACCCACGCCACCCCTGACGACCAGGACGACCCGGGCGAGGACTAGCGGTCGGCGGCCCGCATCACCTGCACGGCCGCGACCAAACCGAGGGCGAGCACCCCGCCCGACACCCACACGGCTGCCGAGCTGGCATGGGCGAAGTCGGCGGCCGAGGCTCGTCCGACCGTCGCGGACCCGAGGGCCATCGACAGCGCGGTACCACCGATGGCGCTGCCCAGGGCCGACCCGACCTGCCGCACGGTGCTCTGCACCGCGGACCCCGTGCCCGAGGTCTCGACCGGCACGTCGGCCAACACCGTCGACGTGAGCTGCGCCGAGGCCAGGCCCAAGCCGAGCCCGTAGGGCAGCAACGCGGCGGCCACCCACCACTGGTGCGCCTCGCCGTTGACGGCCAGCGCGGTGAGCGCCACACCGGCCAACTCCAGCGCCAACCCCAGCACGACCACCCGGGTCGCACCGAGGGCGGCCGAGAGGTGCCGGGCGAGGGCGCCCGAGACGAAGGCGCCGGCGGCCATCGCGGCCAGCACCAGCCCGGCCCCCATCGTGGACAGTTGCAGGGACGTCACCAGGTACAGCGGGAGCACGAAGACGAGGGCGAACTCCCCCGCCGCGACCAGCCCGGCCGTCAGATTGCCCCAGGCGAACGTGGGCAGTGAGAACAGCGACACCTCCAGCACCCGCGGACGATCCGCGCGCTCCCGGCGCACTTGGTCGAGCACGAACGCGACCAGCGCGATCACGCCAATCGCCAACGACACCGGCACCGCCGAGATCGGCGCCCCCGTGCCCCAGTTGACCAGGCCCAGATCGAGGGCAGCCTTGGGCGCCCACCAGCCCAGATCGTTCCCCTCGATGAGGCCGAACACCAGGCTGGCGAACCCAACGGCCGACAGCACCGGACCGGCCAGGTCGAACCCCCTGCGGGAAGCGCGCCTTCCCGCCGACTCGCCCTCCCCCTCGCCCGTCGACTCGCGCACGACAACCACGGCGGCCGCGACCACGGCGACGCCGATCGGAACGTTGACCCAGAAGATCCAGCGCCAGTTCGCGGCGGTCGTCAGCCACCCGCCCAGCAGCGGACCGATGGCGGCCGCCCCCGACATCACGGCTCCCCAGACGCCGAAGGCGGCGGCACGGTCTCGTCTCCGGAAGGTGGCGTTGACGGTCGACAGGGTCGAGGGCAGGATCAGCGCGCCGCCGACACCCTGCACGGCCCGGGCGGCGAGCAACGCGGTGGCTCCGGGGGCGAGCACGGCGACGACGCTGCCCACGACGAAGATGCCCACCCCGGCGATCAGCAGCGCCCTGCGCCCCAGCCGGTCACCGAGCCGGCCGGCGGTGAGCAGCAGGGCGGCGAAGACGACGGAGTACAGGCTGTTGACCCACTGGGCCGTGGTCAGCGACAACCGCAGGTCACCCATGATGACCGGCAGGGCCACCCCCACGATGGTGCCGTCGAGCACGATCATCGCCAGAGCCGTGGCCAGCACCCCCAAGCCGATCCAGTCACGTCGGGACGGGCGAGGCTCGTCCACGGTGCTCACGGGTGCGGTGACGGGTCGATCGGTACGGGTGGTCATGGTCGCTCCTCTTTCGCGACAGTGTGTCTCAAACATCTCCAGCGTAGGTTTGCGACACCATGTCGTCAAGTTGACGACGGACGGGTGGCGAGGCGATCGGCCGTGGGAGAATCACCCCATGCCCAGGATCGATGCACCCACGGTTGCCGAGCACCGCGCCATCGTGCGTGAGCGGCTCATCGACGCCGCGGAGCAACTGCTGCGCAGCGGCCAGCCCGAGGGACTCACTGCTGGCGCCGTGACGAAGGCGGCCGGCATTGCCCGCAACAGCATCTACCGCTACGTCGACTCGGTCGACGACCTGCCGGCACTCGTGCTCGAACGTCACCTGCCGGCCTGGACGCGGGCCGTCGACGAGGCCTTGGCGGGGGTGACGGAACCGGGCGAGCGGATCCGTCGTTGGGTGCGGGCGAACATCGACCAGGCCGCCCTCACCGGCCACGGCTGGATGATGAACGCGGCCCGCACGTGGAAGGTCTCCCCCGCCGTTCAGCCCGTGATGGATGCCGCCCACGCCTCGATGCGCGATGTCGTCGGCGATGCCTGGCATGAACTGACCGCGGACGAAGCGACCGCCCAGGCGTCTGCGGCCCTGACCCGAGGGCTGCTGGAGTCGGCCTTCCGGCAGGTGGATGCCGGTGCCGATCCCGACCTGGTGGCACGTGTCAGCGATCGGGCTGTTCGGGGGTTGCTGTCCCAGACCTGAGCGCCGTCGGGGCCGGCATGGACAGTCCGACCCTGTCGAGTTCGAGTTTGGCCAGTTTGCGAATGACCTCACGATCACGCCGACGCCAGGCCCCCATGGGATCGTTGGAGATGTTGGCGAGCACCGGCATCGGCTGGTTGGCCATCGCGCGGAGGGCGAACAGGTCAAGGTCGGCGTCGGCGTCGATGAACTTCTGCGCTGCCGCGGAGTTGCGGGCGAACGACACTCGTCGCGGAAGCCAGAGCAGCAGGACGAGGGCGATCGGGGCCGCGGCGGTGAGGACTCCCATCACCCAGGCCACAGTGCCGATCGTCGCCACCTGCCCGTTGGCCTGGGTCACCAGCTGGTCGAGATCGCCTGCCATGCCGTCGAACGGCCGGGCGAGCTGGTCACCCACCCCGGGCACCCTGCCAAGCTGACCGCTGGCCTCGCGCATTCGCGCCGCCAGCTCGCCCGAGGTCTTCGCCGTCTGGCGCGCCGGACCGGCGAGCTCATTGATGACACCGTGCACGACCGTACCCAACCAGACCCACACCACCACCCAGGCCAGAACAATGATGTCGCCACCCGCCTGTCGGGTTGCCCTCCACCCTCGTGCATAGAACCTCATGGTTCACCTTCCCCATCGCGACGCCCGCCGCTCGTCGTCACAGCTTCTCAGAACCCCACGCCTGAAGTACGACTGCAGGGTTTCAGTCGGGACGATCCGTCCGGCGGCCGCTCCGTTGACCATCCGAGGTGCAATCCGACCCCCGATGTGGTCACGATGGGGTCGGGCCGTCCCAGCCCGGGACGCCTCTCCGCCCGCAGACCCCCCGAATGTGAGCAGTCCCATGACGTATGCCCGTCGCGTGCTCGCCGCCACCACCGTCACGACGATGGTGGCCGCTTTGGCACTCACCACCTCCCCGCCACAGGCGCAGGCCGCCCCACGTGTCGACACCGAGCATGTCTCCCTGTCGCCCGCCACCGGATCCACGAAGGTGACGGTTGACCAGAAGACCTACTCCGTGGTGGCCACGATGCAGGAAACCGCCACCCAGCCCTTCGATCTGCTGGGCTTCACCTGGTCGTCCCAGACCGGCACGGTGAGCGTGCAGTACCGCGTGCGCCACGACAAGACGTGGTCGCCGTGGCAGACCCTCGACGTCGACCCCAGTGAGGGCGGACGACCCGGAACCGATCCCGCCTACACCGACGGCGCCACCGGCCTGCAGGCACGTGTCGTCACGAGCGACGGCGGCAGCGTCGTGGGGGCGAAGGCCACGCTGATCGACCCCGAGCAGGTGCCTGCCGACGACATCCCCGCCAGCGTCTCGACGCAGGCCGTCTCGGGCTACGTGCCCAAGCCCGCCGTGATCAGCCGCGCGGCTTGGGGTGCGGACGAAAGCCTGCTCGCCACCAACGGCGCCGACTGCGTTCCGCCCGACTACGACAGCACCACCCGGGCCGTGATCGTGCACCACACCGCGGGCGTCAACTCCTATTCCAAGGATCAGTCGGCGTCGATCGTGCGCGGCATCTACCGCTTCCACGTGCTGGATCGTGGCTGGTGCGACATCGGTTACAACGCGCTGGTCGACAAGTACGGCCAGATCTTCGAGGGTCGCCATGGCGGTCTCGAGTACCCGGTGCACGGGGCCCATGCCACGTTGTGGAACACCAACACGTTCGGCGTCAGCGTGATGATGAACTCCAACACCGCCGCGGTGACCGCCGAGACCAAGAGCGCCCTCACCCGGGTGATCGCCTGGAAACTGGCGAACAACTACCGCCCCGCCGAGGGCAAGGTGACGCTGGCCGGCAAGACCATCAACATCATCTCGGGTCACGGCGACGTGATGTCGACCGACTGCCCGGGCACCAACCTGCGGGCGTTCCTGCCGACGCTGCGCACCCAGGTGACCGCAGCCCTCAGCACCACGACCACCCTGCAGGCACGCTGGCTGCAGCTCGGTGGGGAATCGGGCCAGCTGGGCTCGCCCTACGTGCTGGAACGCAACCTGGCCGGTGGCCGCGTGGTCGACTTCACGAAGGGAAGCCTGTTCCTGACGACGGCCAAGCAGGTGCTGCAGCTGAACGCCCCGATGGCCTCGCGCGCCCGTGCCGCCGGGTACGACAACCTCGGCATGCTGATCAGCAACCCCGTCGCCCGCTCGGGTGGGCTGGTTGCCAGGTTCCCCAACGGCGAGGTGCACTGGAGCACCAGCAGCAAGGCTGTGCTGGTCTACCCGCCGGTGCTCAGCTGGCTGAACCAGCACCCCGACGTCAAGAGCCAACTGGGGCTGGCGGTCACCGATCGCATGCGGACGAGCTCCGGCACGCTGCTGCAGCAGTTCCAGCACGGCTCGCTGGTGCAGCGCTCCGACGGCAGCTTCGCGGTCAGCGCTGGCCGCGTCGCCGACAGCCTGGCCGACGTGGTGACCGTCGACAGTGCGGGCGCCCTGTGGTGGATTCCCACCGTTCCCGGCACCCGCAAGGGTGGCACTCCCGTGCAGATCGGGCACGGCTGGTCGACCACCGCCTGGTTGAGCCAGCTGCCCGACATCAACGGTGACGGGCTCACCGAACTGGTGGCCCGCCGCAGCGACGGCACCCTGTGGTTGTATCGCAGCGACCCGACCGGCAGCTTCTCGAGCGCCCTGCAGATCGGTCAGGGCTGGGGCAGCATGCGCCAGCTGGTGATCATGAAGGATCTCGGCGGCGACGGTGGCCCGGAACTGCTGGCGCTGAGCTCCGACCATCGACTGCTGCGCTACTCCTTCACCAACAACGCCACCGTGCTGCGGGGGCCGACGACGCTGGCCCAGAACTGGACCGACGTGCGCCTGATGGCCACCGTCGACGACTTCATCGGTGACCCGACCCCCGACCTGTTGACGGCCGACTCGCAGGGTCGCCTGTGGGTGCACACCCTCAACCGCGACGGCAGCCCGATCGCCAAGACCCAGGTCGGCAACGGCTGGCAGGGCATGAACCAGATGTGGACGCCCGGCGACATCGAAGGTGGCGGACGTCGCGACCTGATGGCCCGCAACGCCTCCACCGGTGCCCTGCAGGGATATCTGAACATCGGCGGCCAGAAGTGGAGCGGAATCGGCGTCTGGTACGCCAACGGGGGTGGTTACCGCCTGCTGGCGTGAGTGCCGCAGGGGGCTCGCCGCGGGCGTGACCTCCCTCACGCCGCCGCCCGGCGGGGTCGGGCCAAGACCCACCCCGCCGGATGCGGTGCGACCAACCCCCGCTCCTCCAGCTCCCCCAGCGCCGCCAGGCACTCGGGCGGTCGCAGTCCCGTCGCCTCGGCGATCTCGTCCACCGAGGTCGGGCGGCGCGGGTACAGGCGTTCGCGCACCTGCACCAGCAGGTCGGGCAGATCGTCCAACAGGCTCGGCTGCACTCCTCGGTCGGCCTCGGCCCGGCCGGCGTCCAGCGGCGCCAGCACGTCGCGAATGTCCTGCGCCGAGGTGACCAGGGACGCCTCCCCCGTCGCGATCAGGCGGTTGGCCCCCTGCGACATCGACGACGTGACCGGCCCGGGCACCGCCATCACCGGCCGGGAGATGCGGTTGGCCCACGCAGCCGTGTTCAGCGCCCCCGACCGATGGGCAGCCTCGACCACCACCACGGCGCGACACAGGGCCGCGATGATGCGGTTCCTGGCCAGGAACCCCGACTTGGTCGGACGAGCCCCCGGCGCCACCTCCGAGACCACGAGCCCCGACTCGGCCACCGAGGCCAGCAGCCGCTCATTCCCCTTCGGGTAGAACTCATCCAGCCCACCCGCGAGCACCGCCACCGTCGCCCCCGTCGTCAACGCACCGCGGTGCGCGGCGGCGTCGATGCCATAAGCGCCGCCACTCACCACCGTGCGGCCGGGCTCGCCCCCGCGCCCGCCCACCGTCAGGTCGACCGCGAGGTCGACCGCCACGCGCTCCCCGTACGACGAGGCCGCCCTCGACCCCACCAGCGCGACCCCCGAGACGTCGACCAGCGACAGCGGTCCACGCAGCCACAGACCGAGCGGAACCCCGCCCAGCCCGGGGTCGAGTCGACCGGGTTCGGGAACCCGCAGGTCACCCAGACTCGACGGCCACTCCGGGTCACCCGGCACCACGAAGCGCAGCCCCAGCCTGGTGGTGGCCTGCTCCACCTCGGCGAGGTCGACCTGCCGAGCACGTTGCGCCAGATGGGTGTCCTGGCTCGCGGACCGCTCGGTCCGCAACCGTGCCCACACCGCCGGTGCGCCATGGTCGGCCACCAACTCGGCCAAGCCCCGCAACCCCCCACCGCTGGCCTTCGCCAACCCCGCTCGAGCGCGGTGATCCTCGTCCCACGTCATGCCGCCACCCCTTCCTGGTCACCGCGGCGCATGGCCAGCGCCGCTCTGGTGTCTGCCACGCTGATCCGATCGCGGCCGGCCAAATCGGCCAGGGTCCACGCGATCCGGACGACCTTGTCGACTCCCCGGGCGCTGATCTGCCCTCGCACGAGCGCCAGATCGACCAGCTCGCCGCCCTCCGGCGCCGGTAGGTGATGGCGCAGCACGCTGCCGGGCACCTCACCGTTGACGTGGAAGCCGAGTTCGGCCAACCGCCGATGTTGACGCTGGCGGGCCTCGGCGACGCGCTCGGCCACCGCGGCAGATGGCTCGGCCCGAGTGAGCGAGGCCTTCAACGTGGCGTTGTTCAGCGGCAACAAGTGCTGCTGAACGTCGATCCGGTCGCGGATCGGCCCCGAGATCCGTTCCTGGTAGCGGCGCACCACCATGGGGGCGCACCGACACTGCTGGCCCGCGACACCGTGATTCCCGCACGGGCACGGATTGGCCGCGAGCACCAACTGGAAGCGGGCGGGGAACCGGCAGGTGACCTGCGACCTGGCGATGGTGGCCCAGCCGGTCTCGAGCGGGGTGCGCAACGCGTCGAGCACGTGCGGCCCGAACTCGGGAGCCTCGTCCAGGAAGAGCACCCCACGGTGTGCCAGCGACACACTGCCCGGTCGGGCGATGCGCTGACCGCCGCCCACCACCGACGACAGCGAGGCGTTGTGCAGGGGATCGGAGTAGGGCGGGCGGGTCACCAGGCTGCCGCCGAGCATGCCCGCGAGCGAATGGATCGCCGACACCTCGAGCGCCTCGGCGGTGGTCAGGTCGGGAAGGATCGTCGGTAGTCGGCTGGCCAGCATCGACTTGCCCACGCCCGGCGCTCCGTGCAGCAACAGGTGATGCCGGCCAGCTGCAGCCACCTCGAGGGCGAACCTGGCCTCGGCCTGCCCGGCCACGTCGGCGAGATCGGGTTCGCCGATCACGCGCAGCGGCTCCCCCACCGGCACCGGCCGGGGCGGATGGACGGGCCTGCCCTCGAGCACGTCGACGAGGTCGCCCAAGGTCTCGACCCCCCAGATGGTCAGGCCCTCGACCAGTTCTGCCTCCGGAACCTGCGCGGCCGGGACGATCGCCCGGGTCATGCCGGCCTCGACGGCAGCGAGCAGTCCGGGCAGGACCCCCCGCACCGCCCGAACCCGACCGTCCAGCTGGAGTTCACCGAGCATCACCGTGGTCGCCAACAGGTCGCGCGGCACCGATCGTTCCACTGCCAGCACGGCGGCCGCGATGGCCAGGTCGTAGTGGGTACCCGACTTCGGCAGCGCCGCCGGGGTCAGGTTGATGGTCACCAACTGGCCCGGCCACGACAGACCCGATCCCTGGATGGCCGCCTTGACCCGGTCACGGGCCTCGTACAGCGGCTTGTCGGGTGATCCCACCAACACCGTGCGCGGCAGACCACCGCCCTTCGCTGCCTCGACCTCGACCAGGTGCCCCTCCAGCCCGAGCAGGCCCACCGACCACGCCGACGACGTCATCGGGTGATCCCCTGGGCGTGCGTGAGGTCGATGCCCTCGCGGTCCCTGACCAGGCCGATGGCGTCGATGCGCAGCTTGCGCGCCGGCCGATTCTGCTCGCGCAACCACCACAGCGCCAGCTCGTGGAGCTTGCGCACCTTCGCGCAGGTCACCGCCTCGAGCGGGTCACCGTACCCTCGTCCCGAGCGAGTCTTGACCTCGATGAAGACGACCGTGCCATCGGGTTGTCGGGCCACCAGGTCGAGTTCGCCCACCGGGCAGCGCCAGTTGCGGTCGAGCACCGTCCACCCGAGCGAGACCACGTGCCTCGCGGCCTGCTCCTCGCCCCACCGGCCCAGCACCTGCGTCGCCCGCATGGGGTTCCCCGTGCTTGGGTTCCCCTTGCTCTGGTTCGCCGTGCTCTGGTTCGCCGGCATGTCGTCGCCCATCGCGACCACCTCCCTCTACCGGGAGTGATACGCGCTGTCGGCGCCCTCGTCGCACAATCCACAGGTTCAGCGAACGGGTGGGCGTGTCGCACGAACTTGTCCACAGCCACGGCCCGTCAGTGCCGCGGCAGGGACCTCACTTCTGGTCGGGCACCTGCAGGTCGGAGTGCACGATCTCCTCGATCGAGACGTCTCGGAAGGTCAGCACCTTCGCCGACTTCACGAACCGTGCGGGCCGGTACATGTCCCAGACCCAGGCATCGGCCATCGAGACCTCGTAGTAGACGTCACCACCCTCGGTGCGCACCTTCAGGTCGACCGCGTTGCACAAGTAGAACCGCCGCTCGGTCTCGACCGCATAGGTGAAGATGCCGACGACGTCCTTGTACTCGCGATACAGGTCTAGTTCGAGTTTCGACTCGTACGCTTCGAGGTCTTCAGCGCTCATGGTGCCTTCACTGTAGCCGCTCGCCTGACGATCTCGAACCGGCGGCGATGGATGTCGACGGGCCCGAAACGCTCGAGCTCGGCCTGGTGCTCGGCGGTGCAGTAACCCTTGTGCACATCGAACGCGAAGTCCGGGTAGTGCTGGGCCAGCTCGGCCATCCGGCGGTCGCGGGTGACCTTGGCGATCACCGAGGCCGCCGCGACGCACGCGGCCACCCGATCACCCTTCCAGACGGCCAGTCCCGGCACGCCCAGACCGTCCACGGGGAACCCGTCGGTGAGCACGAAGCCGGGAGTCACGTCGAGGCGCAGCACCGCCCGCCGCAGACCCTGGATGTCGGCGACGTGCATGCCGAGGTCGTCGCACTCGTCCGCCTCGATGCTGACGCAACTGACCGCCACGGCCTTGGCCATGATCTCGTCGTAGCACCGCTCCCTCGCCTTGGCGGTGAGCAGCTTGGAGTCCTTGAGCCCGGTGATCCGTCGGGCAGGCGTGTCGGCCAGCACGACGGCCGCCGCCACCAGTGGACCGGCGCAGGCGCCTCGTCCGGCTTCGTCCGCGCCCGCGATCGGTGCGAAACCGGCCCGGGTGAGCGCCCGCTCGTAGCCGTACAGGCCTCGTCCGGGACGAATCACTGGCAGCCGACCCCCTCGGGGACGATGGTGGCCTGCTCGGGTGCCGCTCCCCCGGAGGCGACCGTGTCGAAGACCGCGGGGCGCTTCATCGTGCGCCAGCGATCGAGGGGTGCGACGATCTGCACGGCCGGACCCACGACGTCGGCCATCGGGACGAAGGCCGAGGCCCCGCGAGGTCGTCCGTCGTTGGTGATGTCGGCCAGATGGCAGCGCGAGTCGTAGGAGTCGTTGCGGTGGTCGCCCATCACGAAGACGGTGTCCTTGGGAACCACCACCTCGAAGGCCACGCTGGCGGGCGCGACGAGGCCGCTGGCGTCGCTGTAGAGGTAGGTCGACTCGTCGAGCAGAGTGCCGTTGACGCTCAACTGCTTCTGCTCGGGGCTCCACTTCACGGTGTCGCCCGGCATGCCGATGATGCGCTTGATCAGGTGCTGGTCGCTGGTGTCGGGCAGCACCCCCAGAAACTCGGCGGCCTTGCGCCAACCGGTGGGCTGCGCGGCCGGGGCCAACCAACCGCCGGGATCCTTGAAGACCACCACGTCGCCGCGGTGCACCGACGTCACCTTGCTGACCACCACCCGGTCGTTGATCAACAAGGTGTTCTCCATCGAGCCCGACGGGATCACGAAGACCTGGCCCAGGAAGGCGCGGATCAGCGATGAGATCACCAGGGCGATGACGGCGACCACGACGATCTCCTGCACCCAGCCGAGGAGCACGAGGAGCCCCCCCTTGCGCGGCGGTTTCGTCGTCCCCGAATCCTCGGGCTCGTCCGCCACGGGCGGGGTGGTCTCGTCGCTCACGCGCTACTCCTCGGTGGATGGGGCGCACCCGGCGCCCTGTGACCACCTCATCCTAGGTGCCCTGCACGAGCCGCGACGCCCGCCACCCGGCGCGCCCGCGGGTCGACCCACGCAAAACGTCCCGCACCCCCACAGGGGGCCGGGACGTCTCGGGCGGAGTGAGCAGGCCTCAGGCCTCGCGCTTCTCCTTGATCTTGGCAGCCTTGCCGCGCAGACCGCGCAGGTAGTACAGCTTGGCGCGACGCACGTCACCGTGACGCTCGACCTCGATCTTCTCGATGATCGGGGAGTGCAGCGGGAAGGTGCGCTCGACACCGGTGCCGAACGACACCTTGCGCACGGTGAACGACTCGCGAACACCGCCACCGGTGCGCGAGATCACCACGCCGGCGAAGACCTGCACACGAGAGCGGTTGCCCTCGATGACCTTCACGTGCACCTTGACGGAGTCGCCGGCACGGAAGGTGGGGATGTCGTCGCGCAGCGACGCCTGGTCGATCTGATCGATCAGCTGGCTCATGATGGTGTCCTCGCCGGTGCCATGGGTCACCCGTGAAAGTATCTGGTGGTCAGTTCCCCGTCCTCGGACGATCCCCCCATGGCAGGAGCCGCGGGCCGGGCAACAGCAGACCATTCTGCCATGGCAGGAGCCGCACGGCGAAATCGGCACGAAACCCACCGCTCCCATGCAACCCGACCCGCCACCCGGGCGTAGTAGACGTGACAGTTGACCACCGACGACGCCCGTCACCCACACGTCAGGAAGGAGGTGGCGAACCATGGACGAACAGACCTTCGACGCCTTCTACCGACAGTCCTTCTCGAAGCTGGTCGCGCAGGTCTACGGCATGTGCGGCAACCTCACCGAGGCGCAGGACTGTGTGCAGGAAGCCTTCATCCGCGCTTGGGACCATCGCAAGCAGCTCGACAGCGAGCAGCATCCCGAGGCGTGGGTTCGCACCACCGCTTACCGCCTGTCCGTCTCCCGCTGGCGCAAGGCACGACGTGCCTTCCGCCAACCCGATCGGGCGTTGGAGCCCATGCAGGCGCACGCCTCCCCCAGCCCCACCCGCGTGGCCCTTGACCGGGCCCTCGACCAACTCCCCTCCGATCAGCGACGAGTCATCGTGCTGCATCACCTGTGCGACCTGAGTGTCGCCGAGATCGCCGACGAAGTCGGCTCGCCGACCGGAACCGTCAAGGCCCGGTTGTCACGCGGACGGGCCGCCCTGGCCCGCCTGCTCTCCGATGATCTGGAGGCGCGTCATGCCTGATGTCCACACCCCGCAGAACCCCGGCGACCAGCCATTCAAGAATTCCAACGGGCCACTGGACGATGCCTGGCAGTCCTTCGGCTCCGACGCCCAGGGGGTCCCCATGCTCGAAGCACGCGAAGTCCGACGCCTCGGGGATCGCCGCCGGGCGACCCGCCGGGCCACGATTGCCGGTGCGACCCTCGGTGTCGCCGTCCTGGCCGGCGCCGGTGTCGTGCTGGGCACGGGAGGTTTCCAGCGGACGACTGGCCCCGACATTGCCGGCAGCCCGAGTCAGGCGACCCCCAGCGTCACGGCACCCAGCGTCACGGCGCCCTCGGTGTCCACGTCGTCGGTCGCGCCGAGCGCCACCTCGACGCCCTCCGGCAGTTCCAGTTCAGCGGTCGACCCCAGCTCACCCGGCAACCCGAGCTCACCCGCGAGCCAGGTCAGCAAGCCCGCCGTCGATGCCATCACGAGCGACAACCTGCCGACCAACCAGGAGATCTACCTGCAGAAGCCGGGCGACGTGATCACGCCGATGGTGCTCGACGAGTTGGGCACGGCCTCGGAGGAACAGACCTTCTGGCTCTGCGAGAACGGTCTCGCCCAGCAGCCGGGGATCGTCGCGGCCAAGACGGCGATCTTCACCAACGGCAGTGGCACGTTCACGAGGGCGCACCTCATTCAGCTCGGCTCGGCCGCGCAGGCCAGTGCGCTGGCCGACACCATTCGCGGCTGGAACGACACCTGCCCCTCGCGGGTGAAGGGGGCCGGCGACGTGCCGGCCAAGGCCCAGAACGAGAAGACCACCACTGTCGACGGCGTGCGGGTCGACTTCTCCACCCAGATGATCGTCGTCGACAACGAGGAAGGCCTGTGGAACGGCGTGCTCGTGCTGGTCGACGGTGATCGGGTGATGGTGATCGCCGAGTTCGCTCGCGGCATGGACTACAACTCGGTCGGCCCGGCGATGCATGCCGAGAACCCCGACCTGCCGTTGGTGAACACCGCCCGGCAGCTCGACGCCATCATCGCCCGCCTGCGAGCCTGACCTTCACCACCACGGCGGTCGGACCCTCATGAATCCATGAGGGTCCGACCGCCGTGTGGTGGGCTCGCCGGTGTTGGCGGGCTCGGGGCTCAGTGAGTCTTGCCGTCGCCCTTGAACAGCGACGAGATCAGGTCACGGTTGAGCTGGCTGATCGACTCCAGCGGGATGCCCTTGGGGCAGACCTGGGCGCACTCACCGATGTTGGTGCAGCCGCCGAAGCCTTCCTCGTCGTGCTGGGCCACCATCGACTTCACGCGGCTGTACCGCTCGGGCTGGCCCTGCGGGAGCATCGCCAGGTGGGTGATCTTCGCCGAGGTGAACAGCATCGCCGAACCGTTCGGGCAGGCGGCCACGCAGGCCCCACAGCCGATGCAGGTGGCGTTGTCGAAGGCGAGGTCGGCCTCCCGCTTGGGGGCGGGCACCGAGTGGGCCTCGGGCGCCGACCCCGTGTTGGCAGAGATGTAGCCCCCGGCCTGGATGATCCGGTCGAACGCCGACCGGTCGACGACGAGGTCCTTGATGACCGGGAAGGCGCCCGCCTTCCACGGCTCGATGTCGATGGTGGCGCCATCGGCGAACGAACGCATGTGCAGCTGGCAGGTGGTGGTGTGCTGGCCGCCGTGGGCGACGCCGTTGATCACCACACCACACATGCCGCAGATGCCCTCACGACAGTCGTGGTCGAAGGCCACCGGCTCCTCGCCCCGCTCGGTGAGGTGCTCGTTGAGCAAGTCGAGCATCTCGAGGAACGACATGTCCTCCGAGACCCCGTCGAGCGGGTAGGTGACCATCTTGCCCGCGGCGTCGGCCTTGGCCTGACGCCAGATGCGCAGTGTGACCTTCACTTGTAACTCCGTTGCTTGAGCTCGATTGCCTGGTAGACCAGCGGTTCCTTGTGCAGGATCGGCTTGCCGTTCTCGCCGCCCCACTCCCAGGCCCCGACGTAGAGGAACTGGTCGTCGTGACGCAGCGCCTCCCCGTCCTCGGTCTGGCTCTCACCGCGGAAGTGGCCGCCGCACGACTCGCGTCGGTGCAGCGCGTCGATGCACATCAGTTCGCCGAGTTCGAAGAAGTCGGCCAGACGACCGGCGCGCTCGAGGGTCTGGTTGAAGTCCTCGTTGACGCCGGTGACCTTCACGTTGGACCAGAACTCGGCCTTGAGCGCGCGGATCTTCTCGATCGCCAGCATCAGGCCGTCCTCCCAACGCTCCATGCCGCAGTACTCCCACATGATGTTGCCGAGTTCCTTGTGGAAGGAGTCGACGGTGCGGGTGCCGTTGATCGACAGCAGCTTGTCGATGCGCGCCTTGGCCGAGGTCAACGCCTCCGCGGCGGCCGGATGCGAGTCGTCGATCTTCTCGAACGGTGCGCCCGCCAGGTAGTCGTTGATGGTGTTGGGCAGGACGAAGTAACCGTCGGCCAGACCCTGCATCAGCGCCGACGCCCCCAGTCGGTTGGCGCCGTGGTCGGAGAAGTTCGCCTCGCCACAGACGTACAGGCCGGTGATCGACGACTGCAGGTCGTAGTCCACCCACAGACCACCCATGGTGTAGTGCACCGCCGGGTAGATGCGCATCGGCACCTCGTAGGGGTTCTCACCGGTGATCTGGGCGTACATGTCGAAGAGGTTGCCGTACTTCTTCTCGACGGCCTCGCGTCCCAGTCGTCCGATGGCCTCGGCGAAGTCGAGGTAGACACCGCGACGCATCTCGCGCTCGTTGCCGTCGTGGTCGCGCTCCTTGACCGCGGGACCGACGCCTCGTCCCTCGTCACACATGTACTTCGCCTGACGCGAGGCGATGTCACGGGGGACGAGGTTGCCGAAGCTCGGGTAGATGCGCTCGAGGTAGTAGTCGCGATCCTCCTCGGGGATCTGACGCGGATCCTTCGAGCAGTCCTCGACCTTCTTGGGCACCCAGATGCGGCCGTCGTTGCGCAGCGACTCCGACATCAGGGTCAGCTTCGACTGGGTCTCGCCGTGCACCGGGATGCAGGTCGGGTGGATCTGCGTGTAGCAGGGGTTCGCGAAGTGAGCACCCTTGCGGTGCGCACGCCAGGAGGCGGTCACGTTGCAGCCCATGGCATTGGTCGACAGGAAGAAGACGTTGCCGTAGCCACCGGTGGCGAGCACCACCGCGTCGGCGTAGTGGGCCTCGATCTTGCCGGTGACCATGTCACGGGTGACGATGCCGCGGGCCCGGTCGTCGACGATGATGAGCTCGACCATCTCGTGGCGGGTGTGCATCTTCACCGTGCCGGCCGCCACCTGCCGCTCGAGGGCCTGGTAGGCGCCGATCAGCAGCTGCTGACCGGTCTGGCCGCGGGCGTAGAAGGTGCGCTGCACCTGCACGCCGCCGAAGGAGCGGGTGTCGAGCAGGCCACCGTACTCGCGGGCGAAGGGCACGCCTTGGGCCACGCACTGGTCGATGATGTTGGCCGACACCTCGGCGAGGCGGTACACGTTGGTCTCACGCGAGCGGTAGTCGCCGCCCTTGACGGTGTCGTAGAACAGTCGGTGCACCGAGTCGCCGTCGTTGCGGTAGTTCTTGGCGGCGTTGATGCCACCCTGCGCGGCGATCGAGTGCGCGCGGCGGGGGCTGTCCTGGTAGCAGAAGTTCAACACGTTGTAGCCGGCCTCGCCGAGCGTCGCGGCGGCGGCGCCACCGGCCAGACCGGTACCGACGATGATCACGGTGAGCTTGCGACGGTTGGCCGGGTTGACCAGCTTGGCCGAGAACTTGCGGGCTCCCCACATCTTGTCGATGGGCTGGGAGAGATCGGCCTTGGTGTCGGCGATGTCGTCGCCGAGGGCCCAGTAGTCGGTGGCGGCGGGGCCGGCGCTGTCGGCCGGCGCCTCGACCGAACCAGTCTCGGGCGACATCGACTCGGCGTCGGCCTCGACGAGGGCCTGCTCGGTGTTCTGGGGGGTCTCGCTCATTGTCCAATCACCTTCGTCAGAATCAGCACCGGCGGAATCATGAAGCCCAGGAAGAGTGCCACCGCGATCACGTACGCGACCACCTTCAGCACGCGACGGGCCGCGGCCGAGGTGTTGGCGCCCAACGTGGCCAAGGCGCTCCAGACGCCGTGCCACAGGTGCATGCACACGGCCGCCATGGCGATGCCGTAGAACACGACCACCCACCACTCACCGAACCCGGCCACCACGCGGTCGTACGGCGCCAGCGCCTTCGTGCCGCTCGGGTAACCGAACTTCAGCACCTCGGCGGTGAACTGCAGAAGGTGGACGACCACGAACAGCACGATGATGATGCCGCCCCAGATCATGGTGCGAGCCGCGAAGCTCTTCTCCATGTTCTTCTTGGTCACGTACCGAGACCCACCGGTGTTGGCAGCCGCCCGCGCCCGCAGCCGGAAGGCCGAGACCATGTGGAGCACCACCGCGGCCAGCAGCACGATGCGCATGATCCACAGGAACACGCCGTGCGGGAGTGCGGGGTACCCGAAGCTGCGCAGCCAGTGCGAGTACTCGTTGAACTCCTTGCCGTCATCGGGCAGGAGCACCTTGAAGTTGCCGAACATGTGCGCGAGCAGGAACGCGACCAGCAGCAGCCCCGTGATGGCCATGACGGCCTTCATTGCCACCGTGGATCGCACCGCTCGTTGGTGAGTAGTCAGTGTTGTCGCCACGCACAGCACCTTAGCCACATGCCACCCGGGAGTGAACCGACGCCCCCGTCCATTGACCGCTCTGCCGAGAAATCGACGACATGCGCTGCGACAAGCGCAAATACGTCACTTCATTGTGACGTTATTTGTCCAACAGATCGGGTCGGCGACGCCTCGTCAGCTCGAGGGCCTGCTCACGCCGCCAGGCGGCGATGTTGCCGTGGTGGCCACCCATCAACACCTCGGGCACGTCGAGCCCACGCCACGAGGCCGGCTTCGTGTACACGGGGTACTCGAGCAACCCGTCGTGGGCCTCGGAGTGGGATTCCTCGTCGAGGCTGGCCGGATTGCCGATCACGCCGGGAATGAGGCGGACGATGGCCTCGACCATCGCCAGCACCGCCACCTCTCCCCCGTTGAGCACGTAATCGCCCAGACTGAGCTCGCGCACCTCGGCCCGGGCGGCGGCGTGGTCGAAGACCCGCCGGTCGATGCCCTCGTAGCGGCCACAGCAGAACAACAACTGCTGGTGGCCCGACAACTCCTGGGCGATCGCCTGGGTGAACCGCTCCCCCGACGGGGTGGGCACGATGATCGTCGGCGGCCGCTCGGGATCGATGAGCGCGTCGAAGGCCTCCCCCCACGGCTCGGGCTTCATCACCATGCCAGCCCCACCGCCGTAGGGGGTGTCGTCGGTGGTGTGGTGACGGTCGTGGGTCCACTGTCGCAGGTCGTGCACCCCCAGCTCGAGCAGCCCCGAGGTGATCGCCTTCCCGACCAAGGACAGCCGCAGCGGTGCCAGGTAGTCGGGGAAGATCGAGACGACGTCGATCCGCTGGCGCGCCCCACCCACCGGCTCGACCGCGCTCATGCGTCGGCCTCGTCGTCCAACAGCCCGGGCAGGGGGACGATGGTCAGTGTTCCCGCGGCGAGGTCGACCTCGGGCACGAGTGCGGTGACGAAGGGCACCAGGCGCTCGGTGCCGGCGACATCGAGGGCCAGCAGGTCCTGCTCGGCCAGGTGAACGACATGGGTCACTCGTCCGATCTCGTCGCCGTCGGAGGTGACCGCGAGCAGGCCGACCAGCTGGCGGTCGTAGTACTCGCCCTCGTCGGTGGGGCGCTCGTCGGCGGGCACCCGCACCTCGAGCTCGGCCCCGCGCAGGGCCTCGGCGTCGGTGCGGTCGGCGACCTCGTCGAAGGTCACCAGCAGACGACTCGAGTGCCAGCGGGCGTGCGCGACCGTGAGGGCGCGGCGGGTGGTGCCCTGCACCGCGGTCAGCACGGAGCCGGTGGCGAACCGGCGCTCCGGTTCGTCGGTGCGCAGGTCGATGGTCAGGTCGCCGCGGATGCCGTGCGCGCGCCCGATGACGCCGACGGTGACGGCGATGAGGCCGTCGTTGCTGGTGTCGGTCATGGTGGGGTCACCCTCTCATGAAAACGTCTGGCGTGAAGCGTCCGGTCGGGCCAGAAACAGGCGTTGCCCCGCACCGGATGGTGCGGGGCAACGCCCATGGTGGTGTCAGTTGCGGAAGCCTGCGCGGCGGTCCACGTCAACGAAGTCGACGCGCACCTGCTCGCGACCGGCCAGCGCACCGATGACGGTGCGCAGGGCCGAGGCGGTACGACCCTGCCGGCCGATCACCTTGCCGATGTCGTCGGGGTGCACCCGCACCTCGAGCAGGCGACCACGGCGCAGGTCCTTGTCCTTCACGCGCACGTCGTCGGGGTTGCCGACGATGCCGCGGACGAGGTGCTCCAGGGCTTCCTGCAGCACGCTCAGGCCTCGGTGCTCTCTGCGTCGGTCGACTCCTCGGCGGGAGCCTCATCGGCGGCGGGAGCCTCATCCTTGGCCTTCTTCTTCGAGATGGCGTCGGTGCTGGGCTCACCGTCGGCCTCGGCCAGCGCGGCGTTGAACAGGTCAAGCTTCGAGGCCTTCTCGGGAGCGACCTCGATGCCCGACTCCGACTTCTCGCCGGTGAAGGTCTGCCAGTCACCCGAACGCTTGAAGAGGGCGACGACGGCCTCGGTCGGCTGGGCGCCGACGCCGAGCCAGTACTGCGCGCGCTCGGAGTTGACCTGGATCACCGACGGATCGTTCTTCGGGTGGTAGAGGCCGATCTCTTCGATGGCCTTGCCGTCGCGCTTGGCACGCGAGTCGATCACGATGATGCGGTAGTGGGGCGAGCGGATCTTGCCGAGTCGCTTCAGACGAATCTTGGTAGCCACGTGTGTGGTGTCTCCTGTGGAAGTGCCGCAGGTGCGGCGAGCGGGTGAACCCCGCCGGTCACGTGTGGGGCACGCGCCTGGAGGTTCGGGTTGTCCAGCGCCGCCACGATGAGAGGGCGTGACGGCACAGATGCATCGGACATTCTGCCACGGACGACCCGGATCGGCGAAACCGTGCGGGGCGGTTCAGCGCGTGCGCACGATTCGCCCCCGCAGCACGATCAGCCGCGGGTGGTGCACGACCGCGAGGTCGTCCAGCGGATTGCTGTCGTACACGACCAGATCGGCGCTGGCCCCCTCCACGAGGCCGTCGCGACCCAACCACTCCCGGGCTCGCCACGAGGCGGCGCCCAACGCGAACTCGGCGTCGCCGAGGTGGTGCAGCTGCTCGATCTCGTGCCCCACCAGCCCGTGGGCCATGGTGCCGCCGGCGTCGGTGCCCGCATAGATCGGCACCCCGGCCTCACGGGCCTTGCCGAGCACCTCGTACCGGGTGGCGTGCAGCCGGCGCATGTGCGCGGCGTAGGTGGGGAACTTGGCCTCGCCCTGGGCGGCGATGGCCGGGAAGTTCTCCAGGTTGACCAGGGTCGGCACGAGGGCGACCTGGCGTTCGGCCATCCGCTCGATGACCGCGTCGGTGAGCCCCGTGCCGTGCTCGATGCCGTCGATGCCCACCTCAACCAACTCGGCCACCGACGTCTCTTCGAAGCAGTGCGCCGTCACCCGCGCCCCCAGTTCGTGGGCTCGGGTGATCGCCCGCTCGGCGACGTGCTTCGGCCACAGCGGGGCGAGATCGCCGGTCTCGCGGTCGATCCAGTCGCCCACGAGCTTGACCCATCCGTCGCCGCGGGCCACCTGCTTCTCGACGGTGGCGACCAGTTCGTCGGGGTCGACCTCGTCGGCGAAGTTGCGGATGTAGCGCTTGGGGCGCGCGATGTGGCGGCCGGCGCGAATGATGCGCGGCAGGTCGTCCCGCTCGTCGATCCAGCGGGTGTCGGCCGGTGAGCCGGCGTCTCGGACGAGCAGGGCGCCCGCATCCCGGTCGGTGAGTGCCTGGCGCTCGGCCTCCTCGGGGCCGACCTCGCCCGCATGGTCGAGGCCGATGTGACAGTGCGCGTCGACCAGTCCGGGCACGATCCAGCAGTGGGTCGAGACGGTGGTGGCTCCCGCCGCCGGTTCGTAGGTCACCCGGCCGTCGACGATCCACAGATCGACCACGTCGTCGCCCGGCAGCACCACCCCGCGCAGGTGCAGCCGCCCGGCGTCGGGGGCGTGGGTGTGCCCGTCCGCGGCATGCCCATGCGCGTCATGACTGTGGGGGCCGCTGCCGTGGTCGTGGAACAGCTCAGCGCCGGTCGCCGACAGGTCATGGGGAGCGTGGCCGTGACTCATGTCACGATCCAAGCACAGGGGTCATGACCTGCTCAGCGGGGGCCCTTGTTGTTCTGGTTGAACATGCGCTGCAGCTCGGGCGGCAGCTGGAAGTTCTGCATCGCCTCGTTCAGCTCGCTGGCCGTCGGCTGCTGACCCGACCCGAAGGCGGACGAAGCCTCCGCCGCGGCGTTGGTGCTCTGGGGCTGGCGGCGTGCCTTGGCGGCCTTGCCCTTCTGCCCCTTCTTGGCCTGCTGCTTGGCCGGACGACGACCGGCACCCCCGCCCGGCAGGCCGGGCATGCCCCCGCCGCCGCCCAGCATCGGCGCCATTGACTGCATCATCTTGCGGGCCTCGACGAAGCGGGTGACCAGTTGGTTCACGTCGCGCACCTCGACACCCGCGCCCTTGGCGATGCGCGAGCGGCGCGATCCGTTGAGGATGGCCACATCGGCGCGTTCGGCCGGCGTCATCGAGTAGATGATCGCCTCGATGCGGTCGACCTCCTTCTCGTCGATGTTGGCGATCTGGTCCTTCATCTGCCCCATGCCGGGCAGCATGCCGAAGATCTTCGACAGCGGACCCATCTTGCGCATCTGCTGCATCTGCGACAGGAAGTCCTGCAAGCCGAACTCGCCACGGCCACCCAGCAGCTTGTCGGCGGCCGCCTTGGACTGCTCGGCGTCGAAGGTCTTCTCGGCCTGCTCGATGAGCGTCAGCATGTCGCCCATGCCGAGAATGCGGCTGGCCATGCGGTCGGGGTGGAAGACGTCGAAGTCCTTCAGCTGCTCGCCGTTGGAGGCGAACATGATGGGCTTGCCGATCACCCGCGCGATCGACAGGGCGGCACCACCGCGGGCATCGCCGTCGAGCTTGGTGAGCACCACGCCGTCGAAGCCCACCCCCTCGTTGAAGGCCAGCGCGGTGTTGACGGCGTCCTGGCCGATCATGGCGTCGACCACGAACAGGGTCTCGTCGGGCTGCACGGCCGCGCGAATGTCGGCGGCCTGCTGCATCAGTTCGGCGTCGATGCCCAGGCGACCGGCGGTGTCGACGATGACCACGTCGAACTGGCGGCGACGAGCCTCCTCGATCGACTGACGGGCCACCTCGACGGGGTCACCCACTCCGTTGCCGGGCTGGGGCGCGAACACCTGCACACCGGCGCGCTCACCGACCACCTGCAACTGGTTGACGGCGTTGGGGCGCTGAAGGTCGGCGGCGACCAGCAGCGGGGAATGGTTCTCCTCCTTGAGCCAGCGTGCGAGCTTGCCGGCCAGGGTGGTCTTGCCGGCACCCTGCAGGCCGGCCAGCATGATCACGGTCGGCGGGTTCTTCGCGAACCTGACGGTGCGGGTCTCACCGCCGAGGATCGAGACGAGCTCCTCGTCCACGATCTTGATGATCTGTTGGGCGGGGTTGAGGGCCTTGTGCACCTCGGCCCCACGGGCCCGTTCCTTGAGGGCGGCGATGAAGTCCTTGACGACACCCAGGTTGACGTCGGCCTCGAGCAGCGCGATCCGGATCTCGCGCGCGGTCGCGTCGATGTCGGCATCGGTCAGTCGCCCCTTGCCGCGCAGCCCCTTGAAGGTCTCGGCGAGGCGGTCCTGCAGTGTGTCGAACACATTCTTCCCATCGTCGTGGTGCTCACCCGTCGGTCAAGGATAGTCGTCCGGCCGCTCGGGTCGAGTCGGTCACAGCCCGGCGGTACCCAGCCAGGCCAGACTCGGGTCGTAGAGGGGCAGGTAGGTGCCGAACCGGTGGCCGCCGCCCTTCACCAATTGGAAGGCGACCCCGGGAAGGGAACGCGCGGCCTGGTGGAAGCGGCGTCCGTCGGGGCCGTCGGGTGGGCCGGTGACCGTGCCCCACGACTGGTCGTCGGCGGTCGACATCACGTTGAGCAGCCGCAGGTGGATCAGCTGCCGGGTGGTCACCATGCGCACCAGGTCGTTCTCGGCGGTGACCGCAGCCGTGCGGTCGGGAGCGGCCGGGGTGTCCAACAGGTGTTGGTCGTCGAAGATCGGGTGGTAGTAGCCGGCCAGGGCTGCCCCGGCGGCATAGACCCGCGGATGGGTGGCCGTCATCAGCGCGGCACAGTAGCCGCCGGTGCTCCAGCCGGCGATGAACCAGCGAGTGTGGTCGGCGGTGACCCGGTAGTGCTGGGCGATCGCCGACGGCAGGTCGGCCCCCAGGAACGTCTGCTGCGGCGCGCCCGGCACGTCGACGCATTCGGAGTCGATGCCGGTGACGATGCTGCCACCCACGTAGACGGCGACGAAGGGGCTGGCCCGCCCCTCGTCGATCACGGTCGAGTTCTGGGTCACCGCGTCGAGCAGATGCGCGAACTTCGGCCCCGGCATACCGAGCCCGGCGACCATCACCACCACCGGGAACCGATGCGCGCGTTGCCCGGGTTCGAAGTAGGCGGCCGGCAGATAAACCGAGGCGGTGGCGTAGGCGGGGCTCGAGTCGGGCACCGGCATCGTCACCACTTCACCCAGAGGGTGGGGGTTGTCGGACGAGATCGCGATCTTCTGCACCGGCACCGCCTTGGCCCCGCGTTCCTTCACCTGGGTCAGACGGCCGACCTGCCCGGGGACCCCGACGAGGTCGTCCCACGTGGCGAAGAACTCATAGTGCCGGTTGACCAGCAGGAACACCGCCGAGACCGCCAACAGTTGGGCCAGCAGCGCGGCCAGCCACGCCTGCCAGCGACGACGGACGAACACCGCGGCCGCCACCGGCACCAGCACCGCCAATGTGGCGACCGTGCCCGCCAGCAGGCCCCCCGTGAGCTCCCACATGCCGACAACCTACGTCGGCGCGGCAACCCCACTCGGCTGGGGTCGGGTCACTCCCCCAGCAGGCCGGCGACGAAGCCCTCGGCATCGAAGGGCGCCAGGTCGTCCGCGCCCTCCCCCAGCCCGATCAGCTTGACCGGCACACCGAGTTCGCGCTGCACCTGCACGACGATGCCGCCCTTGGCGGAGCCGTCGAGCTTGGTGAGCACGATGCCGGTGACGTCGACCACCTCGGCGAAGATGCGCGCCTGGGTGAGTCCGTTCTGGCCGGTGGTGGCATCGAGCACGAGCAGCACCTCGGTGACGGGCGCCTTCTTCTCGATGACGCGCTTGACCTTGCCCAACTCGTCCATCAGGCCGGTCTTGGTGTGCAGGCGGCCGGCGGTGTCGACCAGCACGGTGTCGACGCCCGCCTCGACGCCCTTGGCAACGGCGTCGAAGGCGACCGAGGCCGGATCGGCGCCCTCGGGCCCGCGAACCGTGTCGACCCCGACCCGCTCGCCCCACGTGGTGAGTTGCTCGGCGGCGGCGGCACGGAAGGTGTCGGCCGCTCCCAGCAGCACCCGCTGGTCGTCGGCCACCAGCACGCGGGCCAACTTGCCCACGGTGGTGGTCTTGCCGGTGCCGTTGACACCGACCACCATCACGACGCCCGGGTTGCCGTCGGCACCGGTGACGTGCAGGCTGCGATCGAGGCTCGGGTCGACCAGTCGGACGAGCTCCCGGCGCAGGGTCTCGCGCGCCTTGGCGGGGTCGCTGACCCCGTCGATGGCGAGCTCCTGGCGCAGCTTGTCGGTCAGCTCCGTGGTCGGGCCCACGCCCAGGTCGGAGCTGATCAGGGTCATCTCGAAGTCGTCCCATGTGTCCTCGTCGATCCGGTCACGACTGAGCAGGTCGGCCAGGCCGCGGGCGAGGGCATTGTTCGAACCAGCGAGGCGACGCCGCAGCCGGGCGAGACGCGAGGCCGGTGCCTCGATCTGGTCGCGGGCGGGAGCCTCCGGCTGAGCCGTTTCGGGCTCGCTGGGTTCTGGGGTCTGGGCCTCGGGCTGGGCGCTTTCGGGCTGGGAGGTCTCGGGCTGGGTCGGCTCGGCCGACTCGTCTGGGCGGGGCTCGAGTTCGGTGGTCTGCGGTGCCGGCGGCAGTTGCTTGCGCCCGCGCAGGGCGACGACGATGCCGACGGCAGCAGCCGCCAGCACGACACCGAGGATGATCCAGAAGATGAGCGTCAGGTCTGTGGGCACGACCTCATCCTAGGGCCGACCGCCCCGACCCTTGTTCGGGACGACGGTTCGGGTCGGTGGCGGGTGACCTCTGCCTCAGTTGCTGGTGCGGGCCACCAGCTGGGCGAACTTCTCGGGCACCTCGGCATCACCGTTGAGGTGACGCCCGAGATCGGCGAACTGGCCGCGCACGCCCTCGTCGGCGACGGCATTGCGGCGCAGGCCGAAGGCCACCATGGCGGCGACGGCGCACCCGAGGACGACGGCGAGAGTGATGACGATGGCGGCGGCGAGGGTCACCGGAGTTCCTTCCAGGAGGTTGGGCGGGCCGTGCTTCGAGCAAGTGCGAGCGCGCACGCAACCCCAGTCGGGAGACGGTCCGTGAACCGCACCCGATCGCCGCGACGGCTGACAGGGGAAGCGCCATCGCTCGACACCATTGTGCCTCGGGAAAACACCGTTTCGCGACTCGACACGACCGTCATTTTTGGCCCCAGCTCCCACCTGGCTTCAGTTGGTGCACATGGCTTCGGTTCAGGGCTGAAGCCATGTGCACCAACTGAAGCCACGTGGCGGGGCGTGGTGTCGGGCGTGGCGTGGTGGAGCGCGGAGCGCGGAGGGCGTGGGGTTGCCCGAGGGCGGCGCACTCAGGCGTCGACGGACTCCCTCAGCCGTTGCGAGACCACCGTCGAAACCCCGTCGCCACGCATGGTCACCCCATAGAGGGCGTCGGCGATCTCCATGGTGCGCTTCTGGTGCGTGATCACCAGCAGCTGGGAGTTCTCGCGCAGTTCCTCGTAGATGCCCAGGAGTCGTCCGAGATTGGTGTCGTCGAGGGCCGCCTCGACCTCATCGAGGATGTAGAACGGGCTCGGCCTGGCCATGAACAGGCTGACCAGGAACGCGACAGCCACCAGCGACCGCTCGCCACCCGACAGCAGCGACAGTCGCTTGACCTTCTTGCCGGCCGGGCGCGCCTCGACCTCGACACCGGTGGTCAACCACTGCCCCGGTTCGGTCAGCACCAGCCGTCCCTCGCCGCCGGGGAACAGCCGCGAGAAGACGTGCTCGAAGGCCTCTTCGACGTCGCGGTAGGCCTCGGCGAAGACCTGTTCGACGCGGGCGTCGACCTCGTCGATGATCTCGGCCAGGTCGGCGCGGGTGCGCTTGAGGTCGTCCAACTGCTCGGCCAGGAACTGGTGCCGCTCCTGCATCGCGTCGAACTCCTCGAGCGCCAGCGGGTTGACCCGGCCGAGCAGTTCGAGGTTGCGCGTCGCCGCCCGCAGGCGCTTCTCCTGCTGTTCGCGCACGTAGGGAGCGGGGTCATCGGAGTCGGGGTCGACGGGTCGTCCATCGTCACGGACGAGCACGGGCACGCGCTGCTCCGGCCCGAAGTCGGCCACGAGGGCGTCGGCCTCCAGACCCAACTCGGCCATCGCCTTCTCTTCGAGTTGCTCGATGCGCATGCGCAGTTCGATGCGGTTGAGTTGGCCGCGGTGCGCCCCCTGCACGACCTCGTCGAGGGCACGGCTGGCCTCACGGGCCTCACGGCGGGCCACTCCCAGTGCCGCCTCGGCGGCCGCACGGTCGCGTTCGGCGGCGGAGCGGTCGGCCGTGGCCAGCTCGCGCGCCCGGTCGACCTGGCCCACCAGCCACTGGGCCGCCTCGTGCACGCAGCGGGCAGCACCTGCCTCTCGGCGCAGCTGCTCGGCGCGGGCCAGCGCCTTGGCCCGGGCCTGCCGCTCGTGCGAGGCCGCGCGACTCAGGGAGTCGGCTCGGCCGGCGAGCGCCTTGGCCTTCTCCTCGGCGGTGCGCAGGGCCAGCCGGGCATCGAGTTCGGTCTGCCGGGCCAGCCTGGCCTCGGCCGCGCGGGTGTCGCGTTCGGTCGGGTCGGGCTCGGCGAGATCGGTCTCGCTGGCGGCCAGCTCGAGCCGGGCCTCGAGTTCGGCGAGCGCCTCGGTGTCGGACCCCCGCGACCCGTGGGCCTGGTCGATCGACTGGGTGAGCCGCTCCGCCTCGGCCCTGGCCTCCCGCTGCCGCTGCGCGAGGGAGCCAAGTTGTTCGGTGATCGACGACAGGTGGGCGTCGGACTCGTGCAGGCGTTCGAGGGTGGCCTCGGCCGTGGCCGACGCCTGCTCCAGTTCGGCCGTGGCCCGTTGCAGCTCGAACGCCACCCGTTCGAGCTGGTGGTTCGACTCGGCCAAGGACGACTCGGTCTCGTCGACGGCGGCCTGCAGCTCGATGAGCCCCGGCTGGCGCCCCGATCCGCCGGCCACGTACCAACGCGAGACCAGATCGCCCTCGCGGGTGACCGCCGTCACCGACGGTTCCCTGGCCACCAGTGCCCGAGCGGCGGCCAGGTCGTCCACCGCCGCGACGCGGTCGAGCAGGCGGACGAACGATCCGGCCAGCTGATCGTCGACGGTGACCAGGTCGGCGAGCCATCGGGTGCCGGCGGGTAGCTCGGGCCAGTCGTCCCTGGTGGTGGTGGCTCCGCCGACCAGCAGGCCAGCCCGGCCCAGATCTTCGGCCTTCAGGTGCTCGACGGCCCCGACTGCCGCGTCGACACCGGTGACGGCCACGCCCTCGCTGGCCGCACCCAGCGCGGCCGACGCGGCGGTCTGCCAACCCGGGGCAACGGTGACGAGCGCGGCCACCTGACCGAGCACCCCGCTGACGGCATCGCCCGCGGCGACGAGGGCGGCATTGGCATCCTTGCGTTCGAGTCCCAGGCGCAGGGCGTCGAGCCGGGCGCCCTGGGCATGCCTGGTCTGGGTGAGGTCGGCCTGACTACGGCGCAGCTCGTCGACCGTGACGGTGTGTCGTTCGACCTCGTCGGCCGCCTGTTCGTAGGCCAGATCGAGCCCCGACTCGCCGTCGGAGAGCCCGGCGAGTTGCTGTTCGAGTTTGGCGTATTCGGCGCGGGCCGTCTCGGCACGGACCCCGGCATCATTGCGTCGTGCCTCGAGTCGTTCGACCTCCTCGGACGAGGCGTCCAGCCGCGAGCGCAACGCGTTCACCTGGCCGGTCAGCCGGGCCACCCCCTCGCGCCGGTCGGCGATGGCTCGCAGTTGGGCGTTCCACGCCTTGTCGGCCTCGGCCTGCAGGTTCTCGGCGGCGGTCTTGCGGGTGGTGGCCAGCGTCAGCTCGTCGGTCAGTCGAGCGACCTCCTCGCGCAGGGACGACTCCTCGTCCCGCACCTGCCGCGCCTCGATCTCGAGGGTCTCGGGGTCGCGGCCCCCTCGTCCGAGTTCTGGCTGGGCGTCGGCATTGCGCATGCGCTCGGCGGCGATCGACATGGTCGTCTGCAGGCGCTCGCGCAGGGCGGCCAGGGCGTACCAGTTCTCCTGCGCGGCGCTCAGTCGTGGGTTCGCCTCGGCGACGGCCGCCTCGGCCTCGGCCTCAGCCCGCTGAGCGCGCTGGTGGGCCTGCTCGGCCGACCACTTCGCCTCTTCGGCGGCGCGTTCGTCGGCCAGGTCGCCGGCCAGGGACTCCTGCAGTTGGGTGAGGTCGTCGGCCAGCAGGCGCGCACGGGCATCGCGCACCTCGGCCTGGATGACGGCCGCCTTCCGGGCGACCTCGGCCTGGCGGCCCAGCGGTTTGAGTTGGCGGCGCAGTTCAGCGATCAGGTCATTGAGGCGGTGCAGGTTGGCGGCCGTCGACTCGAGCTTGCGGAGCGCCTTCTCCTTGCGCTTGCGGTGCTTGAGCACGCCTGCGGCCTCTTCGATGAAGCCACGCCTGATCTCGGGGGTCGCCTGCAGAATCGTGTCGAGCTGCCCCTGACCCACGATCACGTGCATCTCACGGCCGATCCCGGAGTCGCTGAGCAGTTCCTGCACGTCGAGCAGGCGGGCCGGATTGCCGTTGATGGAGTACTCCGAACCGCCGGAGCGGAACATCGTGCGCGAGATCGTCACTTCGGTGTAGTCGATCGGCAGGGCACCGTCGGTGTTGTCGATGGTGAGGACGACCTCGGCCCGGCCCAGCGGAGCCCGCCCCGAGGTGCCGGCGAAGATGACGTCCTCCATCTTGCCGCCGCGCAGGCTCTTGGCGCCCTGCTCCCCCATCACCCAGCTGAGCGCGTCGACGACGTTCGACTTGCCCGACCCGTTGGGCCCCACCACACAGGTCACTCCGGGCTCGAAGTTCAGCGTCGTCGCCGAGGCGAACGACTTGAACCCGCGCAGGGTGAGTGACTTGAGATACATCAGCTGCCCGTGGTCTCGGTGACGTTCGTCTGTTCGGCGCGCGCCTGCTCGGCGTCGGTCAGGGGCACGGTGGCCAGCTCGGCATGGTGCCCGCGGACCGCCCGGAAGGTCCACACCTTGTTGACGAGGAAGTTGATGGGCATGGTGACGACGATGGTCAGCAGTTGGGCCCAGTACTCGCGGGAGTGAATGCCCTTGGTCTCGTTGAAGAACGGGTCGGGCAGGTAGATCGGCGAGCCGGTGTGGGTGAACGCGGTGAGGATGAACAGGCCCGCTCCGGCCGCGACGCTGCCGACGGCCAGGAACGGCCAGAACTCCTTCCACCAGCGCGAGTGCTTGGCCGACTTGAAGGTCCAGGAGCGGTTGAGCTGGAAGTTCCACAGGTTCGCCACGAGGAAGGCGACGATCCACACGACGTGGCGGAAGCGCACGTTGAACGCGGTGCCGGGGATGGCCCAGACGGGGTCGTTGCCGTGCTGGGTGCCGCCGTGGGCCTTGTGCATCACGACGGCGACGGCGAGGTTGACGACCACTCCGCTGCCACCGACGAGGCCGAATCGGACGAACTGGCGCAGGGTTCGCCACAGGCGGGAACTGAGGGTCATAGAAGGCTCAGAATAGCCACGCCACGCCCGCGGACGGCATCAACCGACCCGCAGTCCGGCGATGGCGGCCTCGAGATCGCGCATCTGCGGGGCGGCCTCTGACTTCACCAGCCCGATGAACACCGTCGGCTCGGGAGTGTCGACCACGATGACGTTCATGGCCGTCGCCTTGGTGATCAGGCGATCGTCGTCGAAGCGGATGGTGGCCCGAAGCCGCGTGCCGGGGTGCCTGCCAGATCGATCGGCTCGGTGGTGACGTCGGTCAGAGTGACGTCGACCGACGTGTAGAACGAGCTGGTCACCAGACACTGGGCGATGCGGGTGGCGGCCGTCGAGCTGCCCGGGTACCCCTCGGGCATGTTCACCTGGGCGACGGCCATGCTCGAAGCCCAGCCGAGCTTCTCCTCGGGGTGCGAGACGTACAGCCCGGCCGCGTTCTTCGCGAACGGCAGCCGCCGGTCGGAGTAGCGCCGCCACCCCGGTGCCGCCGGAAAGCTCAGCCCGCCGGACGACACCCGGTCGCCGGTCTGCTGGGGGGAGGAACCGGTGAGGTTCTCGCAGGACCGCTCGCGCGCCCCGGTGGGGTTGAGCGTCGGCGGAGGCTTCGTGGGTCCCGAGGTCGGGGAACTGGACTCGTCCCACTGCGAGACGGTCGGGGTGGACGAGTTGGTGTCCTCGGTGAGGGTCGTGCCGCGACGCTGCTGCAGCGCGATCACCACGACGGCGACGACGACCAGGGCGACCACGACCACCGCCACCCAACCCTTGCCGCCGGGCTTGCCTCCACCGCCACCGCCAAGGCCGGCCGTCGTCCGGGATGGGTCGGGAGCGGGGCGAACCTCGGTGCCCCAGCGGTCACCGTCCCAGTGCCGGACTCCCCCGGACCCCGCAGGGTCGGGGTACCAGCCTGGTGCGCTCATGGGTCGAGACTAGGGCGGGCTGGGGTCGGGCCGGTCGACCAGGGTCGCGCCGGAACATCGCGGTCACCCGTCGCGTTGTGACGGGTGGAAGCCCACCTTCGGGCGGCCAGGATACGAAAGCGTGAAAAAATGATCACCATCACCATCTTCGGCAACGGCAACATGGGCCAGGCCATCGCGGGGGTGCTCGCCCGCAGCGGGGCCTCCATCCAGCACATCGGCTCGAGTGATGCCGACGTCACCATCGAGGGCGACCTCGTGGTGCTGGCCGTTCCCCACCCCGCCCTGGCCGCGATCGTCGCCAGCCACGGGGATCAGCTCGCTGGTCGCACGGTCGTCGACATCACCAACCCGCTGGACTTCTCCACCTTCGACTCGCTGGTCACCCCGGCCGACGGCAGCGCGGCCTCCGAACTGCAGAAGGCACTGCCCACCGCGAAGGTGCTGAAGGCCTTCAACACCAACTTCGCCGCCACCCTGGCCAGCGGCAAGGTGGGCTCGCAGACGACCACGGTGCTGGTGGCTGGTGATGACGCCGACGCCAAGGCCCAGCTGGTCGACGCCGTGAAGTCGGCCGGTCTCAATGCCATCGATGCCGGCGCCCTGTCGCGGGCCCGCGAGTTGGAAGCCATCGGCTTCCTGCAACTCACGCTGGCCGTCGGGGAGAAGATCGGCTGGACGGGCGGGTTCGCCCTGGAGGCCTGAGCGCCCTCCGTGAGACGACCGGCCTCGCGACCGTGGAGAAACAGCTCAGAGCAGGTCGTACGGGTCGAACCCGAGCAGCGGCAGGGCGGTCCGTCTTCCTTCGGGCCCCACCAGGGCGGTCACCTGCCAGACGTCGTCCGGGTCGCCCACCGGTTGGGCATCGATCCATTCGAGCACGTCGGCGATGTCGGCATGGTGGAAGTCGTAGGCAACCTCGACCCACCTCGCCACGGCGGCTCCGGGTTGGCTGGGTGGTGCCACCGTGCGCCAATGAGTGACTCGCAGGATAGGATGCCGCTCGTCGCGCACGACATCACGCACATCGTCGACGGATCTGCACTCCGGAGACGGCAGCCGCGGGTCTCGCTGATGTTTCATGACGCGCAGGTGACTGGAATCCAACCACTCTCGACGGAGTCCAGCGATCCGATGCTGGCAACAGCCTTGTACTCAGAGTTAGTGACGCAAACAGGCGGCGTGCCCGCCGGCACATAGTACGTGACACCCGCGGTGCCCACGATGCGGGGGGAAGTAGATGAGGCCACCACGACCCCCGAGCCAGTCGAGTCAGCCGCCCTCCGATACATCGCAGTAATCAGCCACGAAACGGCCATGTTCGCGAGTCTCCTTCGACTGGTTCGAACGCTTCTTGACGCGACGGTACCCTCAACGGGACTCACGACACAGGAAGCGCGTCCCTCCAGAAGGTCGGGGAATGAAGCCAGCGCGCCACGGGGGCTCGCCCAGGCCAGGGGGCATCCGCACGCAACGCCCTCCATGGCCTAAGTCCGAGAGTGTCGTGAACCACCGGCACGAGGAGGTTCGCAGGTGGGATGATCGTTGCAACTGCACCCCTTCCGCCAAGCCCTTACCGGCGCGGGCGCGGCTGACAGACCGGGCACGTGAACGAGGACCGGTTCGCGAAGGCCTCCCGCACGATCGGGGTGCCACAGCGGTCGCAGGGCTGGTGCTCTCGTCCGTAGGCGTGCAACGACCGGGCGAAGTAGCCCGACTCGCCGTTGACGTTGACGTAGAGGGCATCGAAGCTGGTGCCGCCGACGGCCAACGCCTCCCCCATCACCTCGCGCCCCTGCTCGAGCACCTGGTGCAGCACCTTCCGCGTCAAGGTTTCACCGCGCCGCAGGTGGTGCAGCCGGGCACGCCAGAGCGTCTCGTCCACGTAGATGTTGCCGAAGCCCGAGACGATGCGCTGGTTCAGCAGCAGGGCCTTCACTCCCGACGTCGACCTCTTCATCCGCGACACGACCGCGTCGGCGTCGAAGAGCGGGTCGAAGGGGTCGCGCGCGACGTGGGCGGCCTCGAGGGGAACCTCGTCGCCGGGGCCGTCCGCGCTGGGCGGCTCCATCGGCGAGATCGACAGCCCGCCGAACATGCGCTGGTCGACGAATCTGAGCTGACGGCCGTCGTCCAGATCGATCAGCACGCGGGTGTTGCGCAGCAGCGGCGCGCCGGGTTCGTCCACGCGGAACTGGCCGCTCATGCCCAGATGGGCCATCAGCGCGTCGCCGCCGGCAAACGGCAGCCACAGGAACTTGCCGCGACGGCCGGGGGTGGCGAAGGTTCGTCCGACGAGTCGGTCGCGGAAGTCATCGGGGCCGGCGAGGTGGGCGCGCACCGGGCGTGGGTGCAGCACCTGCACGGCCCGAACGGTGCGGTCGGTCACGACGCGGTCGAGCCCCAGGCGCACCGACTCGACCTCGGGGAGTTCCGGCACGGATCAGCCCGAGAGGGCCTGGTAGGCCAGACGGGCGGCGCCGATTTCGGCCTCGCGCTTCGAGCGTCCCTGGGCCGACGGATGAGTGACGTCGTTGATCACGGCCGCGGCCTCGTAGCGGCGGTCGTGGTCGGGCCCGGACTCCGTGACGGCGTACTGCACGGTCCAGCCGTCCTTGGCCGCGAGTTCCTGCAGGGAGGTCTTCCAGTCCAGGCCGGCGCCGAGCGTGCTCGCCTGGGTGGTGATGGGCACGAAGAGGTGCCGGACGAGCGTCTCCGCGCTCTCGCGGGTGCCCGACAGGCGGGCGGCGCCGATCAGGGCCTCCATGGTGTCGGCGAGGATCGACGTCTTGTCGTGCCCGCCGGTGGCGATCTCGCCCTTGCCGAGCTTGATCAACGCGCCCAGTTCCAACTCGCGGGCCACATCGGCGAGCGTGTTGGCATTCACCGTGGCAGCACGAATCTTCGCCAAGCGGCCCTCGGGCTCGTCCGGGTACGCCTCGTAGAGGTGCTCGGTGACGACCACGCCGAGCACGGCGTCACCCAAGAACTCGAGGCGCTCGTTGTTGGCGACCCCGCCGTGCTCGTAGGCCCACGACCGATGGGTCAGGGCAAGCTCAAAGAGCTGAGCGTCCATCGGGACGCCCAGCTCCTGGAGCAGATCGGTGAAGCGGCTCGTCACCGCTGGTGCGCTCAGGCCTCGAGAACCTGGCGGCGCTCACCCTTGGGGCCGTACTGGCCGCACGCGGGGCAAGCGGTGTGCTGCAGGTGGGGCTGACGGCACGCCGGGTTGACACAGGTCACCACGTTGACCGCAGCGGCCTTCCACTGCGAACGGCGGTGACGCGTGTTGCTGCGGGACATCTTCCGCTTGGGAACTGCCACGGGTCTTCTCCTCAGGAATCACCCGGCGGGGTGCCGGACGTCGGTCGAAACTCAGTTGTCGCTGTCAGCGTCGAGCAGCTTCGACCAACGGGGGTCGATCTGCTCTCCATGCGTGTGGTCGGGATCGTCGTTCAGGTTGGCACCGCAGATGGTGCACAGCCCTGCGCAATCCTCCCGACACAGCGGGGTGAACGGAAGGTCGAGCACCACGGCATCCCGGAGCACCGGTTCGAGATCGATCCGTTCATCGACCACGAAACTGGCATCCTCTTCGGCCGCGCGACCGGCGTGCACGAACAGTTCCTCCAGAGTGAAGGACGCCTCGTCCTCCAGCGGAGTGAGGCACCGCGCGCATTCACCGACCAACTCGACGTCAGCGGTTCCGGAAACCCAGATGCCCTCGATCACGGACTCGAGCCTGACGTCGAGTGCGATCGGGGAATCCACGGGTACCCGCATCATCTCCACCCCCAACTCCGCCGGAGCCGGAACCGTGCGCGAGATCTCCTTCATCGTTCCGGCTTGCCTGCTCAACTCGTGGACCTCAAGGACCAACGGTGAACGGGCATCCAGGGAACGCGGCAGGGAGCTCACGACAGAACCTCCTCATGGCAGCACGACGGTGTCGATGACCGAAGGACAACACTACCGGCTGGGACCGCCGTGACCAAACCGGCGACCGCGCTCACGGCGCCTGCTCGGAAGCAAGCTGGGTGCGGTCGGCGCGGCGTTCGTCCATGCGGCGGACGAGGGCCTCGTTCACCTCGGGACTCAGGAACATCGACACGTCACCCCCGAACGAGGCGACGTTGCGGATCAGCGTCGACGACATGGTGCCGTACTCGCGCCCGCCCGGCAGCAGCACCGTCTCGATGCCGCCGACGGTGTGGTTGACGTGGTGCATCTGCAGCTCGTAGTCGAAGTCGGTGCCGAACCTGAGCCCCTTCACCACCACCGGCGCCTCGTGATCGCGGCAGAAGTCGACCAGCAGGCCGTCGATCATCTCGACCGTGACGTGGTCGAGGTCGGCGACCGCGTCGCGGCACAGCTGCAGCCGCTCGTCCAGACTGAACACCGGCGTCTTGGTGGAGTTGGTGCCCACCGCCACCACCACCTCGTCGAACAGGGCTGCCGCACGACGGATGATGTCGACGTGGCCCAGGGTGATGGGGTCGAACGTGCCGGGGCAGACGGCCTTCATGGGCGCTCCAAGGGGTCAGGTCCAGGTGGCGGGTCGGATTCAGCTGGGGGGTCGGGCTCGATCGGCGCGATCCAGACCAGTGTGGTCTCACCGTACGGCCTCGTCCATATCTCGCAGCCCCCGACCTCGGGCAGCCGCGACCGGGTGTCGCGCTCCACCACGATGACGCCGTTCGGCAGCACCCAGCGGTCGCGCACCACCGCAAGCAGCCCCTCCAGGGCCTCGGACGAGAACGCGTAAGGAGGGTCGGCCCAGACAACGTCGAACCGCTGGTTCGGAGCCGCCCCGGCGAGGAAAGTCTCGACCTTGGCCGACCGCACCGTCGCCTCGAGGCCGGTGTCGGCCGCATTGCGGGTGATCAGCTGGGCGGTGCGGGCGTCCGCCTCGACCATGACGACCGGGCCCGCCCCGCGACTGGCCGCCTCGAGGCCCACTCCCCCCGACCCGGCGAACAGGTCGAGGAAGCTCAGTCCCGTCAGATGCGTGTCGGCGGAGCCGTCACCCGACCCGTTCCACGCGGCCAGCGACGAGAAGAACGCCTCCCGCACCCGGTCGGTGGTCGGACGAGTCCTGTCCCCCGCCGGGGTCTGCAACCTGCGGCCACCGGCGCGGCCGGCGATGATGCGACTCATGCCCGCTCCAACCACTCGCCGGCGGCGTCGAGCTCGACCTGGGTGACGATGTCGGCCAGATGCGGGTCACGCCCGTCGGGGTCCTCGGCCACCAAACGTTCGGCGATGTCGCGGCAGGTGACGATGAGGTCGGCGTGCTCGAGCACGCGGATGAGTCGCAGCGTCGATCGGCTGCCGGACTGGGTGGCGCCGAGCACGTTGCCCTCACGGCGGGCGGCGAGGTCGGCCTCGGCCAGCATGAAGCCGTCACGGTTGCGGGCGACGACCTCGAGACGAGCCCGCGCCGGGGTGCCCGGGCCGGCGTGGGTGAGCAGCAGACAGAGACCGGCGTGGCTGCCTCGTCCGACCCGACCGCGCAACTGGTGCAGTTGACTGACCCCGAACCGATCGGCGTCCATGATCACCATCACCGAGGCATTGGGCACGTCGACGCCGACCTCGACGACCGTGGTCGAGACCAGCACGTCGATCTCGCCGGCGGCGAAGGCGGCCATCACCTCGGCCTTCTCGGCCGGTGGCATGCGGCCGTGCAGCTTGCCGACCCGCACGCCGGCGAGCGCGCCGTCATTGAGCTCGGCGAACAGTTCCTCGACCGAGACCGGCTGCTGCGGCGGTGGCACCTCGTCCTCGGGGCGAAGGGCCACGGGCCAGTCCTCGACCTGGGTGGGACTGATGGCCGAACACACGATGAAGGCCTGCCGGCCTGCGGCGACCTCTTCGCTCACCCGCTGCCAGGCCCGCTCGACCCAGGACGGGTTCGCCGCGGCGTCGACGACGGTGGTCTGCACGTCACTGCGGCCGGCCGGAATCTCGGTGAGCAGCGAGGTCTCGAGGTCGCCGAACACGGTCATCGCCACCGACCGTGGGATCGGGGTGGCGGTCATCACCAGCACGTGTGGGGTGACGGGGTCGAGACCCTGCTGGGCCTTCTGGTTGAGGGCCGCGCGTTGTTCCACTCCGAAGCGGTGCTGTTCGTCGACCACCACGAGCCCGAGGTCGGCGAACTGCACCGTGTCGGCCAGCAAGGCGTGGGTGCCGATGACGATGCCCGCCTGACCGCTCGCGGCCGCGAACAGCGCATGCTTGCGTTCGGCGGCCGACTGCGACCCGGTCATCAGCACCACCTCGGTGGCCTCGTCCGGGGCTCCCAGCACGCGGCCCTGCCCCAACTCGCCCAGCAATGAGGTGATGGTGGCGTGGTGCTGGGCTGCGAGCACCTCGGTGGGGGCCAGCAGTGCGGCCTGCCGGCCGTTGTCGACGGCGCGCAGCATGGCGCGCAGGGCGACCAACGTCTTGCCGGAACCCACCTCTCCCTGCAGCAGCCGCTGCATGGGGTGCGGCCTGGCCAGGTCGGCGAAGATCTCCTCCGACACCCGGGCCTGCCCCTCGGTGAGCGTGAACGGCAGCCGCCGGTCGAAGGCGGCCAGCAGCGAGGCCTGGGCTCGTCCGTGCGCAGTGCTGGCGGTCAGCTCCGGTGCCCGCAGGTGGGTGGCGTCGGCGCGACGCCGGGCCATCGTCAACTGCAGCCCCAGCGCCTCGTCGAACTGCAGGCGTTCGAGGGCCTTGGCGGCCTCGTCCTTGGTGGCGGCCCGGTGCACGCCGAGGTAGGCATCGTTGAAGGTGGGCAGGTCGACCTCGTCGAGCACCCACTCGGGCAGTGGTTCGGCCAGCTCACCGACCGCGTCGAGAGCCAGGTCGATGGTGGCCGAGATCGTCCAGGTGGGCAGCTTCGCGGTGGCCGGGTACAGGCCCACCAGGCCCGACCGGGTGACCTGGTCGGCGATCTGGGCGGCCTGCTCGGCCTTGCCGACGACCTTGCCCGAGGAGTCGAACATCACGAACGTGGGGTGGGTGAGCTGCAGGGCACCGTTGAACGTGGTCACCTTGCCCACGAAGATGCCCTTGGAGGCGGCGCGCAGGTTCTTCTGCCAGTAGGCACAGTGGTGGGCCTTGCCGAAGAACGTGGCCGTGACCCGTCCGGTGCCATCGGTGAGGGTGGCCTCGATGCGTTGCCGCGGGGGGTGACCCAGGGTGTCGGACACCTTGGCCACCTCGGCGATGATCGCGACCTCTTCGCCGACGGGCAGGTTGCGCAGGTCGGAGTTCTCGGTGCCCAACAGGTAACGCCGGGGCACGTGACGCAGCAGGTCGCCGACGGTGCGCACCTTCAACGGAGCGAAGGATTTCGCGGTCTTCTCACCGAGCAACTTCGCGACGGGCTGGTTGAGCCGCGCGAAGGTGGTGGTCTGCCAACGAGTCACACAGGTGAGGGTAGCGGGCCGCACCGACAGGTTTCCTGCCCACGACTCGGTGGCCGGCTGCCCGACCGACGTGGAGGGACGACGAAGGCCCGCCCCCGGTCGGGGACGGGCCTTCGTGAACGTCGACGCTCAGCTCGAGAGCGACAGGGTCAGCGGGTGACCTTGCCGGACTTGATGCAGGCGGTGCAGGCGTTGAGGCGCTTCGGGGTGCCCTCGACGACAGCGCGGACGCGCTGAATGTTCGGGTTCCAACGACGGTTGGTCTTCTTCTTCGACCAGGGCACGTTGTGTCCGAAGCTCGGGCCCTTGGCGCAGATGTCGCACACGGCAGCCATGGGAATCTCCTCAGTAGATGGTGATGCGCCCTGAGGCGCGAGAGTGAGTGGCTGGCACCGATCGGCGCGCAGCAACCTGTCAAGAGTAGCCGAGACGGGCGATTCGTCCAAAATCAGATCGCGACGACCACCGGGACGATCATGGGGCGCCGGCGGTGCTTCTGGTTCACCCAGCGCCCCATCACCCGACGCACCTGCTGCTGCAGCTGGTAGGCATCCTCGGCACCGTCCTTGAGGCCACGCAGCAGCACGGCGCGCACCTCTTCGGTGACGGTGTCGAAGTCAACGTCCTCGGCGAACCCACGCGCCGTGATTTCGGGGCCCGAGACCAGCGACCGGTCGTGCAGGTTGACGGCGGCGACGATCGAGATGAACCCCTCCTCGCCGAGGATGCGCCGGTCGGTCAGCTGCGACTCGGTGATGTCACCCACGCTCGAGCCGTCGACGAAGATGTAGGAGGCATCGATCTTGCCGACCAGGCGGGCCTGGTGGTTGGCGAGATCGACCACGCCACCGTCCTCGGTGATGATCACGTTCTTGGACGAGAGGCCCGTCTTCATGGCCAGGGCCGCGTTGGCGACCAGGTGACGCACCTCGCCGTGCACCGGCATCACGTTGCGGGGCTTGAGGATGTTGTAGCAGTACAGCAACTCGCCGGCCGCCGCGTGGCCCGAGACGTGCACGAGCGCATTGCCCTTGTGGACGACGTTGGCGCCCAACCGGGTGAGCCCGTTGATCACGCGGTAGACGGCGTTCTCGTTGCCGGGAATCAGGGACGAGGCCAGCAGCACGGTGTCGCCGGGGCCGAGCGAGACGACCGGGTGCTCGCGGTTGGCGATGCGGGCCAGTGCCGACAGGGGCTCACCCTGCGACCCGGTGGAGATGATCACGACCTTGTCGTCGGGCAGGTGCTCGATGTCCTTGAGGTCGACCAGGGTGTTCTCGGGAACCTTCAGGTAACCGAGGTCGCGGGCGACCTGCATGTTGCGCACCATCGAACGGCCGACGTAGACGACCTTGCGGCCGTGCTGCACCGCCAGGTCGAGCACCTGCTGAACGCGGTGCACGTGACTGGCGAAGCAGGCGACGATCAGCTTCTGCTTCGACTGGGCGAAGACGCGCGCGATGGCCGGCTCGATCTCGCGCTCGCTGGGCACGAAACCCGGCACCTCGGCGTTGGTCGAGTCGCACATGAACAGGTCGACACCCTCGGCGCCGAGTCGCGCGAACGCCCGCAGGTCGGTGATCCGCCCGTCGAGGGGCAACTGGTCCATCTTGAAGTCGCCGGTGTGCAGCACGGTGCCGGCGCTGGTGCGCACGAAGACGCCCATGGCATCGGGGATCGAGTGGTTGACGGCGATGAACTCGAGGTCGAAACCGTCGACCTTGACCCGGTCGCCCTCGGCCACGATGTTGAGGTTCGGATTCTTGATGCGGTGCTCGCGAATCTTCGACTCGACGAAGGCCAGCGTCAGCTTCGACGCGTAGATGGGAATGTCGGGGCGGCGACGCAACAGGTAGGGAACGGCGCCGATGTGGTCTTCGTGGCCGTGGGTCAGCACCAGGGCAGCGATGTCGTCCATGCGGTCGGCGATGGCGTCGAGCCCCGGCAGGATGAGGTCGACACCGGGATGGTGGTCCTCGGGGAAGAGCACGCCGCAGTCGATCAGCAGCAGCTTGCCGTTCAGTTCCAGGGTGGCCATGTTGCGGCCCACATCGCCGAGACCACCGAGCGGAGTGACCCGCAGCGTGTCGCGGGCGAGCTTGGGCGGTGTACGCAGAGGGGAACCAGTCACGATTCCACCCTAGCGAGCCGGGCTGACTATTCTCACCCCCATGACGCGTGAGCTGCCGCTGGTGAACTCAGGACAGAGCCCCCAGGTGGCTCCCGGAGTGCGGCTGGCGATGCCGGTCGAGGCGTGGCAGCTGGCCGAGATCCAGCGGCGCGAATGGTCGGACGATCCGCTGATGCAGCGCTTCCTGCCCGAGACCACGCTCGACCAGATGGCCGAGATCTGGCATGCCTCGATCACCCGGCCTCCGCTGGCGCACATGCGGGTGCTGGTGGCCACCGAGCCCGAGGGGGCGCCTCGTCCGACGGGCAACGAGAACGAGACCCAGCTGGCCAGCCGGGTGGTGGGGTTCGCCGTGGTCGGGCCCTCCCAGGATGCCGACGCCGGCCCGCAGGATTCCGAACTGTCGTACTTCCGCGTCGACCCCCTGGCCCGCGGACGAGGGCACACCTCGCGCCTGCTGAACGCCGCCGTCGACACCATGAAGGCCGACGGCTACCTGGCCGCGACCTGCTGGGTGCGCTCGACCGATGACGACTTTCGCGCCCTGCTCGTGGGCACCGGGTGGGGGGCCGACGGCGCCCACCAGGAGGTCGGCACGGACGACGGCGTGGTGCGGGTCAAGCAGGTGCGACTGCGCACCGACATCTCGCCCGAGTCCTGAGGTCTCTCGAGCCCACGGCACTGCGCGCTCCGTCGGTCGAGTAGGGAGCGAAGCGACCGTGTCGAGACCACGGCCCTGCGCATCCTCGAATCAGCGGGCGATCGACACGTTGTCGCCGCTGAGGGCGACCACGATCCCCCGCTCCGAGGCCGTCAGCGAGTCGTAGCCGAGTCCCTGCACCGCGGGAAGTTCCGCCCGATCCGTGATCCGCTTCAGCAGCGGTCGCAGGAGCGTCTGCGGCACCTCGACGCCCGAGACCGAGGCCTGTGGGTCGTCCAGCGTCAGTGCACCGTCGGACCCGACGCCGGGTCGAGCCGTGACCTCGATCGACACACTGGCCCCCCACACGGAGGCCGTCTGCGTGATCTTCACCCGGTCACCCCCGGCCGAGGTCACCTTCGTGCCGGCCAGTCGGCTGAGTTCGGCATAGGTGAGCGTCGCCCCCGCGGTCAGATGGTCGACGCTGTAGGGGCCACTCCCCCGCAGATTGCCCACCCCGGTGGCGGTGAAGGTCAGGTCGCTGACGGCGAGCGTGGTGGCCTGGTCGCCGGATCCCTGGCTGAACCGAGCGCTCGGCGCCCGCCCCGAGATCCGCGTGAACCGGTTGCGGGCCAACCCCACCAGCACCGAGCGGTCGTCGATGGTGACCGTGGTCGTCCCGCCCAACTGCGTCGTCATGGCGGACGCGACGCGCCCCTCGATCTCGCCGCGCAGGAAGCGGTCGCCAACGGTGCCGGCCAGCAGGCCGAGCACCACCAGCAGCACGAGACCGAGCGCGGTGATCTTGAGGCAGCCGCCCCCGCGTGAACCCCTGGCCACGGTCAGTCGAGCCCGAGCACCGATTCGATGCCCTCGGTGAGACCCGGACGATCGCCGACCGCCTCGACGGCCGCGATCACTCCGGGCATGAACGAGACCCGGTCGAGCGAGTCGTGCCGAATCGTGAGCGTCTCGCCCTCGGCGCCGAACAGCACCTCCTGGTGGGCCACCAGCCCGCGCAGTCGAACGCTGTGCACCTGCACCCCGTCGACGTCGGCACCGCGGGCCCCGTCGATCTCGTGGGCGGTGGCGTCGGGCACCGGGTCGAGCCCGGCCTCGCGGCGGGCCTCGGCGATGCCGCGCGCGGTGACGGTGGCCGTGCCCGAGGGCGCGTCGGCCTTGTTCGGGTGGTGCAGCTCGATCACCTCGACCGACTCGTAGAACGGCGCAGCCTTCTTCGACATGGCCATCATCAGCACAGCACCGATCGAGAAGTTGGCGGCCACCAGGACGCCGGTGGTGGGTTCGTCCCCGAGCCACTCGCGCAGGGTCGCGAGCCGGTCGGCGGTGAAACCCGTGGTGCCCACGACGGCGTGAATGCCGTGGTCGATGCAGAACTTGAGGTTGCCCATGACGGCATCGGGGTGGGTGAAGTCGACCACCACCTCGGCGCCCTCGGCCGCCGACAGGTCATCGCCCACGTCGATCCGGGCAACCAGCTCGTGACCTGCCCGTTCCACCGCCCGGCACACCTCGGCGCCCATCTTGCCGTTCGCTCCGAACACCGCCACTCGAGTCATGGCGTCAGCCTACCGGGGCGTTGCGCCCCACCCGAGCCCGCGCTGCCCCGGTGGTCGTCCGCCCGGAAAGCACGGACGCCGACCATTCCACCAGGGAACGGTCGGCGTCCGGGGTCGAACCGCGCGGGCTCAGATCACTGCTCGGCGGGAGCGGCGTCCTCGTCCTTGCCCTCGATCACGGGGATCAGCGACAGCTTGCCGCGATCGTCGATCTCGTTGATCTCGACCTGCAGCTTCTGCCCGACCGAGACCACCTCCTCGACGTTCTCGACGCGCTTGCCACCGGCGAGCTCGCGCATCTTCGAGATGTGCAGCAGGCCGTCCTTGCCCGGGAGCAGCGAAACGAACGCGCCGAAGGCCGTGGTCTTGACGACGGTGCCCAGGTAACGCTCGCCCTTCTCGGGCATGGTGGGGTTGGCGATCGCGTTGATGGTCGAACGAGCGGCCTCGGCGGCCTCGCCCGACTCGGCACCCACGTAGATGGTGCCGTCGTCCTCGATCGTGATCTGGGCGCCGGTGTCTTCCTGGATCTGGTTGATCATCTTGCCCTTGGGGCCGATGACCTCACCGATCTTGTCGACGGGGATCTTCAGGGTGATGATCCGCGGCGCGTAGGGCGACATGTCGTCGGGAGTGTCGATGGCCTCGGCCATCACCTCGAGCAGCGTGTGGCGGGCACGACGGGCCTGCAGCATGGCCTTCGCCAGCTCGTCGGCAGGGATGCCGTCGAGCTTGGTGTCGAGCTGCAGCGCGGTCACGAAGTCGGCGGTACCGGCGACCTTGAAGTCCATGTCACCGAGGGCGTCCTCGGCTCCCAGGATGTCGGTCAGCGCGACGTAGTGGGTCTTGCCGTCGAGCTCCTCGCTCATCAGGCCCATGGCGATGCCGGCGACCGGAGCCTTGAGGGGCACACCGGCGTTCAGCAGTGACAGGGTCGACGCGCAGACCGAACCCATCGAGGTGGATCCGTTGGAGCCCAACGCCTCCGAGACCTGACGGATGGCGTAGGGGAACTCCTCGCGGCTGGGCAGCACCGGCACGAGCGCACGCTCGGCCAGGGCGCCGTGACCGATCTCGCGACGCTTCGGTGACCCGACGCGGCCGGTCTCACCGGTCGAGTAGGGCGGGAAGTTGTAGTGGTGCATGTAGCGCTTGGTGCTCTCGGGCGCCAGGGTGTCGAGCTTCTGCTCGAGACCCAGCATGTTCAGGGTGGAGACACCCAGGATCTGGGTCTCGCCACGCTGGAACAGCGCCGAGCCGTGCACGCGCGGGATCACGCCGACCTCGGCCGACAGGGTGCGGATGTCTTCGACACCGCGGCCGTCGATGCGCACGCCGTCGGTCAGGGTGCGACGACGCACGATCTTCTTGGTCAGCGACTTGAAGGCGGCCGAGATCTCACCCTCGCGCCCCTCGAACTGGCCGGCGATCTCATCGGTGATGGACTTGCGCAGCTCGTGGCTGGCGTCGTCGCGCTCCTGCTTGCCGGCGATCTGCATGATCTCGGCCAGCTTGGCGGCGCCACGGCTCTCGACCTCGGCGTAGACGTCGTCGCCGTACTCGGCGAAGACGGGGAAGTCGAAGGTCTCCTTCGGCAGCTTCGCGGCCAGCTCGGCCTGCGCATCGCACAGGGCCTTGATGAACCGCTTGGACGCCTCGAGGCCCTCGCCGACGACCTCTTCGGTCGGGGCCTGGGCGCCGGCGCGCACCTGGTCGAAGGTGATCTCGGTCGACTCGGCCTCGACCATCATGATGGCGACGTCACCGTCGGGCAGCACGCGGCCGGCCACGACCATGTCGAAGACGGCTCCCTCGAGCTGCTCGACGGTCGGGAACGCGACCCACTGGCCGTCGATCAGGGCAACGCGCACGCCGCCGATGGGGCCCGAGAAGGGCAGCCCGGCGAGCTGGGTCGACATCGAGGCGGCGTTGATGGCCACCACGTCGTAGAGCACGTTGGGGTTGAGAGCCATCACCGTGACGACGACCTGCACCTCGTTGCGCAGGCCCTTCACGAACGACGGACGAAGCGGCCGGTCGATCAGGCGGCAGGTGAGGATGGCGCCCTCGGAGGGGCGACCCTCGCGGCGGAAGAACGAGCCGGGGATGCGACCCGCGGCGTACATGCGCTCCTCGACGTCAACCGTCAGCGGGAAGAAGTCGATGGAGTCGCGGGGAGTCTTCGCGGCGGTGGTCGCCGAGAAGAGCATGGTGTCGTCGTCGATGTAGACCACGGCGGCGCCGTCGGCCTGCTTGGCCAACAGGCCGGACTCGAAACGAACGATGTGCTTGCCGAACGTGCCGTTGTCGATCACGGCCTCGGCGAACTGAATGTCAGGACCCTCCACGGGATTCCTCTCATTGTTGGATGATGCGGCTCTCGCGGGCGCACCGTCGTCTGCACGACCGTCGCGGCCGCCGCCGACCCGGGCTGGGTCACGGTGAGGTCGGACGATCTGCGGGTGCGCCACTCGCGGACCAGCCGGTCTTCGATCGAGACCCGCGGGGATTCACACCCGAAGGTCACTACCGAGGACCAGACCGTGTTCTCGAGCTGCGAGGCAGGGTTCACCCATGTGAACCGTGATCCAGTCTAGCGGGATCCCCGACATTTGGCCCCCGCCCCCACCCGACCTGGCTTCAGGTGGTGCACATGGCTTCAGTTCTGGAGCGAAGCCATGTGCATGAACTGAAGCCAGGTCGCTGTCAGGCGGCCCGACGGCGAGCCTCGGCCAGTGCTGCCTCGATCGTGCGACGGAACGTCTCGGGGCGTTGCAGGTCATCGGGCATCCAGCGGACGAGCGCCCACCCATGCGACGCCAGGCGTGCGGCGCGCCACCGCTCGGCGACCACGGCGTCACTCGCTCGTCCGCCATCGGGGTGGTCGTACTTGGTGCGGCCGTCGCACTCCCCCAACAGCCGCTCCTCCTCCCAGCCGAAGTCGCCGCGACCCACCAACTGGCCCCAGGGCGTCCGCACCTCCACCTGCTCGGCGGGCCGGGGCAATCCGAGCTGGAACATCCGCAGCCTCGACACCGATTCAGCAGGGCTCTCGGCCAGCGGGCTGGCCTGGGTCGCGGCCAGTCGGGCGGCGACCACGCCGGGACGCCGCCGGTGACGAGCGAGCACCTCGTTCAACTCCTCGGCGCTGACCCCCTGCCTTCGCACCCAGTCGCAGGCCACGATGCCGACATCGGCTCCGAAGGCTCGGCCGAGGTCGACCGCCGTGCGCGTCATCGTGGTCAGCGGAACGCCGTCGAGCTCGGTGACCTCGGCGGGCGACCAGGGACAGTTGTGCGCATGCACCGGGCCGCGGATGTTGCCCCGGGTCGAGTCGGCCCGGGTCACCCACACCCGGCGGCCATGGTTCAGCCGCCACAGGGGGATGCCCCACATCACGGCCGCCGACAGGTGGGAGAACACGGTGCCCGGCCCGATCTCAGGAAGGTTCGCCCACACCAGCTTGCGCGGGTCGAGGCGCGCGTCGTCCGGAGTGAGGAGGTAGCGACCACGACGGGCGCGCACCAATCGGCCGTCGCGAAGCCCTCGTTCGATGGATCGCCGGCTCCACCCCAGGGAGAGCAGGTCGGCGGACCCCACGAGGGTCCCGTCGGGCATCAGCGGAGGCCACCGCTTCGGTTCGTCCGGGTTCATGGGTTCGAGCCGACCACGCGATCGTCCAGCACGGCACACGTTCGGGTGCACGGACAACACTCGGACAACACTCAACGCGTGCACCACCGGCCCGCCCGCCCCTCCGGACGACGACCTGGCTTCAGTTGGTGCACTCAGCTTCGGTTCTGGGACGAAGCCAAGGGCAGCAACTGAAGCCAAGTCGGGTTTGGCGGGGCGGGGTGATGGCGGGTGGCGGCTGCCCGGAGGTGGGGTGGGGCTGGCGCCGCCCCGACACGACAACGCCCCGGCTCCCATCAGGGAACCGGGGCGTGGAATGCCGGTCAGATCACCGACGCAGGCCGAGACGCGCGATCAGCTCGCGGTAGTGCTCGACGTCCTGCTTGGCCACGTAGTTGAGCAGACGGCGGCGCTGGCCGACCATCAGCAGCAGCCCACGACGGCTGTGGTGATCGCCCTTGTGCTCCTTCAGGTGCTCCGTCAGGTGCGCGATGCGCTTGGTGAGCAGCGCGATCTGAACGTCGGGAGAACCGGTGTCGCCAGGGGCGGTCGCGTACTCTTCGATGATCTTCTTCTTGGTGTCAGCATCCATCTGGTGGTGCTCTCCTTCCGTCCGATGCGCGGTGTCGTTCCCGGTTGGGCGACTCTCTCGATCCGCGGGCGTTCCACGCCGAGGGACAACACTACCCGCTGAACCCGTCCCAGACGAAATGCTCCCGTCGACGAGCTCCCTCCGGCGAACCTTCGAACCTTGGAGGATGCTGTGAGCTTCCCCATGCTTTGCCATGACCCCCTCCCGCTGATCAACCGCCCGTGATTGACTGAGGGGGCCCAGCCCGCCCCACGACCCAGAAGGAGCATCCATGGCCGACCCCACGATCCTCATCCGCGCCGTCACCGAGGCCGACCTCGATGCGCTGAAGGCGATGGAGACCCGTCCCGAGCTGGCGCTCACCGAGGACGTGTTCGCCGGTCAGGTGGCTGGCGATGCGATTTTCGCCGTTGCCCTGGTCGATGACGTGGTGCAGGGATCCGGAGTGCTCGACCTGCGCGAGTCCGACCTGCAGCCCGAGGTCAAGCTGCTGTGGGTGCAGCCCGGTTTCCGGCGCATGGGTCTGGGCTACAAGCTCACCGGGTTCCTCGAGGACGAGGCCCGCGCCAAGGGTCACGTCGCCTGCTTCATGGCCATCGACCCGAACAACGAGAAGGCGATCCCGCTGGCCATCGATCTGGGCTACTCGGCGACCGGCGACCACAAGTTCGTGGAGGATCCCGATGCCGAGCAGGTCTCCCACCCCAGCCAGGTGAGCAACTACTACGCCGTCTACCGCAAGTCGCTGACGATCCGCTGACGTACGCCGCCCGAGGCACGACGCGCTGGCCAGCGGCCCAGTCCTCAGGACGAGAGCCCGAGCACCCCGCGCGCCTGCTCCACATCGGCACCGATCTGTTCGATCAATGCCTCCAGCCCGGTGAACTTCACGTTCCCGCGCAGCCTGGCCACGAACTCCACGGCCACCCGCACCCCGTACAACTCCAGGTCGGTGCGGTCGAGCACGTAGGCCTCCACCACCCGGTCGGGCACGTCGTCGAAGGTGGGGTTGGTGCCCACCGAGATGGCGGCCGGCAGGCGCGGGGCGTCGGGCTCGTCCAGTCGGGTCAACCAGCCGGCGTAGACCCCGTCAGCGGGCGCCAGATGACCCGCCTGCACCGGCAGGTTGGCCGTCGGAAAGCCGAGTTCACGACCACGCTGGTGCCCCATCACCACGGTGCCGACGTAGCGGTGGGGTCGTCCGAGATGGTCACCGGCCGCCTCGACGTCGCCGACGGCAATGGCGTCGCGAATCGTGGTCGAACAGGTCACCTGGGCATCGGTCTCGACGAGCGTCAGGGGCACCACCCGGAACCCGCAGCCGCCCTCGCGGCGCCCCAGATCGGCCAGGGTCTGCACGGTTCCCGAGGCCCGGGTGCCGAAGGTGAAGTTGGTGCCCACCACCACCACGGCCGGGTTGAGCGGCTCCAGCACGTTGTCGACGAACTGTTCGGGCGACCACCCCATGACGTCGCGGGTGAACGAGACCACCCGCACCTCCGACGCCCCGGCCTGCTTCAGCAGGCGGATCCGATCGTCGAGGCCCATCAACAGTTCCGGCTCGGAACCCGGACGAATCACGGCCTGCGGGTGGGGCCAGAACGTGACCGCCACCAGCCGCAGATCGGGTTCCTGCGCCTGGGCGTGCGCGAGCAGTTCACGGTGCCCACGGTGCACGCCGTCGAAGTTGCCGATGACCACCACGGTGCGGGGTCGCTCGATGGTCGCCTGACCGGCTGGAATCTGCACGGCCACGAGTCTAGACACCCCTAGAGTGGACGAGCCATGTCACGCCTCACCCCGGCAGTCCGCGCCGGACTCGGCATCACCCTCGCCGTCTCGCTGTACGGCATCTCGTTCGGCGCGCTCGCGACCGCCTCGGGACTCTCGGTGCTGCAGGCCCTGGTGCTGAGTGCCGTGATGTTCACCGGCGGATCGCAGTTCGCCTTCGTGGGGGCGATGGCGGGCGGCGGGCCCACCGCCCTCGGCGCTGCCGCCCTGCTCGGCCTGCGCAATGCCGTCTACGGAGCCGAGATGAACGCGCTCCTGCGCTTCCCGGCGAAGCTTCGTCCGTTGGCGGCCCACGTCACCATCGACGAGTCGACGGCCACCGCACTGGGCCAGGACACCCCGGCCGAGCAGCGCCGCGGGTTCTGGACCGCGGGCCTCGGAATCTGGGTGGGTTGGACGACCATGACCCTGGTCGGCGCCCTGCTCGGTGAGGCCCTCGATCCGAAGCGCTGGGGCCTCGACGGGGCCGCGGTCGCCGCCTTCATGGGCCTGTTGTGGCCACGGCTGCGCCAGCGTCAGGCGGTGGCCATCGCCATCGCCTCGGCGGTGGTGACCTTGCTGCTGGTACCCGTACTCCCGGTCGGGGTGCCGTTGCTGGTGGCGGCGGCCGTCGCGGGCGTCGTGTCTTGGGTGCGCCCGGGGCGGGTCAGCGCCAAGCCTGCAGGTCTCTCCGATGAGCAGGAGGTGTCGTCGTGACCTGGTGGGGATGGATCCTGCTGGCCTGTCTGGTCGCCTACCTGACCAAGTTCGTCGGGCATCTGGTGCCCCACCAGACGTTGGAGGGTCCGCGCACCACGTCGGTGATGACCGGCATGACCGTCGGCCTGCTGGCCAGCCTGATCGCCCTCAACACGGCCACCTCGGGCACCTCGCTGGTGCTGGACGCCCGACTGGTCGCGTTGGCGGTGGGCGTCGTCGCACTGCTGCTGCGCGCACCCTTCCTGGTGGTCGTCGTGCTGGCCACGGCGGCCTGCGCCGGAGCGCGCCTGCTCGGCCTGCCCTGAGTTCGCCTCAGACCACCCGCGTCAGCCCACCAGCACCGCGACGGGCTTCGTCCACCCGTGGCGTTCGGGGTCGGGTTCGTGCAGCGCCAGCAGGTCACCGTCGGGGTCGATCAGTGCCGTGGGCGACGTGGTCAGCTCGAGCCGCAGGGCTCGTCCGAAACGCACGTCGGTGGCCTGTTCGGCAGTGAGGTCGACGTGGGCGAAGGCGGTTCGTCCGACCTCACCCATCTCCATCAGAGTCGGTACCGACTCGCCGGTCAGGTCGACGCTGGCGCCCGTGTCTGAACCGTCCGGCAGCTCGAAGCCGCCGATGCGGGTGCGGCGCAGCGCGGTCAGGTGGCCACCAACGCCCAGGTCGGCCCCCAGGTCGCGGGCCAGCGCCCGAATGTAGGTGCCCGACGAGCAGTCGACCACCACGTCGAGGTCGCACCACTGCCCCACGACCCGGCGGGCCAGCACGTCGAACCGGCTGACGGTGACCGGACGCGCCCGCAGGGCCACCTCCTGGCCACCGCGCACCAACGCATAGGCGCGCTGCCCGTTCACCTTGATGGCCGACACGCTGGAGGGCACCTGCTCGATCGCGCCGCGCAGGCGCTGCATCCCGGCCTCAACGGCGGCGTCGGTCACCCCCGAGGCGTCGACAACGGACGAGAGCTCGCCCTCGGCGTCGTCCGTGGTGGACGACTGACCCAGGCGAATGGTGGCCAGATAGGTCTTGTCGTGCCCGGCGAGGTGCCCGAGCAGTCGGGTGGCCCGGTTGACGCCGATGATCAGCAGCCCGGTCGCCATCGGGTCGAGGGTGCCGGCGTGCCCGACCTTGCGGGTGCCCAGCAGCCGCCGCATCCGCCCCACCGCCTGGTGGGACGTCCAGCCCTGCGGTTTGTCGACCAGCACGATGCCGGACGAGACCTCCCCGCTCATCGGGTCGGGGTCTCGTCCGCCTCGTCGTCCAGGTCGTCCCCGTCCAGGTCGTCGTCCTCGTCCAGGTCCTCGTCCTCGTCGTCGTGACGGTAGGGATCGGCGTCACCGGCGTACGCGGCGGAGGCGGCCTGCTCGGCCAACTCGGCGTCGCGCTGCTTGGCGCGGGCCAGCAGGTCTTCGATGGAGCGGGCCTGCTCCTCGGTGGCGTCGAGGTGGAAGGTCAGGGTGGGGGCGAACCGCAGCCCGAGACGCTTGCCCACGGTCGAGCGCAGCAGCCCCTTGGCCGACTCGAGGGCGGCGGCGGTCCCGGCACGCTCCTCGTCCGACCCGTAGACGGTGTAGAAGATCGAGGCGTCACGGCTGTCGCCCGTGAGGCGCACGTCGGTGACGGTCAGGAACCCGAGACGGGGGTCCTTGATGCGGCGCTCCAGGGTTTCGGCGACGACCACCTTGATCTGGTCGGCCAGCTTGGCCACGCGGGGGTTGCTCATGGGATGTCCCTTCGTGAGGGTGGCAACGGCGGAGCGCTGGTGCGCTCCGCCGCTGCCGGTGAATGGTGTGTCGCGAGGTCAGTCGCGGGGCTTCTCGACCATCTCGTAGGTCTCGATGATGTCGCCCTGCTTGATGTCGGTGTAGTTGCCGAGCGTGAGACCACACTCGTAACCCTCGCGCACCTCGGTGGCGTCGTCCTTCTCGCGCCGCAGCGACGCGATCGAGGTGTCGGCCAGCACGACTCCGTCGCGCAGCAGGCGAGCCTTCGCATTGCGACGCATGAGGCCCGAGAGCACCATGCAGCCGGCGATGGTGCCGAACTTCGACGACCGGAAGATCTCGCGAATCTCCGCCTGTCCCAGGGTCTTCTCCTCGTAGATCGGCTTGAGCATGCCCTTGAGAGCAGCCTCGATCTCGTCGATCGCGGAGTAGATGACCGAGTAGTAGCGAATGTCGACGTTCTCGCGGTCCGCCATCTGCGTGGCGTGCGGGGTGGGCCGCACGTTGAAGCCGATGATGACGGCCTTCGAGGCCGCGGCCAGCGAGACGTTGGTCTCGGTGATGGCACCGACACCGCGGTCGATGACCCGCAGCGACACCTCGTCGCCGACGTCGATCTTCGACAGGGCGTCCTCCAACGCCTCGACCGAACCAGCGCCGTCGCCCTTGAGGATGAGCAGCAGCTCCTGCGTCTCGCCCTTTTCGAGCTGCTCGAACAGCTGGTCGAGGGTCTTGCGACGCGAACCGGCGGCCTGCGCGGCGGCACGCATGCGCGCCTCACGCTTGTCGGCGATCTGGCGGGCCATGCGATCGTCCTCGACAACCAGGAAGTTGTCGCCGGCACCGGGCACGCTGGTCAGACCCAGCACCTGCACCGGCATCGAGGGCGGAGCCTCGTCGACGGTCTCGCCCCGGTCGTTGATCAGGGCACGCACGCGACCGTGGGCCGAACCGGCCACGATCGAGTCACCGATCCGCAGGGTTCCGCGCTGGATGAGCACGGTCGCCACGGCACCACGACCCTTGTCGAGGTGGGCCTCGATGGCCACACCCTGGGCGGGCATGTCGGGGTTGGCGCGCAGGTCGAGGGCGGCGTCGGCGGTCAGCACGATGGCCTCGAGCAGCTGGTCGAGACCCTCACCGGAGACCGCGGAGACGTTGACGAACATGGTGTCGCCGCCGTACTCCTCGGGCACCAGCCCGAACTCGGTGAGCTGTCCGCGCACCTTGTCGGGATCGGCCGTCGGCTTGTCGATCTTGTTGACCGCCACCACGACGGGCACGTCGGCCGCCTTGGCGTGGTTCAGCGCCTCGATCGTCTGCGGCATCACACCGTCGTCGGCCGCCACCACGAGCACCGCGATGTCAGTCGCCTTCGCACCACGGGCACGCATGGCGGTGAACGCCTCGTGACCGGGGGTGTCGATGAAGGTGATCTTGCGCTCCAGGTCGTCGACCTCGGTCTCGACCTGGTAGGCGCCGATCGCCTGGGTGATGCCACCGGCCTCGCCCGCGACCACATTGGTCTTGCGCAGCGCGTCCAGCAGGCGCGTCTTGCCGTGGTCGACGTGACCCATGACGGTGACGGCCGGCGGGCGCGGGGCCAGATCAGACTCGTCGCCCTCGTCCTCACCGAACTCGAGGTCGAAGCTCTCGAGCAGCTCGCGGTCCTCGTCCTCGGGCGAGACGACCTGGATCGAGTAGTTCAACTCGGCGCCGAGCACCTCAAGGGTCTCGTCCGAGACCGACTGGGTGGCGGTCACCATCTCGCCCAGGTTGAACAGCACCTGCACCAGCGATGCCGGCTCCACACCGATCTTCTCGGCGAGGTCGGTCAGCGAAGCGCCACGGCGCAGGCGAACGGTCGAGCCGTCACCCTGCTTGACGCGCACGCCACCGATCAGCGGCGCCTCCATCTGGTCGAACTCTTGCCTGCGCTGCTTCTTCGACTTGCGTCCACGACGACCACCGGCGCCGCCGCGACCGAAGGCACCCTGGGTGCCGGAGCCACCGCGACCGCCGCGACCACCGCGACCGCCGCCGGCGGGCGCACCCGCGCCGGGGCCGAAGCCTCCGGCACCGGGACCGCGACCGGGGCCACCACCGGGGCCACCGCGACGGGGGCCACCGGGGCCACGGCCGCCGGGACGAGCCGGAGCGCCGACCTGGTTGGACTGCTGCTTGGGCATCATCGCCGGGTTGGGGCGGGGCATGCCGGGCACACCACCGGTGCCACCGGGGCGAGGCATGCCGGTCGGGCTGCCTGCGGGGCGACCCTCACGGCTCACCTGACCGGGACGACCCTGGGCAGGGGCGCCCTCGGGGCGACGACGGGCCGTGCCCATGCCCTGCGACGGGGCGAACGGGTTGTTGCCGGGACGGGGTGTGCCCGTCGTGCGGCGCGCACCGGGCTGGCCGGAGGGCAGACCACCGGAGCCACCCGGACGGGGGGCACCCGGACGAGCGCCGGGCTGGCCCGGACGCGGGGAGCCGGGGCGGGCGCCCGCGGGGGCCTGACCACCGGGGCGCGGAGCCGAGCCGGCGGCGGACTGACCGGGGCGAGGAGCACCGGGGCGGGGGCCGGACGACGGACGCGCCTGACCTGGCTGACCCGAGGGACCCTGAGCCGAGTGACCCTGAGCCGAGGAGGCCTGACCGGGGCGTGCCGAAGGGCCAGCCGGCGCGGAGTTCTGCCCGGAGCCGGGCTGGTTTCCGCCGCTGTTCTGGGTTCCGCCGCTGTTCTGGGTTCCGGCGGCGTTCTGGTTTGCCGCACCCTGGCCGGAGGCATCACTGGGGCGCGGCGCTGCCGTGCCCGGACGAGGCGCCTGGCTGCGCTCCTGGGCTGCCTGCGGAGCCGGGGACGAGGTCGTCCGCGCGGTCTCCTGCCGAGCGGCCGGCTTGGGGGCTGCACCGGGCTTCGGTGCTCCACCCGCGGGCCTGTCGGCGGCCGGCTTGTCACCGGCGGCACCGCCACCGGACTTGGCCTGCTCGCGCAGCTTGCGCACCACAGGCGGTTCAATCGTCGACGAAGCCGACCGGACGAACTCGCCCATGTCATTCAGCTTCGACAGAACGTCTTTGCTTTCGAGTCCGAGCTCCTTGGCGAGCTCATAGACGCGGACCTTTGCCACTTGTCTCCTTCAGGTCCGGTCGCGACTCGGCCGAACCTCTAGTTGTCGTGCTTGCTCATTGGTGAGTACTCATCGAGTGGTCATGAGCGTCAGCCCACTTTCCGAAGTGCGGCACCCGCTTGCGGCGGAGGCGCGGAAGGAAGGTCACGCTCGAGGTTCGAGCGGACACGCGGACTCAAGTCTAGCCAGTTGGCACCGGGGACGCTAACCGGTTCCCGCTCCCGGGGCGTCCTGTGCCGGCAGCACCAGCCCGGTCGCATCCGCGGCCCGACGCTGACTGCGGGCGAAGGCCCCGCGCTTGACGGCGAGGGCGAGGCAGGCCGGATCGGAGTGCAGCCAGCTGCCTCGTCCGGGGAGTCGCCGAGCCGGATCGGGGACGACGCGCCCGTCGACCACGACAAACCTGGTCAGCTCGCGCTGCGGCGCGGTGCGACGGCAGCCCACGCAGGTGCGGATCGGCTCGTTCGCGGTGCTCACCCTGTGAGCGTATCGCCCGATGCACAGCCTGCTGACAGTCCCCTGACACCCCCGACCCAGCCAGCCGGGTTCCCATGGACCATGCCCATCCCAGCAACAACATCGATCGATGGGTGACGTCGTCGGATCCACCGGCGGCGTGCCTCAGAGCAGACACGAAAGGTTCAGCACCATGAACAAGCGTGCAACCATCACCGCGGCCGCCCTGATCGGCACCGCCGGTCTCGGACTGGGGGCCGCGCAGTTCGCGATGGCCGACCCCTCGCCCTCGACCACCGCTTCCCCGTCGGCGTCGTCGTCCTCGAGTTCGTCCACGAGTTCGTCCACGACAGGCACCGACACCGCGAAGCCGGATCGCCCCGGGGGGCCGCGCGGCGGTCACGGTGGCGGGTTCGCCGGGGCCGACAGCGCCGCCCTGGCCAAGCAGCTCGGCCTCGACGAGTCGAAGGTGAGTGCGGCCGTGAAGGCGGCGTCGGAGTCGGTGCGCGACTCGGGCACCCAGCCGTCCAAGGACGCCACCGAGGCCGATCGGGAGGCCGCCCGCACCGCCCAGCAGAAGGCCTTCGTGACGGCCCTGGCCAAGGAGCTGGGCGTGAGCGAGGCGAAGGTGACGGCCGCCATCGAGGCGGTGCAGGCCGCCCACAAGGCCGAAGGTCTGACCGCGCTGAAGACGAAGCTCGACGCCGCGGTGAAGGCGGGCACCCTCACGCAGGCCGAGGCCGACGCGGTGGTGAAGGCCTACAACGCCGGCGTCATCCAGGGCGGCGGTCGTCCTGGACGCTGATCGAGGGACCCTCCACCCTCGGACACGACCCCGGATCGCCGGTGGGGATCGCAGGTGAGACCACCGGTGACACGACACCACCGATCCGTTTCGGCTTCCCGGGTGCGGGGCCTTTCCCCCCTGGGAAAAAAAAAACGCCCCCAGGAACCAAGA